>JBGUJU010000207.1:0-27853 GCA_045114065.1 Sodaliphilus sp.
TTCTTCCAAGCTCAAAAAGGAGATCACCAAGATCCTCTTCGACCAGGGTTACATCCTGAACTACAAGTTCGTCGAGGAAGAGAACTCTCCCCGTGGCACTATCAAGATCGCGCTTAAGTATGACAACATCGACCATGTCAGCGCCATCAAGTGCCTCACACGCGTTTCAAGGCCCGGCCTGCGCCAGTACACTGGCTACAAGGACATGCCGCGCGTGCTCAACGGTTTAGGTATTGCCATCCTCTCGACTTCTAAGGGCGTGATGACCAACAAGGAGGCCAAGGCCCAGAAGATCGGTGGCGAGGTTTTGTGTTACGTTTATTAATGGAGGAGATTAGCTATGTCAAGAATTGGTAAATTGCACATCGCCATCCCCGCTGGCGTTACTGTTGAGCAAAAGGACAACATCCTCATCGTGAAGGGCCCCAAGGGCGAGCTCAAGCAGACCCTGAATCCCAACATCACTGTCGAGGTTGAAGACAATGAAATCAAGGTGAGCCGCCCCAACGACGAGCGCGAGTCACGCGCTCAGCACGGTCTCTACCGTGCGCTGATCAACAACATGGTTGTCGGCGTTAGCCAGGGTTTCAAGAAAGAACTGGAAATTGTCGGCGTCGGTTACCGTGCCACCAGCAACGGACAAGTTCTCGAGCTGGCTCTCGGTTACTCACACGCTATCTACTTGAAGATGCCGCCCGAGGTTACTGTGGATGCTAAGACCGAGCGTAACAAGAACCCGCTCATCACCCTCGAATCGTGCGACAAGCAGCTCCTGGGACAAATCTGTGCCAAGATCCGCTCCTTCCGCAAGCCCGAGCCTTACAAGGGTAAAGGTGTTAAGTTCGTTGGCGAAGTTATTCGCCGCAAGTCTGGTAAAACGGCAGCTGCCAAATAATTAAGTAGAAAGGAAACAATATGATATCCAAATCTGATAGAAGAAACAAGATCAAGGCTCGCATCCGTGGCCGCATCAGTGGTACGGCTCAGCGTCCCAGGCTGTGTGTCTTCCGCAGCAATAAGCAAATTTATGCCCAGGTCATCGACGACGTAGCTGGCAACACCCTGTGCTCAGCTTCATCTAAGGGTATCACCGAGGGCAACAAGAGCGAGATCGCCGCTAAGGTCGGCGAGGCCGTTGCTAAGAAGGCCCTCGAGGCCGGTATCAACACCGTTGTGTTTGACCGTAATGGCTTCCTGTTCCATGGTAGAGTTAAATCGTTGGCCGACGGCGCACGCAAAGGCGGACTTAAATTCTAAAGAAACAACATCATGCTGAAGAAAAATAATAGAGTAAAGGTCGCTGCTGACGCCGAACTCAAGGAGCGTCTGGTAGCTATCAACCGCACCACCAAGGTCACCAAGGGTGGCCGCACGTTCACCTTCGCAGCCATCGTGGTTGTCGGCGACGGTAATGGCGTTATCGGCTACGGCTTGGGTAAGGCCAACGAAGTCACCACGGCAATCTCCAAGGGTACTGAGATGGCCAAGAAGAACCTGATCAAGGTCCCCGTTCACAAGGGCACCATTCCTCATGAGGTAGTCGCCAAGTTCGGCGGCAGCCGCATCATCATGAAGCCCGCCAGCGCCGGTACCGGTGTGAAGGCTGGTGGTGCTATGCGTGCCGTCTTTGAGACGGTGGGTGTTACCGATGTTATTTGTAAGTCCAAGGGCTCGAGCAACCCCCACAACCTCGTGAAGGCTACGCTCAAGGCTCTCGACGAGATGCGCAGCCCGGCTACCGTGGCTCACTATCGCGGCGTTACTGTGGACAAGGTGTTTAACGGTTAATAATTTGTTTGATAGTTATGGCTAAGATACAGATTAAGCAAGTGAAAAGCCGCATCAATCGTCCGGCTCGCCAAAAGAAGACCCTCGATGCACTGGGTCTCAAGAAACTGAACCACACCGTTACCCTCGAGGCTACCCCTCAGGTACTGGGTATGGTCAACGCAGTTCGTCATCTGGTGGAAGTCACCAATGTGGATTAACTCTTTAAACATCAAAACAAGTAAACTACATTATGGAATTACATGATTTAAAACCTGCTGTAGGTTCAAATAAGAAGAAACGTCGCATTGGCCGTGGTCCCGGTTCGGGCAAGGGCGGTACATCGACTCGTGGTCACAAGGGTGCAAAGTCACGCTCAGGTTACAAGGAGAAGGTCGGCTTCGAAGGCGGCCAGATGCCTCTGCAGCGCCGTGTCCCCAAGGGTGGCTTCAAGAACATCAACCGCGTGGAGTATAAGGCCATCAACGTTGCTGTCCTGGAGGCTCTCGCCGAGAAGAATGGCCTCGAGAAAATCACCGTTGCCGACCTGCTCCAGGCTGGTATGGTGCGCAAGAACCAACTTATTAAAATTTTGGGCCAGGGTCAGCTTAACCACAAGATTGAAGTTGAAGCCCATGCCTTCTCCAAGAAGGCCGAGGAGATCATCACCGCTGCCGGTGGCTCAATCGTAAAACTCTAACCCGACGATGAAACTCATTGAAACATTAAAGAACATCTGGAAGATTGAGGACCTGCGCAAGCGCCTCGTCACCACATTCCTGTTCATCGTGATTTATCGCTTTGGATGCCATGTGGTATTGCCCGGTATCAACCCCGCCGACCTTGAAGCCATGCGCAAGTTTACCGACAGTGGTCTGATGCAGCTGCTCGACATGTTCTCGGGCGGTGCATTCGGCCAGGCCTCGATTTTCGCGTTGGGTATCATGCCCTACATCACCGCGTCGATCGTTATCCAATTGGCTGGCATGATCATGCCCAGCTTCCAGAAGATGCAGCGCGAGGGTGAGAGCGGTCGCATGAAGCTCAACCAGTATACCCGCTACTTGACCGTGTTCATCCTGTTGTTCCAGGCTCCCGCCTATCTGGCTAACCTCCAGTATCAGGTTAACGCAGCCGGTGGAAGCGCCAACATCATGGGCAACTGGCCGATGTTGATCTTCTTGTCGGTAGTGCTCACCGCCGGCGCCATGATGATCATGTGGCTCGGTGAGAAGATGACCGACAAGGGTATCGGTAACGGTATCTCCATCATCATTCTCGTGGGTATTCTTGCCCGCTTCCCCGGTGCTATCGTTCAAGAGTTCACCAGTCGTCTGAACACCGCTCAAGGTGGTCTGGTAATGTTCCTCGTGGAAATCGTCATCCTGTTCGCCGTTACCGCCGGTGCAGTCATGCTGACCCAGGGTACCCGCAAGGTCCCCGTGCAGTATGCCAAGCGCATCGTGGGCAACAAGCAGTATGGTGGTGCCCGCCAGTACATTCCCTTGAAGGTCAATGCTGCTAACGTGATGCCCATCATCTTTGCCCAGGCTCTGATGTTCATCCCCATCACTCTTGCTGGCTTCGGTGCCCGTCAGGACGCTTCCGGTATCGGTGGTTGGATTTCACGCAACTTCGGTGACATGAACGGTATCTGGTACAATGTGGTGTACTTCCTCATGATCGTCGCCTTCACCTACTTCTATACCGCCATCACCGTGCGTCCCACCCAGATGGCCGAGGAGATGAAGAAGAACAGCGGTTTCATCCCCGGTATCAAGCCGGGTACCAAGACCGCCGAGTATCTTGACTCGATCATGTCCCGCATCACTCTGCCGGGTTCTCTCTTCCTGGGTATTGTTGCCATTCTGCCGGCATTCGCCCGCTACTTCGGCATCAACCAGCAGTTTGCTCAGTTCTTCGGTGGTACCTCGCTGCTGATCACCGTCGGTGTCGTTCTTGACACCCTCCAGCAGATCGAGACCCACCTCATGATGCACCACTATGATGGTCTGATGAAGTCTGGTAAACTCAAGGGTCGCAACCGCTAAATGACGTAATGTGTCTTTAATAGGATTTTCAATCAAACTATGATATATCTCAAGACAGACGAGGAGATCGAGATGCTGCGCAAGGCTAATCTGGTCGTTGCAGGCACACTGGCCGAGGTGGCCAAGTGGGTCGCTCCTGGTGTGACCACGCGTCGCCTGGATCAAATCGCTGAAGAGTATATCCGTTCCCAAGGCTGCACGCCCGGTTTCAAGGGACTGTACGGCTTTCCCGCCACGCTCTGCACCTCGGTCAACGAGGTGGTGGTGCATGGCATCCCGTCGAACTATGTACTCGAGGATGGCGACATCGTGTCCTGTGACTGCGGCGCCGTCACCCCCGAGGGGTTCAACGGCGACAGCACCTACACCTTCTGTGTCGGCAATGTTGCCGAGGAGACCCTCCAGCTGCTCCGCGTTACCAAGGAGTCACTCTATGTCGGTATCGAGCACGCCGTGCCCGGCAACCGCATCGGTGACATCTCCCATGCCATCCAGCAATATTGCGAGCGTCACAACTACGGTGTCGTGCGCGAGATGTGCGGACATGGGGTAGGGCGCAAGCTGCACGAGGATCCCGAGGTTCCCAACTTCGGACGACGTGGAACAGGACCGTTGTTGCGCAACGGAATGACGATTGCCATCGAGCCCATGATCAATATGGGTAGTAAGAACATCATTACCGAGCGCGACGGATGGACCACCCGCACCCGAGACCGCAAGCCGAGTGCCCACTTTGAGCACTCCATCGCCATCCATCATGGCAAGCCCGACATCCTGTCCTCGTTCGACGGTATCAAGGAGGTCCTGGGCGAGAGGTTCATCTGATTGGAATTTCATGGATTATTAATAGACACATTAACGTTAACAACAATTTTATATGGCTAAACAGACAGCAATAGAATTAGACGGTACAATCGTTGAGGCATTATCCAATGCGATGTTCCGCGTGGAACTCGAGAACGGACACCAGATCACCGCTCACATCAGCGGCAAGATGCGTATGCATTACATCAAGATCCTGCCCGGTGACAAGGTGAGGGTGGAGATGTCTCCCTACGATTTGACCAAAGGCCGAATCTCATTCAGATATAAATAACAAAATCACAAGATATCATATCATTATGAAAACTAGAGCATCTATCAAGAAGCGCAACGAAGACTGCAAGATTGTACGCCGCAAGGGGCGCTTGTTCGTGATTAATAAAAAAAATCCCAAGTTCAAACAGCGTCAGGGATAAAAAAAAGTATTAACTTTGCAAAAAATTTTGAATTTAATATATGGCAGTAAGAATTGTCGGGGTTGATATTCCCCAAAACAAGCGCGGCGTCATCGCCTTGACCTACATCTTCGGTATCGGGCGCAGCTCAGCCGCAACCATCCTGAAGAAGGCAGGTGTCGACGAGAACACCCGTGTTAAGGACTGGACCGACGCCGAGGCAGCAGCCGTTCGTGAGGTGATCGGTAATGAATACAAAGTGGAAGGTGACCTGCGCAGCGAGGTCCAGATGAACATCAAGCGATTGATGGACATCGGTTGCTATCGCGGCATCCGTCACCGCAACGGTCTCCCCGTTCGTGGTCAGAGCACCAAGAACAATGCTCGCACCCGCAAGGGACGCAAGAAAACTGTTGCTAACAAGAAGAAAGCTACTAAATAACATTATTGAATTACTATGGCTAAAAAGACAGTCGCAGCTAAGAAGAGAGTCGTTCGCGTTGACGGTGTTGGTCAACTGCACGTTCATTCTTCATTCAACAACATCATTGTTTGCCTCGCTAACAGCGAGGGACAGGTCATCTCATGGTCATCAGCCGGCAAGATGGGTTTCCGTGGTTCTAAGAAGAACACCCCCTACGCCGCTCAGATGGCTGCTGAGGACTGTGCAAAGGTCGCTTACGACCTCGGTTTGCGCAAGGTGAAGGCCTATGTCAAGGGTCCGGGTAACGGCCGTGAGTCCGCCATCCGCACCATCCATGGCGCAGGCATCGCTGTCACCGAGATCATCGACGTCACTCCGCTGCCCCACAACGGATGCCGTCCTCCCAAGAGAAGAAGGGTCTAAGAGAGTTAGGCGCTTCCCTCAAGAAAACTGTTTTAACAACTGTTTTTATTAACAAACTTTTTTCGCGAATCTCTCTCAGTGAATGGATTGCATTTTAACGACCTCTCTGCAATCGCGGCTGCACTGAAGCGATTCCAATTCACAATGTTAATTAATTATTAAAAAGACTATGGCTAGATACACCGGTCCTAAAACTAAGATTGCCCGTAAACTGGATGCACCCATCTTCGGTGAAGACAAGTACTTCGAGAAGAAGCACTATCCTCCGGGCCAGCATGGTACCAACCGTCGCCGCAAGATGTCGGAGTACGGTACCCAGCTTCGCGAAAAACAGAAAGCTAAGTACACCTATGGTGTTCTTGAGCGCCAGTTCCGTAACCTCTTCAACAAGGCTTCGCGCATGAAGGGCGTTACTGGTGAGGTTCTCCTGCAGTTGCTCGAGGCAAGACTTGATAACATCGTTTATCGTCTGGGCATTGCCCCCACGCGCGCTGCTGCACGTCAGCTCGTCCTGCATCGTCACATCACCGTCGACGGTAAGGTTGTCAACATTCCTTCCTACTCTGTTAGCGAGGGTCAGGTTGTCGCTGTACGTGAGAAATCCAAGTCTCTTGAGGTCATTCAGGATGCACTCGCTGGCTTTAACCACAGCAAGTATTCCTGGATCGAGTGGGACGAGAGCATCAAGGGAGGCAAGCTCCTGCACATGCCCGTTCGTGATGAAATTCCCGAGATCATCAAGGAACAGTTGATCGTCGAGTTGTATTCTAAACAGTAAAAATTTCTTATCCATGGCTATTTTAGCATTCCAGAAACCCGACAAAGTCTTAATGTTGGAAGCCGACAACACGTTCGGCAAGTTTGAGTTCCGTCCCTTGGAGCCTGGCTACGGTATCACCATCGGTAATGCCCTGCGCCGCATCCTGCTCTCGGGACTCGAAGGCTTCGCAATTTGCGGCATCCGCATTGATGGCGTGCAGCACGAGTTCGCTACCATCGCTGGTGTAAGGGAAGATGTCACCAACATCATCCTCAACCTCAAGAAGGTGCGCCTCAAACGCATTGTCGAAGACACCGACTCCGAGAAGGCCGTTGTCAAGGTTTCAGGTCAGAGCGTCTTCAAGGCCGGCGATATTGGCAAGGTGCTCAGCGCATTCGAGGTGTTGAACCCCGATCTTGAGATCTGCCACATCGATCCCTCCTGTGGGTTCCAGATGGAACTCTCTATCAACAAGGGTAGGGGTTACAGGTCGTCCGAGGAGAACAAGAATGCCAACGATCCCATCGACGTGATCGCCATCGACTCGATTTACACGCCCATCTTGAACGTGAAGACCACGGTCGAGAACTTCCGTGTCGAGCAGAAGACCGACTACGAGAAGCTCATCATTGAGATCACTACCGACGGTTCCATTCACCCCAAGGACGCTCTCAAGGGCGCTGCCGAGATTCTGATTCAGCACTTCCAGCTCTTCACCGACCGTGAAATCGTTCTCGATAACACCGAGGTCAACGGTAATGAGGAGTTTGATGAGGAGGTACTCAAGATGAGGCAACTGCTCAAGACCAAACTGATTGACATGGACCTCTCTGTGCGCGCACTCAACTGCCTCAAGTCGGCAGAAGTCGAGACGCTTGGAGAACTCGTGGTTTACAACAAGACCGACCTGCTCAAGTTCCGCAACTTCGGTAAGAAGTCGCTCAGCGAGCTGGAGGAATTGCTGGCCACCCTCAATCTGCACTTTGGCATGGATATCACTAAATACAAATTAGAAAAAGAATAATAACGATGAGACATAATAAGAAATTCAACCACCTGAGCCGTAAGAGCGCCCACCGTGATGCCATGTTGGCCAACATGACCATCTCCCTCATCATGCACAAGCGCATCATCACGACCCTCGCCAAGGCTAAGGCCCTGCGCATGTATGCTGAGCCCCTGATCAACAGGACCAAGGAGGACACCACTGCATCGCGTCGCCTCGTGTTCAAGCACCTCCAGAACAAGGAGGCCGTTAAGGAACTGTTCTCGACCGTTGCCGCTAAGGTGGCCGACCGTCCCGGTGGCTACACCCGCATCCTCAAGCTGGGCAACCGCTTGGGTGACAACGCCAAGACTTGCTTCATTGAGCTCGTTGACTTCAATGAGGCTATGCTCGAGGCTAAGGGTCAGGAGAAGGCCGCTGCCAAGAAGAGCACTCGTCGCAGCCGCAAGAAAGCAGCTCCCGCTGCCGCAGCCGAGGCTCCCAAGGCCGAAGAGTAAATCACGCACGCGCACATTACTGCGATTTGCAAACAATACTGCAAGAAACCCCGCACCAGTTGGTGCGGGGTTTCTTGTGTCAGTACATGAATTGGTCGCAGTCTGTCGGGCTGCGCGCGGGAAGTATTACTTCAACTTCTCTTGCCCGGTCTTGGGGTCGGGAGCCATGACCGGCAACGATGAAGAGACAGTCCTGAGTAGCTCCTTGTTGGTGTTGAGCGTGTCACCGTCGGGCGAGATGACATACATCGCCTTGAACGGCTGCTCGTCCCCCTTATCGAGGTTGGCGATGATGATCTTCTCGATGCGTTCCAGATACAAGTTCAACGCATCAGTGTCGTTCTTGGCCTCAATTTTCTCCACTTCTTCCTTACCGTCGGCGGTAATTTTCACGAACTTGTAGCTCTTGGGCTTCTCGTTGCAGGAGAACACACCGCAGCACACGACTGCAAGCAGCAGTACAGATAAGAACTTCTTCATGATTGGTCACTGCAATGATTTACTCCTTGACTTCCCAACCCAGGGCGCTGGCGCCAAGCACAGCAGCATCACTCTCCTTGAGCTCGCTGATGAGGATCTTCACCTTGCCCTTGTAGATGCCCAGCACATTGCGCTCGAAAGCTTCCTTCACGGGATTCATGATCAGGTCACCGCTCTTGGTCAGACCGCCAAACAGTACAAAGGCCTCGGGGCTTGAGAATGCCGTGAAATCGGCAAGTGCCTCACCCAGGATGGTACCCGTGTACTCAAAGATTTCCTTGGCAAGCTGGTCGCCAGCGATAGCGCAGTCATATACATCCTTGCTCGTAATGGTCTCGATGTCATAGTCGCGCAGCTTGGAAGGCTCCTTGCGCAGCTCCAGGAATTCGCGTGCTGTGCGAGCCACACCCGTTGCCGAGCAATAGGCTTCCAGACAGCCCGTGCGGCCACAACCACACTGGCGGCCGTTAGTACGTTTCACAATCACGTGACCCAGCTCGCCGGCAAAGCCGTCGTGGCCGTAAACCATCTGGCCGTTCACAACGATACCGCTGCCCACACCGGTGCCCAGGGTGATCATGATGAAGTCCTTCATACCGCGGGCCACGCCATAGGTCATCTCGCCGATAGCTGCAGCGTTCGCGTCATTGGTAATCAAGCACGGGATGCCGAATTTCTTGGTCACCATCTCGGCCAGGGGGATGGGGCTGGGCCAGGGCAGGTTCGGAGCCTGATCGATCAGACCAGTATAGTAGTTGCCGTTAGGAGCACCGATGCCGATGCCATTGATCTTGTCCTCAGCGCCAGCTTCCTTGATCAAGCGTGACAGCTCGGTGTGAAGCTCATCGATGTAGTCATTGAAGTCGCTGTGTTTAGCAGTCTTGATAGAATTGCTTGCGATTACATTACCGCGAGCGTCCACGATGCCAAAGACGGTGTTCGTGCCGCCCATGTCGATACCGATTACATAAGGTTTTGCCATGATTTTTGGTTCTAATTTTATTGGTTGATAATAAACGTTTTCTAACTAAACCACAAAGATAATAAAATCTTTTTATTCTTTATCTTTTTGTTAAAAATATCTATAGCAACTATAGTATCTATAGTAATTATAGTTTCTATTTCTAGAACGACGCCGAGAGGCGGACGTTGATTTGGCGGCGCGTCAGGTAGTTGGGAACAGCATACTGGATGTTCCTGATAGAGGTGATCCAATAGTAGCTGCTCACGTTGGAGATGTCCAACAGGTTGAAGCAGTCAAGACCCAGCCAGATTTCCTTGAAGTGGCTCAACACGCCGCTGTAGGGACGGTTGTCCTTGCCCACGAGCTCAAAGCTCAGTCCGGCGTCCACGCGCTTGTAGGAGGGTTGGCGGACGTAGCCTTCGTCACGCGTCATGTGGGGCGCTGTGGTGGGCAGACCGTCGCTCAAGATGCCCCTGAGGCTGAACTTCAGGCGCGGGATGTTGGGAAAGTAGTCGGTGAAGAACATGGCGAAGCTGTACCGCTGATCAGTAGGGCGAGGTACCTTGACGCCGTTGAGATCTTCTTGCGTCTTCATCAGCGAGAAGCTGATCCAGGAGTCGGAACCCTCGACGAACTGACCGAACAATTTCAAGTCGAGGCCGGCGATATAGCCTTTGGAAGAATTGACACCGCTATAGATGAGCTTCAGGTTGTCGATCTCGTAGGGGATGAGGTTGCTGAGGTTCTTATAGTAGGCTTCGGCTGTCAATTTGAAAGGGCGGTCGAGCGCCCTGAACGTGTAGTCGCTGCCCAGGATGACCTGGATACTGCGCTGTGACTTGATGTTCTTGTTCAGCAGGATGGTGCGGTTGCCCAAAGTGTCCATAAGCTGCTGCCTGTATTCCTTGTAGAATGGAGCTTGGTAATAGACGCCGCCCGAGAGTCGCAGCGACAGGTTGCCGTTACGCTCGGGTACGAAGCCCAGGCTCACACGTGGCGACACTAGGGTCTCGCCGTTGAAGTTCCAGTGTGACAGCCTCAAGCCAGCGTTCAGTGACCAGAAGCCGGCGTCGGAGGAGAAGCGCCATGTGTCCATGAGCCAACCCGCCATGCGTGTCGTTTTCAAGTCATTGCTTGATGACTCGGTAAAGATGACATTGACCTGGTCGGGGATGTGGGGCAGGGAGTAGCCTGCACTATCGCGCCATTGCCACTGACGTGAACGGTCATAGATGTTCTCGTTGCGCATCGAGACGCCATAGGAGATACTGTTCTGGTTGATGCCGATATTGCCCCTGAGGGTCAGGTCCATCACATTCATCTTGAGGCGGGTGCGCTCGTGCTCATGATACTTGCCGACACCCGTTTCCTCACCTGCCTCGTCCAGCCAGTACTCGCCGTGGATGTCATAGGCCACGAGCTCGTCGGTGCGATAACCCGAACCCTGAAGCGTCAGGTCGGTACCCTTGTCGTTGAACAGGTAGGTGATGGCACCGGCACCAAAGTAGGTCTGGAACTTGTCCTTCTCATAGCCGTCAAAATAGACGGTGAATGATTTCACATCCTGGCTGGTACCGAAGCTGGTCTCGCGGTTGACGGGCGTGAAACGGTAATCGTTGATGCTCACGTTGCCCAGCAGGGCGATACGCAGCCTTGCAGATGGCTTGAAGACGAGGCTTGTCTGGTAGTCGAAGTATTGCGGGTCATACTCACCCTTGCTCTCCAGCGAACCCATCAGCGACGAGTTGCGTTTGTAGCGCAAGCCGTGCATCTGGGAGTAGTGGCCTGTGCTGTGTCCCAGCATCAGGCTGCCGCCCTGGATGCTGGCTGCCACAGCACCCTCAAAGGCCTGAGGCTCGCGATAGGTGATGTCGAGAACCGACGACATCTTGTCGCCGTAGGCGGCACTGAAACCGCCAGTCGAAAAATCGACCTTGCGCACCATGTCGGGGTTGATGATGCTCATACCCTCCTGCTGTCCCGAGCTGATGAGCTGCGGGCGATAGACCTCAATGCCGTTGATATAGACGCTATTCTCGTCATAGGAGCCACCACGCACCATGTACTGCGAGCTCATCTCGTTCTTGGAACTGACACCTGCCATGGTAGTAAGTACCGCCTCGACGCTGCCGCCCGAGGCGTCAGGTGTGCGTTTCAGCATATCCACATCAATGCCCTGCATGCCCGAGGTCTGTTTCTTGTACTCGGTGATTTCCACTTCACCCAATTCAAGTGTCGTCTCATAGAGCTTGAGGTTCAGGGTCACCGTGCTTTCGGGCTTGATAAGCTGGCGCGTCACCGTCTTGTAGCCCAGGCAGGAAAACTCTACCGTCAGCGTGTCGGCCTTGGGGACGGTCAGCTCGTATGTGCCCTTGATATCGGTGTTGGTGCCCACGGCTGTGCCGATCATGCGCACCGTGGCAAATTCTATGGGTTCACCGGCGTTGTCGGTGACCTTGCCGGTGATTTTAACTTGGGAAAAAGCGATGGAGGCGCACAAGAGGCACGCCAGCAAAGACAATATGCGGTGTTGAGATTTCATTGATGCTTTTATTATATATACTTAACGCAGAAATCCCTTTCAAATTGTGGGAATATCTCATTTTTGCGCTGTCACTGATGAATATGTCTCGCTCGGGCTGTGAAGGTACAAGAAATGGTATTCGGCAAGGCATTTGCACGAGAAAGGAAAAAAGAGTAATTTTGTCGCCAAATTTCTAAGGAATCATGAACGTGAAGAAGATAACCATCATATTGATTTGTCTTGTCATTCAGGTATGGATGTCGCTTGATGCAACAGCCCAGCATCTGTCTGTCGATGAGGCAAAGAAAGCCATTTCAGGATTGTCGACGACGGTCGACAGCTACAACAAGGCATTCGCTAAGCTGAAGCCTGCATTGACTCACGAGGAGACCCGTGAGCGTGCCGAGACATGGTCGCTTGCCAACCGCATCAAGATTGAGCAGTATGACAAGTACATTGACAACCGTCGCGTGGGTAAAAAGATTGACATCAAGACAATGGGCCACACCCTGCTTGACGCCTATGATTACGGTCTCGAGGCATTGCGTCTTGATACCGTCCGCATCCTGGACAAGAAGGGAGAGCCCGTCATCGACAAGAAGACCAAGCGACCCAAGGTAAAGACCAAATACAGCAAGGAAATCATTAACCGAATGGTGGAACACCACGACAACTACCGCATCGTGGGCACCGAACTGTATAATGTCAAGGACTGGGACGGTGCCTATAAGGCATGGGAGGACTATTGTCAGTTGGCTGCCCGCAGCGATGACCCGCGATGGATCAAGCCCGACAGCCTGGTGGCAGAGGTGAGGTATTATCAGGGTATTGCTGCCTGGCAGCGCGCCGACACGATCGACGCCGTGCGCCTCTTCAGCGTGGCGCGCCACTCGGGTTACAACCACAAGGAGGCCTATGACTACGCCCTGGTGTGCTTGAATGACTTGGGCAATGAGAGTGAAGTGGTCAGGCTTGCTTGGGAGGCTTTCCTCAAGTTCGGCACCAGTGATCCGCAGTACATCCGCATCTTGATCAACGATTACATCGCTCGTGGAGACTATCCGGGTGCCAATGATCTGATAGACGAGGCCCTGGCGGTCAATCCCGATGATGACGAGTTGTATAACGTCAAGGGACTGGTCGTTGAGAGCAAGGAGAACATCTATGATGCGTTTCCCTATTACCGGCGATGTGTCGAGCTGAATGACAGCAATGCCAGTGGCCTGTTCAATGTGGGACGATACTTCTATAACAAGGCACAGGAAACACGGCAGAATAGTCACCTCTACGGCAAGCGGTTGGCCGAGCTCGTCAACCCCATGTATCGCGAGGCTTTGCCCTATTTGGAGAAATCCTATGCCATCAATCCCAACAATCCTGACTTGATCAACGCCCTGCGCGACATCTACTACAAGCTGGGCGAAGCCGACAAACTCCAGGCCATCGAATCGGCCCAGTAAAAGCTCGCTGCGCTCGCAGGTTAATGAATAAAGGTTAACGTTTATAGAGGCATCCGCATTCCCATTAAATACAATAGGAATGCGGATGTCATCTTAACAATTATCTTTGCGTCTTAACGTGAGGCGATAGGAACGCAGATATCAATCTGATTTCTAACCTGCTAGCGTAGCTCACATCACGGCTTGCGGACGATGCCTCGCTTGCTGGCGCGCACAAAGTCGATGATGATGTCGCGCTCGGGGCTGGCGGGCAATTTTACGGCCTCATCAAGAGACTGGGTGATATTCAGACCCGAGTCATAGATGGTGCGGTAAATGTCGGCAATGGCGTCGATCTGCTCGCTGGTGTAGCCGCGACGGTGCAGGCCCACCTTGTTCACGCCCTCATAGGCAATGGGGTAGCGTGCAGCCATGCAATAGGGCGGGATGTCCTTGTTGACCAGTGCGCCACCCTGGATCATCACGTGACAGCCAATCTTGGTGAACTGGTGTACGAGAGCACCGCCACCGATGATAGCCCAGTCGCCAGCCTCGACCTCGCCGGCAAGCTGGGCCGAGTTGGACATGATGACGTGGTCTCCCACGATGCAGTCGTGTGCCACATGGCAATAAGCCATAATCAGGCAGTTGTTGCCAACGACGGTCTTGCCTCGGGACGCTGTGCCGCGGTGGATGGTGACAAACTCGCGGATGACGGTGCCGTCGCCGATAATGGCCACGGTGTCCTCGCCCTGGAACTTGAGGTCCTGGGGTATGTCGCCGACCACGGCATTGGCGTGGATGTGGCAGTTCTTGCCGATGCGTGCACCGCTGCGCACGACGGCTCCGCTGTCGATGATGGTGCCGTCACCGATCTCGACATTGGCATCGATGGTCACGAACGGACCTATTTTTACATTTTCCCCAATTTTAGCGTCAGGGTGGACGACGGCAAACTGATGGATATCCATATTTAGTTGTCAGTTTTTAGTTGTCAGTTTTCTGTTGTCAGTCATGTTAGTGACTATGGACTAGGGACTAGTGACTAATTTTTGACGATCTGTGCCATGAACTCGGCCTCGGTTACAATCTTCTCACCCACAAAGGCGTAGCCCTTCATCACGGCGGTGCCGCGGCGTATGGGCGTCATCAGCGACAGGTGGAAAATGAGCGTGTCGCCAGGAACTACCTTGCTGCGGAATTTGACATTGTCAATCTTCAGGAAGTAGGTCGAGTAGTTCTCAGGATCCTCGACGCTGCTCAGCACGAGGATGCCGCCCACCTGGGCCATTGCCTCGACCTGGAGCACACCGGGCATGATGGGCTCATGGGGAAAATGCCCCTGGAAGAACGGTTCGTTGACAGTGACGTTCTTGATGCCCACAATGTGCTTCTTGCCCTTCTCGATGATTTTGTCAACGAGGAGCATGGGATAGCGGTGGGGCAGCATGGCGCGTATCTGGTTGATGTCATAGAGCGGCTCCTTGTTCGGGTCATAGATGGGGGCCTGAACGTTCTGGTAACGCAGCTCCTGACGGATTTTCTTAGACAGTTGGGTGTTGATGGTGTGGCCCGGACGAGTGGCGACGATACGGCCCTTCAAGGGACGTCCGATGAGCGCCAGGTCACCCAGTACATCGAGCAACTTGTGACGAGCAGGCTCATTCTTGAACGCCAGAGGCTTGTTGTTGAGGTAACCCAACTCGTTGGCATCCTTGTGAGGCACTTTCATCACGTCGGCCATGTGGTCCAGGTCTTCCTGCTTCATCGCCGAGTCATAGATGACGATGGCGTTGTCCAGGTCACCGCCCTTGATGAGGCCCAACTGGATGAGTGGCAGCACCTCGCGCACGAACACAAAGGTGCGGCTGGCAGCAATCTGGTCCTTGAACTGGCGGATGTCGGTCAACGAGGCAAACTGGTTTCCCAGCACGGGAGAATCAAACTCAATCATGCAGTCGATGGACAAGTCATCATCGGGCAGTACGATCAGTGACGAACCTGTCTCCTTGTCAACGACCTTGATGCGCTGTTTAACGACATAGTATTCCTTCTCGGCTTCCTGCTCAACGATGCCGGCTTTCTCAATCTCCTTGCACCAGATGATGGCGCTGCCGTCGAGGATGGGTACCTCGCCGCAGTTCACCTCGATGAGGCAGTTGTCGATGCCGGCGGCATACAGGGCAGCCATGGCGTGCTCGATGGTGCTCACGCGGGCTTCCTTGTTGCTCTTGCTGGCGATGACGGTGCCGCGAGTGGTTTCAATGACGTGTTCGGCAAGTGCTTGGATGGTGGGCTGACCCTCTAGATCAATGCGCTTGAACACATAGCCCGTGTTCACCTCGGCAGGTTTGAAGGTAGCGGTTGACAGTTGTCCTGTATGGAGGCCCTTGCCTGTCACGGTAAAGGCTTTCTTGAGTGTCGTCTGTTTCATTGTTTTCTTGCTTTTAGCCTTTAGCTGTTAGTTTGTTGGCGCATGCTTGCTAATGGCTAATTACTGGTTGACTTTCTTTTTCAGATCTTTGATATCACTGTACATCTCACCCAGGCGTTTCAAGTAAACGACTTGGCGAGCAAATTCCATCGCGGGTTGTACAGGTGCTCCAAGCCACTTGCCGCCACTGCCGATGCTGTTGTCCACACCGGTCTGTGCGCCGATGCCGTTCTTGTCGCCCACGGTGATATGACCGGCAAAGCCCACCTGGCCACCGACCATATTGTACTTGCCGATCTTGGTAGAACCGGCAACGCCCACCTGTGCAGCCATGACAGTACACTCGCCGACCTCGACGTTGTGTGCTATCTGGATGAGGTTGTCGAGCTTGGCTCCCTGCTTGACCACGGTAGCGCCCATAGTGGCACGGTCGATGGTGGTGTTGGCACCGATTTCTACATCATCCTCCAGGATGACGATGCCCACTTGGGAAATTTTCTCGTAGGTGCCGTCCTCCTTGGGGGCGAAACCGAAGCCGTCACCGCCGATGATGGCGCCGCCCTGCACGATGCAGCGATTGCCGATGCGGCAACCGTGGTAAATCTTCACACCGGGATAGAGGATAACGTCATCGCCCAGGGTCACGCCGTCGCCGACATAGACCTGCGGGTAAATCTTCACGTTCTTACCGATGGTCACGCCGTCACCGATGTAGGCAAATGCACCGACATACACATCGTCGGGCAGGGTAGTACCCTGACCAACGTGGATGGGCTGCTCGATGCCACGTTTCTCAGGACGCTGGCTGTTGACAAAGTTCAGCAGGTCGGCGAGCGTCTTGTAAGGGTCATCGACGCGGATGAGCGTGGCTTTGACTTCTTGCTCGGGCTCGAAGTCCTTGCGCACCAACACTGCCGAAGCCTGGGTTGTATAAACGAAGTGGGTGTATTTGGGATTGGCGAGAAAAGTGAGGCAACCGGGGGTGGCCTCCTCTATTTTGGCATAATTGTTAATGACGGTTGTGGCATCGCCGTCAACCGTACCGTTAACCATTGCTGCAAGTTGTTGTGCAGTAATCTTCATGATGTAGTTATCTATTGACTAATCGTTTATTCAAAATCGGGTGCAAAGTTCGCAAAAAAAACACAATACCACAACTTTCAGCACCACACATTATATAAAAGAAGAAAAAAAGAACACTTTTTCCCCTTTTAGCACCGCTTTTGATGATAGCGTAGACGACTTTTCTCGAGTCTGGTCAGCCTGTTAACAGCTAAATGCTGATAGTTACTTTGAGCTGTATTTGAGCAGCTCGTCAATTTTGGCTTCAATGACCTGTTGCTCTTGCAGGCCTACTATGGTTTGATACTCACCCTTGGGGGTGACAAACATCAGCGTGGGAATGCTTTTGACTTTAAAGTCAAGGGCCAATTTTGCCTCCTGGTCGATATCAACGCGCTTGAAGATAACCTCACCCTTGTACTTCTTTTCAATCTCGTCAAGGATGGGTGACAACTTCTTGCAGGGAGGACACCAGTCGGCAAAGAAGTCAATAACCATGGGCTTGGAGCTCATGATAGTCGTCTGCTTGATCCATTCGGTTTGACCCTTGTCATCGGGGCTGGCGACGGGCAACTCGTTACGAGTGACCACCTCACCGGCAGCAGTGTTATTGTCGTCCTGATTCTCGGCCTTGTTGCTACATGCGGCAAGCATGAGCGCTGCTGACAAACAAATAATGATTTTCTTCATATCTTTATAATCTCTAACCTTTAATCTTTAACCTAAACAATCAATTCTCCCTTGCCTTGACGGGTGACCTCGGGCTCATCGCTGGTACAGTCCACGATGGTCGAGGGCATGAGCTGGCCACGGCCGGCATCGATGACGATATCAACCTGGGACTCAAAGGCTTCGGCCATCAAGCCGGGTTCACAACGGTAATCTTCGTCTTCGCCAGGCACCGACGTCGTCAGGATGGGACCTCCCAGTGTGCGAACGATGGACAGGGCAATCTCGTTGTCGGGGATACGGATACCCACCGTGCGACGGCCCTTGAAAGCCTTGGGCAGTTTGGACAGTGCCGGGAAGATGAAGGTGAACGGCCCGGGCAGATTGGTCTTCATCATGCGGAACTGGGTGTTGTCAAACTTAGCGAACTCTGCTACTTGTGAGATGTCGTCACAGATGATGGACAGGTTGGTCTTGGCAGACTTCATCTCCTTGATGGCGCAGATGCGCTCAATGGCTTGGTTGTTGAGGGCATCACAGCCCAATGCATAAACGGTGTCGGTCGGGTAGATGATAAGTCCACCGTCCTTGAGCGTCTCGACCACTTGGTCGATGTGGCGCTGATTGACATTTTTCTCAATAATCTGTAATATTTCCATATTTGTTCTTGGTTATTTATTTCTGGTCTCTTGTTGGCAGGAACCAACTCCTAACTTCTCTCTGGAACATGGATTCCCGTCTCGACGTTGGTGGCATGGGCATATTTCTTGAGCAATGAAGCCATCCAGTCCACGGCTTCGTTCAGCGGCATCTCGGGAGCAAAGGCGTTGATGTTGATCTGCGCCCTCACAGTCTGCTCGGTGAACTTGGTGCGCTCCTCGTCACTGGTAGGGGTGGCTATGGGACCGGCGGCATCGCGGTAAACGGGCATTCCCTCGATGTTGAGCACGCCGCGGCCGATGCCGTTGTAGATGTCCTCGGCGGTGCCCACACTCATGGTGAGCGTGTCGCCCACGATGCGGTCAGCATCCAGCCCGCTGATGGCATATCCGCTCTTGATCGATACTAGGTTGACCACATCGATGAGTGTAGTCAGGCGATAAATGCCCAGGCCACGGATGAGACGTCGGCACAGGGCCTCGCTTGCCACGCGATATCGGCTAGGGTCTTTGCCCAGTGATCTATACAGGTGTCGGGTAGCGGCAATGGCTGGTCGCTGGTTGATTTCCAGCAGTTCGTAACGTTGACGGATTTCGTCGGCTGCAGCTTCGATCTCAGCCCACAGGTCGTCGCACGTCGGCTCATTCACCACCGTGGCATTGATAAGTCCGATACGTGTCTCGGGACACGCATCCAGAATCCTCTGGTCTATCCTGATGTCAATCATTGCTATCCTTTTCCAATTTTGGCTGCAAAATTAGTGCAAGTCGAACACAAAAACAAAAGTTATTTTGTTTTTGTTGAGACGCCGCCGAATTTATCCAAAATTAGTGCAAGTCGAACACAAAAACAAAAGTTATTTTGTTTTTGTTGAGGCGCCGCCAGAATTAACCAACAAAAATAGTGCCATTTGTTTAGCAATGGGCATTTCTTGTCGTTATATGTTTGTTGATATCGTGATTAATCTGTATCTTTGCCGTTTAGTAAAGACCTTTCCTCCGACATTATGGTGACCAGGAAAGACGACAATGATTGATATGATAGAGAAAAACGATACACTCCAGGTAGCGATTCCCTCGCCCGAGGACATCAGGCTCTTCTTGACTGATGTTGACGGGACGCTCACCGACGGCGGCATGTACTACGGCAGCGATGGCACCGAGTTCAAGAAATTCAATACTCGAGATGGCATGGGGCTGCAGATGTTGCAACGCACAGGTGTCAAGGTGGGCATCGTTACCAGCGAAAATACTGCCATTAACGTGAACCGAGCCCGCAAACTTGGCCTTGACTATCTCAAGCAGAGTGCCCGTGACGGTGGCAAGTTGGCTGCCGTTCGCGAGATCTGTGACGAGATGGGCATCACGCTGCAGCAGGTGGCTTATGTCGGTGACGACGTGAACTGCTATGACCTGCTGGCGGCAGTGGGGTGGCCCGCTTGCCCTGCCGATGCTTGTGACAAGGTGAAGACGATTCCGTGTATCAACATCCTCAAGCGACGTGGCGGTGACGCCTGCGTGCGCGAGTGGATTGATTTGATTTTGGCAAGGCAATGAGTGAGCAAGGCGGTAATCAGTCCCTGAAACAACGGACGGCACTAGGCTTGTTCTGGGGTCTCATGAGCAGCGGCGGTATGCAGTTGCTCAACCTGATTATCGGCATTTTTCTGGCAAGGCTACTCTCGCCTGGTGAATATGGCATCGTGGGGATGCTCGCTATCTTCTCGCTCATCGCCGGCAACCTGCAGGACAGCGGATTCGGCGTGGCGTTGATCAACATCAAGGATATCAAGCACGAGGACTATAACTCGGTCTTCTGGTTCAACATCGGTGTGAGCCTGTTGCTCTATGCCGTCTTGTTCGCGTGTGCACCGTTGATCGCGGCATTCTACCATCAGCCCTGCCTGACTTCGTTGTCTCGTTTTCTGTTCCTGGGTTTCATCTTTGCGGCTATCGGCATTGTCCCCAATGCTGTTCTTACCCGTGACTTGAGGGTCAAGGAAAAAGCTATCGTCTCGCTGACCGCCCTTGTTGTGTCGGGCACGGTGGGCGTTGTGATGGCCATCAATGGATTTTCCTATTGGAGCTTGGCGACACAGCAGGTGCTCTATAATGTAGTAATCTGTATCGGTCGCTACTTTTTCGCTCGTTGGATGCCGACTCTGCGTGTCACTTTCGAGCCGGTAAAGCGGATGTCTGTTTTTAGCTATAAGGTGCTGATCACCACTATTCTAACTACGATTAACAACAATGTGCTGACGGTAGTCTTTGGACGTCTGTTCCCTGCCGCATCGGTCGGTGATTTCACCCAAGCCAACAAGTGGAACACGATGGCTAACCAATTGGTATCCAATACGGTCGCTCAGGTGGCTCAGCCTGTGCTCACCCGCATTAATGATGATCATGAACGCCAGCGTCGTGTCTTCGGCAAGATGTTGCGTTTCACTGCATTCATGGCTTTTCCTGCGATGTTCGGTTTGGCGCTGATTGCACCCCAGTTCATTCTTTCAGCAATCGGAGAGCAATGGATGAATAGCATCCCCTTGTTGCAGATTCTTTGCATCAGCGGTGCATTCATTCCATTATATACGGTATATCAGAATCTGTTCCTCAGCCTCGGCAAGTCCGATATCTATATGTGGTTGAGCATCGGTCAGATCATCATGATGCTGATCGCAGTCCTGGCTTGTCACTCGATGGGCATCACTGCGATGGTTATTGCATTTGCCTGTATCACGATCCTCTGGCTGTTGGCATGGCAGGTATTTGCCTCGCGGCTTATCGGTTATCGTTTCACGAGCATGCTGCGTGACCTGTGCCCGTTTATGGGCATTGCTCTGGCTGTGATGGGGCTGACCTATCTGGTAACGTTGCCCGTCAGCAACAGGTATCTCCTGCTTGTGTTGCGGGTAATCATTGCGGCGGCACTTTACACAATGACGATGAAGCTATCAGGGGCTCGGATCTTTGAGGAGTGCATCGAGTTTGTGCGCAGTTTCCGCCACAAATCAACTGGCGATAATCATCTTACATAGACTTAAAACTCATTATTTCAAACAGATAATATATGAAAGGTAAAATTTTAGTGACTGGAGGCACCGGATTTATCGGTTCCCATACAACAGTAGAATTGCAACAAGCAGGCTACGAGGTGGTCATCATCGACAACCTGAGTAACAGTAACATTGAGGTGCTGGACGGTATCGAGCGCATCACGGGCATACGCCCCGCCTTTGTCGAGGGTGATTGCACCGACCGCGCCGTGGTTCGCAGGCTCTTTGAGGACCATCCCGGCATCAGCGGTATCATCAACTTTGCTGCCAGCAAGGCGGTGGGCGAGAGCATTGAGAAGCCCATCATGTATTACCGCAACAACATCAATATCCTGCTCAACCTGCTGGAACTCATGCCCGAATTCGGCGTGAAGGGCTTTGTCTTCTCGTCGTCATGCACCGTCTATGGCGAGCCCGACAAGAACCCCATCACCGAGGATGCACCCACCAAGAAGGCTACCTCTCCCTACGGCGCTACCAAGCAGATCTGCGAGGACATCATCACCGACGTTATCCGCAGTGGCAGCCCCATCAAGGCTATCCTGTTGCGCTACTTCAATCCCATCGGAGCTCATCCCAGTGCCGAGATCGGTGAGTTGCCCAACGGCGTTCCCCAGAACCTGGTGCCCTACCTGACGCAGACCGCCATTGGCGTGCGCAAGGAACTGAGCATCTTCGGTGACGACTATCCCACGCGCGACGGCTCCTGCATCCGCGACTTTATCAATGTGGTGGACCTCGCCAAGGCCCATGTCAAGGCTCTGGAGCGTATGTTGGAAGACAAGGGCGACGAGGCTCTTGAAATCTTCAATATCGGCACGGGTAACGGTGCTTCGGTACTGGAGTTGCTGCACTCGTTTGAGCGTGCTACGGGCGTCAAGGTGCCTCACAAGATTGCACCGCGTCGTCCCGGCGATATCGTCCAGATCTGGGCCGACCCCAAGCGTGCCAATGAGGTCCTGGGCTGGCATGCCGAGATTTCCCTCGACGACACCATGCTCAGCGCTTGGAACTGGCAGAAGAAACTCCGCGAACGCGGCATCATGTAATACCCGTCTAATCAGGAGTCTGTGCCAACAACATTTTTAATCGTGCGAAGCGCGATAATAATTCAGATTGAAGTTGTGGCACGGCTTCATGTAACAATTCATGTGAATGACTAGCAAACCGACATTCAACGCCGACGAGCTCAAAGCTCGATTCAACCCTGAGGGATCTCCCCTGCGTCGCCAGCAGATGGTGATGCTCGAGATGCTGAAAGAGCTGGACCGCATCTGCAGGAAGTACGACATTCCGTATTTCCTGTATTGGGGCACGCTGTTGGGCGCGATACGTCATGATGGGTTTATTCCCTGGGATGACGATCTGGATGTTGGCATGATGCGCAAGGACTACAAGCGGTTGTTGAAAGTGTTGCCAGGCGAATTGCCCGCACACATTGCTTTGCAGACCAACGATACCGATAAGAATTATTTCTCTTTCTTTGCTAAATTGAGGGATAAGCGTTCATTCTTGGATGAAGGCTCTTATGACAAGGTGTTCAAGGAGAGGGGAATCTTTATAGATATTTTCCCGTTTGATGCTATCTGCCCTCGCACTCAGCGATGGCGTCTGCAGAGTTATGCCTACACACTATTCCGTAAAACAGATGGGGACAATGCTGCTATGTGTAAGATTAGGGCATTGACATGGCTGAATCGGCATGTTTCATTCCCCATTTTACGGTTTTTCAGCAAAATCATCAGCCGCAAGACAATCACTTTTGACTACGGCATCCCCTTTCATAAGGTTCATCCCAAGAGTGATATCTTCCCATTATCGACTCACGTCTTTGAGGGAATAGAGGTCAAGGTCCCGGGTAATAGTCATCAGGTTCTTCAATGCCTGTATGGGGATTACATGCAGTTGCCCAAAGACTTGGACAATGTTTATCACCATGTCGAGCGGCTTGAGTTTTTTGATTAATACTTTCTTAGATGGAAATGGAACAATATATAGAGTGCTGTCAGACAGAACAAGATTTCAATCAAGCGTTCTCTTCGTTTGTCGGGGGTGCCAAGTCTGTCTTTGTGGTTCATGGTCACAGGTCCTACCAATCTTGTGGCGCAAAGGAATTGATTGAGAGCCTCACAAGGTCGATGACTGTTATCGATTTTGACGACTTCACCGAGAATCCCAAGATGGAGGATGTAAACAAGGGTGTCTCTTTGCTTCACCGCACGGCTCCTGATGTTGTGGTCGCTATCGGTGGCGGAAGCGTCATGGATATGGCTAAACTGATCCGTCATTATGCTCATTGTGATATCCGTTTGCTGGCCATCCCGACTACGGCTGGAACCGGCGCCGAGTCCACTCAATTTGCAGTATGTTATATTGATGGCGTAAAACACTCGATCAGTGAAGCTTCTATCTTGCCGGATTCTGTCATCTTGTATCCTCCATTTACCTACAACAATAGTCGTTACCTGACTTCATGCACTGGGTTTGACGCCTTGGCTCAAGCGATTGAAGCTTATTGGAACATCAACGCCACTGTTGAGTCTGATGAGTATGCAGTAGAGGCCATTGAGAGAATCTATTCGCTCTTGAACAAGGATACTCTTTCCCCTGAGGACAGAACCAATCTCTTGATTGGGGCCAATGGCGCCGGAAAAGCAATCAACATAACTCGCACTACAGTGCCGCACGCTCTATCCTATGTGTTGACGTCCAAGTATGGATATCCGCATGGTCATGCTGTCGCGCTGACATTTCCTTTCTTCCTGAGGCTTAACCTTGAGGGCGGTATTGATTCCTACCGTGGGAATTGTTATGACCGATATGTCGAGAAGATGAATCGCTTGCGTTCTTTGCTCAACATTGATTCTGACCCGTTTGCGGCGATGAAGTCCTATATCAATCAGTTAGGTCTTGGATTTGATAAAAAGAGGGATTTTGATGACACTGTTGTGGCGAGAGGCATTAATCTTGAGCGAGCCAAGAATTCACCAATGGCAATTGATGAAGACTTGATCATGGCTGCTGTACAATCGATTAGAGAATAAACAATAATTAGTATAATACAATGGACAAAGAAACAAAAACTGTTTACGTTGGCATGAGTGCCGACATTATTCATCCTGGTCACCTCAACATCTTGCACGAGGCTGCTAAGTATGGCCGTGTGATTGTGGGTGTGTTGACCGATGAGGCAATCGCCAGTTACAAGCGTTTGCCATACCTGAACTATGAGCAGCGTTCACTGGTAGTGAGCAATCTGAAAGGTGTTGCTGAGGTCATCCCTCAGACGACCCTTGACTATCGCCCCAATCTGGAGAAAGTGCGCCCTGACTTTGTGGTTCACGGTGATGACTGGAAAGATGGCGTCCAGGCTAAGACGCGCCAGCAGGTCATCGACAAGTTGGCAGAGTGGGGTGGTAAGGTGATTGATGTACCTTATACCAAGGGCATTTCTTCTACCATGCTCAATGAGCGGCTCAAGGAAATTGGCACTACTCCTGATGTGCGCCTGAAACGATTGCGTCGTCTCATCAATGCTAAAAAGATCGTTCGCATCTGCGAGTCCCACAATGGCCTGACAGGTCTGATCATTGAGAATACTTCGGTGACCGTCAATAATATGAAGCGTGAGTTTGATGGTATGTGGGCCAGTTCGTTGACCGACTCGACCAGCAAGGGCAAGCCCGACATCGAGGCAGTAGACTTGACAACGAGGTTGCATGACTTGAACGATGCGCTCGAAGTGACGACCAAGCCTGTGATCTACGATGGTGATACGGGCGGCAAACCCGAGCATTTTGTGTTCACGGTGAGGACGCTGGAACGCCTTGGCGTCTCGGCTATCATTATTGAGGATAAGGTGGGACTGAAAAAGAATTCTCTATTCGGTACCGACGCCATTCAGACCCAAGATAGCATCGAAGGTTTTTCCGCCAAGATTCGTGCCGGTAAGCAGGCCCAGGTTACGGCTGATTTCATGATCATTGCCCGTTGTGAGAGCCTTATCGCCGGAAAATCTATCGAGGACGCCTTGGAGCGTTGCTTGGCTTATGTTCAGGCGGGTGCTGACGGAATCATGATCCACAGCAAGAACAAGAGTGGTGATGACATCAAGGAATTCTGCCTGCGCTTCCGTGAGAAAGAGCCCAACATCCCTCTGATTGTCGTGCCCACGACCTACAACCATGTTACCGAGGACGAGTTGGCAGAGTGGGGTGTGAACGTGGTCATCTATGCCAATCATCTGCTGCGTGCAGCCTATCCTGCTATGGTGCAGTGTGCCGAGAGTATTCTGGCCAATGGCCGTTCGCTCGAGGCCAATGACCTGTGTATGCCGATCAAGCAGATCCTCGAGTTAATCCCCGGCACAAAATAACAACTCGGCGGTGTGTCATAAATCAATTGCTTGAATTATAACCGCCCTGCGGGAGGGAAATTAAGCAAATTAATTATAAAATTTTTATTAATATAACTATAATATTAATTTTAATTTAAAAATTTGTTTATTTCCCGTGCGATAGCACGGTTATATTACTGTGTCGCAATTATGAAATAGTCTCTAGGGACAGTTGACGCTACCGAGGATTTTCGTTGTCTTATTTATTAAATAATGGTTATACAATCATGATATCACCAAAGCGTTTTTTTGATGAACTGAAAGGTCATCAGATTGATTTCTATACTGGCGTTCCTGATTCATTGCTGAAGAATCTGTGTGCCTATATTACCGACAACTTGCCTTCTAGTCAGCATATCATTGCCGCCAATGAGGGTGGCGCCGTTGGCCTGGCTGCCGGCTACCATCTGGCGACTGGCAAGATTCCTGTTGTCTATATGCAGAATTCTGGTCTCGGCAACACGGTTAACCCGTTGATGTCGTTGACTGATAAATTGGTTTATAATATTCCCGTGCTCCTTGTCGTCGGATGGCGAGGCGAGCCTGGTGTGAAAGATGAGCCACAGCATCGCAAGCAGGGTCTGGTGACCTTGCCGCTGCTTGAGACAATGGGAATACAGTATGAGGTGCTGACCGATGACGAGTCACAGTTGGCCGAACAGATCGGACGTGCCGTTGCCCACATGAAGGCGACTAAAGAGGCGTTTGCCCTTGTGGTTAAGAAGGGGACATTTGATTCTTATAAGCTGCAGTCTGATACGGCTTCCGTTTTCTCTCTCTCACGAGAGAATGCCATCAAGTTGGTTGCCGGGCATGTCTCGAGCAATGATGTGATAGTCTCAACCACAGGAATGATCAGCCGTGAATTGTTTGAGTACCGTGCTGCCATGAATCATGGCCATCATCAGGATTTCCTCACGGTGGGTTCCATGGGACATGCCTCGCAGATTGCTTTGGGAATAGCCATCAATAAACCCGACAGGAGGGTGTTCTGCTTCGATGGCGATGGCGCAACGATTATGCATGCCGGCAATATGGCCATCATCGGGTCGGTAGCTCCGTCCAATTATTATCATATTGTGTTCAATAATGGTGCGCACGATTCAGTCGGTGGCCAGCCCACGGTGGGGCATCAGGTAGATATCCCGTCTGTAGCAAGAGCTTTCGGTTATAAGACCGTCAAGACAGTGGATAATGAATCTGACCTTGTTCAACAATTGGAATCATTGACTCAAGAGGAGGCGCCGCTGCTTCTTGAGATTAAGGTGAAGAAAGGCGCCCGTGCCGACTTGGGCCGTCCCACCACCACGCCCATCGAGAACAAGGAGGCCCTAATGGCCTTCCTCCAGCAAGAATAGTCAAGAAGAACTCGTCGACTGACTTCTTAAAAAAACCTGGCGGTATGTCATAATTGCGACACGGTAATAATTCAAGCAATAGATTTATGACACACCCTCATCCAATAGGGGTTTATTTCTACTGACTCATGGTAAAAAAAGTACAGGCTCTCAACCGCAAGGTTGAGAGCCTGTAACTTGTGGGTTTTAAAAAGAACGGGGTTCTTCTTATGCCTCAGCGGCAGGAGCCTCTTCAGCGGGAGCCTCAGCGGCGGGAGCTTCCTCGGCGGGAGCTTCCTCGGCGGGAGCCTCGGCAGCAGCAGCCTCCTGAGCGGCCTTGGCAGCCTCAGCCTCGGCAGCAGCCTTAGCGGCAGCGATCTCGGCTTTCTTCTTGGCTACGGCCTCAGCCTTTGCCTCGTTCTTCTTGGCCTCCTCGGCGATGGCCTTCTTGGTGGCAGCCTTCTTGTCGTCGCGCTCCTTGTTGCGGATTGCGTCGAGCTTAGCCTGCTTCTCGGCCTTCCAGGCCTCGAAACGCTTCTGAGCCTCTTCCTCGGTGAAAGCGCCCTTCTTGACGCCACCCTGGAGGTGCTTCATCAGCATCACGCCCTCGCGAGAGAGAATGTTACGTACAGTGTCGGTGGGAATTGCACCTACGTTGATCCAATAGAGTGCACGCTCGAAATTCAAACTG
>JBGUJU010000208.1:0-3593 GCA_045114065.1 Sodaliphilus sp.
TCGATGGAAGAGGAAATCTTCGGCCCCGTGCTGACGGTTTACCCCTACGACGACGACAAGGTGAACGAGACCGCCCGCCTGTGTGACGAGACCTCGCCTTACGGTCTGACCGGCGCCGTTTGGGGCCGCGACCGCCTCGAGGTCGAGAAGCTGACCGATAAGCTCTGCTATGCCGCCGGTAACTTCTACATCAACGACAAGCCGACCGGTGCCGTTGTGGGTATGCAGCCCTTCGGCGGCGCTCGTGCCAGCGGTACCAACGACAAGGCCGGTGGTGAGTTCAACCTCATCCGCTGGATCATCCCGCGCGTCATCAAGGAGACCCTCGTGCCCCCCACCGACTACCGCTACACCTACATGAAGTAAATATATGTTCGCGTTGCTCGCAGGCTTTAGGCTTTAGGGGGCATCCGCATTGTAGGGCCTCGCCTTGGCGTGGCCGCCCCACGACGGATAAACCTCACGCTAAGCCGCTAAGCCGCAAAGAATATTTTTAAGCTGGCATCCGCGTTCTTAACATTAACGACAACTTAAACAACTCAAACAACATTGCATCCGCGTTCCTGTCAGACGGAATGCGGATGCTTCATTATCTATTAAACTTTAACCATTAACCTGCGAGCAACGCGAGCATATGCGGCAGCCAAGTTGTTTAAGTTGTTTGACTTGTAGTAATGAAAGAAAAGTAGTCCTCCCTTTTCCTCTTTTATATGCGTTTGGACGAATAGATGAATGGACAATCGTGTTTAATTTTTATAAGAATTTTTGTTTAATTTCTCGGCCTTGCGGCCGATCAAAATTCTAGGCGCGAATTAAGACACAGCCTCTTCTTTCATAAATGAACGCGGATTACGCTGATTATCGCTGATTATTTAATAAATTCGTGTAATTCGCGTAATCAGCGTTTAAAAAATAAAACGCGGCAGCCACCTAAAACCTAACACCAAAACCTAACACCTAAAATTTGCTTTTTAATTGAAAAATGACTATATTTGCAGCAGTTATTAACTATTAAAACCAAATTACTATGAAAAAGAAGAATTTACTCCTGCGTCTGGTCGTCCTGGTGACGGCCATGATGTGTGCCCTCGGCGCCGCTGCTGCCGAGGCCTACGCCAACTACACGTCGTCGAACACGACGCTGACGTTCTACTACGACACCCAGCGCAGCAGCCGCACGGGCACGACCTACGACCTGAACACGGACAACAATTGGCCCGGCTGGATGTCGGATGGTACCGCCGCATCCGTCACGCGCGTTGTGTTCAATTCGTCATTTGCCGGCGCACGCCCGAGTAGCACCCAGGCATGGTTTGCTAATATGACCAACCTCCAGTCGGTTTCGGGCATGCAGTATTTAAACACGTCCGAGGTGACGAACATGTTTTACATGTTCGCCTATTGCGGTCTGCCAAGCCTGAATCTGAGCTACCTGAATACCTCCAACGTGACAAGCATGGAGGGCATGTTCCTCAACAGTAGCTTTACGAGCCTGGATGTAAGCTCATTCAACACCTCCAATGTGGTCGACATGAATGAGATGTTCGCTTACTGCTATAACCTGACGAGCCTTGACCTGAGCACTTTCAACACCTCCAATGTGACGAATATGGAGGGCATGTTCAATGAAAGCATCAGTCTGGAGAGCATCAACATGAGCAATTGGAACACGTCTAATGTGACCGATATGAGTTATATGTTCAATGAGTGTAATGCATTGTCGAGCATTGATGTAAGCCACTTCAACACGTCCAAGGTGACCGATATGCAATCCATGTTTAATTATTGTACGTCATTGACGAGCCTCGACCTGAGGCATTTTGACACGTCCAATGTGACCAATATGGAAGGCATGTTCAACAACTGCCAGGCCCTGGAGAGTCTCAACGTGAGCAACTGGAACACGTCCAATGTGACTAACATGGGTAATATGTTCACTAGTTGCAGCAGACTGACAAGTCTTGACCTGGGCGGTTTCAACACTTCTAAGGTAACTCTCATGTGGTACATGTTCTCTGGCTGCAGCCAGTTGGTAACAATCTATGCTGGCAGTGGTTGGAGCACAGCCGCCGTGACCGACTTCTATTCCGATAAAATGTTCCTGAATTGTACCAAGATCAGGGGCGGCCAGGGCACGACCTATGATGCCACCCATGTGAACCGTCTCTACGCCCGCATCGACGGCGGCACGAGCAACCCGGGCTACTTCACCATTGCGACTGAGGCCTATGCCTGCTACACGCCGTCGAACACGACGCTCACGTTCTACTACGACACCCAGCGCGCTTCCCGCACGGGCACGACCTACGACCTGAACACGGGCGCCAACGATACCGGTTGGGAGAACGACGGTACCAATGCCAATGTGTCCCGGGTTGTCTTTGACCCGTCGTTTGCCAATGCCCGCCCGACGACTACCTATAGTTGGTTCTACAACATGAGGAATCTTCAATCCATCACGGGCCTGAGTTACCTGAACACCAGCGAGGTGACCAATATGAACTGGATGTTTACGAATTGTAATAAACTTACGAGCCTTGATGTAAGCCACTTCAACACGTCCAAGGTGATAAAGATGAATCATATGTTCTCTGGCTGCATTGGCTTAACGAGCCTTGATTTGAGCAGTTTCAACACGTCCAACGTGACCATGATGAGTAGCATGTTCTATAACTGCACTAATCTGCGAACCATCTATGTGGGCAATGGTTGGAGTACTGCGGCTGTGACGGGTTCCACAGAGATGTTCAATTATTGCACCAGCCTGGTGGGCGGACAGGGCACGACCTACAATTCCTCCAACCCGAAGGACAAGACCTATGCGCACATCGACGGCGGACCCAGCAACCCGGGCTACTTCACCGACAAGAACGCGCCTGTGGCTTATGCCTGCTACACGTCGTCGAACACGACGTTGACGTTCTACTACGACAACCAGCGCAGCAGCCGCACGGGCACGACCTACGACCTGAACGAGGGCAGCAACTATACTGAATGGGAAACCGACGGCACCAATGCCAGCGTGACCAAGGTGGTCTTTGACCCCTCGTTCGCAGGCGCCCGCCCGACGACCACCTGCGATTGGTTCTATGGCATGGAGAACCTTCAATCCATCACGGGCATGAGCTACCTGAACACCAGCGAGGTGATCTATATGAACTGGATGTTCATGGAATGTTCAAAATTGACAAGCCTTGATTTGAACCACTTCAACACGTCCAAGGTGACTTGGATGACTCAAATGTTCTCTGGCTGCACGGGCTTAACGAGCCTAGATGTGAGCAGTTTCAACACCGCCAAGGTGACCGACATGAGCGCGATGTTTATGAACTGCAAATTGACAAGCCTTGATGTGAGCGGTTTCAACACGGCCAAGGTGACCGATATGAGATACATGTTCGCTGGCGGCCTCAATCTGCGGACCATCTATGTAGGCAATGACTGGAGCACTGCGGCTGTGACGGAGTCCAGTGATATGTTTACGAACTGCTTCAGTCTGGTGGGCGGCCAGGGGACGACCTACGATGACAGCCACATTGACAAGGCCTATGCCCACATCGACGGCGGCACGAGCAACCCGGGCTACTTCACCG
>JBGUJU010000209.1:0-1537 GCA_045114065.1 Sodaliphilus sp.
GGGCGATGGCGGTCACGTGTTCCGCACCTGCTGAGCCGCAGCGCACCCAGCGAGAGAAGCCGCCTTCGGGCGGCTTTTCTTGTGCCCTGTCGGAACCGGCCCCGGGGCTCCAAGGAGACCCAGGGCTGAATCGACACATAGTTAGTTCAAAATTTAAACGCAATTTGCTGATATAAAGATGATTATGTAATTTTGCGTGAAGATAAAAAGAGAGCTTATGGACCGATTTCTGCTATACTTCAGATTTGAACCTTACCTCGCCCAATGGTACATCCATGAGATGGGCGGGACCTCGCCGGTGGAGCTGCCGCGCGGCTCGGTAGAGGCAGACATCCTTCGCCTGTTCCTGGACAAACGCCCTAAAGACGTTCCAGTAGACACGGGCCAGGATGCCAACCTTGCCATAGTGATCCCAGCCTTCAAAGAGAAAGAGGCCATCACATACAATTACCTGGATGCTTCAGCAATCCATTGCCTGCACAGCTGCATCCGTTCCCGCTTTGACGTGCAACTGTGGCAGGACCTCCACAAGATTCATCCTAGGATGACACAGTTGAAGGATCTCGTGGAGGCCTGGATGGTGAACCACGGCATCGAGTTCAACGACACGAACTGGTGTGCCGTGACCAAACGCTACCAGCGCAAACGTGATATATACAATAGAAGAGAGAAAGCAAAAAATGTCAAAAAAAAATGCCAGAATAACGATACCACCTTGTCCTCAATGTCGGAGAAGTCGTAATTGTCGTAAATGTCGGATTTGCCGTAAATGTTGGACAAGCCACACCGCCAGAATCATCATCAAACAACCATACCAAGCGAACACGATATGAAAACAACATGCCAATCCCTCCCGGGCATCCTTTCGGTTGCCTACCTGCCCGTTGACAGGGTCCAGCGACACTGCGACCTGAAATGCCTCTCGTCAATCCCCGTGCAGGTGTTCACCACGCCAACACAGGTGCCGCTCAAAGGCCCGGCAACCTGCGAGACGGTTTCACGGTACGACAACAACGGGCGTGTCGAGACCACTACGCTGCGCTTTCGCTCTCTGGATCCCATACCCACCACCCATCCGTTGGCGTTCATCGTCACCGATGTGAACCGCCAGAGTTACCTCGTCGGCCTCCATGAGCCGCCATACCCGATCGTGAGGTCCACTCAGACGACAGGAACGCCCAGCGGCGATCCTGCCGTTATCTCCCATGAAGTGACCTTCACGGCCCTAAAAGCCCTGATTCCATTGGGGTGAATGTATGGCTTAAATCAAGCCTTTTCCTGCAATTGAACCATGTGGTATAGATAGAAGAATCCTTCTGGACTGGATTTCTTGACTTTGTTAATGCGTGTGTCTGAGGGCTGGCTGACTAGCCAATTCTTCATGTCAATGGCAGGATCAAACAACACTTTTTGGTTGATTCCCTGTTTGACAAGTTCAACCAGGTAGGCAACCTTGGCGGCGTGGACCATCGCTTTCTCGTTGCTGAAGCGTTCCGAAAAGATAAAACCATTGACCTGTTTGGCGCCTTTGCTCAAT
>JBGUJU010000210.1:0-31709 GCA_045114065.1 Sodaliphilus sp.
GAGCATACTTGAGGGCCTGTTCAGGCAACATTACGGCAAGATGATACATCTGGCCAGAACCTTGCTGCACGATGATGCCGAGGCCCAGGACGTGGTCCAAGACGTGTTTGCCCGCCTGTTGGAAAACGAGTACCAGATGACGGGCAGCAAGACTGAGGCCTACTTGATGAGTGCCGTGCGCAACGGCTGCCTCAACCACATCAGGAAAATGCAGTTGCGTGAGCGCTTCAAGCATCTCCATCCACTCGACGAGGCGGATGACACGCGCCCCATCGAGGAAGTGCTGGCCGAACTTGACCAGATTAACGCCATCGTCGATGGCGAGATCGAGGAGCCGCAACGGACCATCTTCCGCCTGCGCTTTGACGAGGAGTTGACCTTCCAGGAAATCGCCACACGCCTTGACATGAGCGTGGGCACCGTCTATAAGTACTTGCGTCAGTGTATCAATCGCATCAAGAGTTTAATCTAATGACACCTACCGCAATGGAAACGAACAACAACATCGACCGTCTGCTGGCAATGCTCGACCATCCCGAGCGTTACAGCGAACAAGAAATCATGGATACCGTCAACCATGACGACGAGACGCGCGAGTTCTACCGCAGTCTCACCCAGGCCGCCCGTGCCCGTCGCAGCCAGCGAAGCCATTCCCTACCCGTTGACGTGGACAAGGCTTGGGAGCAATTCGAGCAAACACATCTAACGGCGCAAAAGCAAGGACGACTGTGGCAAAGAGTGGCCGCGACCGTGCTTGGCGTGCTGATGATGTCGGGCATCGCATGGGCAACGGTTTACACCGTGCGCCATTTCACCGCTGCTGACAACTCTAAACAAACGACCGAAAAAGTCGCCACACCACCCCAAACTGAAGCGGATGCTGTAGGGCCTCGCCTTGGCGTGGCCGACACGTCAGCCACCGAGAACGACGAGCCTGTGGTGTTTGACAACACCCCGCTGGAGCAGATGCTCAGCAAGATAGCCGCCTACTACGGCATAACGGTCGAGTTCCAGAACGAGGATGCGCGCAACCTGCGTTTCCACTTCGTGTGGAACAAGGGCGACGGCCTGGAAAAGGTGCTGGAGGACATGAGCCACTTTGAGAGTGTAACCATCGAACAAACAGATAACCGATTAATCGTGCAGTAAGACCATGAGAAAAGCCATCATTTTCCTTGTGTGCTGCATGACCCTTGTCGCAGCACAGGCCCAACGTGTGACCCGCAACTACCGTGACGTGTCGATTGCCGACGCGCTGCGCCAGCTGGCCGAAGAATCCCGCGACTACACCATCTACTTCCTCTATAATGAGTTGGAAGATTTTACTATTACCACCCACATCAAGAATAAACCCGTGCCCGAGGCCATCCGCCAGATGATCGGCTTCTACCCCATCCGCATGACTCAGGGCGAGAAGGGCGAAATCTATGTGGAATGCATCAACAAGACCGAGCACCACTTGAAGGGGACCATCCTCGACGAACAAGGCCAGCCATTGGCATACGCAACCATTGCCATTCTTAACCCTGCCGACTCAACGCTGCTCACAGGAGGCGTCAGCAATGAGAGCGGTCGCTTCGTGATTCCTATCGAGGCCCACCGTGTTATCGTAAAGTGCAGTTTTGTCGGCTATCGCACCTACTATCGTAATTGCGAGGCTGGCGATATTGGCACAATCCAGATGCGACCTGCTGAGTATATCATCAACGGTGTGACAGTAGAGGGCACCCGTATCATGAACTATGTGGATAAGTCAGTCCATACCTTCACTATTGAGCAAATAAGGCAAGCCCGCAATGTCCGTGACCTGCTGGAACACGTTGAAGACCTGAAAATCGATCCGGTGAGCAATAAGATTCAGCGAATGGACGGCGGCAGCGTGAAGATACTGATCAATGGCGTAGCAGCATCAGACATTGACTTAAAAGGCATTCCTGCAGACAAGATCTCAAGGGTAGAATATTACAACATTCCACCAGCCCGCTATGCCGAAGCCGGAACACTCATCAACGTGATTACCAAGCGGATGGAGACTGGCATCAATGCAGGCATCGAGGCAAGTACAGCCTTCACGACGGGCTTTACAGACGATGAGGCCTACCTGAACCTGACTTCGGGCAACCATCAGTTTTCACTCTCTTATTCGTTCAACATGAGAGACTATTCAAAGCGCTTTGGTGATCAGACTTACGACTATACACTGCAAAGGTACCTTCCCGACGACGCAGCACCAGCGTATCCTGTTCATTACAACTATCAAAAAAAGACCCACGACAAATTTGGCTATACTTGGAACGACCCCGTCATCAAGTACACCTACAACAAATCTGACGACATAGCGGTACAGATTGTGGCAACGCCCCACTTCAGCCACAGGCATAGCGATGGACAGAGTGATATCCAAAACACATCAACACTTAACACTTCTATTGCAGGGAAAGGTGAATTTGGCAGCCGTATGAGCACATTCGGTCCAGACCTGAACGTATATGTCCAGAAAACTCTGCCTAAGAATCAGGAACTGTCGATTGACCTCGTGGGAACCTATTATCACAACAGCAGCAAGAACTGGGCTGAGGAGGTTGCTGTCAACGATGGTGAGGTATGGCTGTCAGACAACCAAGAGCAGCAAAACAACAAGTACTCCTTTATTGGTGAATTGGCTTATACGAAGAAGTGGGAAAAGGGCAACCTAAGCCTGGGCTATCGTGGATCGTTTGGGCGTTCGAACGCCACCATAAGTAACGTGCTTTCCGACTATAAGGACTATGAATACTCATCAGCCAGCTATCAGCACTATATGTATGCCGAGTATAGTGGCAATCTCGGAAAATTGATGTACCGTATCGGTGCAGGAGCCACACAAGTGACCCAAGACAATACTGATGCTCACGACTCTCATTGGCTCTTCACACCAAAACTCATCCTGAGTACTAATCTATCAAAGACGATGAGCCTTCAGTGGGTTACCTCGTCAAAATCGAATACGCCCCCTATCTCACAACTCAGCAACAATGCCAGCCTCGTCATTCCTGGAGTGCTGAGAATTGGCAACCCGTATCTGAAAAGTTATAACACTTATCGGTCAGAATTTATCCACAAGTGGAACCTAAGCTGGCTACAGACCCAAGTTGGACTATACTATTCACATTCCGATTCTCCTATCAACCGCTATTATACCCAGCAAGAGATTAACGGCCTGCAATATATTGTGGGCACGAACGAAAATGCCAACTATAGCAGTGATTTGGGTGGGTCATACATGTTGGTCATTAGCCCCTTTAAGAGTCAGGTGCTGACGGTGGCCATTCGGGGCTACGTCTCTCGTCAAACGGTCAGTAGCCCCATTATCGGACACTACCATCATACGTGGGCACCGCTCTACTATGCCATTCAGTTCCGGAAGGGCAACTGGGGAGCCTCCTATGTAGGGAACATCGTGTCAAAACGCCTCAATGGATCCACACTGGATGCCGGCGAGAACAAATCTCACCTACAATTTTTTTGGCAAAACAAGAACTGGCGCATCTTCGCCGCTGACTATTGGATTTTCACTCGATCACGTTATTCAGGCTATAGCATGCCAACAAGCATTCTGCAAAGTACATATAAAACCTGGATTGACGACAATAAGTCGATGTTTGTCCTCGGTTTCAGTTACGACTTCTCTACAGGTAAGAATTACAAGATTAGTCGAAAACTACAGAACAAGGATTCCGATACAGGCAGTTTCTAATTTATATTTATACTTGTAATCTATTTATGTGACATTATACTTTCACTATTGGTCTAATAGTAGAATGAAATGCAATCATCGGCTGAGCCCTAATTATTCAGAATGAGAAAAACGAACAATTTTTGACAATCCCCCGATATTGTTCACGTGTTCAAATGTTCACGTTCAATCTTCACTCTGTAAAGCGACGGTGCAAGTCCCCCTTCAGGTATGATTGCCGCAGCTACCGTCCGCATCACAAACAATGGGGCTGGGCGGCTTTTTTTCCGCTCCATGAATAGAAAAATCCCTCACGCCCTGGATGAACTGCACCCCAAAAGTTAGACACAAAACTTTTGGAGTGCAGTTCATTGAGCATGAGGGATATAACTTAGGTTTTGATGAAGTTTTAATTCCAAGAGCCAGACAGCAGGTAGTTGATCAGGGCGGTTACATCGCCGATTTTGATCTCGCCGTTCTGGTCGCAGTCGGCAGCCTGCAGGTTGATGGCAGAGGCGTCACCACTCAGCAGATAGTTGATCAGGGCTGTCACGTCGCCAATCTTCACCTCGCCGTTGTTGTCAACGTCGCCACGCGTCGAGGCCGTCAACTCTACCCAAGCGACGCCATCCCAGCGCTTGGGCAGCCAGTACTTGTTGCGGGCAGTCGTGATCTGGGCTGCAGTCATCGAGTTGTTCTCGCCATCATTAAAGATAGCACGCAACTCGCCCTTATTGCTTGACGAGCGCGTGGGCAGACTGTTGACCAGGGTGGTCATGCCCGTGCCGCTGATCTTGTTCTGGTAGCAATAAAGAGCGTTCAATGCATTGCAACCCTCCACACTGAGCGAGGTCAGCTGATTGCCATAGCAACTCATCAAAGTCATTGCTGAGCAAGAGGTTACATCTAATGAAGTCAAGGCGTTATTAAAGCACTTGAGTGTGGTCAGTGTCGTATTACCACTGACCCTCAAATTTGTCAGTTGGCTCTTGTTGGTTACTTCAAGCGTGGTCAACTTGTTGTTGCGGGCCAGCAGTGTCTCGATGTTGGTCATGTTGTTCACGCCAGGCAGACTGGTGATGGCGCAGTCCTCGCAGTCCAGATGGGTGATGGCCTTGCAGTCGGCCAGGCCGGTGATGCTGGCCAGGTTAGCATTACTAAAGCAATAGAGAGCACTCAATGCAGTGCAACCTGTCACGTCAAGCGTGGTCAAGTCATTTGAATTACAATGAAGGACGGTCAGTGTCGTATTACCTCTGACGCTCAAGTTTGTCAGTGTGCTCTTGTAGGTTACTGAGAGCGCGTTCAACTTGTTGTTGCGGGCCAGCAGTGTCGTGATGTTGGACATGTTGTTCACGCCAGGCAGGCTGGTGATGGAGCAGTCCTCGCAGTCCAGATGGGTGATGGCCCTGCAATCGGCCAAGCCCGTGATGGTCGCCAGGTTGGCGTTCTCGTAGCACTTGAGCGATTTCAACGCCGTGCAGCCCGTCACATCGAGCGAGATCAAGGCATTCTTGTAACAGTAGAGTCTAGTTAGGGCTGTGCAATTCAAGCAGTTGAGCGAGGCAAGGTTCGACTTGTTGATTACCGTTAGGCTGCCCGTCAGATTGGGGCAATTGTGGCAGTTGAGCGTCTTGAGATTGGTGCAGTCGTCCACGCTGAGCGAGTAAATGTTGGTGTTATAACACAGGAGCGTCTCGAGGTTAGTGCAGCCCGACACATCGAGCGAGGTCAGTTTTGTGCCGGTGTAGCTGTCGGTCGGGGCGCAGTCCAGATAGGTCAGTGAGGTCATGCCCGACACATCGAGCGATGTCATCGGGTTGTTGTAGCAAATCAGTTGCTTCAGGGCAGTGAAGTACTTGATGCCCTGGAGATTGGAAATGCTCTTGCCGCTAACGTTCTCCGTTGTGCAGTTGTTGACATCGGTCTGGGTGATATAGCACTTGGGATAGAGGCCGAGCAAATAGTTGCGGAAATTGGCGTCGGGGAAGTTGGTGGCGTTGATGATGGCCACATAGTCGTCGCTGACATAAACATCCTGATTATAGACCTTGTTACCGCTGGAATCATAGACGGTGCCATTGCTATAATAGGCTCCGTATGGCTCCAAGATGGCCTCATTCCCATAGAGATCCCAGTTTTGACAATAATCAATAACCGGATAACTGGAATTATTGGTGGCCTTGAATCTCACGCTACTGCCTGCTTTAAAATTGAGAAGCAAACGCTTGACGACACTGTTTCCTCCAGACGACAAAACGGCATTCACATTATTAAAAAACACATTGTGCCATATATCCACATGGGAGGTCGAGCCATTTTCCTCATCCTCGATAGCCGTATTATTGGTGGACGAGATATTGAATGTTCCGGGGCCCTGAATAGTAAGATCAAAAACATTCCTTGTTGCCAACCAGATACCGTTCTCGTTGACACCGGTGATGTTGACGACAGTGCTTGCCGACGGGGCAGACAGCGTGGTAGTCCTCCTGATGCGGACCACGGCAGCGTCCCGAGCATACAGGTTGCAGGTGCCACTGAATTCGACTTTCAGATCCGAGCATTCCAGGTTGTTGATGACACGGTTGTAGTCGCCCGTCATGGTGATAGTGACATTGTTCATGTACAGGGTGTTGCTACTTGGTACGTAATACACCATTCCGCTCGTGATGTAGTTGCTCACGATGTTGTTGCAGTTGTCACTGGTCACTGTGATTCCTCCCACCGAGAAACCATAGTCGGTGGCCGCTTGTGCTGCCATCGTCGCCAGCAGCACCGTCAAGAAGGTAAAAAAGATCTTTTTCATTTTATTTGTAATTTATATGGTTGAACAAAAGTAATAAACAATGAAAACGGCCTCCCTTGCCCGTTGGCAAGAAAAGCCTTAGATTACCCGCCCGCGCGGGCGCGGCGGGATAATGTCAGATTGGCGGTCAGTATATGAGAGAGAGTAAGAAATCTCGGGAATTATCCAAATTCCCAGACAATTCTTAACAATCTTTATGTTTCTCTCGCTCGGCATCGGTAGGATCAAGTATTATTTGTGCTGCAAATATAGCAAAAAATAATAAAAACCTCAAAAACAAACTGTATTTATTTCAACCTTATAAATTTATCTAACATTTTATTAATAACTAATTACAATAACGACATCATGAGACAACTTTTGAAAATGATGAATTACGCGGCTCAGCTCATGGCACTGATCGATATCGGGATGAATTTAAACACTGGGCCACAAAGAGCAACATCAAGAAACAAAAAGAACGCCCAAAAATCAAAACACAAATGACCTCTCCCTCCAAAAAGCCACCAACAACACAAAAAAAGAAGAACCGCCAAACAGTTGATTAACAACTATCCAGCGGTTCTTGAAGTGATCCCTACAGGATTCAAAATATAGAATTCTATGAAATTTAGAAATACTCAAAACACAATGATTATCAACACATTATGAAAGTTAATAATTCTAAATAGTATTATAAAATTCCATTCAAATGCATTTTGGTGGGGCAATTTTTAGTAATTTTGCCCCACGCATTTAACAAGATGGTGACATGGAAAGAATAACGATTTTGCTCAAATCAAAAAAAAAGAGCGGGAACATAAAGATACGTTTCAGGTTACGTGATGGGCGCGATGTAGACATCACCCACCGCACCAGTATTGTAGCCGACATAGCATTACTCCGCAAGCAATTTACCGAGGATGGAACGTTGAAACCTCGCGTCTCAGTGTACGACCAGGAACTGTTGACAGCGATAACGGAACGGAAAGATGCGATGCGTGAGGCTTACCATGTTATGAGGGAGAATGGCCTTATGCTCACATCGGAGGTGTTGACGAGGGAGGTAGAGCGTATTTTGATCGCAAAAGGCAATTCTACCAAGAAATCCCAACCAATTCTGGTAAGAAGGATGGCAGACGTGTTCTCAGAATGGATTAACGGACAATATGATAGCGGAGTCTTTGGAATGGGGAGGAAAAAACATTATGAAGTTTTACAGAGGGAACTTTGCCGCTTCCTCAAGATGAGACGAATGAATGACATCACTGTCAAGGAATTCGACGCCTCGATATTGCAAAAATTCTCCACATGGCTCCGGGATGAATGGCTATTTGTCGAAAAATATCCAAAACTCTATAAGAGTTTGGATGATAGACGCATACCCAGTGAACCCAGAAGCGGCAACACCATTGCAGCCAAAATGAAGCTATTGAGGAGCTTCTTCAGGGCTCAGGAGTTTATTGGCGAAGTGGAGAAAACGCCCTTCAATATGATGGATGGTAGCCGTCGTAAGGCAATGATGCGTGAAAAGTATGATACACCAGTGTCACTTACCAAAGAGGAGCTGAAGAAGATCATCGGGGCGGATGTTCCTCAGTTGATGTCAGAGGTACGCGACATCTTCGTCCTGCATTGTTACATTGGTTGCAGGGTGAATGACCTGAAGATGATGACGTGGGATAATGTGGCCGTGGCAGATGGTGTGCCTTACATCCACTATATGCCACAAAAGACAGCACTCCAGCAGGAAGATGAATTGGCTACGCCATTGATGCGGACTGCTTTGGAGATTCTGAAAAAATATGATTTCAAGTTCCCCCTCTTGAGAAACCTCTGGGGTAAAGACGGCTACAACCATAAAATTAAGAAGTTGCTGGAACATTGCGATGTCAATCGAAAAAGTCCTGTTCGAGACATTGAGACTGGGATGACCAAATATGTGCCCATCTATGAACTGGCATCCACCAAACTGGCAAGAAAGACTTTTGTCAATCTGATGGCCTCATGCCAGGTGGATTTGTATGCTGCTGGACTTCACAAGCGCGGCAGCGATGCAGTGGAGAGGTATGCGCATATAGACTTAAAAGAGCGTTTTCGGCTTATGTGTTTCGCCTTTGGCGAACCCGTGTATGAGGCGGATGACAATTTGGCCATTATCGAGCGAGAAACAGTCGACAAAGTGCAATCGTTCCTTGACGGGCTGAATGGTGACGAGATGGAAAGGCTTTTGCAAATGCTAAAGAAAAAGAAGCCAGACTAAAAGAGTGGCAATATGATATAGTTGACGTTGTGTTGAAGTCTATAAGACTCATAATCTGGTGGTCGTAGACTTAAGCCTTATCTGGTTCGCTCTGAAAATCAAGCACTTATAAGTACAAATATTTTACAAGTGCATTATTAGTTCGCAAAACATTCTTCACTATAATCCAGTAATATCATTAATACCAGTAAACTCTTTTCTCATTAGGCGAAAACAACTATTGGCATTTCTGTTTTTATCGCTTTGTTTATCCACTATTATCCAACGACCTTCTTCTCTGCCACCTTCACGGACTATAATTCTTTGTTCTTGAAGATACTCTATGCCTCGCTTGATGGTTCTTGTCGTAACACCAGTCTTTAGTGACATTTCGTTTGTTGTCACAAAAGCATCTTCTTCTATCAGTTGCAGAATAAACTTCTGTCTTTCAGACTGCTGTTTAGTGACATCTTTGGTGCCACCTTGAGTGCCACCTTGAGTGCCACCTTTGGTGTCACCTTGAGTATCACCTTGAGTATCACCTTGAGTATTACCTTGAGTATCACTCTTTGTAGGTCTTATAAAAGTGACTACAACAAAACACTGTGGATTGACCATGTTGGTGACGTAACGCCTCGTTTCTAACAAGCCCCCATGATGCGTTTCACGCCCGAGCCCCGGTTCTCTATATAAGTTGTGCTATACAGAACATTGGCAATAAGCGGATTGTATGGATATGATATGTGAGGGTTGTGGATGTCCTCCGGCATGATCTGTGGGGGCAAGATACCAGGATTCTCGATCTCAATGCGGTCATCGTAGATGGCGATACCTATTGTCAGATTATACCGCTCATATTGACGATGACAAAGTGCATTCAATACGGCTTCATGGTATCATGCCTCTCCCGTCAAGCAGCGGAGCCAACGTGTCAAATACGAAGCTAGGAGGGATCGCCACCCGGGCGTTTCTCTCCTTACCGCTGACAAAAAGCCTCGGAACGCGATTGCTCCGAGGCCATGACAAAATTAAAAAATCATTCCGTTGCTACGGGAATGAGGTATCCTATTGATCAAACACACTCGGAATATCCTCTGCAACTCCAGCGGGACAGATGTAATAATGCTCGTATAAAGGAACATCTTTATAATGATGTAGGAGATTATACTCCGCAACCTCACGTGATTTGAATGTCGCACAACAATAGTCGTGACCATCTGCTTCTACGCATCTAATTTCGTATTCCTGATCATTTTTCATATTTCGCACAATTCTGAAGTTCCGCCAAGCGGTTTTCAAGTTCTTTTTTCTCTTTATTGGCTTCATTCAACAGCTGCTGACATTCTTCATGCTGCTGGATAACATCTTTCAGTCTGCTACTAAGAATTTCATGTTTTGCTTCAAGCCCCTCTATTTTTTTGTCTCTTGATTCAACGGACTGACGGAGCACCTCGACTTGCTCTTCAAGTTTAGCTATTTGAGCCTCAAGTTCTAATTTGATTGATGGGGCATTTTGCTCCTCTTGGAGTTGGTCGATACGTCTTTTGCAATCCTCCAATTCTTTTTTGAGTGCTCTTCTCTCTATCTTGAGACCATCGACTTCTAGCTTGCTATCCTCGAGAGTTTTCTTGAGGTCTTTTGTAGCCTTGGTCAAACGGCCTGATTTGCCTTCAAGTTTAGCATTTTCTGACGTGAGCTGTTTCTTCAGTTTCAGGAAACTCTCGATGTCGCCTTTGAGCCCTGCTATCTGCTTTTCCTTTTTTGCGGTATCGGCCTGTTGGCTTTCAAGCATGGATTTGACCTCAGCCAATTCGGCTTCTCTCTGTTTGATAGTTATCTCAAGCTCCTTGATAAGGGCTTCGAGATCGTCCTTATTGGATTGTAAGATCGCTTTTTCACCCTCTAAAGAATCAAGGGTATGTTGCTTAGCCTCATGGTCTTGTTTCAATTGATCTATTTCCCTAACAGCAGAAGATAGATCAGCTTTTGATGCTTCAATCTGCTGTAGCAGGTCGGTAATTTGAGTTTCTTTAGCCGCTACTGCGGCATCAAGTTGGGTTTTATGCTTATTGGCTGCATCGAGCAAGGCATATGAGGCGCGTTGATCACTCGCTAAGTCATCGATATCGATTTTGAAGAGTTTCTTCAAAATCCATCTGCCTAAAGCACTATGTTCTGAAGCTGTTGGCATTTTTCTTTATTTCAATTTATCGAAGTTATCGTTGCGGTCAGGATGGAAGAAATGCATGTATTCATCGATAGTGATACCTACTTCGGCGGTAGCATCCTCGATGGATTTCTTTATGATTTGGAAAGCGAATTTGGCTTGCCAATATTTGCCTTCTTCTGGGTCGTCAATCAAGAGATCCCATGCGGTGCCCTCGTCGCCGTTGTACGGATGTATGATTTCTCTTGCAGCGGAATGCTTTGCCACCTGCTTGAGGTGGTCGCCTTTGCGGCCACGATCAAGATTGTGGTCAAGGTCATTGCACTTCACATTGATGGCAATGGGGTTGTGTGACCGGGCTATGCGTTCCACATAATCCATATAATTGGAGCCGTTCTTGTGAGTGAGCAGGCGCAGCGCGTCAACGACCTCTTGAGAGATACCTGCAGCCAGCAGGTCTTCAAACGTGTAGTCAGTGTCTTCGACCACATCGTGAAGCATACCAGCGACAATCTCGTTCTCATTGCTTCCTTTCATAGCGACAGTGAGCGGGTGCAATATCACTGGCTTACCATCAAGATCACGTTGCCCCTTGTGGGCTTTCAGCGCAATTTCCAGCGCAATCTCTATCTGCGACAATGGCAGTTTATTATCGGATTCATTCATAGGCTAATAGTTCTCATAGATTAAACGTCGATACCATTGAGGAGGATGAAGTTTTTGAGCAAGTTGTGAATCTCATACATGACATCAATGGGTGACAGGATTTGACCTGTTTTTTGCTCAAAGTAGGCTTTTGCCTTCTCTCGATCAACCGATTGCTCCAGACGGGAGAATCTGCCGAACTCGTCAAGGTTTTGCTCGGTGATTTGCTGGTCAAGCATTGACTTCAACAAATCCTTATCGAGATCAAGAACCTCAACCAGCCTGTTAATTCTCTGGTCTTTCTCGGTAGTCATATAGTCTGTGATGTAGTCGCGGAATGTCTTGCCTTGCTCCAAGATGATACTTCCGCTTTGGACATCATGGACGAAAATCTCAGCATATTTTTGTTCAGCTTGTGGAAGCAGTGCAAACGAAGCGGATAATTCCGTTAAGAGTTGCGTGAGTTCTTCTTCCGATACGTTGGGCTGACCGAGTGCATTGACGTATCGCTGGAAGTTGCGGTTCATAAAGTCGGCATCGATCTTCCCGGTGTCAATCTCGGTGATATGCGGGTCAATATCAAACGGCAGGTCACCGCCGCCAGTTGTGCCGCCTTCATCACCGCCGTCCCTAGAGAACAGCTCCTTGTAACGCTGAACAAGCATATTGTACTGTTGTTCAGTGTGGTTGACTGTGATAGTGCCGCCATCGGGCGTTTTGTAGGTACTGGTGTTCCAGAAAAAGCCCTGTACTTTTGCGGCTTCAAGGTACCTGTTGTAGTCTCGGAAAAGTACAGCGAAGCGGCCTTTCAGTTCCACTTCCTCGGGAAGTCTGGAGAAGTCATTGATACCCACGTTGGCATAGAGTGTTGCAATTTCAGTAAACTTCTGATTCATGCCACCAATATTCTCATGCAGCTTACTTGCAAACAACTGCAGAGGCTCGCCCTTGGAGTATAGTGCCACAGCTGTATCGATGTTTCGCTCCATAGTGTGAGGGCGATAATAGTACTTGATGGTTCCAAAAGGCTTCTCAGGACCAAACAATCGGTTTGTTCTTGAGAAGGCTTGGATCAAGTCCTCATAGTCAAGCATCTTGTCAATGTACAAGGTATTGACCCATTTAGAATCAAATCCTGTGAGCATCTGCGAAACGACGATAAGCAGATCAAGTCGCTGGTTGCGCTTGTTCTCCTGCTCGATACCGATATATGGCCGTTTGTGCGCCAGACGGGCAGACAGGTCTTTCTTGAACTTGGGGTGGGTGGGTACCGTGAAGCTTTGACCATATAGATTGTTGTAGTCAGTGATGATCTCAACAAGTCCATCCTCTTTGTACAACACACCATCAGGGTTGTCGTTGGGCAGAGAGGGATCAAACAACGCTGTCACTTTAATCTCTGGCGCACGATTTTTGAAGATGCGGTAATAGTTTATCGCTTCTGGAATGCTGCGTGTAGCGAAAATAGCATGGAACTTACCGTTTTGGCTAAGCACCTGCCAGCCTTCTTTTATGTCATCAACTACAGCGTTGTAATAGTCGCTCGTTTCATATTGTTCTCTGGGCACATAATCCTCTATGCCTTTTATATAAGTGCCATCATCTTGCTTGTGGCCAGCCATTGGCATCTGCATGAAGTCATTGAACTTTGCATGCATACGCTCATCAGCCATAATCTCCTCGATAGTATTTGCGCCGATTTCGCGTTTCGCCACTTCCTCACGCAGGTTCCTGTCCTTGTAGATCAATATCTTGTAGGGGTCAAAGCCAAGCACGTTCTTGTCTCGAATACCGTCTGAAATGCGATAAGCATGCAGCTCGTCACCAAAGATATCGCTAGTTGTGCTGTTCTTACGGTTGTTCTCGTCCTTGATGGGCGTGCCAGTGAAGCCGAAGAACATGGCCATCGGGAATTTGGCTTTGATGGCACTGAAAGAGTCACCGAATGTTGAGCGGTGGCACTCATCAACGATGAAGACAATTCGTTTCCGATTGATCTTATCCAGATCGGCTTGGCGTATGCCGCCGTCGGCAATGATGCCGAGTTTCTGAATGCTCGAAACAATCAGTGTGTCACTGACATCTGGCGATTTGAGTTTGCCAATCAGTACATCGGTGTTCTCGGTCTCTTGTATCGATTCATCCTCTGGAGAGAAGTTGCGATACTCACGAGCCGACTGTGTACCAAGTTCAATACGGTCAATGACGAAAACCACCTTGTCGGCATTGCCACTGTCAGCAATGAGCTGGGCTGCCTTGAAGCTTGACATGGTTTTACCAGAGCCGGTTGTGTGCCACACATAACCGCCTAATTGGTTGTCCGTGGTGTGCCAGTCTGTTCGCTTTGCTACACGGTCAACAATGCGGTTAACCGCGTGGTACTGGTAACTACGCAGCACCTTGAGCACACCGTCGGTGCGGTCAGCAATGGTATAGTAACCGATTAGCTGGTGCGCCATCGGGATGAACAGCAGGTTAGAAGCAATGTCTTTCCAGTTATTGATGGGATTATTGTAGAAGTCTGCCCAATGGAAATAGAAATCTTTGTTGAACTTGCCATCGGGTCCAGGATTGGCAAAATACACCGTTTCCTCTGGATTCATGGCCACAAAGATTTGGATTAGCTGAAATAGACCCGAGAAGATGCCCTCACGGGAATATTTCTCAATCTGGTTATATGCCTGACTCAGAGGGATGCCGCTCTTCTTGAGTTCGATATGAATCATCGGCATTCCGTTGATTAGTAAAGTGAGGTCGCCGCGCCTGGTATTCAGAATGGGCGAGCGAGAAGCGAACTTGGGCTGTTTAGCGATTTGGTAGCGGGTTTGTCCGGCAGCTATCTCGCGAGGGTCAAATATCTTTAGCGTTACCTCTTTGCCGTAATGCAAAGTGTCGGCCTGGTTGTCACGACGTACACTCACGGTTTTACCATTGATAAAGCCGTTGAGTTGTTGCGGAGTGCGCAACGTTGAAATTTGGTCGAGTAACTGTTGCATTTCTCCTTGTGTGAGCCGAGCACTATTAAGTCGGTCAATAGTGTTATTCATTTCATAGAGAATGTTTGCCCAATTTTCGAGCAAATCCTTCTCTGTGGGATAGCGCAGTAGTTCTGGTTCCCAACCTTTTGTGTTAAGAACTCTGATTAAAGCGTCCTCAAATTCGGCTTCGTTGTTAAAAGGAGTTGTTGGCATAATAATAGTTTTTTATGCAAACATCTTGTCCATACATGCTTGCTTGATGTTTCTTAATTTTAGTATCTGCATTTGCGCATTTGCGATGGTCTCGTCCTGCTGACGAAAGAAGTCACCGATTTTGCGCTGCTCGTCGAATTGAGGAACTAGTATCTGTGTATTTAATATATTATTGTTATACAGCCTTTTTAGAGTACTGCCCTCAACACTTGTCCACTTTACGATTGAATAAAGAACTTTAAGGAAAGGATTATACAGCTTGCCAGAATGGTTGAGCCAAACAATGTTTGAATCCTGGAAATATTGTTCTTCTCCCGTAAACTCTACAGTTCTACCTAAAGTTCCAGCAGCCGATATAAGTATATCTCCTTTTCGGGGATATGAATAGTTGTGGCTTAATGATAAGAATAAATCTCTTGATATGTATGCGTCTGGAGATCCACCAAATGTTCCAATTTTAAAGAATGGAACGTCTCCTTTGGTTGTTGTTTGGTGCTTCATTACACGTTTACACATGCAAATATACCCATAGTCACCGAACGTAGCTTGGCGCCATGGCTCGGTGAAACCATGGAAGCGGATGGCAGGTGTGTTGGGGATTTCGGACAACACAAATTCGCTATTCTTATTTAATATACTGTAAATCAACGATTTACCCCCCCCATTTGATTTTTCTTGATTGTCGCCTGGGAACATGCCATCAAGCAACGCCAGTTTCAACTGACGCAGCTTCTCCAGTTCTTGTTCCTTGGCGTTAATCAATTCGTCAAACTGCTCGAAAAACTTACCAATCTTTTCTTGTTCCTTTATCTCGGGCAATAAAATATCTAGTTCTGCAATGTCATCATTATGTAAATGAACAACAGATATACCTTGCGCTTTATTTACCAATTTATTATGGCTTCGTCCATGAGTAAATTCAAGTGCAAGGAACGAAGGGTTAATGTTCTCATTTGGAGTTATGATATTCAAATCACCACCGAGTATAATACCTGGTGCTAGAATTGCTGTTGCCCTAGCTATGTCTTCTGCTGTTTCTCCTGAAGCTGGAACAACTACTTCATGACCACTGCTTACTACAGACCAATCCTGAATATTTGCAAAAGAATTAGTAGAGTTAATATTAGTTTTATAATCAGTATATAGACTACCATACAAAAGAAGTGGAGTACCATGTGGTAAAACACTTGATTTTGAGTAACCACGGCCTTTTGAGAACGAAACGTTGCCAGTAATGTTGATTTGTTCCCACTCGTCATTAAATCCATGGAATCTTATGCCTGGTTTATTCTTAGCCATATCAGATAACATTAAGGGTTTGACGGAAAGCTTCAAGACCAAGATTGTCAGCCGCAGATCCTTGAAGTTCACCAATGAGTGAATGTAAGCGAGTTTCTGCTTTGGCAACACGGTTTGCAATGTCTTGATAGGTGGTTGCATATTTTGCAACAAGATGTTTCAACTTGTCTGCAAGTTCAGTTGTCACCTCACTAGGCATACGGTTCAGAGAGGCGAGAAGTGGTGCAATCCACTTGATGCGTAGGAGTTCAATTGCCGTGCCATCATTTATATCGTGGATTTTGGCAATAGTTTCTGCATCAAGATGTTTATACAATGATTTCAGTTTCTCATTGATAGCCTTTTCTTCGGCCATTAAGGTGGAAACTTGTTGAACTTTATACTCTAGACTATCTTCTTCAAAAACAAATTGCGATTGATAGTGAGCAATTAGTTTATTGATTTGACCTTTAGGATAAGTGCCTGTATTGTCGGTTTCGATCAAGTGCCAATCCAATTCAGGATGCTCTTCGATAAATTGCAGTTTTTCTTTCTTCTTTGAAGGATAAGATTGAAGCAATTCAATCTCCCTACAGGTTATTGCATTGGTGATTCTTCTCAATTCCTTTGCCACTTCGGCAGCGACAAACTTGGTGTTGTCATTGTTGAGAATGGCCTTGTCCCTTTGTTCCGGGGTCATGGATTCAATGATTTGAGAATATTGCTCAGCAATCTCGGCAAGGCGATTCTCTTTTTTAGTGATTTCGTCAAGCAGTTCAGGAAGCAGCTCACGCTGCACCAGGCCGAACGGTAGTACATGACCTTCCCATCCGTCTTGAACTTCTTGGTTGTTCTTGATTACCATGTGAGGATCTATCTGACGAACTACTTCAAAACCCTCGGTCTGGAGTATCTCAAGGTCGGTATCGATGAGAAGCCAGTCTTGACTAAAGAACTGGAAAGCCTGATAGCGGTCGATGAGTGGCAGTTTGTCAATCCTATCAAACAGTTCATTGCTGATATCATTTCGTGTTTGTTGAGGATTGAGCGATAACATCGGCTTGATGAGCGTTTCATCAAGGAATTTGTCGAAATCGCCGAAAGCATCAGCATATTTTTGAGCAAACTGCTTCACATCAACATTATTTGCAATCGTTTCCTCAATGTCATCGACTTTGAGGTGGCTATAACCATTCTCATCGACGATGAACAATTCTTCCCTTAACGAGGGGAAGGTTTGCCAGAACAGATCGAGAGCGGCCAGTTCCTTTGGGGGGATGCCGCCGAACATTGTTGCAAAGATGTCGTATTTTTCGGGCTTTTCGTTGCTATCAACGTACCGGGATATATTCAGGTTGTACTCATTTTCTCGAATCGTGTTACGGCTGACAAGACGAGAGAAGTTAGGCGTTTCCGTGCGGTTAGTCACGGCATCGACAATTTTCTTGATGTCACAAGCCCGTAGGCGGTTGTTCTTGCCATCTTTCTCGAAGCCCTTAGAAGCGTCCACAAAGAGGATGTTTTCATCGACACGAGTGGAGCGTTTCAGCACCATGACAATCGTGGAGATGCCCGTGCCAAAGAACACTTTTTCGGGTAAACCAATGATGGCGTCGATGTGGTTGAACTCAACCAGGTTCTTTCTGATTTGCTGCTCAGAGCCACCACGATAAAGCACGCCATGAGGTAGTACGATAGTCATGATGCCTTTTGGTTTTACGTGGTATAAGTCATGCAGCAAGAAGGCGAAGTCGGCACATCCCTTGGGTGCCACGCCGAAAGCAGCATAGCGTGCATCGCTCTCCTGGTCTTTAGGATCCCACTCTTGTGAGTATGGAGGATTGGAAACTACGGCATCAACATATAGCGGGTCGTAAGTACCTTGCGGATCTGCTTCGTCGAAAAAGGGCCAGTCCTCTTTGAGGGTGTCGCCACAACGCGCCTCGATATTCGACGGGTTGATGCCACGCATTATCAGGTTCATTCGCGTAAGATTGAACGTGTTCTGTTTCAACTCCTGCGCATAGTACTTGATGTTATCGCGGTTACTGATGTGCCTAGCAACCGATTTGCCTATGTTAATAAGAAGAGATCCCGATCCGCTGGTAGGGTCATAGATGCGGATTTCCTCGTTATTGCGCAAGTGGTGGGCTATGATGTCTGACATCATCAGCGAAACCTCGTGAGGAGTATAGAACTCGCCTGCCTTCTTGCCTGCGTTGGCGGCAAAGTTGCTGATTAGGTACTCATAGACGAAGCCAAGCACGTCGTAGTCTTGTCGACCATCGGTAGGTATCTCACGGATGAGGGCCACGAGATCGCGCACTGCTGCACTTTGTTCAGCTGTTGACGTACCTAGTTTGCTGAGTCCCGTCTGCAACGTGTCAAAAATCTTGTCAAACAGTTTTTTGTGGTTGTTATGGATATTGCGCTCGAATGCAGAAAGTGCATCACGCACATTGGCGACTGTAAATTCACGTCCCATATCAAGCCACGTTGAAAATAGGTTTTCGTAAGAAATGAAATAACCGAGACTGTCCTTAATCAAGTTGACGGCTCTGACGTTATCTTCTGTAATCGTTGTAAGAAACTGACCTTTCACTCCTATATGAGTATCAAGGTACATGACTTCCTTGTCCGACAAGAATTTGTAGAAGATAAAGCCCAGGATATAATCCTTGTATTCGTTGGCTTCAATCTTCGAGCGCATTTTGTTGGCGCTGGCCCAAATCTTTGCGGCTAATTGTTGTTTATTCATATCATTTCTTGAAAAACAAACTCCAGTGCAGTCCCTGCAGGCCGACCAAAGCCTATATAACCGCAAAGGAGTTTGTTATATCGTTCATGTTATTGGTCGTTAGCCGGATAAAAGAACTTGTTCTTTTATTTAGGATGGCAAAGATAATAAATTATTCTTTTAACGACGACGTTTGCCTCCAGATTTCTTTGCGCCAGATGTCCTCTTTTTGGTTGAAGAATTGGATTTCCCTCGATTGGAACCATATCGTTTTTTACTTTGATTATATCCTATATTACTTTCAATATAGTCTATAGGACTGCCACCATAGCGAATATAGCGACGAGGACGCGGGGCAGTAACAGTCACTTGCTGTTTCTCTGGTGCAAGATAATTGATTCCAAATAATCGCTTCATTGAGAATTGTCTGTTTGGCCAAATCTTTCTTGCAGCATCTTCTGCTCTACGTTGTTCTTCTTGAGTAAGAGGCACCCCCTTAACGTTTTTATCCTCAAACGGATTGAAAACAGATACAGCTATTCCAATGATTTCTCCATTTGCAGTAGCATGAATCAGATTTCTAAAATGCGTCATCGATTGACAAGTTGAGCATTCGCCATTAAAGCATAGACTAACACTGTCAGGATTGCTTAACTTCTGAATCATGTCGTTGCAATCTTCTGCTGAATGAACTTCTACACGAACTAACACGATGCTGCTGTCTTGATAGAAGTGTAAGGTGTTTTCCTCGACATCATGTGTGAACACCACTTCTATGGCCACAATGGGTCTTCCTTCAGTATCAAGTAGTGCAATATCAGGTCGAGACGAACCGAATTCTTTCTCCACTACTACAGAATTTGCCCTTTGTAGTAGATTTCCTTGAAACATCTGATTGCAGTTACGGCAAGTCCATGAAATAGGAAATTCTTGATGCTCTTTGATGGCATTGTCCAGGATAGTGAAAATACTTTCCTTGGCAAACTTGTGGATGGCTGATTCCGATTCATGGGCGGTGTAGCCTTTACAATCACAATCGGGCCTGTGGCTGAAATGGTCTCTGTGAGCACGTGGACCTAGCCCTTTCTTACGATACGTCAAGCGCTCATTGCACTTAGGACAAAAGTACTCTTGTCCTGGTTGGGCATGTTCAATGCTGACAAACCTGCCATTACAGTCTTTCGCCCAAGGGTTTAATAGCTGCTTTTCCATAAACTATCATTTAACAAAAAGTTCAATACGTGACAAAGTTACAACATTATGGTGTCAATTTTAGGCACTCAAAATATTAAAAATGTTAACGACTGCTCTTTTCTTTGTCTTTCCCTAAGATTAGTTGACAGATTTGAGAGCGATTAACTAAATTGGTTTACACTTTTTTTTGGTTCGCCTAAATATGGTTTACAATTTGGCGATCCTATCACTAAATCGATTTACGGTTCAATAACTTGGGTATTAAAACGAATAATTACGGTTGCTCTCCGAAAAGGTAGAACAACCGTATATGCTGAGGATCGACGAGCTACAGAGTTCAATCAATAGCCCCTCGATGTTTTATGATTGGATATATCTTTGCAATAGCCCATAGACCAGGGAAAGTATAGATATCTTTCATAATGAGTTTCTTTGGTATCTTCCAACAAATCAACATATTAGGCTTTAGACTGGGATATCGTTTTCCTAAATCATTTTGAAAACGTTCAAATGTATCTGGTATGCTTTCTAAAAACTCATCCACTAAAGTTCTATTAGGGGTTTTATCTGAGTAGGATGTGACAATATGGAGCCCAATTCTAATCACGCCCATTGTTGCTTCGTCGTAAGATTTCAGATTATTCTCTATACTTTGCAACTGCTCATTCATTTTAATCCAGGGCTGTATGACCTTTCTATATCTCGTTTTTGTTGTGGTAAAACAATCAAAGCTATGTTTCAACTCAATAACAAAGCTATATCCCTTATAAATGCACCAGTAGTCAATTCTGCCGGTTGACTTTTCAACTTGGAATCTTCTATTATCACACACTCTTACAGTTGGGACTTCCACCATAACCATTGAATTGCAAAGCTTTGATAGTATAGGCAAAAGAATGCTGTCAAGAGGGCGTTCAGAATACGTATATGGCAAATCACTAAACACCTCGTTGTCATACTTTGTGCTTAGTTTGGCCATACCAAAGAAAAGATTCTCAATTAGTTCTTTAGCTACAGAAAAGCCCTTGCCAGTCATGTCGGCAGACTCCTCTTCAAAAGAAAGTCCATGTCTGATAATTCTCATTGTTACACTCTTTTAAAAAACATACGGTCTTGCAAAGATACCATAATTCATTTACAAAACACTATTATTACTTCTTTCTTCGTTGCTCATTAATGAAAATCTGGATTTCACCTAAATCTCCGATCTCTTTCGGAAGAACGAACATATTGTATGGACTTGCCAGTTTCTTAAAATGCTCCTTAATAGCAACAATGTCAAGTTCTTCAATAGGCTTATTACTATTGAATCCGACAGGATCTATATGGCAAACCTTCCAGTCTGGCAATGAGAAACCACCTAGTGGTCTTGTGTATTTGCCTTTATTTTTGACATCTTCTGTTTGCATGAAAACCATCGGGATTTCGTTATTGAACAACATTTCCTTTATTTGTCCGAGCGTGTAAGTCTCGTTGTTCATCACACGACCACATACCCAAATAGAAAAAGTATTATCGCTAACAATAATTTCTCGCTTACTTGGGTGGATGAAGGATTGACCTTTGAGCTTATTTGCATCTTTTCTGATGATTAAGGGCATTTCTTCGTCTTCAATCCACTCATTGATCACTTGTTCCCAGGATTCTAGAACATCATTACCTATGTACGGGTTATGTTCTGATCCCTTCCAAAGTAAGGCTATCTCTTTGATTTTTTCACGGATTTCATCTCCAATTAAATCCTTTTTGGGTAAACTCTTCACTGGCGTTTCTTTCAAAAAGCCAGTCGTTCCTGTCAGGAACTGTAAAGCTTTTCTGGGTGGATGGCTCATGTGGTAAATACCACTATCCCTATAGCTTTTAGATGCTACAACATTCGGAAACACTCGATAGAAATCCGCTTTCGTCATTTGAAAAGTCCCATCTGGAGTATGAACAGCAAAGATATCGTCATCATTTAATGGTTCAATAACGTCTGCCTTGAAACATAACCTACTAAAAGAATACTCAACCATAATCTGAATCTAATTAAACATAGTGGCAAATTTACATCCTTTTGTTGAATCAAGTTGTTATGAAAGTCTTATTTGTTTTACTTTTCAGCCTTTTTGGAAAAAATCAGCACCACTAATGCCCTCATCCGGCTTTAGTGGTGCAGTGTAGAGCTAGATACATCTTTTATGTCAGCTGATCTTCTTTGATTGTATCCAGATAGAACTTTGGATACCTTTGATACTTTTCTCCAACTGCAATTTTGTAGCACAAGTGGGTAGCGATTCCTCCGATGAGCCATGAAGCGACTGCTAGTTGGGGTGGGGATTGCAAGCCATTCTCGTTTTCGTATGTCGCCACAACCTGCTCAATCCACGGCTTTGGCTCACCCCAAAATTTATAATAGTTGAAAATATGCTTTATCATTTTCACTTCAAACCCACGGTGATCGTCATCACAGATGTCTTTTAACTGTATTCCTGTCGGCGTAACAACGAAAACAAGTCCAGCCCATCCGATGTTGTACGGATGCAATACAGGGATGTTGTATTTCTGGCACCATTCATCAAAAACAAATGGAATATCTGAGTCATATTTCAATGCATTTATTGCAATGTCGCGTCCTTTAACCAGGCCTTCAACATTATCTTTATCAATGGCTCCATCAATGATACTAATATTTGCGTCAGGATTAATCTCCATCAGGCGCCTTTTAAGGGCATTGACTTTAGGTGACCCGATATCATTATAGGTATAGTTCTGGTGATTCAAGTCTGATTCCTCTACGACTTCGTCATCTACTATCGTGAGTGTTTCAAAGCCAAAACGCAGCAGACATTCGGCGATGACGCCACCTATGCCAGCGCCAGCAATAATGATTTTGAAAAACTTAATTCTTGATTGCTGTTCTTCTCGAACGTAAACTCTGTTTCTTGAATATCTTTCCATCTTCTCAAATATTAATTTTTACACAAAAGTATATCTGACCAAATTCTGATGCAATACCCAAATGGGTATTTCTGACTGATTGACAGGAACTTTGACCCATTTGGGTATATTTTCTGAGAGAATGAAACACAGTAATTTAAAACATAGAGGCAAACTCGGTGTGGTTAGTTAAAAAGTAGGACAAGTGACGGAAAACGCTACAGAGGCCGAAAGACGTGGTATCATCTGACACTCTTCGGAGAAAGACGTAAAAGGTGTTTTGTGAATTGTTGGTTCTAATTGTCCTCTTCGTTAGAACCAATTTTGAAATGTGAGGGCAGAAATGGCTGGTTGTTGATGCGATTTTCTTCTTGGAGCTTGCATCACTCTAATTTTGCATTCGATTTCGTGATGGTGCCTCGGATTTCAAAATTGTCAGACTCGATACTTCTTGAAATCTGATATGCAAAAGGATCCATGCATAAAGTACCATGTAAATGAAGATCAAAAAGTTTAACACATATATATATATTATTATGAACACAGAAAACAAAATCTTAGGCAACCAATTGGTTGTGATGTCAAGGTCAGACCTTGACAATATGGTGAATGAGATGGCACAAAACATTGTCGCCGCTCAGACCAGGAATATGCAAAATGATAGTGAGGCAGGAATGGATGCTCCTGAAGGAATGCGATTCATCACCCGTAAGGAAACGGCGAGTCTGCTGCATGTGAACTACACCACGCTATGGCGATGGAACAAGCAAGGATATCTCCGTTCCAGAAAAGTTGGTGGAAGGCATGTCATGTACAAATACAGTGATGTAATGGCTTTGCTCAATGGCTAAGTTTGATAAGGAAGGAGGTCTTTATGGCAAAAGACTCAAAGACAATTCTGCTCTTCACGGAACAGCGGGATGCAATCGCTTATCTTACTGATGAAGAAGCGGGGCAGATGTTCAAGGCCATTTATGACTATGCCGAAGATGGAGTTGTGCCCAAATTTGCCGGTCCAATGATGTCGGTATTTGCGATGATCAGATCGCAGATAGACCGCAGTAGAGATGCCTATAAAGAAAAATGTCTGAAGAACAGCGCAAACGCCAGAAAACGCTATGCATCCAAACAGCAGGAAACAAACGAACGCATGCCATCGGATTCGAACGCATGCGACGGTTTCCCTCCACATCCCGTCGCATGCATTCCTAATCCTAATCCAAATCCAAATCCAAAAAAAAATCCAAATCCTAACATTGATGATGGAACTAACACTTCCATCATCAATGATGTGGAAATGATAGAGGGTGAAGAATACCCATTTGACAAAATTTGGGTTGTATATGACAAACCAATAGGTGATCAAGAACATCTAAGACAACGTTGGAACGCACTGTCACACGATGATAAGAAAGCCATTTTTGCCTATGTTCCCTTATATGTGCGGGCGCGACCTGAAAGAAAATACCGCAAGGACTTTGCAAACTTCCTTACCTGCCGCACATGGGAAACGACACCTATCAATTCAGCCGACCTACAAAATGAAAACAATCAACGCTGTTATCAATCAATTGAAGCAAGAAGGACTGCGGCCCAGCGGACCACCTTACAGCTTGCAAACAAACTCATCGGTGCAAGAAATGAACCTGTCGCCGACTTTGATGAAGATTAAGAACAAGTACCCCACGCTAAAAGAATTCTTGTTGGCTATAAATCCAGAAAGACAATTGCAGATATGCAATGATCCCGAAAATTGCTATTTTGGCAACTCACCTACATTAACTTCTCTGAACAAACTCTACGGACAAGGAGCGGCAGAAGTATGGCTTGCAGCCGAGGTGCAAGAGGCATGTCTGTTCATGGGAATAAAGGAAATGCCGGACATCAATCAGACGGAGAAGTTGGTCAAAATAATCGCACTGCAATATGGCTATCTGAAGGTTGACGAACTGCAACTGTTCTTCTTCAACTTCTGCTCTGCGAAATATCGTCACTTCTATAGTGTCTTCGACCCGTCCATCATCATTCTTAGCCTTCGTGATTTCCTGAGTGACAGGAGCCGGGCATATGAGAAACGTGAGCAAAGGGATAGAGATCGTAAGCGTGAGGAGTGGAAGAAGAACGCCATCACCTATGAAGAGTACCAACGGCGGAAAAAAGAGACGGGACAATGAAATACAAGATGTAAAATAGGGGTTGCCGAAAGCTTGCTTCTCGGCCCCCGTTTTTTTAAGAGAAACGACAAAAAGGAATAGTGTTTTTTAAAAAACTCTTAGCCTAATAAGAGTTAACTTTCGTTAACACTTGGTTGTCATAGCCAAAATATGATTTTGGGGAGCAAGCTCGGACAAGAAAATGGTGTAAAATCAAGTTGTAAAGATAAATACCTCGACCTGTAGCATTGAACTCAAAAAATGCCTTATTGCGGATTCTCTTATATGCGTTTCCTTTATAATTTGGTGGGGCAAATGTGGGGCAAAATGACAATAAAAAATCGCAAATGCTTTATATTCAAGCACTTGCGATCTATCTAAGTGATCCCTACAGGATTCAAACCTGTAACCTTTTGATCCGTAGTCAAACGCTCTATTCAGTTGAGCTAAGGGACCATGTTTCCGTTTTTGCGTTGCAAAGGTACTGCTAATTTTTGAACTGGCAAGCGTTTTTGCAACTTTTTTCCAAAAAAAATTTTGAGCGCACACTCATATTGGGCGCTATCTTTCACAACGCCAACGGATTAGGCTTAAAATATTTTTTTAGTTCAGTAACCAGGTTGCGAGAGCCCAGATGACAAAAATCACGAGGGCAATGATCGTGGCGGTCCACAGCGGTTTATATTTCACTACATAGAGTGACAGCTTGGGGACGTCAGACTTCTCGGGTTTCTGGTCAGCGATAGCGAGCTTGTGCTCATCGATGGGCTCGATGGGCTGCTCCTCTTCTTTATATAAATAAGCCTTCATTTCTTTTTCTGTTTTGATTGGTTTTGCGGTGCAAATGTACTGCTTTTTCCTTAACGGAGCAAGAAGTGCCGTTTTTTTTCTTCTTTGGCGAGGGAAATGGGGGCGTGACAAAGTCACGGCACATGGAACCGGGCTGAAGCGAACTACACCATAAACATAAGGAAAAGGAGCGGAAGCCTGGATGTGCCAGATTTCCGCTCCTTCTTTATAAAAAGCCACACCAAAGGATGTGATGAAACTCCGACTAAATACAGGATTTGAGGGCGCCACGAGCTTTGTAATCCTCCGGCTGTTAAGCACCTTGCGGTCGAGGCCCGCCATTGCAAGCAGCGCTTTACTCGGCATTTCATAAAAAATTTGAAGAGTATCCCGATCTACTTTGATGTGGACAATTTTTCAATGAACGCGTCTTTTTAATTGACATCGCAAAGGTACATCATTTCTCTCACTCATGCAAGACTTGGAGCCATATTTAACACTACTTTTTTTGTTAAGTAGGAGATTGGAGCAGAACTTGGGCCAAAATAATCAATTATTATCGGGTTGATTTTACTTGATTTACATCCATCGGCATCCACTACCGCTGCAGAGTGTTGCCAAGGTATTGTTTCCCAGTTTGGCAAGACTCAAAAAAAACTCTACGTAATTATAACATTATATAAAAAATGACTATATTTGCAAATTGATTATTACCACTTGATGCCTGTTAACAGATAACGCTAACCAGCATTTACTTATAATTCTCACTATTAACCAATTAAAGAAATGTTTGCATGATGAAAAAAGCATTACTTCTTCTTGTAGCATTTGCCATGACCATGGCAGCCAGCGGACGGCATCTCTCGATGGATCCGCGACAATCGGGCCAGCAGGTCAAGAGCAAATACGAATTCCGAACCACGCACAAGAGTGCTGAGCGTGGTGGCAAGCTACCCTTGGTGCAGCAGAGCCGCAAAGCACCAGCTCGCGTCGATATCATCTCCGAGCAGCCTGAGGGCGAGTTGAAGACCTATCAGCGCAGTGGCGGTGCGATCTACAACATGTGGGGATACATCTTCTCCACCTATCAGGACGGTGGCGCCATGCAGATGGTGTTTGCCGATGACGGCAAGACGGTTTACCTCAAGGACCCCGTGTCACAAGCAGCTGCCGGCACTTGGGTACGCGCTGAATTGAGCGACGACGGCAAGACCCTGACCATGCCTTTGAACCAGTTCATCACTTACTTTGATGAAGTGGAATATGGCTTGATGACGGCCTGGGTTGACGTGACGGTGGACGAGGACGGCTATATCGTAGCCACACCCAACCTTGACATCCATGAGGTGACATTCACCATCGGCGACGATGGCACGATCTCGCTCAACGGCTCGAGCGGCGACGTGGAGGCCTTTGAGGGTAGCGGCATCGGTCTGATCTATGACGACGACCTGACCTGGGCCGGCTATGTCGATTGGGAATCGGTTTACACCCCGTTTGACGCAACACCGGTGGAATTGCCTGAAGGCATAGTTATGGAAGACTTCTCGATGTCCTATGTTGACAGCTATGGCAACGCAAACGGCAAGATGGTCAAGGTGGGCATCATGGACAATGATGTCTATGTACAAGGTTTCTCGTCCTTGGTACCCGAGGGTGTCATGAAGGGCTCTCTGAACGGCGACAAGGTGATATTTGAGAGCGACCAGTACATCGGCGTGGGCAGCAGCCTGTTCCTGAACATGATGGGCCTTGATGCCGAGTACACCATACTTGACAACCTGGAGTTCGACTACGAGGCCGAGACCCGCACTATGACGGCCAGCAACATCCTCGCTGTTGTTGCCGGCATGAACATTCAGGAGGAATATGACCAGCCCGTCATCGCCCCCTATGTTGACCATGCTGCAACACCCGCCAATCCTGAGGTGATTGACTTTGTTGACCAGGGTGAGCTGGGCGGCTACAACTATGGCTCGTTCAATGTGCCAACTGTTGACACCGAGGGCAACTTCATCAATCCCAACGACTTGTACTACCGCATTTACTTTGATGACGATGAGTTGTTCACCTTCGGTCCCGACGAGTATCCTTATGTTGAAGAGTTCATGACCGATGTTCCCTACTACTACACCGAGAGTTATGACTTCGGCGTAGGTGGTGCTACCGTTTACTTCTATGAGACGGGCTTCCAGCGCGTGGGCATCCAGAGCGTCTTCCGTGGCGGCGGTGAAGAGCACGTAAGCGATATCGTCTATATGGAACTGACCGACGGCAGCGCTCCTGAGGGTTCGGCCGAAGCGTATGCCGGTTACTGTGACGACCATGCCACCAAGACCGGCATCACGGCAGGCAGGGCACAAGGCTATGACCTGGCATCCTACATCTACGATCCCAGCCTCAAGGGCATGAAGGTGAAGGGCCTGCGCATCACTGCTCCCCAGGGCACTGCTGTGACCCAGTACACGGGTTGGCTGTCCAACGGCCTGGGTCTCAAGATGGTTGACGGCGTGAAGGTTGCCGATGCCGATATCACCAGCAATGTGGGCGATGTGGTTTCGGGTCATGCCGAAGTCATGTTTAACGAGCCTTACGAGATTGGCGACGAGGGCTTCTTTGCCGGTTACACGATTCCCGTCACCGACGAGGAGGAAGCGCTGATGATCACCACCGACAAGATGGGCGGTGGCCTGTGGATCCACACCACGAGCGCTTTGCGCAACTGGACCGACCTGTCCAGCGCAGGCAGCCCCTGTATCGAGCTCATCCTTGAGGGTCAGCCGCTGAATGCAGCCACAATCGTCGTGCCCGCCAACACCTATGCTAAGAAGGGCGAGCCCATCTATGTGAACGCTAAGGTTTACAACCACGGAACAAGCATGCTCAACTCGTACGCCTATACTTACGAAGTCAATGGCGTAACCAAGTCGGCAAACTTGAAGAGTTTCATCAAAGGTGACCACTGGGGCCGCAGCAGCGACATCATGCTTGAGTTGGATCCCATAGCCGAAGCCGGCAGCTATCCCCTGACCGTCACTGTTACTGCCGCTAACGGTTCCGATAACCAGGATGCAAATCCCACCAATGTGGGCATGGTAAACATCATGGACTTTGTGCCCGTTCATCGCGCGCTTGTTGAGGAATACACCGGCACCTGGTGCGGCTGGTGTACCCGTGGCCTGGTAGCCATGCGAATGCTGGCTGAAACCTATGGTGATAACTTCATCGGTGTTGCCTATCACAACAGCGACCCCATGGAGGTTACCACCAGCTTCCCGAGCCCCGTGGAGGGCTTCCCCAGCGCGTTTGTCGAGAGGTATTATGATGTAGATCCTTACTATGGCTATGACAGTAATGGTTTCGGCATGAAGGACCTCATTGACTTCGTGATGAGCCAGTTGGCAGTCGTTGACCTCAACGTTAAGGCCGAATGGGCCGACGAGGCCAGGACCGAGCTCAAGGCTACCGTCGAGAGCAACTTCGTCATGAATGCCGCTGGCAGCGACTACGGCATCGAAGTGATGCTCGTCGAGGACGACATGTACGGCCCCGCCGGCACCGATTGGGACCAGCACAACTACTATGCCGACATGGCTGACCAGTATGGTGATGATCCCGACCTGGGCCCGTTGTGCGAGTTGCCGGGAACTATCGAGGGTTATCACTTCAACGATGTGTTAATTGCCTCCTCGGGCGTTGTTGAAGAAAGCCTTCCTGCCACGATTGCTGCCAACACGGTCAACAGCTTTGACTACTCGTTCTATGCTGACTACATCTACAACACGAGCTATGAGCCTATTATCCAAAACAAGGATAAGCTCCATGTTGTAGCTATCGTCGTTGACAAGGCTACCGGCAGGGTACTCAACGCTGCCAAGACCTCAGTCGGCAATGCTGCTGTTAACGAGATTGGTGATGACAACAAGGTGGTTGCCTCGACCATGTACTACGACCTCACGGGCCGTATGGTCAGCAATCCCGGCAACGGCATCTATGTCAAAGTCGTGCGCTACACCGATGGTTCACAGCGCAGCTTCAAGGTGCTCAAGAAATAATCCTTGTCACATCCCGATTTAAGAGAAATCGCAGGCCCGACCTCAGGGCTTGCGATTTCTTGTTTCCCTCGGGACCATAGTCGGGAACGCCTCACGCCAAGACGAGGCCCCACTGCGCGGATGCTTCTCTAAACACTAAACCTTAAACTTTAAACTGCGAGCGCAGCGAGCATCAAAACCTTAGCAGCTTTAGCGACTTAGCGTGAGGTTTGTATCGGGGGCACGGGCGGCCACGCCAAGGCGAGGCCCTACTTACGGATACGTCTGTTCGTCTGTCTGTCCATTCTGCGTCTTCAGTTTCACGGTAGACCTGTCAATCTCGATGAGCCATCCCCTCTTGAGAAAATCGTTGAGCAGTTGATAGGCCTTGGCCCTCTTGTACGGGTAATTCTCGACAAGATGCTCAACGATCTTTCTACGCTTGATGGCGGATCCGTCCTCAGGTACGATGCCTAACATCATCTCACGCAGTTCTTGTTCGTTCTGCTGGCGTTCCATCTCGACCTGTAGCTGGCGGTCGGCGACGGCATCCATGGGCACGGCATTGGCATCAAGCTTGAAGGCGATGTCCTCCCAGTTGCGGTGACGGCTCACGGCGTGGCTGGCGACAAACACGCTGCCGCACTTCTCCACATTGAACACATCGCTGCACTTCTGGAACAGCATGGTGCCCAGGTGACCCTTCATGTTCTTATCCTTTTGCCCCTTGTTCTGGTGCATCACCACAACGATGCAGCAGTTGTGCTTGCTCGAGATGGCAGCAAGGCGGAAGACTATATCATTTGATTCATTCACGTCGTTGTAGTTGTAGATCAGGTCGGCAATGCCGTCAACGATGACCAGGTCGGGATGCTCCTGGGCAACGGAACGGCTGATGATTTCAAAGCGGGACACAATCGCGTTTTGGTCGTCGTCTTTGTCAATGGCCGCTTCACGCAGGCAGAACACCCTAAAGTCGCCGTGCCGTTGCTCGGGAATCATTGCCTTGATGGTCTTGCGGATGCGGGCGGTGTCGCTCTTGGCCTGCTCGGTGTCAAAAAAAAGGACCTTGCCCTCAGCCTGGCGGCTATGGCAGTTGGCGAAGTGGTCACTGCCCAGGAATACGGCGGCTAGGATGTCACAGAAGAATGTCTTTCCGTTTTTCCACTTGGCGCTCAAGGCAACCAGGTTGCCCTTGGGCATCGTGGGCACCCCGCCAATCTCGATGAGGTATTCGGGGTCGGGATACTCAACGTTGTCGTCGATGACAAAATCCTTCATGAGTTCGTTGTACTCGACGCGGGATTCTTCCTCAAAGGGCTGCTCATTGGCGGCCCGAATTTGGTTTAACACTTCTTCGTAGTTATACATGGTAATAAAATTTAAGTTGTTAAACGTTAGTTTCTAGTTTCTAGTTAGGCGACTAAAAAAATCACGCTGCAAAACTACTTGTTGGAAGCCTTCTCCACAATGACAAAAAGCAATATACTCCCAAAAATCAATTAGACGCCAGCCTGAGAGATGAGAGATAATGATTGTAATAACTATTTGGCAATTAACAACTTGTCTTTGCTTGGCTTCTTGTTTTTCAAGAATGAGATACAGATTTCTAGAAAGTGATTTTTTTGTCTGTTCGTCTATCTGTCCATGCGCGTGTGAGCAAGGAAAAACAGGAGGTCAAAGAATAAATTCTTGTCTTTACCCGCCCATTTGGATGAATGGATGAATAGATGAGCAGATAGATATTGTTGAGAAGATATAAAGAAATAGAAAAGGCTTGTGTCAAAACTTGCGATGACACAACCCATCTATTCATCTATTTGTCTATTTATATATAATAAAGTAGACGAATAGACGAAA
>JBGUJU010000211.1:0-9982 GCA_045114065.1 Sodaliphilus sp.
TGCTATCATCGCCCTCAAGTGTGAGACCGACTTCGTTGCCAAGAACGAGAAGTTTGTCAACCTCGCCAAGGCTATCCTGGACCTCGCTATGGACCAGAAGCCCGCTAACCTCGACGAGCTCAACGCCCTCCAGATGGACGGCAAGGCTGTGAGCGAGCAGATCACCGCACTGAGCGGTATCACCGGCGAGAAGATGGAATTGGGCGCCTATGAGTGCCTGAATGCCCCCTCGACCGTTGTTTACAACCACTTCAACGGTATGCTGTCGGCTGCTGTCGCCTTCAACCAGGAGAACGTTGCCGAGGATGTAGCCAAGGCTATCGCTATGCAGGTTGCCTCGATGAACCCCATCAAGGCCAACCGCGAACAGATCCCTCAGGAGGTTATCGACGAGGAGCTGCGCATGGCTATCGACAAGACCAAGGCCGAGCAGGTAAGCAAGGCTGTTGAGAACGCCCTGAAGAAGGCCGGTTACAACCCCTACTACTGCGCTACCGAGGAGCATCGCGACGAGGCTATCCGCAAGGGTTACATGACCGAGGAGCAGGTTGCTGCTGCCCTGAAGCTCATGGACGAGACCGCCAAGCAGAAGGAGGCCAACATGCCCGAGCAGATGATTCAGAACATCGCTCAGGGTCGCCTGAACAAGTTCTATCAGGAGAACGTCCTGATGGAGCAGGTTTACGAGGCTGGCGAGAACAAGGAGACTGTTGCTCAGTTCCTGGCTGCCGCCGACAAGGACCTGAAGGCCATCGACCTGAAGCGTGTCAACCTGAACGTGGACTAATTTCTCATTTCGAGATACGACCGAGCGAGTGCCAGCAGCCCAAGCCGCTGGCACTCGCTTTTTTATTGGCAAGTATTTTTGCGGGCTAAAAGTATTGCCATGTCAAAAAAAAGCAGTAACTTTGCCCCGCTTTTTTAAACTTTTCCAGTGTGATGGGAAATTAAAGGAAGCGTTTTTACGTATTTATCACTTTAATTTTGAGTAACACAACCAATTAAAAATGAAGACTTATCAATTGAACGCAGAGGCTCGTACTGACCTCGGCAAGAAGGCCGCTAAGGCCCTCCGCAAGGAGAACAAGATCCCCGTTGTCCTGAATGGTGGCAAGCTCGTTGACCTCGACAAGGACGGCAAGTACAATGGCAAGCTCCTCGCTGGTGAGAAGGTGGTTCCCGTGGGCCGTGACGGCAAGGGCATCATCACCACCGACCTGGTAGTGAATTTCGCCGACGTGCGCAAGCTCATCTACAGCACCGACGTGTGCGTGATCGACTTGACCTACGACGGACAGACCCGCAAGGCTGTCCTGAAGGACCTGCAGTTCCATCCCGTTAGCGACGCTGTTCTCCACATCGACCTCCTGGAGGTACAAGAGGACAAGCCCGTCGTTGTTGAGATCCCCGTGCATCTCGAGGGCCACGCTGTCGGTGTTAAGGCCGGTGGTAAGCTCTACCTGAGCATGAAGAAGGTGAAAGTTAAGGGTCTGTACAAGGACATTCCCGAGACCATCATCCTCAACGTTGACTCGCTGGAGATCGGCAAGACCATCAAGGTTCGCGACTGCCAATTCGACAACATCGAGCTCGTTAACGCCAAGGATCTCGTGATCGCTGGTGTTCGCACCACCCGTGCTGCTGCCAACGCTGCAACCGAGGATGCCGAGGGCGAGGCTGCCGAAGGCGAGGCTGCTGCCGAGTAAACTTAAACTTGATAGTGATTGTGGCGCGTTATGCGCCACATCATTTCATCAACCAACCTATGAAGTATCTCATTGTCGGACTGGGAAACATTGGTGCCGAATACCAGGGGACCCGCCACAACATAGGATTTACAGTATTGGATGCTCTCGCCGAGGCATCCAATATTGTTTTCACGACCCAGCGTTATGGAGCCGTGGCCGAGATGCGTCTCAAGAACCAGCAACTCGTGCTGTTGAAGCCCTCGACCTATATGAACCTGAGCGGTGAAGCAGTGCGTTACTGGATGATCAAGGAACACATCGACCTGGATCACCTGCTGGTTATCGTCGATGACATCGCGCTGCCCTTCGGCCAGATACGCATCCGCCCCAAGGGTGCTGACGGGGGCCACAACGGTCTGAAGAGCATCAACGACATGCTCCAGAGTCAGCAATGGGCAAGGCTGCGTTTCGGCATCGGTAATGATTTCCCGCCAGGGGCCCAAGTGGACTATGTGCTGGGCTACCCCACCCCCGAGGAACTGGCCATACTGCCCGAGCGCGCCAAGGTGGCGGTCGACGCCATCAAGGCTTTCTGCCTCTCGGGCGTGACCTTTGCGATGAACAACTACAACAACAAGTAGATTAGTGATTAGAGATTAGTGAAGTTTTAAGGGCATGAAGGAAGTGAGAATCGACAAGTGGCTATGGGCAACTCGCGTGTTCAAGACGCGCACCATCGCTACAACGGCATGCAAACTGGGACGTGTTACCATCGGTGGCATGCCCGTCAAGCCGTCGCATGGTGTCAAGGTGGGTGACCGCATCGATGTGCGTAAGCCGCCGGTGACCTATACCTTTGAGGTGCTTGCCCTGCTCAATAACCGCGTGGGAGCCAAGCTGGTGCCGCAATATCTGAACAACGTCACTAGCCCCGACCAGCTGCGTCTGCTGGAGATGGTGAAGATCGACGGTTTTGTCAACCGCCAGCGCGGCATGGGCCGCCCGACCAAGAAGGAGGGCCGCGAGCTGCAGGACTTCACCGACGAGGCTTTCTTCGGCTTTGATGATCCGACACCAATCGACGATGCCTTTGACTGGGAAGAGGAGGATAATCCCCTGTGGACCCAAGAAGACGAGGACCGCCTCAACGAGGACATCGCCCGTCGACAAGCCGAGAAGAATGATTGATAACAAAAACAGAGACCCATCAACATTTGGATCTCTGTTTTTTTATTTCTATTTGGATTACATGGACTTTGACGGAGCACGGCGGCAGAAGTCAATAAACCGGCAATAATTACAGTGGTTTGACTTGGGATTCTCGGGCACCTGCTTGAATCCGTCGTCATACAAGGCCTTGATTACCTCTCCCATATTACCGATAAACTCCTGTGCCATAGGGTTATCCATCGAGAAAACACATTGCTGTAACGGGGCTGTGCTTTTATCTTTCCACAGCACACCGCTGTCCTTCATCGACGACAGTTTGTAGATGACCGGCATCACACTTCCCTCTTCGGGGAACTCCTTCAGATAGGCATAACTGTACAGGAACAGCTGCAGGATTGCCTTGCGCCGATGCGCCATATTGCTCTCGAACAGGTCTTGAAGACCTTTCTTGTCGTTGTAGATAAACGAAGTCTGGTCCTTGCCAGTTTTATAGTCCACGATGCGCACCCGTCCGTCAGCCAGGCGGTCGATTCGGTCGGGTTTATAGGTGAAATTGAAGCGCTCTCCACCCATCTCCATCGCCACCATGCTATGGGTCTCCTCACATTCCAGGACGGTAAAGGGCCCCTCCTTTTCAATGAGTTCAATGTCGTAGTCAAGCACAAAATTCACATAGCTCTTGATGGTATCTATCAGCATGTAAGACTCGCCACGCAAGGGCTCAGTATCATTGTCCAGCTCCTGCTCGGGCACATGTAGGTAAGTCTTCTTGATGTTGCGTATCACTGCTTCTTCCAGTTTGAAGCCCTTGATGTATTCCTTTGTGATAGGTGTCTGATTTCCAGCGCTATAGCAATCGCTGAGGGTGTCATGGATAATCGTGCCGAAGGTACCATAATCCATAAAGTCACTGGTCTCGTTGTCATCGTTAAGGCCCTGAATGTAGTGCAGGTAGAACTGCAACGGGCAATTGATATACTTGTTGATAGCACTGGCGGACAGGAACTTGCCATTGCCATGCTCGGGATCACGGGTATAGCGGTCACGCAGGGTCCCGCCATCAAGAGGCGGCACCTCGATCTGGATCGACGATGAGGTCTCCACCACGGGGCTCATCTCGACGTATTGCAACTGCTTGCCATAGACTTTCTCGAGCTGGGTGATGTATCGGGAAGGCTCGGCGGAGCCCATCTTCGGGGCGCTGGAGTCATAGACGAGCGACACGTGGCTAGCCCTGTTGAGCAGACGATAGAAATTATAGGCCACGATGGCCTCTTGTTGCTCGATAGTGGACATGCCATGGGCGCGACGGATGTAGTTGGGAATGAACGAGTTGATGCTACGGCGGCGGGGAAAGACGCGTTCGTTCATCGACAGGATCACTACGTTCTTGAAATCAAGACTGCGGGTTTCCAACAGGCCCATCACCTGCAAGCCTTGCAACGGTTCTCCCGTGAAGGAGACGATAGACGACCCCGTGAGTCGGTCTATCAGGTAGAAGACTGTGCTGCGCTTGATGGACTGCCTGCACTCAGCGAGTGAGCGCTTGAGCTGGTTGAGGACATCGATATACATGACCAGAAACGCCTGCTGCAAGGGCACCTCCACCCCATCCTTCTCGCTATCCTCCTGAGGATCGGGCTCCTCTCGTGTTTTCATCTTCTCCATCAGCAGGTTACAGAAACCGAGCAACTGGTCTAGATAGCTCATCTGCTGTGAGCGTTCCTCTGTTGCCTCCTCACTGTCCATGGCAGGCGTGAAGAGAGAGCCAAAACTCAATACCGTCAATTCCGATGCCGGGACACGGAAACGGTTAGTACGGGCCAACTCCGTTGCCATCACCAGGGACTCGGTGGTAAAATAGGTCTTGATGAGGGGGTGGGACAAGATGTCGTTGACGTCTTCACGATAGTAAGTCCACTGGCCACGATCCCGGCTCGCTTGGTGATGCATGCGTGCAACGATGTGCATCAACGAGACTATACCCGAGCTGCGCAGGGGATAACCCAGCGTCACATTGAGGCGCGGCACGCCGTGTACCGAGTGCAGCAGGGGCACCAGCAGCCCTTCATCGGGCAAAACGACAGCCGTCTCGATACCCAGCGACATGTCTTGACCTTTCATGCGCATCACCTCGTTGAAGGCTTGCTTAGCCTGACCCACATTGGAAGGGACCGAGACCACACGGATGTTCTGCTCTGCCTGCTCAAGAGGAGCAATAGGCATGGCGCCGAAACGCTTGCAGTAGCCGTCAATCAACAGCGCCCCAGGATCATGTGGCGCCTTGTCGAGCAGGGCTGCGATGCCGGCATTGTCCCACCAGAAGTCAGCCTTGCCGTCGCGCTTAAAATGGTCAAAGATCTTGACCTCGGCGGCCGACAAGACGCCGAAACCGACAAACACCATTCGGCTATAATGCAAGTCACCAGGCTCGCCCTCGGCTGCCAGGCGCAGCTGCCTGCCAGGAGATGTTACACCCTTGCGCATCAAGGCCTCATGGTAGCCGTAGAAGATGCTCTCCAAAGCGTTCCACAGGCTCATGAACTCCTGTTTTACTTTATCGTCGGCTTCCTTTGGCTTCGTTTTGTGGTGTTGCCACAGGTCGGCCTCGGTACTGGTGTCAAAAAAGGCTGTGAACAGACTCTCGCCGAAGATGCGCTGGACCTGCTCCTGCACCTCGGGCATGAGGTAGTTACTGCTCAGGCTGTGCAGGTCGTCAAGATTCTGGTAGATTTCCTTGGGGTCGGCCAGTGAACGGTCAATATCATTGAAATCGCCGATGATGAGTTGCGCCCAATAAATGAATTTATCAAATTCCTGAGCCTTGTCGCCCATGGCTTGGCAGTAGGCATCATAGAGGGCAAAAATCATCTCGATATCGGTCGCGACAACCGTCGATGTCAACTCGGCGACAAGGTCGTTGATCGAGGTCACACGCGGCATCATGTGAGGTCTTACCACACCTTTGAGTTGGTCAGCAGCCACCAGTTCCTGTTGCAGGTAGTGGGTAAAGAACTGACCGCTACGGCGGTTGGGGAAAATAAAGCAGTAATCCTCAAGACCTTGAGCCTCGAGGTAGTGATGAGCAACTTGTTGAAGAAATGCTTTCATTATTATCAGTTTTCAATTTTGTGATTAGTTTCTAATAGCCACCCGCTGATGCCTAAAACCTAAAACCTAAAGCCTAAAACCTAAAACCTAAAACCTCACTTCCTGATCAGAATCGAGAGGCGGATCGTCAGGTCAAAGAGGACCAACTTGGCATTAGCGTTACCGGCGATGTCGGTGCTGGCTCGCTCCAGTTCGGCAGTGATACCTTCTACGTTGCGCTCGTTGATGAAGGGCGAGAAACGGGTGGAAAAAGCCTCCTCCTCACGGGTCATATAGTTGAGTTCTGGGTTGTGCAGGTTGTAAATGAAATTCTCGCGCACCTGGCGCACCGCATAGTCAAGGAAGCGGCGCGATTTCTCGCGTTTCATGTCGGCAATCACCTCGCTCCACGCCTTGAGTTTAGCAAGGTCGTGCTGATAGGACAGGCGCATCAGCTCGATGAAGCGCTCGCGAAATTCGTGAAACTCGCTGCCCGTCTGGACCATGCGTTCAGCCATAGTGACATTGCCGTCGGTAGGAGCCGCAAGGGCCAGGGCATCCTGCATTTCCATACCGTAACGTTTCACCAGATACTGGGCTACCATCGGTGTGGAAGGCTTGCGCAACTCGATGCGCTGGCAACGGGACAGGATAGTGCCCAGGATGCCTTTCTCGTTGTCACTCACGAGGATGAACTTGCAGTCATCATAGGGTTCCTCGATGAGCTTCAGCAACTTGTTGGCAGCCTCATCCTTCAGTTTCTCGGGGAGCCACAGGATGAGGACCTTGTATTTGGCAGTATAGGCACTCAGAGTCATCTTGTGCATAATGCTATCTGCCTCGCGCACAAAGATCTGCGGTTGAGCGTTATCGTTCTTCAGCAAGCCGAGCCAAGCCTGGTAATCCTCGACCGGATACTTGGTGACAAACTCCCGCCACTCGTCGATATAATCATCGGCATCACACTGGCTGTTGCTGTCGCTCTTGCGGTTAGTGAACGGGTAGCTATAGTGGGTATCCACCTGGTTGAACGACTGGTGCTGACGGCACATCGGGCACACGCCACACGAGTCCCCATCCACGTGATTCTTGCAATGCAGATACTGTGCCGCAGCCATTGCCAGCCCCAACTTGGGCACCCCAGGCTCACCGTAGAGCAACAACGCATGAGGCAAACGGTCAGCGTCAATCATCCGCCTGATCTGCCCTATCGCCTGCTCATTGCCTAAAACTTCGCTGAATTTCATCTTCTGTGTTCCTCTCTTCTTTTTTCGGAGTGTAAAGATACAACTTTTTCCCAAAATCGCCTACACTTAGTTTAGAAAAAAACAACTTTAGCCGACACATCCTTGTTAATCCCGCCTTTTTTCTCTACCTTTGCTGAGGATAAATATTGTCGAATCATCATGGATAATGAGAACAGATATAGCATCCAAGATTTGAACGAGTATATTCGTCAAGGAGAACCTGGACGTCGGGAGCGTGCGCTGGCATGGCAAACCTCTATCGGTCTGCAGGCTGTCGACGGATTAAAGCCGTCACAGTATCTGCTGGATACTGCTCGCCGCAACATCGAGGGTGAAATCACCATCGACGAAGTGCGTCAGTTGGTGGATTCCTATTATCAGAACAAGACAACCAGAACATCTTCAGACAAAGACACCGAAGAGGCTGATAAGGTTTCAGCAAACATCAATAGAATCCTAGCTACCGACACGTTCGCCTTTACGGTCAATGGATTTATTTCCCTTCATCGTCGTATTTTTGACGGTGTGCTCATCAATGCGGGCAAGTTGCGCGAGTATGACATCAGCAAGAAGGAATGGGTGCTCCGGGGAAACTCCGTGAATTATTTGAATTGGGAAGACCTTGAACGCGCTATTGACTATGATCTGCAACAGGAGAAGGCATTTAGCTATCGTGGCTTGAGTGAAACTGAAAAAGTGAACCACATCTGCCGCTTTGTAGCCGGATTATGGCAGATCCATCCCTTTGGGGAGGGTAACACGCGTACAACAGCAGTGTTTACTATCCAATACTTGCGATCAATTGGCTATCAAGTGACAAACAATATGTTTGCTAGTCACTCGTGGTACTTCCGCAATGCCCTAGTACGCGCCAACTACAAGAATGTGAAACTGGACATTGACTATGATTACAGTTTTCTGGAGAAATTCTTTGGCAACCTTTTGTTGGGCGAGGAACATGAACTCAAGAATCGGTATATGTTGATTCTAGCACCGACTGAATTCCAACAAGCCGACAATAACCAAAAGGCCACCGACGATAAACCGACGATAACCGACGATAAAATGACGAGAATCTTGGCCTTTCTCAAGCATAACGGCCCATGTCGCCGCAAAGAGATTTCTGATATGTTAGGACTTAAACCCACACAGACCAAGGCTTATCTGTACAAACTCCTTGAGCAAGGAAAGATAGCAGCTCATGGCGCAAACAGAAACAGGACTTATTCATTGGCCTAAACAGGACTACAACGAGGAGGAATATCTATAACTCTTTTCAAGTTGATCATGGGAGAAGATGGCGGATAGGATGACACGGGAGCAGCGGCATCGTTGCATGAGCCGCATCAGGGGGCGCGACACCAAGCCTGAGATGGTGGTGCGGCGATGGCTGTGGCATCAGGGTTTCCGCTACAGGCTCTGTGTCAAGGCGCTGCCTGGGACGCCTGATATCGTGATGAGGAAGTGGCGGACGGCGATCTTTGTAAACGGGTGTTTCTGGCACGGGCACCGTTGCCAAAAGCATGTGCCGGAGACCAATGCCGAATTTTGGAAGGAAAAAATCAGGCGCAACCGTGCCCGTGACGCCCACAACCAGGCGTTGCTACAAGCGGCAGGGTGGCATGTGGTGGTCATCTGGGAATGCCAGTTGACGCCCAAACGACGCACAAGAACGCTGCGGACACTCGACCTGGAACTGAGCCGTATCGTGCTGGAACGCAACAAGCTAGTCGCCAAGCCCTATGCCACGCCCGACCTGGATTCTGAACTGCCGATGGCCGCCGAACCGTCGACGGATTACGCTCCAGCAAACAAGCAAAAGACCAGGGGGAGACACGACAAGGGAGAGTAATTCCAAATCATCTTCTACCGTTGCCAACCATTCGTCATGACGTCCTATGGGTCAGCCCAATAGGCCGTCTATTCTTTTCATCCTGACTATCATCACTTGACCCATCCATCACTGCTGCACCTTGCCTGCCAGCAAATGGCTGCGCCACATCAACAAGTGCCTTCTTCCCCCATCATGACAAGCCGATGTCCTACCCATCAAAAGAAAAATGCAAGAAGTCTCCACAAAAATGACAAAGTGAAAGTTATCATGGTGGAAAAAACCGCTTTTTTCACTTTCGCCACATGAAAACTAAGTTTTTCAAAGAGCCTATAAATAAGCTGGTTTGAGCCATCCAAAGGGTGTCAAAAAAAGGTACTTAAAATATTTTGTCAGTAATAAAATAATGCCTAATTTTGGGCGTTTTTTAAGCAACCATCTAATTGACTACATTAACAAACTTTTATTAATATTTAAAAATCGTTTTTAATCTAAAAAATGGAGATCAAAACGGCAATGGCCGGGACGTTAGAATCCGGCGACATTTTTATCCAGATTGCACCCAACGACAACGCTGGACTGCACATTGATCTTGACAGCACGGTGGCCTACCAGTTTGGCGACCAAATCAAGAAAGTTATTATCGAGACCCTGCAGGGCCTGGGCATTGACCAAGCCGAGGTGAAAGCCACGGACAAGGGAGCCCTGGACTGCACCATCCGCGCCCGCGTGACGGCAGCCGCCGTTCGCGCTACCGGCAAAGACGTGTGGGCCGACTAATTAACACTAAAAACCATCACAAAAACGAGAAAATTGTTATGCAACGACTCAGAAGAACAATGATGTTTGTCCCTGGTAACAACCCGGGAATGATGGCCGACGCTCACATCTACGGTCCCGATTCAATTATGCTCGACCTCGAGGACTCTGTCTCGATGGCCGAGAAGGACGCTGCG
>JBGUJU010000212.1:0-13364 GCA_045114065.1 Sodaliphilus sp.
GAGCAAATGCATCAAGATGGTTCGCTCCGAGAAGACTGGCGCTTACGTGTTTGAGGAGCGCATGGTCCCCAACGACAAGGTACAGGATTGGCTCAAGTAATCTGAGTCCGACCAACAATATTTGCCTGTCCTCCTGCTGGAAAATCAGCAAGGAGGACAGGTCTTTTTTTATGGAAAAGGCGCCAGCTCATCATTGAGAATTAGAGGTTTTTCATTACCTTTGTCGCCTGTAACAAATCATGGGATGATGGATCGAGACAAATATATCTTCACGCTCGAAATGGCGGTGCGGGACTATGAACTTGATAGCGAGGGCATCGTCAACAATGCCATATATCTACACTATATGGAACACACGCGACACACCTTCGTCAAGCAGGAGGGAGTCCCCTTCGGCAGCATGACGAGTGATGGCCTGGTGCCTGTGGTGCGTCGCATGGAAATCGACTACCACGTGCCGTTGCGCACGGGCGATGTGATGCTCAGTTGCCTGTGGATTGAGCGAAAAGGGGCACGTTTCATCTTCTATCAGGACATTTTCAGGAAAGATGACGAGGCACTGGTCGCCAGTGCCGTGGTGACCATCGTCTGCATGGAGAAGGACGGCCGTATCAATCGTGGTGACGGTCTGGCTGCCCATTTTGCCAAATATCTGGACCGCCATGAGCAATAACGGATTCACGGCATTGACCTGGCGCATCGCCTTTGCTAACCTGCAGGGCATGGGTGTGGACCTCGCACGCAAACTGCTTGACGTGGTGGGCAGCGAGGAGCAGTTCTTTGCCATGAGCGAGAAGGACCTGCGTCAGCTCACCCGAGGCCGCAGCAAGATGTATAGTGACAATTATCGTCGTGATATCTTGCAGCGGGCGTTACAGGAAGAGGCGTTTGTCCGCGAGCATGGCATAGCCGCCACCTATTTTACTGATCAGGGTTATCCTCGCCGCCTGCTGGAGGCTCCTGATGCTCCGGCCATGATTTTTACTTTGGGTCGTTGTGACCTGGAGAGTCCCCATGTGGTGAGTGTTGTGGGGACGCGTCATGCCACGCAATATGGCATACATTTCTGTGACACGCTCATCGGCGACCTGGCTCAGCGTCTTCCCGACTTGGTGGTGGTGAGCGGTCTTGCCTACGGCATAGACATCGCAGCCCATCGTGCCGCCCTCAAGCATGGCGTCCCCACGGTAGCCGTCCTGCCTCGCGGGCTCAACCACATCTATCCCGCCTCACACCGCAACGACGCTGTCGCTATTGCCAAGCGCGGAGGCATGCTCGTGACCGACTACACCAGTCAGGATTCAGTCCAGAAAAGTAATTTCCTTGCCCGCAACCGCATCGTGGCAGCGCTGAGCGACTGCACGGTGATTGTCGAGTCGGCAGGCTCTGGTGGTGCTCTCGTCACGGCGTCGCTCGCTATGAGCTACAACCGTGACGTGATGGCGGTGCCTGGGCGCTGCGGTGACGAGTTCTCCACGGGTTGTAACAAGCTCATTGCTACCAACAAGGCTGCTCTCATCACCGGTGCCGATGATCTGATGGCAGCCATGCGCTGGGAGGGCGCCAGCAAGGCGCCACAGCAGCTGGACTTGTTCCCCCAGTTGACCAAGGAGGAGCAGGCGGTGGTAGATGTCATCCGCGACCGTGGCGAAATCCACCTCAATACCCTCGCCGATGCGCTGCAGCTGCCGGTGTATAAACTCATGAGTACTCTGGTGGAACTTGACTGCAAGCAAGTCATTGCAACGCTGCCTGGTTGCCGTTATACTCTTGTTTAGACTTTTTAACGGTTCGTTCCTTTGCGAATTGATGGAAAGGCAGTAACTTTGAATTTTCTTTATAATCCCAATTGAACTCTAAATTACAGAACGATATGAATACTGATAGAATCCCCGACTCAGAGTTTATCATCAATGATGACGGCTCGGCATTCCACATCCATGTAAAGCCCGAACAGCTGGCAGACAATATCATCGTGTGTGGTGATCCTGGACGTGTGACCATGATTGCATCTTATTTTGACTCCCGTGAATGGGAGACCTCTAGCCGTGAATTCCATGGTATCGGCGGCACCTACCACGGCAAACCTGTCATGGCATTGTCCCATGGCATCGGTCCTGACAATATCGACATCGTGATGACCGAGTTGGACGGTCTCGCCAATATCGACTTTAAGACCCGTACTCCTCGCGTTGAGCACCGCACACTCAATATCGTGCGTATCGGCACGTCGGGCGGCTTGCAGCCCTATGTCCCCGTAGGCACTCCGGTTATTGCTTCCAAGGCTATCGGCTTTGACGGTGTCATCAACTATTATGCTGACCGCAACAAGGTGGCCGACCTTGACTTTGAGGAGAAATTCTGTGAGTTCGTAAAATGGAATAAATTGTTTGCTAGACCCTATGTCGTTGATGCCGATCCGTGGCTGGTCGAGAAAATCGGGCGTGATGACATGGTGCGCGGTTACACCATCTCGGCAGTGGGCTTCTATGGTCCCCAGGGCCGCCGCGTTCGCCTGGATCTGGCAGAACCTGAGTTGAACAGCCGCATCGAGAAATTTGAGTATAACGGAGGCCACATCACTAACTATGAGATGGAGAGCAGCGCCTTGCAGGGCATGGCACTCATGTTGGGTCATCGTGCAATGACCGTGTGCTCGATTATCGCTAACCGCGTGGCTACCGATGTCAACCCCAACTACAAGACGGCAGTCGAGGACCTTGTCAAGACCGTCCTCGACAGGTTGACAGAATAATCGATAAAAAGAATGATTACAGTAGAGTCTGCTTCTTGATAGGGGCAGACTCTACTTTTTGGGGCGGGCAATCGACAAGTCATCGTCGGGGTCGTGTTGTGTGGAAATTAAAAAAAATCTTAAAACGGTAGTTGGGATATAATATTTTACAACTATGTTGCGTTATCAATGTGTAAGATTTTTTAAAACATTATTGCCTATGCACAAAACGACTACTTCAACAAACAACGAAAAAGACGTTATGACATCAGTAAACGGTCCTAAAAAGACCACCATCGAGTTCCTGAAACAATTTGCCAGGGCTTACCAGTATAACGTCGAGATGCCGAGAGGGTTGGAGTTGATGATTTTGAATTAAGATAATCGTCCCCTCTCTCGAAGAACAAGAAGCCTTCCCGCCATGAACGGGAAGGCTTCGTCACTCGATAAGGCTGGTTTTTTTGAATCATCAACGACATTGTTGTTGCTCATGTCGTGATAAAATTGTAAATTTGCACCCATCAAGAAAGAATGTCATGAAGAGTAATTTTATAAAGCGTATCTTCTCGGGCGCTCTCTATATAGCGTTGATTGTGTCGGCCATCTTGTTGCTCGACAATTCGCCGGTCATGTATCTGCTGTTGTTCTCCCTGTTCATCGTCCTGGGCATCGGCGAGATGATCACCATGGCCAAGGATGACGCTTCCCAGTCCTGGCTAGTGAATATCATTGATATGCTGGGCGGCGTGGGCTTGTTCGTGGCATTTTACATGCACTATGAGGGCGCGACGATGCTGTCGCGGGCGTTGTGGCTGTTGCCGATTACCGTCTACTTGTTGTTGCGCACCATCGTCCAGTTGTACCGTCCGCAGCAGAATGCACTTCACAGTCTGGAACGTTCTTTATTCTCGCTGGGTTATGTGGCATTGCCCATTGCCTTTCTCAATGTGATTATGAGCATCACCGCTCCGCGTCTGCTGCTGGGCATGTTCATGTTCATCTGGCTCTATGACACGGGTGCCTATTGTGTGGGTGTGCTCTTGGGACGCCATCGTCTGTTCGAGCGCATCTCGCCTAAGAAATCTTGGGAGGGCGTTATCGGTGGCGTTGCCGTGTGCATCGCCGGTGCCTATCTGACCTATCACCAGCCAATTCTCAACAACTTCTTCCAGGTGCCTGATTTGACCATCTGGGTGGGCCTGAGTGTGGTTGTAGCAGTGTTCTCTACCTTCGGAGACCTAGTGGAATCGCTCATCAAGCGCACAGTCGGGGTGAAGGATTCAGGACATATCCTTCCTGGACACGGAGGTATCCTGGACCGCATCGACAGCCTGTTGCTGGTCGCTCCCGCCGTGCTCGTTTACCTGATGCTCATCGTTCCCAATATTTGATAGTTTCCATGCGTCGGCTCATTCCTTTCTTGCTGCTGGTGTGGCTGTTGACGCTTGCTGTTGCATGTGGTAAGGGCAACTCCCAATCACAGGCCCAGCATCAATTGCCCGATACGCTTACCGTGGGTACGCTCTACAGTCCCACGGGCTTTTTCATCCTCAAGGGTGATACGATGGGCTATGATTATGACCGCATGTGTGACTTTGCTCGTTCCCATGGCATCGCTTTGCGCTTTAAGGTGGCTCGCAGCATGCCGGCACTGCTGGAAATGCTCAAGAAACGTCAGGTTGATGTGCTGGCGTGCGAGATTCCGGTCACTGCCGAGTACAAGTCCCAGGTGCTGCATTGTGGTGCCGTCAACGAGACCTATCAGGTGCTGGTCCAGCATAGCGGCAAGGGAATGATTTATGACGTGACGCAACTCATCGGCCAAGATGTGTTTGTTGAGAAAGGCTCTAAATACGAGTCCCGGTTGCGCAACCTTGATAATGAGGTAGGCGGCGGCATCAACATCCACACGGTTGAAGGGGAAGCGGCGCTGCCCACTGAATTGATACAGCGCGTATCACGGCGAGAGATCGGTTTTACCATTGTGGACAGCGATATTGCCCAGATGAACTTGACTTACTATGACAGCATCAACATCGGCTTGAGGGTGGGATTTGCCCAGCATTCCTCATGGGCGGTAGATCGTCGAGACGCTTGGCTTGCCGACAGCATCAACGTGTGGGCTGCGAGTGTCAATGCCCAGGAGTACTCCAAGCAGGCCTTGAAGCACTACTTCGAGATGAACCGTGGTCCCAAACCCGACTCCATCAAGGTCGACACCCTGGCAGTGACCCCGCCGGGTGGCATATCACCGTATGACAATGTCTTCAAGCAGTATGCCCAGGAACTCGGTTGGGACTGGAGGCTCCTGGCGGCTATCGCATTCTCTGAGTCGGGCTTTGACCCCAATGCTACCTCGTGGATGGGTGCCAGGGGACTGATGCAAGTCATGCCCAAGACGGCACGCTCCTTCGGTGTAAAAGAGGAGGACCTATCCAATCCCGAGGTGAGCGTCCGCGTGGCGTCCAAGATTCTTAAAGAACTTGACGGTATCATGCGTAATCGCACCGGAGCAGGAGACCGTATCAAGTTTGTCCTTGCTGCCTATAATGCGGGGTCTGGTCATGTGACCGACGCGATAGCCCTGGCTAGAAAGTATGAACTCAATCCCCGCGTGTGGAGTGAGAATGTCGAGCAGGCGATGTTGTGGAAGATGGATCCCGAGTATTATAACGATTCGGTCTGCTCCAACGGCTATTGCCGTGGCACCGAGCCAGTGGACTATGTCGTGAAAGTCCTCAACTGCTATGACAATTACAAGAAGAATTACAAGAAATAACCGTAACCAATGATAAAGAGATAAAACATTATGAGAAAGAAAAAATTAATTGTGGCTACTGTGGTAGCTTTATCAGCATCAATGATGATGCAGTCGTGCATCGGCAGTTTTGCCCTGTTTAACAAGGTCAAGGCGTGGAATGAGCATGTGGGCGACAAGTTTGTAAATGAAATTGTGTTTGTGGCCATGTGGATATTACCTGTCTATGAGCTGTGCTTTACTGCCGACCTGTTTATTCTCAACAGTATCGAGTTCTGGTCGGGTGAGAATCCTGCCCTCTCGGCCGAGACCAAGGTCATTGATGGCAAGGACGCCCAGTACCTGGTGGCACGCAACGAGGCTGGTTATACCATCACCAACATGACCACCAAGCAGGTGACCCGCTTCAACTTCAATGCCCAGGACAACTCCTGGTCGCTCGAGAACAACGGCGAGGAGGTGAAGCTCTTCACCTTTGTTGACGACACTCATGTTGACGTCATCAATCGCGACGGCGGTTACACCCGCGTGGAACTGTCGCAAGCCGGTGTACTGGCTTATCAGGATCTGGTAGGCATCGGCGGTACCGCATTCGCCTTGAAGTAAAGGAAAAAACGGAAAGAACCGATAAAACGGGCAAGACGGAATCTGAAACCGTCCTGCCCGTTTTTGTATGAGTAGGGCGTTAGGCTAGGTTGCGGGAATAGATCTTGACGATGCCGTCCAGGAAGGCATTCAGTTCGTAGTCACAGAAGTCGCCCGTCGCATTGATGTCACCGGTCTCGTAGTAGCCGCGCGCACGGCACGCTCCGCCGCAGATGTAACGGATGGCGCAGTCCTTGCACTTGACCATGGTATCCACGTCGAGGCATGAGCAACGCTGCAGAACGGGGGAGTCCCGATAGATCTCCTTGATGCTGCGCTCATGCACGTTGCCGGCCAGGAACTCGTCAAGGTGCAGCAACTGGCACGGGTAAACGTCGCCCGTGGGAGAGATGCTGATCTCGTTGTCACCGATGGCACATTTGTGGGTCTGGATGCACTTGGAAATATCGAGCGAACTCTCGCAGTAGCCCAGCGGGTTAACGCCGAAGGCTCCCGCCAGCGCGTCATAGTATTGCCATCCCGTGATGGACAACTCATCGTCGGCGAGTTCAGACACGGGAAATAGCGGGGCAAAATTCAGCCTGCTACCGAACCGTTGTGCCATCGCCTCCACCTGGTCGATGTTCAGGCGGGTGACGGTCATTGAAAGGGAGTAGTTGATGCCATGGTCTTTGAGAATCTGCACTGCTCGCATGACTTGGTCATAGTTGTCGCCGCGAGTCAGACGGTGGGTCTCGCGAGTGGGACCGTCGATGCTCAGGGTGACTAGGTCAAAGGTCTCCTTGATGAATTGTGCATTCTCTTCGGTAATGAGGGTGCCGTTGGTCAACAACAGCATGGTGAAGCCTTTTTCCTTGCAATACGCCGATACGGGTTGCCACAGCGGGTTGAGCAACGGCTCGCCGCCTGTGATGGTAATGGTGAGGTGGGTGGACAGTTCGCACAGGTCGTCAACCACCCGCTTGTAGTCATTGAGCGTCATTGCCGGGAAACTGCTCTCCACGCGCTCGGCGGCATAGCAGTACTTGCAACGCAGGTTGCAGGCGCTTGACAATGACAGGTGAACGCAGTGCAGCCCATTGTCGCGTGGATGCTGTGTATGAGGCATTGTCTCAAAGATAGATGAATCGACGACGTGCTGGCAGAAGGCTTTGATCTCCTCGCGTTTCTCGTTTCCCAGAATCTCGGAGGCCGCCTCCACAATCTCATCAATGGTATTGTTGCCGTCGAACTGCGACATGAGTAATTTGCCCAATTCATTAGTGACAATCCATGCGGGCAGCAGGGGATTGATCAGGACATATTTGTCCCCCCGCTGGAATACCTGCACCTGTTCTGGCAGTTTGTATCGTGTCATTGGAATGTAATTATCGGGACTGACCAGGGCACTCGTAGGCCGAGCCGCACTTGCCGCCACCACCTGCGCACTCATAGGAGGAACCGCATTTACCTTGTCCGTTGGCACCCTGTCCGGCACAACTATAGGAGGAACCGCACTTGCCGCCACCACCGGCGCACTCGTAGGAAGAGCCACATTTGCCATTGCCCTCAGCACCTTGTCCAGAGCAGCTATAGGATGAGCCGCACTTGCCGCCGCCACCGGCGCACTCGTAGGAAGAGCCACATTTGCCTTTGCCCTCGGCACCTTGCCCAGAGCAACTGTAAGATGAGCCGCACTTGCCGCCGCCACCGGCGCACTCGTAGGATGAGCCGCATTTGCCTTTGCCTTCGGCGCCCTGTCCAGAGCAGCTATAGGATGAACCGCACTTGCCGCCACCGCCAGCGCACTCGTAGGACGAGCCACATTTACCCTGTCCGTTGGTCCCCTGTCCAGAGCAGCCATAGGAGGACCCACACTTGCCGCTACCGCCAGTGCAGCTGTAGGATGAGGAACAATTGCCCATGCCAGATGGGTCGTTGCTGGCCGCTTCGGTGGCCTTGGCACCGAAGAAAACCGACGGAGATATCACGCCGGTCGCTACCAGTGCGGCCAGCTTCTTGAGAAATTCCCTGCGAGATTGATTATCCATAATTCTTTCCTATTGTGTCGTTTGTGATGGGCAAAGATATACTATTATTGTTGAGAAGACAAGTACTCCTCGGTTATTTGAAGAATTTGCTATGGCGGATGAAGAAGTAACCGACAGCCATCAGCAGTATGGACAGGATAATGGCAAAGGGGAAGCCCAGCCACCAGTTCTCCATGCGGTTAGGGACATTCATGCCATAGTATCCAGCAACGACCGTTGGGATCATCAGTAGGATGGTCACCACGGTGAGCGTCTTCATGATGCGGTTCAGGTTGTTACCGATGATAGAAGAATAGGTCTCTTGCTGCCGCTCCAGAATGTCGTTGTAGATGCTGGCAGTGTCGAGAGCCTGTTGGGTCTCGATCTCCACATCCTCGAGCAGGTCCTCGTCGTGAGGCGTGTTGCGGAGGCGTTTCTTGAGACGTGTGAGTACCGTCATGTTGCCATTGAGCGATGTGATGAAGTAGATGAGGAATTTCCCGATGCCCATCGTGCGCATCAGCTCATCGTTGTCCATCTTCTCTTCTAGGCGCACTTCGGCAGCATTCATCATCGCGTTCATCTGTTTCAGGTATTTCAGGTACCATACCGAGGTAGAGAGCATCAGCGACAGCAGCAGGTCGTAGCCCTTGCAGTTACTGATGTGGCGCTGCCTGCTCCAGCGGATGTAATCGTCAAGCACCTCGGTATCATAGTAGTTGACCGTGATGAACACATCGTCGCGGATGAGCACGGCCATCGGCGATGTCAAGAACATGGTATCACCGTCGTCGTCAATGCCCTTGCTCGGGACGCGCACGAACACCAGTGCCCAGTTGTCCTCGTGGTCGACACGTGGGCGCTCCTCGATGTCGGCGGCATCGTGGGTGAAGTCGGGCACCGCGAAGCGTTCCTTTAGCAGCGCCAGGTCTTCATCCGTCGGCTTAGTCACCTTGATCCAGCACCCCGATTTCCACTGGTGGATTTCATTGAATCCGTCCTTGCATTTCCAATAACTGATCATAACGCATCAAGGTATTAAAGACCATCTCATCTCGTTTCTCATCACAAAATTACAAAAAAATCTATTTCCCTCCAATACTTATACAAAAAAAGACCACTACAATAGTATCAAGAACAGCACTGTCATGGATGGCCTGCAGTGCAGTGCTGTCTGGGGTATTACGGACTGCCAGCCCGTAATATATTGACGGCATTCTCACTTCGATGTATACCAGCTGTTGTCGCTGATGTGCCGCGCAAGTGTATTCAGTTCTTCACATTGCTTCTTGGTTATCTTTCGATAATCGTCATGATGAGGCCATGGGGCAACGATGAGAAGGCGACCTTGGGAGCAGGCATCAAATTGGCGACCGCTGGGCTTCTGGTATGGAGAGAAACCGTTTTCAATAAGGACAATGAGGGGGTAACCGGCTTCAAATGCGGTACCCATCACTTCTTTTTCTCCAGGACTGATACAGGGTGAAACCAGAACTGCCCCTTCTCTGGCCATGCTAAGGTATCGCTGGCATTCATGGTCAATGTCGGCCTCGGAGAGTCTCCTCGAGCATCTCACTGCCACTTTTTCGGGATAATCAAGTAGCAACCTGTTGCCCATGGCAACTACAGACGTCGAGCCAATGACAATGTCGGTTTGTTGCAGGAACAAGTCTGGATGATTGCGTTTTATCCATAGTCGGCGAGGATTGTCGATAAGGTATTGGATCCATCTGTCCAATTGCCCTCCACTGTGAAGGATACGGTCATTGTAACCCTCTTCCCATAGTCTTTCCTGGCCAACCGGTAATTGCTTGACAGTATCCCTGCAACCTTTCTTGAACCCTTGAATCAAGTGCCCCAAATGCCGTGGGAGCGGTGAGGTGACATAGATGATGCCATGTGCATGGTCGGGCATCAGTTGAAATCCCAACAACTTGACTTGCGGGTGATATTGTGGTATCTCTTGCCATGCACGCTTAACAGCTAAGCCAATTTGTGAGGGGTAAACCAAGGAAGGGCATGGCGGTCATCAGGACCGCGTAATTCTCCCAGCAATGGACGTCTACCCTCAACGCACAATGTCACCATATAGATTGCGACCCCATTATAGTCATGACCTATCATGCGGCGTTTCATTGATGGCTTGGCGACGAGTTCGGGGTGGGCCTTAATCCACTGTTTCCTGCGTTCATTGCTGTTATCCATAAAGACAAAGGTAATGACAAATCACGATTCATGCAACAAACTGTTGTTTTTTACGGGCTGGCAGCCCGTAATACAGTGACAAAACTCAGGAGAAGGGGTAGTCTGGAGTACTACGGGCTGGCAGCCCGTAATACACTGAACAACACCAAAGGGAGGGCTGCTTGGGTTTTCATGGAAGGGGTAGCCTGGAGTATTAGGGGCTGGCCTGTAATAGAAACTGAGGGCTGTGGCAACTGGTGCCACAGCCCTCGTTAGGTTGCTGGAAAAGCGGGACGGGGATTAGCCGAGGCGCTTCTCGAGGTTGGTGCGGATGGCCTTGATGAACTCGGCGCTGTTGACAGCCTTGGCGTCAACACCTTCCATCAGGTTCACGAGGTCCTTGGTAACGATACCGGCGTTGAGGGTGTCGAAGCAAGCGCCCTCGAGCTGGTCACCAAAGTTCATGAGCTCCTTGATACCGTCCTTCTCACCGCGCTTGCGCAGGGCGCCGCTCCATGCAAAGATGGTAGCCATGGGGTTGGTGGAAGTCTCCTCGCCCTCGAGATACTTGTAGTAGTGGCGGGTTACGGTACCGTGGGCAGCCTCATACTCGTAGTTGCCGTCGGGGCTAACGAGTACGCTGGTCATCATAGCGAGTGAACCGAAGGCGGTGCTGACCATGTCGCTCATCACGTCGCCGTCGTAGTTCTTGCAAGCCCAGATGTAACCACCCTTGCTGCGGATTACGCGAGCAACGGCGTCGTCGATCAGGGTGTAGAAGTACTCCAGACCGAGCTTCTCGAACTCAGCCTTGTAGTTCTGCTCGTAAACCTCCTCAAAGATGATGCGGAACTGAGCGTCATACTTCTTGCTGATGGTGTCCTTGGTCGAGAACCACAGATCCTGCTTGGTATCGATAGCATACTTGAAGCAGCTGTGAGCAAACGAACGGATGGACTTGTCCAGGTTGTGCATACCCTGGAGGACGCCAGCACCCTTGAACTCGTGGATAACGACCTCCTCGTGCTTGCCGCTCTCGCCGTCAAAGACGAGCTTGGCAACACCGGGTTCGTCGGCACGCAGCTCAACACTCTTGTAAACGTCGCCATAGGCATGACGAGCGATGGTGATGGGCTTCTCCCAGTTCTTCACAACGGGCTTGATGCTCGGGATGGTGATGGGAGCGCGGAATACGGTACCGTCGAGGATCGAACGGATGGTGCCGTTGGGGCTCTTCCACATCTCGTGCAGCTTGTACTCGTCCATACGTTTCAGGTTGGGGGTGATGGTAGCGCACTTCACGCCGACACCATACTTCTTGCAAGCCTCGGCAGCCTCGATGGTGATCTTGTCACCAGTCTCGTCGCGCTTTACAAGACCCAGGTCGTAGTACTCACTCTTGAGGTCAACAAACGGGAGGATGAGTTCGTCCTTGATCATCTTCCACAGAATGCGGGTCATCTCGTCACCGTCCATCTCCACGATGGGAGTGGTCATCTTAATTTTTTCCATTTTAATTGATTAAAATCAGTTTCGTTTATAAATGATTGATAAATGATGTTTTTGTGTTTCGTCGTCCAGTGGATAGGTCTCTAAACCCTAACCACTAAACTATAAACTTCCAGTTATGGGCTCAATGCCCATAACTGGAATGATAAATTACTTGTTCTGTGAAGCGTAGAAGTTCATCAGGCAGCCCTCGGCGAGGATGGTGCGCTCGTCGGGAGTCAGGTTCTGGAAGAACAGGTGCAGGTCATGTACGCCGTCGGCAGCGATAACCTTAGCATCGATTTCCTCCTTGCCGCCCATGATGGCCTCACGGATACCGGGAACGAATACCATGTCACCGGGGTTGTAGTTGAACTCAACATCGGGAGCGATGGTGAAGGGAACGATACCCCAGTTGATACAGTTGCTGCGATAGCGCTTGGTAGCGTACTCGTAGCAGATGTTGGCGTCACCGCCGAGCACCTTCTGGCACGATGCGGCCTGCTCACGAGCGGAACCGTCACCGGGCTTGTGGGCGAATACGCAAGAACCGAACGAGGTGTTCTCGGGCTTAGCACCTACCTTAGCGAGAGCGTCGAGGACGTTCTGCGGGCACTTGCCGTCGCGGCGCTCGTGATCCTGTGCCTGGATGCGCTTGCTCAGGCCAACGTACTCGGGCACGCGGCGTGACAGGGCGAACTCGGAGAGCTTCAGCGGGTTGGAGCGGTAGCTCGAGGTCTCACCGCTGGGGATCAACTCGTCGGTAGTGGTTACGTTGTCGTGGATAACGGCTGCCAGCTCGAGCAGCATGTTGTCCTCCATAGCATACATCTTGGGCCAGTCCTTGATGTTGGGACCGTAGCGCAGCTCAACATCGGCCTGCTCCTTCTCGTAGCCGTAATAAACGCGGCGCTCATAGATCTTGGCGTCGTACTCGTAGGGCTTGTGGTCATCGGTGTAGTCCACATCGGTGGCAGCAGTGATGACACCGCCGTTAGCTGCGGTAGCAGCGATTGAGCGGGCATCCATCAGGGCAACCAGCGAGATCTGACCCTGGCCGGGCTTGGAACCCTCGCGGTTGGGGAAGTTACGGGTGGTGTGGCGGATAGACAGACCATTGTTGCTGGGCACGTCACCGGCACCGAAGCAAGGACCGCAGAAGGCGGGCTTGATGATCACGCCAGTCTCGAGCAGCTCCTCAACGATGCGCTGACGAACGGCAGCCATGTAGACGGGAACTGACTGGGGATAAGCGCTCATGGTGAAGTAGTCGTTACCGATGCTCTTGCCGCGCATGATGCTGGCAGCAGCGCTCAGGTTGTCATAGGTACCGCCCGAGCAACCAGCGATGATACCTTGGTCGGCCTGAACCTTACCGTCCTTCATCACCTTGTCAACGAGGTCGCACTGTACCTTGTCGCCGAAGCGCTTCTTAGTGTCCTCCTCGACCTTGCGCAGGATCTCGACGGGATTAGCCTGCAGCTCGTGGATAGTGAAAGCGTTGCTGGGGTGGTAGGGCAGAGCGATCATACACTCCTGAGTGCTCAGGTCGATCTTGATCATGCTGTCATAGTAAGCCACCTCA
>JBGUJU010000213.1:0-28564 GCA_045114065.1 Sodaliphilus sp.
TACCCAGAGCCGGGGTCGAACCGGCACGGGTGTTACCCCATTGGTGTTTGAGACCAACGCGTCTACCGATTCCGCCATCTGGGCGTCAGAGCGGGTGCAAAGGTAAGTCAATTTTTTGAAACTGTGGCAAAAAAAGTGGGATTTTTTGCCTTATCGGGTATTTTTGGGGCCTGGATAGCGTAATTTGGGGGCGGTTTTAGTACTTTTGCGGCACAAAAATGTAATTGCCCGCGGTGACGAGATGCAAATTTCTACGTCTCTACAGGGCCATAACTTAACACTCTTTATGGATAATCACCAAGGAACTGAGAATCCGTTTGCTCGGACGGAGTTGATGCTGGGAGCGGCGGCGATGGAACGGCTGGCGCAGAGCCGCGTGGCGGTGTTCGGCATCGGTGGCGTGGGCGGCTATGTGGTGGAGGCGCTGGCGCGCAGTGGCGTGGGGGCGCTTGACCTGATCGATGATGACACGGTGAGCGTGACGAACATCAACCGCCAGATTTTTGCACTGCACAGCACGATCGGACGTCCCAAGGTGGATGTAGCTGCTGAGCGTGTGCGCGACATCAACCCCAATTGCAAGGTGACGACCCACAAGATGTTCTATCTGCCCGAGAATGCCGACGACATCGACATGACATGGTTTGACTACGTGGTGGACAGCCTGGACACGATCACTGCAAAGATGGAGATTGCTCGGCGTTGCCTGAAGCTGGGGGTGACACACATCTGCTCGATGGGCGCTGCCTACAAGATGGATCCGATGGCCTTCCGCGTGGCGGACTTTGACGCTACGCGCATCGACCCGCTGGCCCGCATGCTGCGCAAACTGCTGCACCGCGAGGGCATCCACCATTTCAAGTGCGTCTATAGCGAGGAGGAGCCTCATTGGAACCCCGATGTGCCAGTCTATGTTGACGGAAAAAAACAGCCGGGCAGCAACGCATTCGTTCCTGCCGCGGCTGGTCTGTTGATTGCCCGTGAGGTGATTGTGGACCTCACAAAGGTCAATTAAAGGTTAAGGGTTATAGGTTAAGGGTTATAGAAGCAACCGCACTCCAAAGCCTAATGCCTAATGCCTAAAACCTAAAACCTAATGTCTTTATTTCTTCTTAGACTTCTTGGAGCTTTTGCTCGAAGAGCCCTTGCTTGAGGACTTGCCTGAAGATTTACTTGACGACTTGCTTGAGTTGTCCTTTGAAGCCTTGCCCGAAGACTTGCTTGATTTCTCAGATTTGCTGGCTTTACCAGACTTCCTGGATTTCTTATCTTCGGCAGCAGCCTTCTTGGCCTCGGCCTTGGTGGGAATCTTGATTTTCTCACCAGCCTTGATCTTATTGCCGTCGTCAATGCCGTTGGCGCGCTCGAGATCCTTCACCGAAACACCAGTCTTCTCGGCAATCTTAGTCAGCGACTCACCCTTCTGCACAGTCACCTCGGTGGGCTGTTTCGGCTTAGCCTGTTGTTTCTTGCTCTTGCTGCTACGCGAGCTGTGGGCGGTATTGTCTCTTCGCGAGCTTGACTTGCGTTCATTCTTATTATACCTGTTGTTGCGGTCACGCCAGTCGCGGTTGTTGCTGCGCGATGCATGCTGACGAGCGCTCTGGTCATCGGTCTTGACAGTGCTGGTTTTCTTGGTTTCCTGATTGGAACCAGCTGTATAGGAGCCCTTGTAGGGCGCCTTGGTCGCGGCTTCGCGTTCGATATTCTTGACCTCGTCGAACTGTGCCTGCTCACTCATCGCCATATCCTCGCCCTCGTTGTCGCCCGAGGTGGTGGGTATCATCTCATCATTGTCGGCACTGGCATTGTTGTAGTTCGGAGCCTTGACCTTGAGGTTGTCACCTCGCCTGACGCGTTCACTGCTCATGCCGTTGAGTGCCAGCAACTCGTCGGTGGTCATGCCATACTTGGCAGCGATGGACGAGGCGGTCTCGCCACGTCCCACCTTGTGGTTGATGGTGCGCATCTCTCCGCTGGCAGTGCGTCCCGTGAGGTATTCCTCGGTCGTCGGTGTCCCGCCGCCGGGCTCCACGATAGCACGGTGAGCGTACAGGTCTTCACGGTAGTTGTCGATAGAGTCCTCGCTCATGATGAAGCTATAGACCTGCTGAGACGGCAACACGAGCATATAAGGATGGTTGTCGCCAGGGATGACATCGGCACGGAACTGCGGGTTCAAGGTGCGGATTTCCTCGATAGGAATATTGAGCACCTGGGAAATCTGTGCGAAGTGGATGCGGCGGTTGACGCTGACGGTGTCGGTGATGAGCGGTTTGCGTGCCAGCGACGGACTGATGTTGTGCTGCTTGTAATAGGTCATTGCATAGTTGGCGGCAATGAATGCAGGCACATAGCCACGGGTCTCGCGGGGCAGATACTCATAGATGTCCCAGAAGTCGCCCTTGTCGCCGTTGCGGTGCAGCGCCTTGTTGACGTTGCCCGGTCCACAGTTATAGGCAGCAATCGCCAGCGACCAGTCATTATAGATCTGGTACAGGTTCTTGAGATACTTGGCTGCCATGGCACTGGAGCGGTAGGGGTCGCGGCGCTCATCGACGAGCGAGTTCACCTCCAGTCCAAGGCCCTTGCCGGTGCCAATCATGAACTGCCACAGTCCGGCAGCGCCCACGCGCGACGTCGCATTGGGGTCGAGCGCACTCTCGACGATGGGCAGATACTTGAGTTCCAGCGGCAGGCCTTCCTTCTCGAGCGCCTGCTCAAAGATGGGCATATAGTACAGGCTCATGCCCAGCATCTGCTCAACGAGCGTGCGGCTGCGATAGACGTAGCGCTCGATGTGCTTGCGCACCACACTGTTATAGGGCAGCTCTATGACCGATGGTATGGCCGCCAGGCGGCGGATATAGGTCTCCTCCCCCACTTCACCGGGATTCTTGTTCTCCACTTCGGCATCAAGCACGGTGTAGTTCTGGAGATACCAGTTGGTCATCATCTTGTGCACATCGGTGTCAAAACTCTCGGGGAAGACGATATCATCATCGGTGATGGAGTTCTTCAAGGAGAGGATGTTTTTCTTCTCGCGCGGTCCAGCCACCACAATCATGGTGCCCAACGCGGCAAGGAGAAGTAATGTCAAGAGTCGATGATTTGTCATATTTCTTTATTTCGTTTGATTGTTTGTCGATTAAAAACTGATGGCGCATTGCAGGCCTAATGACGGCAGGCGGCCACCGATGGCCGTGTTGTCGATCGCCGCAGGAGAGACATCAAGCGTCAGGTCGGGCGATATGTCAAAGTGGGCCAACGAGGCGTCAACATAGGCGTCAACGATATTGATCAGATAGACGCCCACCATCGAGATAACGCAGATCTCGCGGTAACGCCGATAGTAGTCGCGCTTGTTCTTCATCACCTTCTGGAGCCACGCCTTGTCCAGGTCGCTCTCGCTGACCGTCGGCGGGAAGAAGTCCATATAGCTGCGCGTGTCGGGGTCATCGTCCATCACGTCGCGGTAACCGCGGGAATAGTCCTTATACATACGGTTGTTCCACGAGGCGCCATAGCTCAGTCCCACAAAGGCACCCACCACAATGGGCAGTTTCCAGTAGCGGCGGTTATAAATCTGTCCCAATCCCGGGCACAGGGCCGACAGCCACAGCGCACGCTGCGGGTCGGGGTTGAACACGCGCACCTGCCCCATCGTGGGCGACGCCGTGCTGTCCATGAGGATCTCGACCCCCTCAATGCCCCGGATGGAGTCAATCGATGCAAAGGTGATCGTGTCGCCAGCGACATTGACCACCCGCACCGGGCGGCTATTAGGGTCGAACCGCACCGTATCGCTGACCATCACAGGCTTGCGATCACGGTGCTTCACAACGGGAGGATTGACCGTGACAACGCTATCACCTGCAGCGGTCACAACAGGCTCCTGAGCCAGCGCCGGACTGCCATGCAACAACAGGCACAGCAGCACGGCGGTCATCAACCGTCGCCACATGATGCGATATGTCTCCCGTTTTGCCACCATGCTAAGGACCTCAGGCGTTTTTCAGATGATCAAAGATACTGATGATTTTCTCCAACTCCTCCTCGGTAGTGAAGGGGAAGGTGATTTTGCCCTTACCCGAACGGTCACAGGTGAACTTCACAGGCACTCCGAAGGCCGTCGCCAAGTGTTTCTGCAAGATCGCATAGTCCTTGACATTCACCGGATTGACGCCCTGTTGGGTTCCGCGTTCCTCATCGGCAGCCTGTTGCATCTGCTTGGCACGCTGTTCCACCTGACGCACGGACAGGCCCTTCTTGATGGTCTCGTTATAGAGCTTCAACTGCAGCTTGGGATCATCCAGCGAGAGCAGCGCACGAGCATGGCCCATATCCAGGGTGTGGTCATGCAGTCCCAGCTGTACCTCGGCGGGCAATTTCAACAAGCGCAGGAAGTTAGCGATCGTTGCACGCTTCTTGCCAATGCGTTCGCTCAGGCGCTCCTGCGTCAACTTATACTGGTCAATGAGTTTGCGGAAGGTGAGGGCAATCTCAATGGCATTAAGGTCCTCGCGCTGGATGTTCTCGATCAGAGCCATCTCGGTCACCTCGCTGTCATTGGCGGTGCGGATATAGGCAGGCACCGTATCCAGGCCCGCCAGCAATGCCGCGCGATAACGGCGCTCACCCGAGATAATCTGGTAAGCGTTGTCGCCCACGCTGCGCAGGGTCAAGGGCTGGATAATGCCCAGCTCGCGTATGCTTGTCGCCAATTCTTCTAGTGCCTCTTCATCAAAGTTCTGGCGAGGTTGATCGGGATTCGGATTAATCTGGCTGATGGGAATCTCATTGATAGCCGATGAACCACCCGTCTGGATATCATCCATCGAGATGAGTGAGTCAAGGCCTTTACCTAATGCACTTCGTTTCATATATCTTAGTTGTCAATTGTCAGTTGTCGGTTTTTTAGTTTTTAATGTCCGGCATTGCGGGCAATGATTTCCTGGGCTAGCTGGATGTGGCTCGTCGCACCGCGACACGTGGGGTCGTACTGCGTCACGGGTATTCCGTGGCTAGGCGCCTCACTGATGCGGATATTGCGGGGGATCACAGTGTTGAACACCATGTCTCCAAAGTGGCCCTTCAGCTCCTCAAATATCTCATTGGCAAGACGCAACCGTGCATCATACATCGTGAGCAGGAAACCCTCGATGCGCAGTCCGGCATTGAGCTTTCCCTTGATGATGCGGATGGTGTTGAGCAACTTGCTGATGCCCTCAAGGGCAAAATACTCGGCCTGTACCGGGATGATGACGCTATCGGCGGCAGTCAGGGCATTGACGGTAATCAGTCCCAAGGACGGACTACAGTCGATGATGATGTAGTCATAATCGTCCTTGATGGAGCCAATGGCGTTGCGCAGTACTCGCTCGCGACCCGATTTCTCGACAAGCTCCAGCTCTGCTCCCACCAGATCAATGCGGGAGCCCAGGAGCCTCAGTCCTTCGACACAGGTATCAATGACGGCACTGCCCATGGGATAGTCGTCCACCAAACATTCATAGATGGTCGATGACATCGCCTTGGGTTCAATGCCCAGTCCTGACGTGGCATTGGCCTGGGGATCAGCATCAATGAGGAGTACTCGCTGACCGCTCTCGGCCAAGGCTGCCGACAGGTTAATGGATGTGGTGGTCTTGCCGACACCACCTTTCTGATTAGCTATTGCTATTATCTTTGCCATGGGTGAAATTCTCTAATTGTATAAATAGCATCATGCAGGCATCACATGACGTTCGGCTTGCACGATGTTTGGATAACAACGGCGGCGCCTCAGCAATTTTGATGCGAGCATCACATTGCTTTCGGCTTGCGCGATGTTTGGATAACAACGGCGGCGCCTCAGCAATTTTGATGCGAGCATCATATTGCTTTCGGCTTGCGCGATGTTTCACGGGTGCAAAGAAACAATTTTTTACCCAAAAAACATTCAAAAAGTCCGTTAAAATGGGTAAATTGTTGATAAATCACCCTAATTGCCTGAAATCGTGGAACATTCGGTTTTTTGACACTCTGGACCACTCATTGTGGCGCCAAGAACATAAAAAGTGGCCACGTCGTCACGACGTAGCCACCAGTCGTAAACCTTAAAACATCTTTTTTAACGGGCCCTACCTATTTCTAAAACCTAGGCCCGTTTATATCTGCGTTAAACACCACTCGACAACCGATGTGGTGGAATTAGCCAGTTAGCAAAGATAGTATTTTTTTTATAACCCATCAAATATGTGGCTCAAAAACACTACTAAAAACAACTTTTTAACGGTTTTTTGACATAAAAGATAAAATAAACTAGTAACTTTGCGGTCTATTAATTACCATTAAGTAAATGTGTGAAAGGTCAACGACGATACCTTCCACCCTATTGCTATCCGTCATATTAAGAACATAAAATTAAAACATAAAGATTTAGAAATGAGAAAATTAACTTTATTGCTGATGGCGACTATCGTCACCTTTTGCGTTAACGCCAATCCAGCAAATCCCGGTCTGGTGCAGATGCCCCAGCCCGATGGTACCATGTTGTCTGTACGTCTTGTCGGAGACGAGTATTACCATTTTAATACCACAGCCGACGACTACACCATCATGCTCAATGAACAGGGCGCCTATGTTTACGCCCAGCGAGATGGAATGAAGCTGGTTGCTACCGATGTGCTTGCCCATGATAAGGGTAACCGCAGTGCTGCCGAACTCGCCCTGCTGGCTTCAACGCCCAAACGTATCGTTGACGGAATTGCAGTGGGTAATGCCAACATCCGCCGTGCAAAACGCAACGTGGACCTGTCAAACTTTGACTTTGAAAACTTCCGCGGTCTCGTGATCTTGATTGACTTTGCCGACAGGAAGTTTGCTGCCGAAGATCCGCAGGCATTCTACACCGAGATGTTCAGCACCGAGAACCTCACGGGCTTCCACGATCCTGTCAAGGATCAACACGTGAACTGCCTGGGTAGCGTGCGTGACTATTTTAGAGACCAGTCCAACGGTGCCTTCAATCCCCCGTTCGACGTGTATGGTCCCTATACCTCGACACGCAATGCCAACCAGTGCAGCGATCCCACGACCGTCTTTACCACCGCACTGAAGAAGGCCAACGACGATGTGGACTATACGATCTATGACAACAACAATGATGGTATGGTCGATATGGTCTATTTCCTGGTAGCAGGATACTCGGCAGCCTCTAACGGTGAGTCCACGGGCTACCTGTGGCCGCATGCCTCCAGCCTGTTCTATCGCCGAATAAACTATGACGGCAAGTGGATCGACCGCTATGCCAGCTCAACCGAGCTTTATGGTTGGGAAAACTCTCCCTCCACAGTGACCGTCGAGGGTATCGGCACCGTGTGCCACGAGTTCAGCCATGTGCTGGGCTTGCCCGACATGTATGACACGGATTATTCCGAGAGCGGCGGCGAGAGCCACCATCCCGGTGAATGGGACGTGATGGCTGGCGGCGCTGACTTCAACTATGGCCGCACTCCGGTCGGCTACACGCTGTACGAGCGCTATGCCCTGGGATGGGCCAATCCCAAGACCATCACCAGCCCGGGCTCCTATTCGGTAGGACCCGTCAACGAGACCCGCGACGGCTTCATCTTGCGCACTCCTGTCAACAATGAGTTTTTCATGATTGAAAACAGGCAGAAGACCAGCTGGGACTCCTATCTCCCGGGCCACGGTATGATCGTTTCCCGCGTGGACAGCACCAATTCCAGCATCTGGTCTAACAATAAGGTCAACTGTAATCCTAACCACAATTACTTTGAGCTGCTGAGGGCTGGCAACTCCACCATCGGCGACAAATCCAGCGACCCATTCCCCGGTTCATCTGGTAACCCGATGATTACCAATGATACCTATCCCGGCCTCAGGACATGGAATGGAACTGCTAACCCGTTTAACATTGTCGGCATCAAGGAACAGGACAACATCATCTCGTTCACTGTGGTCAATGATGGCGATATCCAGTGCCTCGTCGAGAACTTTGAAGGCATGCCTGTCACCACCACGACCAATGAGACCGAGGTGGAGGGAGAGTTTGCCAACTGGTCGTTCGTCAAGGCAGGCGTTCGTGCACCGGGCCAGGGCAAGGCAGATGGAACCAACAGTGTCATGATGAAACCGCCCAGTCAGCTCTACAGCACGACACCCATCTACTACAACTGCTACCTGGCAAGTCTCAATGTGTACAACACCAGCAGCAGCGTAGCACGATTCTCGCTCGATTACTCCATCGACGGTGGCGAGACCTGGGTCAAGGTTTCCAATCCTATTGGAGGTACCTATAACGAGGTGGCTAAGAACACTACCGCCACCTGCTATTGGGCTCTGAACCTGAATAACCATCAGGGTGCTCTATTCCGCATTTACCAGTCCGCTACCAAGGACAAGACCACCTATATAGACAACTTCTCCATCTTCTACACCGGTGAAGAGGGCGGTCCCATCGACAATATGCCTGGTGACGTGAACGGTGACAAGGAGGTCAACGTTGCTGATGCCGATGTTGTCATCAACATCATCCTGGGCGGCACCGATAATACCGAAGGACGCTCGGACGTAAACGGCGACAAGGAGGTCAACGTTGCCGATGTGAATGCCATTATTGACATCATCTTGAAGAAGTAATACACCTAATTATAAAAGGGACATCTGTAACCAGGCTTGCTGGAATCAAAGGATGTCCCTTCTTTTTATATAAAGCCATATTATAAAAGTTATGAAGAAAAGTATATATGCACTGCTCATGGGATTGATGTGCTTGACAGCACGAGCAATACCCGCCGACCCCATGCCTGTCATGGTAACCCAACCCGACGGATCGACCGTGACCGTCACCCTGCATGGCGACGAATTTTTCCACTTCACGACCACCCAGGACGGGTACACAGTGCTCAAGAACAAGGCTGGCTTTTACACCTATGCCACGCTGGACGGTGACCGTCTGGTCCCCGGCAATCGCATTGCGCGCGATGCCGCCCAGCGCACCGCCGATGACCGCACCTTCCTTGCCACTGTTCCCAAGGGGTTGAACGACAAGGTCCTGGCTCAAAACGGACAGCGCCTGTTGAGCCGCCGCAACAGTGCTATACGCCGTGTCGGTGCCGACGGCATGATGGATTACGGCAACTTCCGCGGCCTGATTATCCTCATCAACTACAACGACAAGACGTTCTCGATGAGGAATCCTGGCACCTTCTACAATGATATGGTCAACACGCCCAACTACACCGGCTACACTCTCAACGGTCGCCAGATCAGGATGACGGGCAGTGTGCGAGACTATTTCTACGACAACTCGGCACACATCTTCGATCCCGTGTTTGACGTGGTAGGACCCGTGGACGTGGATTTCTCGTGTACTGATCCCATGGGGACTTCCAATGCCACCGAAATATTTGAGGCTGCGCTGCGTGCCGCCGATCCTGTGGTCGATTACAACGACTATGACAGCGACGGCGACGGCTTTGTCGACATGGTGTTCTTCCTCGTAGCGGGATACTCGGCAAACTATAGCGGCAACAACGATGACTACCTGTGGCCCCACATGTACTACCTGTACTGGACGCCACCGCTGGACGGAGTGGGATTTGACCTCTATGCCTGCTCCACCGAGATTGCAGGTTGGGAAAACTACTATGCCGACGTGAACGGCATCGGCACCTTCTGCCACGAGTTCGGTCACGTGCTGGGACTGCCTGACCTCTATGACACTGACTACAATGGGACTGGTGGCGAAAGCCGCAACCCGGGTGACTGGTCTATCATGGCTGGCGGCAGTGGCAACAACTTCGGTCGCAACCCTGTGGGATACAGCCTGTATGAACGCTATGCGTTGGGATTTACCAAGCCCGTACTCATCAATGAGGAGGGTTCCTACTCGTTGCAAGCTATCGACGAGAGCAATACCGGATTCCGCCTCAACACACCCACCCAGAACGAGTTTTTCCTCATCGAGAACCGTCAGGCGGGCAAGTGGGACAGGAACCTTCCCGGCCACGGCATGCTGGTGGCAAGGGTGGATTCGACCAACGAACGCATCTGGTGGTCCAACGAGGTGAATTGTAACCCCAGCCGCATGTACTACGACCTGCTCAGGGCACATTACAACGGCCAGGACAGTGATAGTGATCCATTCCCTGGCTCCCGCGGTGTCACCGAGTTGAACAACTTCACCTCACCGAGCCTGCTCACCTGGGACAACAAGTTCAATGAATTTGCCATTGGCGATATTGCCGAACACAACAGAATCATTTCTTTTAATGTCGAGAGAGACAACTCGATCCTCCACATTGTCGAGGACTTCGAGAATATGCCCGTCACCGACAACATGAATGCCAGCTTTGTCCCCGGCGTTTACGGCAAGTGGGACTTCGCCAAGTGTGCTGTTACTGAGGTCGAGGACGGACAAGCCAACGGTCACAAGGCGGTGGGCATGAAGAAACCCAGCCAGATCACGTCTTCACAACCGCTCAACATCATCCCCTACATGGTTGACTTCACCATTTTCAACCCCACCAACACAGCAGCAAAATTCAGATTCTACCACTCTGCTGACAGTGGTGCGACCTGGATTCCCCACGTTGACGGGACAATCGACGTCGGTCCAAAATCCCAAGCATCGGCCTCCCTCACCTTGCCCACCGATAAGCCTATCATGCTGCGTTGGGCCATGACATCGGGTAACTCCAAGTCCAATTGCTACCTCGATGACATCAAGCTGTACTACAAGTACACCTGGGGACCTGAACACCTCAATGGGGATGTCAACCTGGACGGCGAGATCACCATCAGCGATGTGAACTATGTGATCGACATCATCCTGGGCGGCGACGACATCAATGGTCTGACCGACGTCAACGGCGATGGAGAGATCAACGTTGCTGATATTGACTATATTATTAATATGATCCTTTACCACTGAATTAATCTAATCTCCAATAAAAACTATTAATCTTTATTATTTTATTGATTATGAGAAATTTATTATTATCCCTAGTACTTGGATTGGTGTTTTTTAACCTGAACGCAGTTCCTGCCGATCCCACACCTGCTACCGTGCACCAGCCCGATGGCAGCACGCTCACCATTGTATTGCATGGTGACGAGTTCCTGAACTACTTGACGACCAGCGACGGTTACACGGTGGTCAAGAACAAGGCAGGCTATTACACCTATGCCCGCCTCGACGGCAACCAACTGGTTGCCAGCAACGTTATCGCACGCGATGACCGCACTACTGCCGATCGCGCCTTCCTCGCCACCATGCCTAAGGGCCTGTTGAGCGAGACTATGGTACAGCGCGGCAAGAAGATGTTGAACCACCGCAACGACCTGCTGCGCGGGATCGGTCACGGTGGCCACATGGACTACAGCAAGTTCCGTGGCCTGATCATCCTGATCAACTACACCGACAGGAAGTTTGTTGATTACGTTCCCAGCAACTACACGCCGATTGACTTCTACGAGGCCATGATCAACAGCCATGACTACCAGGGCTACACCCTGCCCTATGGCACCAAGGTCGATGCGATGGGTAGCGTGCGTGATTACTACTATGACAACTCGTTCCAACAGTTTGACCCGCATTTCGACATCTTGGGTCCGGTGGAAGTCCCCTACGCTTGCACCGACGCTCATCAGTTCAAGTGCGACTCCATTTTCTTTGCCGCCCTCGAGGCGCTGGACCCTGATGTGGACTTCAGCCAGTATGATACCGATGAGGATGGCACTGCCGACATGGTGTTCTTTATGGTTGCCGGCCACGGCTCGGATGTCACTGCCAATAACCGTGACTACTTGTGGCCCCACATGAAGAATTTCACCGATTCTCCCGTGCTTGACGGCGTGAACTTCAGGCTCTATGCATGCTCGACCAATATGACAGGCGAAGAGAATGAGTACTATATCAATTACAACAATGTTGCCGGCATCGGCACCATCTGCCACGAGTTCAGCCATTGCCTGGGTCTGCCCGACTTCTATGACACCGATGGACTGGGCAGCGGTGGAACCAACAGCAAGCATCCCATGACCTGGTCTGTCATGGCCAGCGGATTCAGGAGCAACAATGGTCGCAATCCTGCGGGTTACGGCCTGTTTGAGCGCTATGCCTTGGGCTTTGCACAACCTGTACTCCTCGATAGCGTGGGTACTGTCACGGTTCCTGCCCTTGAAAAGAGCAACACGGGTTATCGCCTGAACACCGCCAACGAGGGTGAATTCTTCATCATCGAGAACCGACAGCGCATCAAGTGGGACAAGAACCTGGCTGGTCCTGGCATGCTCATCTGGCGCGTCGATTCAACCAATGTCGATGTCTGGGAGAACAATCTGGTCAATTCCGATCCCAGCCACATGTACTATGAGCTGCTCCGTGCCAAATTCAGTGGACTGAGCGATAGTTACAATGATCCTTTCCCCGGTGTTTCCAATGTCACATCCATCACCAACATCACCGAACCCAACATGCGCACCTGGGACGGCAAGATGAGCAAGTATGCCTTTGTCAACATTGCCGAGGCCGACAGCATCATCACCTTTGACATGATCATCGACAACTCCAAGATGTCTATCGAGAACTTTGAGAAGATGCCCGTGGGCGAAACCCTCAACGAGCGCAATGTACCTGGTGTGTATGCCAACTGGAACTTCTATAATTGCGCTGTAGTGGACACTGCTCAGGTGGCTGAGGGTCATGCCGTTGCCATGAGAAACGGCAGCTACTTCAACACGGTTGAGAACTTGAACAAGATTCCCATGGTTGTGCGTTTCAAGATTTACAACCCCACTTCAACTGGTGTCAGGTTCACGCCGCAATACTCCAAGAACAACGGCACAAGCTGGAGAGGACTGGATGAGTACCCCTATGACTTCTATGTTGCTGCCGGCGGTACTGTCACAGCTTCCATCACCTCACTGCCCACCAATATTCCCATCATGCTGCGCATCAAGCAGAGCGAGGGCAGCTCGTCGGAATACTGCTACGTTGACGATATCGAGATCTGCTACGAGAATACCTGGGAGCCCGAAATCGAAATCATTCCCGGTGATGTGGATAACAACAGCTTGCTGAACATCCAGGACGTTGTCGAACTCATCAATTACCTGCTCAACGGTAGCGACACCATCAACCTGGATGCTGCCGACGTGAATGGCGATACCAAGATCACCATTACCGACGTGACCGAACTCGTCGGCATTCTGCTTAATAGCGGCAACAATTAAGGTCGCCAATGGCGCTGACTTGACTAGAGTGCAGCGAACTTATTAGGACTAACTGAGATTGGGGATGTCTTACGGCATCCCCAATCTCTTTAGCACCTACCGAAAACAATTAACTATATATAACAATTTTTTACAGATTATATTTGTGCAATCCAAATAATGGCAGTAACTTTGCGCCAAAGTTGGAAATATTAATACTATTCATCCTAGATAGACATCGCGTTGTGAAACGCGGTGCCTATTTCTTTTTCATCATATCATATTCCATGAGATAGATTAAAGAAATCTGGTATTTATATATATATTTTATCCAAATCTTTTGATAATTCGGACAAAACACTTACCTTTGCGCTCACAAAAAACTATAAGAGATCATATCTGCAAGTATCCTTGTTATTAGAACTGAATCACCTATAACCTTAACATAAACAAACGTTTCAAGACTCAATTTCTTTTTACAAACAATAAAAATTTCAACTTGTATTATGAAGAAGTTACTTTTATTATTTTCAGTGTTAGCGTTATTCTCTCAGAGCATTGACGCTAAGAGCATTTCCCCTGCTCAGGCAGAGGCAATCGCTAAGCAGAAGTTTGCTAACTCGACCAGGCTCAACGCTTCCAATGTCAAGATGAGATTGAACTATGCAGCGATGAACTTGAAGGGTGAGACCGACTACTACGTGTTCAACCGTGACGGCGGTCAGGGTTACGTCATCGTTTCTGGTGATGACATGGTCGATCCCGTGCTGGCTTACAACGATCGTGGCTCGTTTGACATCAATCAGGCTCCCGAGCCCGTGAAGATCATGTTTGAGCGTTATCAGAAGAGCTTGGACTTGATGCGCCAGAATCCTCAGGATGTCAATCAGGCTCCCTCGTTGAGGATGAACCCCAATGGTGTAGCTCCCATGTTCTTGAACGAGTATGGTGAGGGTCCCCACTGGCATCAGTTTGCTCCCTACAACGAGTACTTCCCCACTTACAACGGAGAGCATTGCTATGCCGGTTGCGTGCCCGTCGCTGTCGCTCACATCTTGAAGGGTTTGCAGTTCCCCACCTATGGTAATGGCTCGAACACCTTCCACTACATGCTGGGTGACCAAGAGAAATCCGCTACGGCCAACTTCAACCACAGGTACAATTACCGTAACATGAGGAATGGTTATCAGGGCTATACCCAAGGCTGGCAGGATGTTGCACAGTTGATGTTTGATGTCGCTGTTGCCCTCCAAGCCAGATTCTCGACCAGCAGCACCAACGTAAGCTATGATCAGATCATCAAGGCTATGGTTTCTTTCTTCGACTACAACCCCAATATGCAGTTCTTGCAGAAAGAGCGTTATACTGATGCTAACTGGCGTGAGATGGTTTACACCGAGCTCGATGAGGGCCGTCCCGTCCTCTACTTCGGTTACAGGACCGTTCTTAACGATGGTACCCAGAATGCACACGTTGGTCACGCCTTCGTGATGGACGGTTATGATTCTGAGGGTAGGGTTCGCATCATCTGGGGCTTCCAGCCCGAGGAGTACAACAGCTGGTTCAGCTTTGACCTGCTGTCACCGCGCATCTATGGTGATACCCCCTACGAGCACGATGAGTACAAGGAAGGCTTCAACGCCGACCAGTATGCCATCATGGGCATCCGTCCCTCTGAGGAGGGTGAGAACGGTGGTGTAGTAGTAACTGGTACCACCTATCTGCAAGACATCATGCCCGCCAACGACGTACGTGGTTCGTTTGAGGTGAAGGCTCTGAGCGGTCCCTGGCAGGGCACCATCCGCTGGGCTCTCGCAACCAAGGGCAACGACGGCAAGTATTCTGTAGCTACTACTGCTTACACCTCTCAGGTGGATCTGCAGGAGAATGAGACCGCTACGATCGACATCAGCGGTTCTTACTACCTGACCGAGGGCACCCAGTACTATGTTGTTGTTTGGTCACCCTACTTCCCCAACAACTATGACTGGAACTGGTTCTTCAACGATCCTATCCCCTTCACCGTTGGTGACTGGGTAACTCCTCCCGATCCCCAGTTCACCCTGGGTGATGTAAACAACGACGGCAAGGTTACCATCAACGACGTGACCGATCTCATCAACTATCTGCTGAACGGCGTTGACACTGGTCTCAACCTGGATGCAGCCGACATGAATGAGGACACCAACGTTACCATCAGTGATGTGACCGAGATCATCAATTACCTGTTGAATAATCCTGCTGAGGACTAATTCAAGGCGCTCGTCATCGAGCATCGATTGATTAACAAGATTTAGTGACTGTGCTGGGGGCAGCAAACCCTCAGCACAGTTCTTTTTCTGTCTACTGGACAATTCCAGGCGCGTTCATTAAAAAAAGATACGTTACGAGTAGTTCTATTTGCAATTTTTAATTAATTTTGCACTTTCAACTAATTACATTCACTATTCAACACAAACTATCTCATTATGTTAAGGAAAATACGCATAACGTTGGCTGCCATCATGATGGTTCTGGTCACACTGCTGTTTCTTGACGTGAGCGGCACGTTGCACCACTATCTGGCATGGACAGCACGCATTCAGTTCCTGCCTGCCCTGTTGGCACTCAATGTCGTGGTTATCGTGGCGCTGGTGCTGCTGACGCTCATCTTCGGACGCATCTATTGCTCAGTCATCTGCCCACTAGGAATCTTTCAGGATATCGTATCGTGGATTCATGGTAAGCGCAAGAAAAATCGTTTCACGGCAAGTCCCGAGAAGCGCTGGCTGCGTTATGGCGTGCTGGCTGTGTTTGTCGTCGCCTTTGTCGCCGGCATCCACTCGCTGGTGGCCCTGCTGGCCCCCTACAGCAGCTATGGCCGCATGGTGACCAACCTGCTGCTGCCTGTCTATCAATGGGGTAACAACCTGCTGGCCGCGATAGCAGAGCGGATGGACAGTTACACCTTCTACGGTGTGGACGTGTGGATGAAGAGCCTGCCCACCTTCCTGATTGCCCTGGCGACATTCATCATCATCGTGGTGCTGGCTTGGCGTGGTGGACGCACCTATTGCAACACCATCTGCCCCGTGGGCACCATCCTCGCCCAACTGGCCCGGTTCTCATGGCTGAAAGTCTATTTTGACGCCGACAAGTGCAAGTCGTGTAGCCTGTGCACCAAGAACTGCAAGGCTTCCTGCATCGATTTCAAGACCCACAAGGTGGACTACACCCGCTGCGTGACCTGCGGCAACTGCATCGAGAAGTGCAACTTCGGTGCCCTGCACTATGGTCACCCCAAGGCCACGGCTCAACCGGTTCAGTCGGGCAATGAAGAAAAAGCATCGACCGATGCAACTCGCCGCGCCTTCCTCGTGGGAGCAACCATCGTGGGCGCTGACATTGCCCTGGCACAGGCCGCCAAAAAAGTGGATGGCGGACTTGCTATCATCGAGGACAAGAAACCTGCCAAGCGCACCACCCCGTTAACGCCTCCCGGTTCGGTGAGCGCCAAGAACTTTGCACAGCATTGCACCGCCTGCCAGTTGTGCGTAGCGAAGTGCCCCAACGGCGTGCTGCGGCCCTCGACCGACCCGATGCGCCTGATGCAGCCTGAATTGAGCTTCGAACGCGGTGCCTGCCGTCCCGAGTGCGTCACTTGCTCCACCGTGTGCCCCACGGGAGCTATCAAGCCCATCACCGTTGAGGACAAATCTTCAACGATGATCGGTCATGCCGTCTGGATCAAGGCCAACTGTGTGGTGCTCACCGACGGAGTAAACTGCGGCAACTGCGCCCGTCACTGCCCTGCCGGAGCCATCATGATGGTGTCCAGCAACCCCGAGGACGAGAACTCGCCCATGGTGCCTGCTGTCAACAGTGCCATGTGCATCGGCTGCGGCACGTGTGAATATGTTTGCCCCGCCAGGCCCTTCAGCGCCATCTATGTCGAGGGACACGAGGTGCATAGTCAGATTTAGTCACAAGTCGCTAGTCACAAGTTCTTTGTTAGCATTATTCTATCATTTCAATCAATATGAACGACAACAAGCATAACGACAATAACGGCGGCAAGACCCTGTCGCGCCGCACCTTCCTCAAGGCGCTGGGACTGGGCACTGCCACAGCGGCAGCACCTATCATCGTGAGCTGCGCCACCGACGACAACAAGAAAGGTCCCGCCAAGGAACCGCCCATTGGCAAGATGACCTATCGCGTGAACCCCAAGACCAAGGAGAAAGTCTCCATCCTGGGCTACGGCATGATGCGCCTGCCTGCCACCAACGGTAAACCTTTCGGCCGCGACAACGATGCCCAGATTGACCAGGAAATGGTCAACAAGCAGATTGACTACGCCATCGAACACGGCGTGAACTACTTTGACACGTCGCCCGCCTATAGCAAAGGCCTGAGCGAGCGCGCCACGGGCATCGCCCTGAGCCGACATGCACGTGACAAATACTTTATCGCCACCAAGCTCTCCAATTTCGCCCCCGAGACGCAGACGCGTGCCGCCAGCATCGAGATGTTCCAGAACTCCCTCAAGGAGCTGCAAGTGGACTACATCGACTACATGTTGCTGCACGCCATCGGCGGAGGTACCGGTGAAGAGGCGATGGAGTTATTCCGTCAGCGTTACATCTACAACGGCATCCTCGACTACCTGCTGGAGCAACGCGAGAAGGGTGTGATACGCAACCTGGGCTTCTCCTATCATGGCGAGATCAAGGTGTTTGACTACCTGCTGGAGAACCATGACAAGTACAAGTGGGACTTCGTGCAGATCGAGTTGAACTACCTCGACTGGAGACACGCTAAGGACTTCAATGAGGAGAATACCAATGCCGAGTACCTGTATGCCGAGCTGAGCAAGCGCAACATCCCCGCTGTCATTATGGAGCCCCTGCTGGGCGGACGTCTGGCGTCGCTGCCCAAGCCACTGGCTCGCGAGATTCTGGAACGCGATCCCGAGCGCAGCCTTGCCTCGTGGGCATTCCGCTTCGCCGGCTCGTTCCCTGGTGTGCTCACGGTGCTGAGCGGCATGACCTACATGGAACACTTGAAGGAGAACCTGTGTACCTACTGCCCGCTGGAGGAACTGACCGAAGAGGAGAAAGACTTCCTCTACGGCATCGCCGACGAGATCGTGGACTACAATACCATCCCGTGCAACGACTGCAAGTACTGTATGCCGTGCCCCTATGGCGTCGACATCCCGGGTGTGCTCACCCACTACAACAAGTGCATCGCCGAGGACGACCTGACGCGTGACCGCAACGATCCAGACTATGCCCGCGCCCGCAAAGCCTTCCTCATCGGCTATGACCGCAGCGTTCCCAAGTTGCGTCAGGCCGACCATTGCATCGGCTGCGGCCAGTGTGTACATCATTGCCCGCAGCGCATCGACATCCCGAAGGAGATGCGCCGCGTGAACGACTATGTGGAGGCACTGAAGCAGGGCATCGACCGCGGCCTCAACGCCTAACCGCATCCCCACGCCGTAGCGCTAAAACGCTAACAACTAAAAGGAAGACAATAAGTACAATAATTACAAGGCCATCCGGTCTGTAACGGAGTAATTAACGACAATTGAAACAACCATCCGCTTTCCGTTAGTCAGAAAGCGGATGGTTGTTGTAAATGTCTTTAAAATTTCTTAGCGCCTTTGCGGCTTAGCGAGAGGGTGGAGTGAGTGTGCGGTCCTTGCGCAGCCAGAGGGCGAACCACACGACAGCCACCACAATGACGGCAAGAACTACCCATGGCGTCCATTCCCCATGGTCCAGCGCCTGAGGCGAGGCAGTGAGGAAGGAGGTGCACACCACCGTCATGAATATGGCAGGTATCAAGGTGATGATGTAGGGTTTACGGTTATGTGCCAGATAGACGGTAATCATCCACAGGGTAAATACCGACAACGTCTGGTTGGACCAGCCGAAGTATTGCCACAGCACGTTGAAGCCGTTGGGATTCTCCATTTGCCAGATGAGCAACAGCAGTGAAGCCACGAACAGGGGGACGCTGATCATCAAGCGGCGCACCATGCTCTTCTGCTCAAAGTGCAAGGCCTCAGCAATGATGAGGCGCGCGCTGCGGAATGCCGTGTCACCACTCGTGATCGGGGCTGCTACAACACCCAGCACGGCCAGCGTGCCGCCCACAATGCCCAGCCAGCTGCTGCACACCAGGTTCACCAACTGCGGAGCGGTGAAATACTGGATGAGGGTCTTGCCGTCGGCAAGCTGCACCTGAGCCATAAACTCGGTGACCTGTTCAGGGTCGACAACCTCTTTCCAGCCGCCATAGTAGAAGAAATAGGACGATACGGTCGCCCAGATGAGGGCCACAATGCCCTCGGTGATCATCGCACCATAGAAAACGGGCCTTGCCAGGCGCTCACTCTTGAGGCAACGCGCCATCAGGGGGCTCTGCGTGGCGTGGAAACCGCTGATGGCACCACAGGCAATGGTGATGAACAGGCAGGGGAACCAAGGATTCTTCTGCAGATAGGCAGTCACGCCCAGGGTGTCAGTACCGTCCACGACATGTAGTCCTGTCCACGGTGTCATGTCACCCATGTTCCACAACTCGGGCAGGTGGGGCATCTTGATAAAGAGTCCTACCAGCAGGCCTGCCGCCATCACCAGCAGGGCGATAGCGAACAGGGGATAGACACGGCCGATGATCTTGTCGATGGGTAGCAGCGTGGCAACCACGTAATAGGCAAAGATGGCTACTATCCACCAGATGGTGGCGTCATTGCCGCCCCACATGTCCTTGAGGATGAGGGCAGGGCTATAGACAAACACGGCGCCCACCATCATCAACAACATCACAGTGAAAATGAGCATCAGGACACGAGTGCCGTTGCCCAAGTATTTGCCGATGAGCGTCGGCAGGTTGGCGCCGTCGTGCCGCAGCGATAGCATGCCGCTCATGAAGTCGTGTACCGCACCGGCAAAGATGCAGCCCAGCACAATCCACAAGTAGGAGGCGGGACCGAACCACATGCCCATAATGGCACCGAAGATGGGACCCGTGCCCGCAATGTTCAGGAACTGGATCATAAACACTTTCCATGTGGGCAATGCCACATAATCCACACCGTCGGCAAGACGCACGGCAGGAGTCTCACGGTCGTCAGGACGCATCACGCGCTCCATGACGGCTCCATATACCAGGTAGCCCAACACCAGGGCGACAAGGCTAATGATAAAGCTAATCATCTATTTTTGGTAGTTTTGGTTTTCGTGGCGACAAAATTAGTGCAAGTCGAACACAAAAGCAAAATTTATTTTGGTTTTGTTGAGACGCAGCCTAATTTAGAGGACGCAGGACTCAACGTAGTGCAAGTCGAACACAAAAACAAAATTTATTTTGCTTTTGTTGAGACGCAGCCTAATTTAGAGGACGCAGGACTCAACATAGTGCAAGTCGAACACAAAAACAAAATTTATTTTGGTTTTGTTGAGACGCAGCCTAATTTAGAGGACGCAGGCCATGAGGCTGTTTCATCATTGCGACACGATAATATAGCCGTGCTATCGCACGGGAACCTTTAGCTTGGCTAAGCCAAATTAAACAAAAATTTGTATAAAAATTGAACAAAATAAATATTTATTTTAATTTTATTAATAATTTGTTTAATTTCCCGCCCGTAGGGCGGTTATAATTCTAGCAATTGATTTATGAAACAGTCTCATAGAGATATTTGACTATCGGCACTCTGCAAAGCAAGAGCCGATGGAATACCATTGAACTCCATCGGCTCCCAGTTATGAAAAGATGACTCTTAATATCATTCGGCAGGCCTCATCACCACCTCGACCTTGTTGCCGGCCGACATCAGTTTGCGGGCAAATGCGGCAATCGATTCGGGCGTCTGGGCATTGACAATGTCCTCATAGCCAGTGTGGTTATCCAGACCGCGGTTAGCATAGGCACCAATTACGCTATACCAGTAGCTGTTCTCCTTGAGCTGCGTCTCGTGGTCCTTGAGCATGGCCTTCTTGAAGTCCTCAAGGCTAGCGGCATCAATGTTCTCACAGGCCTTGACCATCTCCTCGTTCAGAATCTGGAGGGCCATGTCGGTGAACTCGGGCTTGAGCGGAGCATAGGCACTGATCGAAGTATGGGACCTGTCGCCTTCCATACTCGAGTTTCCGTAAGTACTGATCGAGTAGGCTGCACCGGCATCCTCACGGATCTTGTCGCGGTTGATGCGGTTCAGCACCTTGCCCAGCAGCTGAGCCTTGATATTGTTCTCCAAGCTAAAGGGCATCTCGGTATCAAACCAACTAACGAAGACGGTGGTCTTGGGGGTCTCCATCTTGTGGCTGAAGTGCTTGATGGTCTGGCCCATGGGGGCCTCAGAAACGTTGACCCAATTGGACTTCACACCCTTCTTGGCGGGCAGCGAAGCGATGTACTGCTCGATGAGCGGACGGATAACAGCCTCGTCAAATGCTCCGACGAACAGGAAGGTGTAGTTGGCGGCATTAGCGGTGCGCTCCTTGGCGATTTCCAGAATACGGTCATAGTTGAGTTTCTGGATATCCTCAACCTTGTAGGGCTTGTTGCGCCAGCTATAGTTGTTCAAGATGTAGTTGAGCGAGTCGCTATACACGTTGTCGGGATCCAGATCCTTGTTCTTGAGCGAGATCTCAAGGGCATTAATCAGGTTGTTATAGTTCTTCTCGTCCTTGGTGACATCGGTAAACTGGAGATAAGCCAGCTGGAACATGGCCTCCAGGTCCTTGACCGTGGAATGGCCGGTTACATAGTCCATATCGGTACTCATCGACTGACTGACACCCACGCGCTTGCCGGCAAGGGCCTTCTGCAACTCCATATTGCTGAAACCACCCAGGCCACTGTACTGAATGGCGGCATCAAACAACTCGGTGTTGGCCCAGTCCTTCTCGCCGTACAGCGAACTACCGCCGCGCTGCTGAGCCATCATGAAGATCTCATCCTGCTTGAAGTCGGTGGGTTTGAGCAGCACGTGTGCGCCGTTGCTCAGCTCCAGGTCTTTGTAGCCCAAGATCTCGTTGTAGCTCTCCTTGACAATTTTACCCTTCTTGGGCAGGTTGGCGATGAGCGGCTCATCCTTCACGTTGTCCACATAGGGGGTGATATCGGCTTTCTCGGCGGCATTGACAGCGGCCAGCAGACCTTCCTTGCTGGGATAGACGGCGCCATCCTTTTCCTGATTCAAGTTCAGCACCACCAGGTTCTTGCCGTCGGTACTGATGAGATTAGGCAGCATGGTGTTGACGGCTTCGACGGGGATATTGGGAACGATCATGTTCATGGTCTGGTAATAATACTCGGGATCCATGATGGGCTCGTTGTCCAGGAAGTGACGGTAACACTTCTGGGTGTGGTTCCTGTTGTGAATCTTGTCACGCTCGTTATAGGTGCGCTCAACGGCACTCATGTAGTCTTCCTTGGCACGGGCATATTCGGTGGCCGTGAAACCGTACTTGGCGGCACGCAGCACCTCGGTCAAGCCAGCCTGGGTAGCGGCCTCAATCATGCCCTCCTTGGGAACGAGAATCAGGTCAAATGCATCCTTGGTATTGGCTCCCATATAGCTGCCGTCATAGGCATAGGCCTGGATGAAGGGGCAATCGGGATCCTGAGCCTGCTCCTGCAAGCGCTGATTGAGCATAGAATTTACCAAGTATTGTGCATAGAGGTAAATGAGATAGTTGACGTCGCTCTTCTCTTCCTTTTCGACAATGTCATGCTTGAACATGAGCTGGACGAGGCTGAGCTGCTGCTCCACATCCTTCTCGACGATGACGATAGGCTCGTCGGTATCAGGTACAGGGTAGGTTTCCACCTTGGCGGCATCGGGACCGGGAGCGGGGATGTCCTTGAACATCTCGCGGATCTTGGCCTCGGTGTAGTCCACGTCAACATCACCCACGACAATCAGGGCCTGGTTGTCGGGGCGGTACCACTTGTGGTAGTAGTCGCGCAGCACCTGATAGGGGAAGTAGTCCACGACGTCCATCGAGCCGATCACGTCACGCTTGGCATATTTCGAGCCGGGGAACAGGTTCTCCAACTGACGGTTGCGCATGCGCTCGTTGGCATCGCGACCCAGTCGCCACTCTTCATGGATCACGCCGCGCTCCTTGTCAATCTCCTCGTCGGTGAGCAGCAGGCCGTGGCTCCAGTCCTTGAGCACGAGCAGGCAGGAGTCGAGGGTACTCTGGCGAGCAGTTGGCACGTTGTCGATGTTATAGACGGTCTCGGTGAAGTAGGTGTAGGCATTCACATCGGCACCGAAGTTCAAACCGATTCTCTGGATGAAGTCCATGATGCCATTGCCCTCGCCGTTGAAGTGCTCACTGCCGTTGAAGGCCATGTGCTCCAGGAAGTGGGCCAGACCGTTCTGGTTGTCCTCCTCCTGCATAGCACCCACGCGCTGGGCGATGTAGAAGTTAGCACGGTGCTCGGGATAATTGTTGTGACGGATGTAATAGGTCAAGCCGTTGTCCAGCTTGCCGATGCGCACGGCCTCGTCAATGGGAATGGTCATTCCCGTCCCTTGGCCCATCATCACGTTGGTGCTGAATGCCACTAACATGAGCAGCAGGACAGCAAAGAAATTCTTGATTTTCATAATCGTTTGGTTTTTATTGTTATTAAATAAATGTATTTGCGTTGCGCTGATACAAAAGTACTGAGTAATAGCATTTGTGTCAAATTATTTTTCAGAAAAAAGCCGATTGTCAATTTTTTTTACGACAAATTGTCTAATTATTTTACACTTTTTCATTTTCTGCCCTCAATATACCCTAGCGTAATACGGAATCGATGGCATTGACATGAATGCGGGAGTTGAAGTTTTAACTGGTGATATTGCAGCCGAGCCATTGAATTCATTATCTTTGCAGTGCGATAATCATATAGGCAATGATATGACTGTTGGATTAGCCACTTGTTTTTAATGCTCATTTGCGCAATTCGCATGAGCCCCGCGGGGACTGGGTCATCGGCTATATCATTCCCATAATAAATAATGAAGATACTATGAAGAAGTTTTTGATCAGTCTGGTGATGATGCTGGCGACCATCGGCACGGCAATGAGCCAGAAAAGTTATGTCAATGTGGTGGCCGACCATATTTACTCGTCGGTCTATCAAGAAATCTACTTGACTGGCGATGTCCCGGCAGGCATCAAGACCCACTACGACGGCTATGGCAGCAGCGCGATGACGGTGGGCGGCGTTCTCAACCTGCTCGCCCAGGAGGGCTTTGCCATCGAACAGATGAGCTGCAGCGCCGAGGGAGAAGTCATTATCCTGTCCAAGCCGTCGGCACCCGAGTCCGACAGGATAGAGCACGTTGCCATCGACGACCAGGACGTGAGAGAAATAGCCCGCTATAATCTGCAAGGCCTGCCCGTCGACAAGGACGAGAAAGGCATCCAGATTATTGTCTTTTCCAATTACACGACCAGGACCATTATCGTAGAGTGAGCCATGAAGTACTATATTGTTGACGCTTTCACCAGTGAACCCTTCGGCGGCAATCCCGCGGGAGTGGTATTGCTCGACGATGACTTCCCCAGCGACAAACTCATGCAGCAAATTGCTGCCGAGTTCCGCTACAGCGAGACCGTGTTCGTGCAGCGACAAGGCAACAACGAGTTCACGATGCGCTATTTCACCCCAGCGGGCGAAGTCGATCTGTGCGGCCATGCCACTGTGGCAGCCTTCGGCCTGATGAATCTGAAAGGGATGGTCAACGACTACCAGTCGAGCATCAATCACACCCTGGCGGGCGACCTCGAAGTCAATATCGGCCAGCAAGTGATGATGCAGATGGCAAAGCCCCGCGTCATCGATCAGCAGGTGGATGCAGCACGTCTGCATCAAGTCATGGCACCAGCAGCCGATGTACAGTGGCCCAATATGCCCATCGAAATCGTGTCGACAGGACTGCCCGACATCATCATGCCCGTGGCCACCGTCGATGACCTGAATGCCCTGCAGCCCGACATGGATGCCCTGAGCGACCTGAGCCGCGACCTCAATGTGACAGGCGTGCACGCCTTTGCCATCGCCGGTGACGACTTTACCGCCCATGTGCGCAATTTCGGACCCCTCTATGGCATCCCCGAGGAGTCGGCGACTGGCACTGCCAATGCTGCCTTGACCCATTACCTGCATCGCCGGGGGCTCATCACCCCACCTGCCACCTGTCGTTTCATGCAAGGCGAGGCCATGCAACGACCCTCGGTCATCACCACTGCCCTGCACGACGACGGCTCCATCCACGTGGGTGGACAGTGCTGCGTGATCGCCCGGGGAGAGTTGCTGTTGTAAATCGAGACAACCATTATACTACTTTTAACACCCGCTAAATCGGGGCAATCTTTACTTGAAGCAGACATGATACCCACCGTTTTCGGTGAATAATGCCTGTAAAAAGCGTCTTTTACCCTAAAATAAATAAGGTGGAAAACAAAAACTTGAAAAAATTATGTCCCACATTCAGAAAAAGCAGTATATTTGCAGGCTGAAAATGAAGAAGGAAGCGAAATTTAACAAAAATTAATTAAATAATTCACAATTCTAACAAATGCAGACTAAAGGTTTTATTAGAGTCCTTACCATTGCACTGTTGCTGATTTGTGCTTTCTACTTAGGCTTCACCTTTGTGAGCAATCACTACCAGAACGTAGCTGAGAAGAAGGCTCTCGCTGCTGCCGGCATTACTTCGCCCGACACTAGCAACGATAAGTACAAGGCAGCGCTCAATGAGTGTCTGGACTCCCTCGCTAACAAAAAAGTGTATCCTATTTTAATGTCAAAATTCTTTGATAAAGGGTACACCTTCCAGCAGGTTCGTGAGAAAGAGTTGGGCCTCGGCCTCGACTTGAAGGGTGGTATGAATGTGACACTGCAGATTTCAGTGCCCGACATCTTGCGCGCGCTCGCGAACAACAATCCTGACAAGAAGTTTAATCAGGCTATCGACAACGTGATGAGCAACCAGACCGCTCAGGACGACTTCGTCGGCTCCTTCTGCAAGGAGTACAAGAAACTCGCTCCCGAGGGCAATCTGGCTCAGATTTTCCGCAACATCGAGAAAATCAAGGAGAAACCCAATGCCAATGACGCTGAGGTTCAGAACATCCTCAAGGATGAGGTGAACAGCATGGTGGACAACTCCTACAAGGTGCTGCGCAACCGTATCGACCGCTTCGGCGTTGTTCAGCCCAATATCCAGAAGCTCCAGAGCACTGGCCGCATCCTGCTCGAGCTCCCGGGCGTGAAAGAGCCCGAGCGCGTTCGCAAACTGTTGCAGGGTGCCGCTAACCTGGAATTCTACGAGACCTATACCCTCGCCGACATCGTTGCCCCCCTGCGTCAACTCAGTGACCAGGCCAAGGCCAACAAGACCGTCGACACCAACAAGGAGGCTGCTGCCACCGCCGACACCACCAAGGCCGAGAACGAGGCTGTAGCCGCTACCGACGCTGCTAAGGCCGACTCTGCCAAGGCTCAGGAGGCTAAGGCTGCTCCCGCTGCCAATCAAGGCGAACTCACGCTCGCCCAGCTCACCGGCTTTGAGGCTATGGCTGGCGCTGGTGCTGGCTCTCCCGTCATTGGTTATGTGAACGTTGCCGACACCGCTGCTGTCAATGCCATCATCTACTCGCCCCTCGCCAAGACTATCCTGCCCGCCGACCTGAAGCTGGCTTGGACCGTTAAGCCCGAGAAGATGCAGGGTGGACATGAGGCATTCCAGCTCGTGGCTCTGCGCACCGTTAACGGCCAGCCCGTCCTGAACGGTGACGTCGTTACCCGTGCTACCAGCGAGTATGACCAGCTCCAGGGCCAGGTCGTATCGATGACCATGAACGATGAGGGCGCCCGTCAGTGGAGCCGCATCACCGGTCAGAACATCGGTAAGGCCATCGCCATCGTACTGGATGACCAGGTTTACTCATTCCCCAACGTGAATAGCCAGATCGACGGTGGTCGCTCGCAGATCAGCGGAAAATTCACTATCGATGAGGCTGGTGACCTTGCTAACGTGCTCGAGTCTGGTAAGATGGTAGCACGCGTCAACGTCGCTAGTGAGAGCGTGATTGGCCCGTCGCTGGGTAAGGAATCGATCCGCAAGGGTCTCATCTCGTTCATCATCGCCCTCGTGCTGTTGATGTTCTTCATGTGGTTCGCTTATGGCTGGCAGGCTGGCTCAATCGCCAACCTCGGTCTGATCCTCAACCTGTTCTTCACCATCGGTATCCTCGCTTCGTTCCAGAGTGTGCTCACCCTACCTGGTATTGCCGGTATCGTGCTGACGCTCGGTATGGCGGTGGACGCCAACGTGCTGATCTTTGAACGTTGTAAGGAAGAGTTGCGCGCCGGTAAGGGCCTCAAGGCTGCCGTCAGCGACGGTTACAAGAACGCCTTCTCGGCCATCTTCGACTCCAACTTGACCACCATCATCACCGGTATCATCCTGATCCTCTTGGGTTCTGGTCCCATCCGCGGTTTTGCCGTTACCCTGGTAATCGGTATCTGCTGCTCGTTCTTCACTGCAGTATTTGCTACCCGCCTCGTGATGGAGCACTTCGTGAACAAGGGCACCTTCGACAAGATGACCTTCAGCACCTCGCTCACCCGCAACCTGATGCAGAACGTGAGCTTCAACTTCATGGGCGCTGCCAAGAAGACCTCGATCTTCGTTATCGCTCTGATCGCCCTGTTCGCTATCCTGTTCGGCCTTCGTGGTCTGAACCGTGGTATCGACTTCTCGGGTGGCCGCAACTTCGTCGTACAATTTGACCATCCCGTCAAGACCCAGGCCCTGGATGCACAGCTCGAGGAGCAGTTCCCCGGTGCTAACACCTCGGTCATCACCATCGACAACGACACCAAGGTGCGCGTCTCGACCAACTACAAGATCGAGGACAACAGCGAGGGTGTTGACGATGAGATCATGGGCAAGCTCTATGAGGGCTTGAAGAGCGACCTCGGCTCGATGAGCAAGGAAGACTTCAGCATGTCCAACGAGGATGTCGGCGTCGTTTCCAGCGAGACCGTCGGCCCGAGCATTGCAAGCGACATGACCCGCCAGGCCGTCTGGGCTGTGCTGTTCTCACTGCTTGCTATGGCATTGTACATCCTGTTCCGCTTCCGCAACATCGCCTTCTCTATCGGCGCTCTGGCTGCTGTAGCATTCACTTCATTCGTTGTCATCGGCTTCTACAACCTGCACGGCCTGCTGCCCTTCTCCATGGAGATTGACCAGACCTTTATCGCCGCTATCCTGACCGTTATCGGTTATCAGGTGAACGATACCGTGGTTGTATTTGACCGTGTG
>JBGUJU010000214.1:0-2112 GCA_045114065.1 Sodaliphilus sp.
AGTCGCAATTCGGGGCATTAGCTCATCTGGTAGAGCGCAACACTGGCAGTGTTGAGGTAAGCGGTTCGAGTCCGCTATGCTCCACAACCTATAACTGCTTAATTGGCTATAAAACAGCGAATTAAGCAGTTTTTATTTTAACCAAAATTCAATCCGTTGTCATACTGTTGTCATAAAAACAAAACGATGAAAAGCAATGACAACAATGTCATGATAATGGAATGGTAAAGTCTTCAGAGAGCTGTTCCCCGATAGATGGCGACGAGATACCAGAAAAGAATAACAAGCTCTGACGGACAAGAATTCAACCCTCCCCTTCTCTCTCTTTACCGTATAATTAAGGTGTAATTCTCGGGCCGTTCAAACGAAAACATTTACAAAATTACGCGAAATTACGATTTGTAAAGGATTGAAAAAATCAAATACTTGATTATCAAGCATTAAAGGGTTGAAAAGGGAAATTATTCCCTTTGTTTCCCACTCAGGATCCCCCTACTGCCCTGCGGAGCGCTTCTGAAAATCACTTGGTGAAAAAGCGCTATATGCAGGCCGAATGTACGGTAATCGAGCTCACATGCGTGAACAAATCCGAACGATCGATTGGTTTTGTCCATACCATTCCTGGAATTATGATAAGTGCTGGAGCACTACAAGCGAACGATGTTATCAATGCGACAGCTGCCGCTCCGAAGCAGCAGCTATCGCGGCGGTATATTTTGCAGGCGGCTGTTACAACATCACAAATGCAATATCCTCGAAATAGCAGAGAGAGCCAGCCAAGGCGGAGAAGTGCCCAAAAACGCCATTTTTAGAGGAGGCGTAAAAATACTTATATCAACGAGTTAACTTGTAAGATTTCGGACGATTTTTTCGTTTTTTTTCGAGTTGTCAAGCATTCAAAGAAAATTTTGGCTGATAATCAGCTATTTACAGGGTTACGGGACGGTAGTCCAGGTCTCTCTCTTGGTATCCCCCATCCGCCCTACGGAGCGTTTCCGAAATCGTGTCTTCATCAAAGCGCTATATGCAGGAGGATGGGCGGTACAGAGGCCAACGTGCGTAAGCAAATTCGACACGAAGTATCGGTTTCGACTCATCCATAGAGGCTCCGCTATGACTCTAAGATGCCTTATTTGTTGGGCAAGATGTTGCAGAAAGGTGCAGAAATTTGGAGTTCTCAAAAATATCTATATCAGCAAGTTAGCATACGGAGTTACAAGCAAGTTTTTAGAAAAATCACCAAAATTCCTATTTTGAAATCTGCTAATAGCTGATATCCAGTCATCTAAAAGGTTTTAAAGGGAAATCTTCCCTTTATTTCCCTCTCGGGATCCCCCTACCGCCCTGCGGAGCGTGCCCAAAATCCATCAGCCACAAAAGCGCTATATGCAGAGCGATGTTCCAGCCATTGAGCGGTAAAATCGCTCATGTGTGACGATGAACCGACACGAAGTATCGGTTTCGATGGCACATATGCCCCTGTCTAAGGAAAACCGCCATTTTGATATGCTGTGAGATTGAACTAACGATTGGTGATATCAAATGGTGGTCTGTTCTTCTGGCTGGTTTCTGATGCCAAGGCAAAACAGGTGACCTTTCGTGCTTCTCTGATAGCGTGTGAGAAAAATGAGCCGAAATTTTAACATTTGACTCATGATTTTTTGAGTGCCGTAAAAACGCCTATATCAGCAAGTTAGTATATAGAATTTCGGACGAGCATTTCTTAAAAGTGAAAATTTTCCGCACCTCGAGAGGTGACTTTGGCTGATAATCAGCCAATTAAAGGGTTGAAAAAGGGAAAATTTTCCATTCTTTCCCTCTTGGGAGCCCCCGACTGCCCTGCGAAACGTGTTGCAAACTCACTTTCAAAAAAGCGCTATATGCAGGGCGATTTTGGCATTGTGCGGTGATGATGATGACGTGCGTGAGCGCATCCGACACGCAGTATCGGTTGCGCTTATGCTCGTCAATACCGATGCTTTATATGCGACAACATCGTGCCTTGAACTTGTTCCAGGCTTGATGTTGTGCTCTGGCGATGGCGACGGGCGGTGAAGCGCAGGCAAGGGAGCGCAGAATGGCGACAGAGGCTGGAGTGTGTCCAAGGCTCAC
>JBGUJU010000215.1:0-45094 GCA_045114065.1 Sodaliphilus sp.
AAAAAAGAACGCGGATGCTTCTTTGCTGTCAGAATATTCAGACTAATCAGTTGTCTTTTAAAACCATAGCGGCTTAGCGCCTTAGCGTGAGGCCAAGGGGTGCGATGCTAAGTTGTTTTTAAAACGACTTGCGTACGGGAGTCAAAAGATCACCTGATCGGGGAAATCTCAAAGCCCAGTCGGACACCTTCGTACTGTTTGCTCAGGTCACCCACGGTCTGCAAGGTGCTGTTGCCGCTCAAGGCTGCCACCGTCTGGAGCACCTTCAACAGGTTCTTGCTCTCGAAGGTAAGACCCAGACCACGCTGCGTGCGGGTGATGTAGGCATTGGTCGAGAAGAGCATCGTCTGCAGCTTGATGGTGCCGCTCGAGGGGTCATAGGTGTAGGAACCGCTCAAGGGGATTCCCTTGACCTTTCCGGCAAACTGATGATCCTGAGTGAACTGGAACTGAGTATTCTGGGCATTGATTCCCAAGGTGTTATAGACAGGCAGCAGTTTTTCCTTGCAGTGCTCGGCAGCGACAGCGCCACCAGCCTTTGCCAGCAGGTTCTCGCTGGTAAAGGCACAGGCAGGCTCGCTGTAGCACCAGGCGCCATAGAGCTCCTGCTCGTTCACCTTGACACTGCCGATGACCAGTCCCAACAGGCCATCGATGGTATTCTGAGAGCCCAGTCCGCCCAGCACGCCGCCCAGGATACCTCCCAAGACGTCTCCCAGCGTTCCGTTGCCGGTCTCGCCAGTCGTTCCGTTACCCATGCCCATGTTGCCCAGCAGCCCGGTGTTGCACCCCGAGGCCAACAGCAGCACGGCTGCCAGCATTGTCGTGTAGATTCTTTTCATCTCTTATTAAGTTTTATGTCTCTAGTTTCAGCAATTCGCTAAGGGCTAATGCCTCTTATTGCTGCAAATATATAACAAATCATGAAAAAAACCGCCCCAAAGGGCGAAAATTCAACCAATCGGGCGGAAACTTAGAGGATTATGACTAAATTTGTCACCTATAAAACCTCTATCACGATGATTACCGACACTGGCTTGAACGAACTGAAGGACATCATGGCCTATCTGGACAAGGTGCCCTACTGCGTGACCCGCAGGGCACTGTATAGTGCCGACGAACTGTATGAGGGCTTCAAGGCCGGCCAGCAGGGCAGCTACGGCAACTGCTTCGACGGACGCGTATATCAGTACTACCAGTTCACTGGCACACAGCAGCCCGGCGTGGAGGAGTCACTGGCACGCAGCCTGCACGACAACGGCATCCACATGGCATTGCGGCATTTCTTTGAGGAGCATGACCCGCACCGCTGCGTGGGAGTCATGGGAGGCCATGCCTTGCCCCGCACCAGCGAGATCTACCGCGACATCGCCTTGCTGAGCAAGCGGCTCACCGAACTGGGCTTCATCATGCTGAGCGGGGGCGGACCCGGCGTGATGGAGGCGACCCACCTGGGTGCCTGGATGGCTGGGCGCACCGCTAGCGAGATGGACGACGCACTCGCCACCGTCACCCCCGTGCCATCGTTCAGGGACGAGGGATGGCTGGAATCGGCTTTCCAGGTCATCAAGCGATACCCCCAGGAGCGCTACGTCAGCCTGGGCATCCCCACCTGGCTATACGGCCACGAGCCTTCAACCCCCTTTGCCACCCACATCGCCAAATTCTTTGACAACAGCATCCGCGAGGACAACATCATCACCCTCGCCTACGGAGGACTCATCTACACACCAGGCAGCGCAGGCACCATGCAGGAAATCTTCCAGGAGGCGGTACAGAACCACTACCTCTCCTTCGGCTTCGCCAGCCCCATGATCTTCCTCGACAAGAACTTCTGGACCCAAGAGATGCCCGTCTATCCCCTGCTGGAAAAACTCACCCATGCGGGCAAATACAACAACCTGCTGCTCACCCTCACCGACGACATCGACGAGGTCATCGACGTCATCGTCCGATTCTCACAGACAACCAAGCCCTGCCAATAAAAACCATTGATAGGGATAACAACTGAACTCTCTGAGTGGCATCCGCAGCCATTTTTTCAAACAACTTGAACAACTAAAAACAACAGGAACAACTATAAAATGATGTTGTACCTGTTGTTCAATGTTGTTGAAGTTGTTTGACAACCGAGTGCGGACGCCACTCTAAACTTTAAACTCTAAACTCTAAACTTTAAACATTAAACTGCGAGCGACAGCGAGCGCCTCGGCACGGGCGGGCTTGCCGGTCGCAGTCATCGGCAGTGTCTCCACGGGGATAATGCGTTTGGGGCGGGCATACTTGCTTAGATGGCGTTCACAGGCCGACTGGGCGGCAGGGACGTCGGCTTCGGTCCCTTGCAGCAGCATGACGACAACCTCGCCAAACTTAGGATCGGGACACTTGGTGATGAGGAAAGGCAGAGCCAAATGCGGGGCCAATTCCCTTTCTACCTGTTCGATATGCACCTTGATGCCACCGGTGTTGATGACATTGTCGATGCGGCCCAGCACCTTGAAGCGCTGCAGGCGCCCCTCGTCCTCTTCCATCTCCACGACATCACGCGTCACCAGGCGCTCGGGGCACAGGTGCGGGGCATCGATGACGAGGCAACCATTCTCATCTGTTGACAAGGTGATGCCTGGCAGGGGAGTGAACCAGGGCGAAGCATCCTGGCCGCTCACGCGCCGCAGGGCGATGTGTGACAACGTCTCGGTCATGCCGTAGCTGTGCCAGACGGCGTTGCCAAAACCCCTCAATTCCTCCTCCAGCGACGGGTCAAGCGGTCCGCCGCCGATGATGAGGTGACGGATACTGCCCAGGATTTCTCGCTCTCGCGGCACCTGCAGGCTGCTATAGACCTGCATGGGCACCATGGCGGCAAAATCCAGTTTTCGCCCCATATAGTTAACAGTTGGCGATGCAAGGGGGTGGCTCGACGGCTCCACAGTCACCAGATTCAGGTCCCGCTCAATAGCCCGCACGACCATCATCTTGCCCGCAATGTAGTCCACACTCATGCACAGCAGGGCGGTGTCGCCCTTTTTGAGCCCCAGGAAGTCGCAGGTCGCCCGGGCGCTGGCAAGCATACGGCGTTTCTCGACATGCATGACCTTGGGGTCGCCTGTCGAACCGCTGGTATGCACCTCCACGGTGTCGCTACCATCCCTCCATTGATTGATGAACTCTTCTACCGTCATATCTATAATTAGGTTTTAGGTTTTAGGTTCTAGGCTTTAGGTAAGAGCGGATGCCACCTAACACCTAAAACCTAAAACCTAAAGCCTTTTATCCAAATACCAAATCTTATCGCCCTTGATTGCAATAGGCATATCGACGTTATCGGTAAACAGCTGGCCCGTCCCCAGACCCTGAGGCATGGTGATAGCAGGGCCGTAGAGTTTTGCCGCCAGATGGGCGACAGCATTGAGGCCCACGTTGCTCTCGAGGGCACTGGTAATCCACGAGCCGATGCCACGCTCCCGCGCCAGCTGCACCCACTCCCTGCAGCCCGCCATGCCGCCGTGCAGCGAGGGCTTGAGGATGATGTAGCGGGGACGTATGGTGTCGAGCAATTGGCATTTCTGCTCCAGTGTATTCACGCCGATGAGTTCCTCGTCCAGGGCAATAGGCAAGGGCGACAACTCACACAAACGTGCCATCTCCTGCCACTGACCCGCAGCGATGGGCTGCTCGATGGAGTGGATGTCGTTGGTGGCAAGCTGCTGCAGTTTGTCCAATGCCTCTTCGGGGGTAAAGGCGCCGTTGGCATCCACACGCAACTCGATACGGTCACAGCCGTAGCGGTCCCGCAGGCGACGGATCAGCGCCATTTCGTCAGCGAAATCGATGGCTCCGATCTTGATTTTCACACAGGAGAAGCCCTGAGCAAGTTTCTGTTCCAACCGGTGTGCCATCGTGTCAAAGTCACCCATCCACACCAGCCCGTTGATGGGAATGCCCTCCTCGCCACGGGCAAAGGGCGTGTCGGACAGTGCCGTGCTGCCCCCGCGATGCAGCTGCTGCCATGCCGTCTCCAAGCCAAAGAGCATCGACGGCACATCGCGCAGGGCATCAATGTCTAGGCCACCACGTGCGCAGACGTCATCACACTGCCGGCGCAGTACCGCGTCATAGTCGGGCAAGTCGTCACAACTCAACTTGGGCAAGGGCGCACACTCCCCCACCCCGACGATGCCCGGCAGGTCATCGCAGGTCAGATGCACAAAGCGGCTCACACGCGTGAGATACACGCCGCGCGAGGTGCCCGCGGGTTCCTTGAAGTGGAACGTGCGCGTGGTGATATCGATATGGTAACGGCCCATGAATAGTCTAAATGATATAAGTTGCCAAGCCTGGAATTAATGTTCGCGCCACGCGCGAGAACCTTTAGCTCGGCGAAGCCTTATCAAACAAAATGATAATAATAATCTTTTTTTGATTTCTCGGCCGCCAGGCCGATCCTTATACTATCAAATTAAGGGAGATAGGGATACTGGTCAAAGTCTGGTTTGCGCTTCTCCAGGAAGGCTTTGCCGCCCTCCTGAGCCTCGTCCATGCAATAATAGAGCATGGTGCAGTCGCCTGCAAGCTGCTGGATACCAGCCTGCCCGTCGAGTTCGGCATTGAGGCCCATCTTGATCATGCGCAGGGCGAGCGGCGAACGCTCCATCATGGTCTGCGCCCACTCGACGCACTCGTCCTCGAGCCGCTCCAGGGGCACAACCTTGTTGACCATACCCATCTGCTCGGCTTCGCGGGCAGTATATTGGCGGCACAGGAACCAGATCTCGCGTGCCTTTTTCTGTCCCACGATGCGTGCCAGATAGGATGAGCCGAAGCCCGCATCAAACGAGCCAACCTTGGGACCCGTCTGGCCGAAGATGGCATTCTCGCTGGCTATCGTCAAGTCGCACACCACGTGCAGCACATGGCCACCACCGATGGCATAGCCGTTGACCATCGCAATGACAGGCTTGGGCAGGCGGCGGATCTGCATCTGAACGTCGAGCACGCTCAAGCGGGGCACACCCTCGCTGTCCACATAGCCGCCACGTCCCTTGACGTGCATGTCACCACCGGCGCAGAAAGCCTTGTCGCCAGCGCCCGTGAGCAGCACGACACGGATGTCGGATGCCTCACGGCAATGGTTGAACGCCTGGGACATCTCCAGCGTCGTCAACGGCGTGAAGGCATTACGGTAACGCTCGCGGTTGATGGTAATCTTGGCGATGCGGTCATATTGCTCAAACAGGATTTCCTTGAAATCAAATCCCTCAATCTTTTTCCATTCTCTCTTTGCCATATTATTTAGTCTGTTATCATTGTTAACAAATGAATTACTCCTCGTCCATTAACTTTTTAAGTTCTTCAATATCAGGTAAGATCTGCTGCATGGACTGTGGCATCTCAGCCATTGTTTTATAGGTAGCCACACCCATTGGTTTATTGTAATCACGAACTGCATATTCAGCATATGCTTGATTTGCACTCTTACAGAGTACAATGCCGATACTCGGATTCTCATGCGGCTTACGCACTTTATCGTCAAGCACTTGCAGATAAGCATATAATTGCCCAAGATAGCTTGCCTTGAACTTTCCAACTTTTAGCTCTATGGCGACCAAGGCATTCAGTTCCCTGTTAAAAAACAGTAAATCGCTCCACATTTCTTCACCATATATTTCAAGGTGATACTGATTGCCTACAAAAGTGAAATCACGTCCAAGCGTCATGATAAACCGCTTGATATTGTGAATAATTCTTTGCTCAACCAACCGTTCGTCAACATCCTTCTCTTGGGCATCAATGTCTTCAACATTGATATAATCAAGCAAATATTCATCTTTGAACATTCTTATTGCTTTGATAGCTGCTCTTGCTGTTGGCATAGTCTGAGCAAAATTATTAGGAACTGTATCATTGGGCTGTGGAATTCCTGCTTTTAATACCTCTCGCAAGGTGTACTTGTCCCACTGGTAAACAACAGCTTCGTGAATGCAATAAAGGACCTCTTGAATATTCTTAGTCTTATGCAAAATCTCCATATGGTGAGAGAAACTGATACCCAAAAATTCGTCCCTCACAATTTCGCTCGCCGTCGGCGACCATTTTGACAAGGCGAACCTATCATACTCTATTTCAGCATGTAACTCGTCCATTTTCATTTTGCTCGCCGTCGGCGAGCAAAATAGGAATGGTTGCCAAAACTCAGCAAATTGACGCATATTGCGTATGTTCTGACCAGAAAAACCGCGAAGGCCAGGAAGTTCACGCCTCAATTGCTCACTAATGGTATCAATAGCACCTGTTCCCCAAGATCCTTCTCGGGAATTAGCAGATACATACAATCCGACACCATAGTACAACGACAACTGAGAGCCACTTATCATCCGTGCAGCACGGCTTTGACTTTGCAATATGGCCGTCTTGATGGTATTTACGGCGCTCTTCAGCTCTTGAGTTAATCCTTTATTTATATTCTCTTCCATTCTCTTGTTGCCATATTGTGTTCTTTTGTGGCCCTCACGCTAAGGCGTTAAGGCGCTAAGTTTATAGGTTTTAGTTAATTGTACTTCTTGTTTTCTAAAATAACCGGAACGCGGATGCCCGCTAAAAGCTAAAGGCTAAAGGCTAATGGCTAATAGCTAAACTCCACACATGGCAATCACGCTCGATATCGGTCACCACCTCGAGCAGCAGCGGACGATCACTGTCGCTCTGCACCAGCCACGTGATGCCGCTGTACAGGTCCTCGCTACCATAGGCGGCACGATACTCCACGCCATGCTGGCTGCAGCAGCCCTCGGCATGGGTCGCATGACCTGCTGCCACCATCTTGTCACGGGCAGGAGAGACCGCCAGTCCAGGCAGTTGGGAGAAGATACCGCCACCGCCATTGTTAAGGAGCAGGATGCGCAGGTTACCACTGAGGTTGCTGTTCCACAGGGCATTCTGGTCATAGAAGAAACTCAGGTCGCCCGTCACACACAGCACGCGGTCATCGGTCACCGCGGCACAGCCTGCAGCAGCCGAGGTCGTCCCCTCGATGCCATTCACGCCACGATTACAACGGACGTGTTGCCGCGCAAACAGGTTAGCGAGACGTACGGGCTGACTATTGGCAAAATGCAGCACAAACGGCTCGCCAAATTCCCTTACCGACTGCAGGGCCAATTTGACCGCCAGCATCTGCGAGAAATCGGGCCGCAGGTCATCGAAATGTCGTTTTATCGTTTCTAACGCCTCATTCCAGCGTTGGGCAAAGGGATTAGCGGGTTTACCGCGGAACAAGGCAGCCATCGACTGCAAGGCTTGAGTCTCGCCACACTTCAGCACCATGGACAGGTGGCCAAAAGTATCGTGGACTTCGCCGTCGCGGTTCACCTCGATCATCGGAACATCAAGACGACGCAGGTAAGCCTTGATGCGCTTGCTTACCAGTGTCCCACCCATATAGATGACCAAATCGGGTTCATAATCAGGATTGTTCTCCACCAGGGGCAGCAGTTCGTCAAAGGGGACTCCCCCACCGTCGGCACCCAAGGCCTCGACCAGTACGGCTAGACGGGACTCAAGGTTATCCATGACTCTAGGGACAACTGCACCTTGAGGCATCTGGCCGATGACCAGCATGGGTTTCCTGGCCGATTGAACCGGCTTGAGAGCATCAAAAACCGCCATTTCATCGGCATAAAACGCTAACGACCGAATGATGCGCACTGCAGGCAGAGCATCAACCGTGAAGTTGAACAGCGGCTCACCGTAGGGGACATTGATGTGCACGGGGCCGCCGCGACGGGCCGCCAAGAGGACCTCATTGGCCAGGCGATTGCAGTGCCAGCGGGTGAGGTCATCATGGGGCTCGACGAGGTTCACATCCTTGAGCGTGAATCGCGACAAGGCACCTGGCTGGTCGATGGTCTGTCCCATCTGCTGGCCGATGTGCGCCATGGGACGGTCGGCACTGATGACCACCAGCGGCAGGTGACGGTGATAGGCCTCGGCCACAGCGGGCGCCACATCGAGCAATGCCGTGCCCGAGGTGACGACTACAGCCACAGGTTTCCCCAGTTGCTCGGCCATGCCCAGGGCAAAAAATCCCGCACTGCGCTCGTCGGTCACGGGATAGCAGGTCACTTGCGGACACTCGTTCAGGTTATGGACAATGGGGGCATTGCGGGAACCTGGACACACCACGGCATGAGTCACACCGTGACCCAGCATCACTGCACATAGTATATTGATATTCTCCTTATCACTGTAACTCATTATCATCTACTGAATTAACGATAACATTGACTGCATCTTGGCAGCCGTTTCTTCCCATTCCATTTCCTCGTCGCTCTGGGGAAGAATGCCTCCACCGGCATAGAGACGGTAACGGTCATCAAAGATGCGCATGCAACGCAGAGAAACAAACATCGCTGTGTCGCCATTCACATCCATCGGCCCCGAAAAACCGCTATAATAACTGCGGTCACACATCTCATTATCTATAATGAAGCGATGCGCTTCCTGCTTGGGCAGGCCACACACGGCAGGCGTGGGATGCAGATGACCGAGCACATCGCCGAGCGAATTGCCAGCCATCGTGAACGAGAAATCGGTGCGCAGATGCGCCAAGATGCCTGCTCTAACGGTTTTGGGACCCGTCATCATGACATCCTCGCTGTACCGGTCAAGACATTCCTTAATATACTGTGCGACATAGGCCTGCTCCTGCACGTTCTTGTCGCTCCAGGGCGGCATCTCATCGGCATAGCGCATCGTGCCCGCCAGGGCCATCGTGCGCCAGCGGTCCGACTCCCGAGCCAGCAGTATCTCGGGCGTCGCCATCAACCAGGTGCCGCATTGTGCTGCCGAGAACAACGCCACAAAAGCCTCGGGATATTGCCTGCAAGCCTTGGCAAAGAGGCTGGCGGGGCAAGTACCTTGATGGGCAACATCGGCACTGCGGGCAAGGACCAGTTTCTGGTAGCCCATCGCCGAAAAAGCCCGATGAAAACGGGAAAAAACCGTATGATAAACCTCACGAGAAGCAGGTTGCATGGGCAGGTCTCCACTATCGATATGACAAGGCAAATCCTGCATCTCCTGCACACCATCCACGCTACACTGCCGCACCACGTCGGGTCGCAGAACAACCAGCGGCGAGTCGACAGACAGCGTGAACGGTGCTATCACAAAGCCCCGTTTCCCGTTCAACTCATCCAACGAAGTATAAGATGCAGGCACACCATGCTGCCCCACCAGTGTGCAATCACTGGCGTGTGGCAGACGATATATGGCAAATGCATCCATTACTTACCAAGCAATACCTCAATTATTGTTTAACAGACGATTGATCAAGGAGGCCACATCACTGATGTTAACCGAACCGTCAAGGTTCACATCGGCAAATTCAATACGGTCAGATTCTCCCTCCAGCAGAGAGTTGATGAGAGTTGCCACATCGCTGATATTGATGTTGCCGTCACCGTTGATGTCGCCCACATCCTCAATGGGAATGATGGTCTGGAATTTATTCCACATGCTCGCTTCGCGATAGGCATCAACAGCCGCCTTGGGAACATAGAGAGGAGTTTTGGAAAAAGCTGCATACATCCCATGCTCGTTGGACCTGGGCGGAGTTGTTGCCCAACAGATAATGATTTTGACATTCGAGAGGTCATTCAGTGAGCCATAGGTCAACGAATCAAGGTTGGCACCTAATTCCAGGTATTCCAAATCGTTGCTGTGAGCCAAAGCATAGTGTTCAATATCCGTGGTGCCGGCTGGAGCATCTTTGTCACCGATTTTCAGCCATTTCAGGGATGTGCATTTGTAGATGGCTGCATTGGCGATATGGGTCACCGTGCCAGGAACATCCAATTCGGTCAACAGGGGACATTGATAGAACGATGCATTGGGCAAGATGGTGAGGCTCCTGCTCAGGTGAACATTCTTTAACGATGGACAGACATAGAATATACCGGAGCCCATAGTGGTAACGGTATTCGGCATATCGAGAGATTCAAATGACCTAGATTCCCTGAAAACAAATTCACCGAAACCTTCAAGGCAATTCCCCTCTTCAAATATAATGGTCTTCAGGTTCTCGCAGTCGCTGAAAGCATAATCACCGATATACCTGACACTGGCAGGAATGACAACTTCGGTCAACGAGTTGCAGCCATAGAAGCAGGAACTCTTGATGCTGTCCAGGCTGGCAGGCAAGTGGACATGAGATAGTTTAGAGCATTGACCGAACACGGTGACACCCATTTTAGTGACACCGTCGGGCACATCAATCGATTCAATATTATCGCTGCCGCTGAAGATATTCATTCCGAAATAGGTCACGCTCTCCGGAATATTGACCTCGGTCAAGTTATCGCAATTGTGCATGCAGTAGTCATACAGGTACGTTATCGAACCGGGAATGGTGAACGACGTCGCCGGGGCCGCCTGAGGATAGGCCACCAGCATCGTCATGTCCTTGTTGTATAGAATACCGTCAACTGCCTTGTATTTAGGATTGAACGGGCTACAGGTATAGTACACGAGACCGCTCAACCCGGCTAAAGCCGTGTAGGCAATATCCGTGAGATTGCGGGGAATGTTCAGGTTCTTGATGCTTAGGCAATTATAGAAAACCCACCTGCCGAGGCTGACGAGCGAATTGGGAAACTCGATATACTCAAGATGGGAACAACCATTGAAGGCAAAGAAATTAATAGCGGTGACTCCTTCAGGAATATCAATCGATGTCATGGGACATCCCCTGAAGGCATTATCACCAATACGCGTGACATGATAGGTAATACCATCATGAACAATCGTAGCGGGAATAACGACTTCACCCCTCAACTTGACCGAGTCATTAAAGGTCACTTCCACTTCACCTTCACCGATGACGTTGTAACTGATACTGTCCACCATAAAGTCATAGGCCGAAGCCGTGAAGCAGCAGCCTATAAAGAAGACCAGCAAGAATAATTGCTTGGAAAAAAAGAAAAACAGTTTCATAATAAATAGATATTTAAGATTAAATGAATGATCACTGTTTATTGAGGAATTCAACGAGGCGGGCGACAGCACGGCCGCGATGGCTGATGCGGTTCTTGTCCTGGGGTGTCATCTGGGCAAAGGTGCTGCCGTCTCCCTCAAGGGGCTGGAAGATGCTGTCGTAGCCGAAGCCGCCTGTTCCATGGCGCTCGGTGAGGATGACGCCCTCGACCTGACCTTCGAACAGGTGCATCTCATCACCCTGCAACAGGATAATGGCGGTGCGGAAACGGGCGGTGCGCTCGGTCACGCCATCCAGTTTCTTCAACACCTTTTCGATATTGGCCTCACTGTCGTGGCCAGGACCGGCATAACGGGCCGAGTGCACACCCGGCTCACCGTTCAAGGCATCAATTTCCAGACCCGTATCGTCGCTGAAACAGTCATAGCCGTAATGCTCCTTGACATAGCGGGCCTTCATCTCGGCATTACCCTCAATATTGTCGGCAGTTTCGGGAATATTCTCATGGCAACCTATATCGGCGAGACCCAGTATCTCATAGCGGTCACCCAGCATCTGACGCAACTCGGTCAGTTTATGGACATTATTGGTCGCAAAAACAATCTTCTTCATCACTCTTGGTTAATAATAAACTACGAATTACACGAATCTCACAAATAATTACTATTCGTTTAATTCGCGTAATTCGTAGTTAATAGTTAGTTAGACGACGATGTTGACGAGTTTACCAGGAACGACAATGATCTTCTTGGGCTGTTTGCCAGCAAGCCAACGCTCAGCTCCGGCATCGGCGAGCGCTATGCGTTCCACTTCTTCTCGTGGCGTGTCGACAGGCACTTCGATGGTGTAACGATTCTTACCGTTGAACGAAACGCCATACTTCACTGTCGATTCTTTCAAGTACTCCTCGTTCCAGGTCGGCCACTGGGCGTCACACACGGTGGTATCGTGACCCAGTACATGCCACAATTCCTCGGCAATGTGCGGTGCAAAGGGTGCCAGCAACACAACCAGCGGCTCATAGACTTCACGGGCACGGCATTTCATACTGGTGAGTTCGTTGACGCAGATCATGAATGCTGCTATCGACGTGTTGTAGCTGAAAGTCTCAATATCACCCGTCACCTTCTTGATCAGCTTATGTACCGACTTCAACGCATCGGCACTGGGCTTCTCATCGGTCAGCTGCATCGTGTCACCCTTGTAGAACAGTGACCACAGGCGCTTAAGGAAGCGGTTCACGCCGTCGATACCGTTGGTATCCCACGGCTTGCTGGCCTCAACAGGACCCAGGAACATCTCATACAGGCGCAAGGTATCAGCACCATAATTGTCCACGATGAGGTCGGGATTAACGACATTGAACATCGACTTAGACATCTTCTCGATAGACCAGCCACAGATGTACTTGCCATTCTCGAGGATGAACTCGGCATCCTTGAATTCGGGACGCCATTCGCGGAATTTCTCAATATTCAATGCGTCGGTGTGCACGATATTGACATCCACATGGATGGGAGTCACGTCATACTGATCCTTGAGATTATATGAGACAAACTTGTTGGTGTCCTTGATGCGATATACAAAGTTGCTGCGGCCTTGGATCATACCCTGGTTGACCAACTTGCGGAAGGGCTCGGCCTCGCATACATAACCGTAGTCATAGAGGAACTTGTTCCAGAAACGGCTGTAGATCAAGTGACCTGTAGCATGCTCGGTACCACCCACATAGAGGTCCACCTGACGCCAGTAATCATCAGCCTCATGCGATACCAGTGCCTCGTCATTATGCGGATCCATATAGCGCAGGTAATAGGCCGACGATCCGGCAAAACCCGGCATGGTGTTCAACTCCAGGGGATAACCGTCTTCTGTTACCCAGTTCTTGGCACGTCCCAGAGGAGGCTCACCAGTCTCGGTGGGCAGGAACTTGTCCACCTCGGGCAAGAGCAGCGGCAACTTGCTCTCGTCAAGGGGCTGCGGCTGGTTATTCTCATCATAATAGATGGGGAACGGCTCGCCCCAGTAGCGCTGACGGCTGAAGATGGCGTCGCGCAGGCGGTAGTTCACCTTGACGTGGCCGATACCTGTCTCTTCAATGTACTGTTTGGTCTTGGCAATAGCCTCCTTAACCGTCAAGCCATTGAGTTGCAGGCGCTCGTTAGATGAGTTGGCCATGATACCTTCCTTGGCATCAAAGCTTTCCTCACTCACGTCGGCTCCCTCAATCAGCGGAATGATGGGCAGGTCAAAGTGCTTGGCGAAGGCATAGTCACGGCTGTCGTGGGCAGGAACTGCCATGATGGCACCCGTGCCGTAGCCAGCGAGTACATAGTCACTGATATATATAGGTATATTCTTGCCTGTAATGGGATTGACGGCATAGCTGCCTGTGAACACGCCGCTCACCTTCTTCTCGATCATGCGCTCGCGCTCGGTCTTGTGCTTCACCTCGTCGAGGTAGGCATCAACGGCGGCACGCTGGTCAGCAGTTACCACATCGTCCACATAGATGCTCTCGGGAGCCAGAACCATGAAGGTCACACCGAAGATGGTGTCGGCCCTAGTTGTGAAAATCAACAGGCTCTTGTCGCTGTCGGCGACGGTGAAAGTCATCTCGGCACCCTCACTGTAACCGATCCAGTTGCGCTGTGTCTCCTTGATTGACTCGGTCCACTCGATGGTGTCCAGGTCGCGCAGCAGTCGTCCGGCATAGGCCGACACGCGCAGGCACCACTGACGCATCATCTTCTGCTCAACGGGATAGCCACCACGGATGGAGAGACCCTCACTCACCTCATCGTTGGCAAGCACGGTACCCAACTTGGGACACCAGTTCACCATCGTGTTGCCCAGATAGGCGATGCGATAGTTCATGATCACATCATTTTTCTGTACCTGGGTCATCGCATTCCACTCATCGGCAGTAAACTCGTCGGTGCTGCTGGTATGAGCATTGCAGCCGGCGCTACCATGCTTCTCAAAATAAGCTACCAGTTCATCAATAGGACGGGCCTTATCAAGCTCGGTATTATAGTAGCTCTTGAACATCTTCAGGAAAGCCCACTGTGTCCATTTGTAATACTTCGGGTCACAGGTGCGCACCTCACGGTCCCAGTCATAGCAGAAACCGATTTTGTCCAATTGCTCACGATAACGGGCGATGTTCTCGTTGGTAGTGATCTCAGGGTGTTGACCCGTCTGGATGGCATATTGCTCGGCAGGCAGACCATAGGCATCATAACCCATGGGGTGCAAAACATTAAAACCGCGCAAGCGTTTATAGCGTGCATAGATGTCGCTGGCAATGTAGCCCAGCGGATGGCCCACATGAAGACCTGCTCCCGACGGATAAGGGAACATATCCAACACATAGAACTTAGGACGGCTATTATCAATATCACACTTGTAGGTGTGATTCTCACGCCAATACTGTTGCCACTTTTTCTCTATTTCTTTATAATTGTAGTCCATTATTAGTGTTTTATAATTTTCGTACAAGGGGACGATTAATTTGTACGAAAAAATTGGTGATTAAAGTATTTTTTTGATGTCTTCCTCGATTATGCTTATATCGGTGGTGGGCTCATAGCGCTCTACCACTTTACCCTCGCGGTCAATCAGGAACTTGGTAAAGTTCCACTTGATGTCGGGTTTGCTGGCATACTCGGGATCGGCTTCGGATAACATCTTGTCAAGCAACGCACCGATCTTGTGGTCCAAGTCAAAGCCCTTGAAACCCTGCTGTGATTTCAGATAAGCGAACAATGGCGACTCGTTCTCACCGTTGACCTCAATCTTCTTGAACTGCGGGAACTCGGTGCCGAAGTTGAGCGTGCAGAATTGGTGGATTTCTTCCTCGGTACCAGGGGCCTGCTGGCGGAACTGGTTGCAGGGGAAATCGAGAATCTCTAGACCCTGATCCTTGTAATTCTTGTATAGTGCCTCCAGTTCCTCATATTGCGGAGTGAAACCGCAACGGGTTGCGGTATTGACGATGAGCAGCACCTTGCCTTTATATTCACTCAATGACACGTCGTTGCCACGACGATCCTTTACAGTGAAATCATAAACATTCTGTGCCATAATGCTGAATATATTAGATATAACAATTAGTGATAATCAACTAGTCTTCTATATATATAAATGATATATACATCACTTGATGATGCCCAGTTCACGCGAGATGTCGAGCATGCGCTGGATGGGCCTTACTGCGCGCTCAGCGATTTTGGCATCCACCTCAATTTCCGGTGCCATAAACTTGAGCGAATTGTACAATTTCTCCAGCGTGATGAGCTTCATGTACTCACACTCGTTGCAGGCACAGGTGCCGTCTTCGGGGGGAGCAGGGATGAAAGTCTTCTCTGGACAGCGACGCTGCATCTCAAACAGGATGCCACTCTCGGTGCACACGATGAACTCCTGGCTCTCGTTATCCACAGCATAGTTCAACAAAGCCTGGGTAGAGCCCACCTTGTCGGCCATGATGCGCACGGGCTTGGGACACTCCGGATGCACGAGTACCTTGGCATCGGGATGTTCACGCTTGAGGTCGGCGAGCTTGGCAGCGCTGAATTTCTCATGCACATGGCAGGCACCATCCCACAGCAGCATCTCGCGGCCCGTGATGCTATTGATATAATTACCCAGGTTGCGGTCTGGACCGAAGATGATTTTCTCGTCCACGGGCAGGCTACCCACGATTTCCTTGGCATTGGACGAGGTGACCACCACATCGGTCACTGCCTTGACGGCAGCACTGGTGTTGACATAGCTAATAACCGTGTGGTCAGGATGCTCGTTGACAAAACGCTCAAACTCGTCGGCAGGGCAACTGTCGGCCAGCGAGCAGCCGGCGCTCAAGTCGGGCACGATGACCGTCTTATCAGGGCACAGGATCTTAGCGGTCTCACCCATGAAGTGTACGCCGCACAGGATAATCACCGGCGCATCGGTTTTAGCCGCCAGCTGAGCCAGAGCCAGGCTGTCGCCGATATAGTCGGCCAGCTGCTGGATTTCCTCACGTTGATAATAATGTGCCATGATGACGGCATTGCGCTCCTTCTTCAAGCGCAGGATTTCTTCTCTCAGGTCGATACCTTCCTCGATAGGTTCATCGACATAGCCTTTTTCAACATTCATAATTATATATTGTTTGTTTTTTAATTTTTTAAAAATTTAATTTTAACTACAACAACTATGGCTGTTAATTGTGTCAATAACTTTTTCACTACTTTACGATATTCTAGGTTATTAACCCATATAGTTGGTGTTATTGATAGTTTATCAACAAGGCTAATTGCTGTATATTAGCTGTTTCTACACTTTATTAACAGGGTGTAAACAACCTGCAAAGTTAATAAATTCCTGTGAGATTTTTCAACAATTGGTGGCTAAAACCGTGTTTAAAACGTAATAAAATTTTAGTGTTAACTTTTTTGGAGTCTTCAGAAAGATTGATAAGCCACATTGATTTGAATTTGTCAAGTCTTTTTTATTGATTTTTTTCAAATAGTTTTCAACATCTATTGACAGGGTTGTTGACAGGGTTATTATAGGGTAAGTAAAGAAAATGTTTTGTACCTTTGTAGTCCGTTTAATGAGTGACACTATGGCAAGGAAGAAGTCGATGCTGGAACTGCACCGCGTGGGTGTGGAGGAATATAGACAGGTAGCAAAGCTACCTGTTACATTGGTACTGGATAATGTGCGCAGCGAGATGAACGTGGGTTCAATGTTCCGCACGGCCGATGCATTCTTGATCGAGCGCATTTACCTGTGTGGCATCACGCCCCAACCTCCCAAGGCCGAAATTCACAAGACGGCACTCGGAGCCGAGGATTCAGTCAGTTGGGAATACTGTAGCAATACCATTGCTGCCATTGAGCGTCTCAAACGCGATGGATATCTCATCTGCACCATTGAGCAGGTGCATGATAGCGTCAGCCTGGAGAAATTTGAAATTAATCTAGGTCAACGGGTGGCTGTCGTGTTGGGTAATGAGGTCAAGGGTGTCAGTCAGGAGGTGGTTGATGTCAGCGATCTATGTGTTGAGATTCCTCAATATGGCACCAAGCACTCATTGAATATCTCATGTTGCGCCGCCATCGTCATGTGGCATTGTTTCGAGAAATTGGGTTTGTGACATATTAAATATGTATTATTTAGTTGTCACAAATTGGCAATAATTCTGCCTTTTTTAGGGATTTTTGTTTTAAAATATAGTTAAAATCAGAATGTTAAAAGGTGTTGTTTTTAACATTCTGATTCAAGATTATTTTTTTGGACAAAAAAATAGTTTTTTGATTTTATTTATTTGATTATCAATATTTTATATATTTTTTATATTGTTTTTTTTATTTTTTTACAAAATATTTATAAAATGGCTGAAAAGTTAGAAATCAAGGGCATTTAGTTAAATCCGTCAATTTTTTTTCCCCAATTCACAATCTTTTACTATTTTTGCATACTTGTAAATAATCGATAGCAGCTACCAGAAAGCATGATCGAGACCTTACATGTAACTGATTAAATGAAACACATTTTTAACTAATTGTATTAATTAATAAACATCACTATTTTATGAAGAAGCTATTTCTGCTGCTGATAGCCATCTGTGCTATCTCATTGGGCATGAATGCCCAACAAGTAGTGAGGGGACAAGTTACCGACGCCAACGGTGAACCGCTGATTGGTGCTACGGTACAGCCCGTTGGCGGAGGAAACGGCGCAGCCACCGATGTAAACGGTGAATTCTCGCTGAATCTTCCTTACAACGTGAAGACCCTCAAGGTTTCCTATGTGGGTTATAACACCCAAGAACTTCCTGTTCAGCCCAACATGGCTATCACCATGAGTGATAGCGGTACCGCTCTGGACGAGGTGATGGTAGTTGCCTATGGTACTGCCAAGAAGACCTCTTACACCGGTTCGGCCGAGGCTGTAACCAACAAGAAACTGGAATTGCGTCCCGTGACCGATGCTACCAAGGCCCTCGAGGGTAACGTAGCAGGTCTGCAGGTGACCAGCGCTTCGGGTCAGCCCGGTTCGTCGCCCAACATCCAGATTCGTGGTTACGGTTCTATCAACGCTTACAGCACCCCGCTGTATGTTGTTGATGGTGCTCCCTTTGACGGCAACCTGAGCTCGATCAACCCGTCGGATATCGAGTCGATGACCGTCTTGAAGGATGCAAGTGCCGCCGCTCTGTATGGTGCCCGTGGTGCCAACGGTGTTGTGATGATCACCACCAAGAAGGGTGTTGAAGGCCGCAGCAACGTGATGTGGCGTTCTACCTTCGGTTGGTCATCTCGTGCCACCAAGCGTTATGACCACGTGGATCAGAAGGAATATGTACAGCTTGTGTATGAGGCCCTGCGTAACCAGGCTATCGACAACGGTAGAAGTTGGAAGGATGCCGAGGCCTATGCTCGTGCCAGCCTGAGCAGCCAGCTGGGTGGTGAGCAGTACAATCCCTTCAAGAACTACACTTGGGACCAGATCATTGATCCGGCTACCGGTTATGTTCGCGAGGATGCCAAGAGTGCCTGGAACGAGGACTGGTATGACAGTGTAATCCGCAACAACGCCTTCCGTCACGAGCACCAGTTGCAGGTGACCGGCGGTAGCGAGCACGCTCAGTACATGATGTCGCTGGGTTACTTGAACGAGGATGGTATCTTGAAGACCACCAACTATGAGCGTTACACCGGCCGTGCCAACATCACCAGCCAGATCACTGACTGGTTGGGCGCCAACATCAACGCTTCGTTGGCTCATGCTACCCAGAACTTCAACGACTATGATAACACCAGCACGTCAAACCCCTGGTACACCGCACAGTTCATCAACCCGTTGCTGCCCGTTTACTTGAAGGACATCAAGGGTGAGAACCTGCTCGATTCTGATGGCAATATGCAGTATGACTGGGGTGAGGTAACGGAGAACGGTACCCGTCCCGGTTCGATGAGCGACTTCTCGTCACTGGGTATGCTGATGCTCGATAAGGCTTATGCCAAGCGCGATGTAGCTGGTCTGCGCACCGGCCTCGTGCTGGGTAGCGACCTGGCCAAGTATGGCTGGCGTCAGGGCCTCAAGTTGGCTGTTAACTTCAGCATGGACTATGTGAACCGTAACAATACCCGTTACATGAACGCCCAGCACGGTAACCAGGCTAACGCCGGTGGTCTGCTGGAGAAGTACAACCGCCGCACCCAGAGCTACACCTTCAACCAGTTGCTGACTTGGGACCGCACTTTCGGTGACCACACCGTCGGCCTGTTGCTGGGTCACGAGTGGTATGCCTATGAGTACAGTTACCTGGTAGCCGGTAAGACCAATCTGGTTGACGGTATCTATGAGTTGCGTCCCGGTACCACCCTCTATGAGGCTGACTCTTACACCGACAAGTATCGCATTGACTCTTGGCTGGGTCGTGCCAACTATAACTACGCCGGTCGTTACTTCTTGAGCGCTTCGCTGCGTCAGGATAAGTCTTCGCGCTTCCACCCCGACCACAACAAGGGTACCTTCTGGAGCGTTGGTGCTAACTGGCGTGTATCTGGTGAGAAGTTCATGCAGAACGTGCACTGGATCAACAACCTGTCGGTAAAGGCCAGCTATGGTGAGCAGGGTAACGATATGTTGACCACTTACTATGCTTGGCAGTCACTGTATGACTTGAGCTACAGCAACGCTACCAACATCGGTGCGCTGATTTCTTCGCTCGAGAACGAGAACGTATCTTGGGAGAAGAGCCAGAACTTCAACGCTGGCTTCGACGCTATCCTGTTCAACCACCGCTTGCAGTTGAACGTGGACTTATACAACCGTCTGACCAAGAACATGCTGCTTAACCGCCCCATGGCTCTCTCGACCGGTTTCACCGGCTTCATGGACAACGTGGGCGATATGCGCAACCGTGGTGTCGAGGGTTCACTCCGCATCACCCCCGTCCGCACTGCCGACTTTGAGTGGAACATCACTGCTATGGCTACTCATAACCGCAACAAGGTTATCCGTCTGACCAAGGAGGCTCCTGAGCTGTTGAGCGGCGTTCGCATCATCAAGGAAGGTATGCCCATCTACACCTATTATATGCCTAAGAGCGCTGGTGTTGACCCGACGACTGGTTACAGTCTGTACTGGGCCTATGAGAAAGACGAGGACGGCAACATGATCGAGGGTACCGAGTTTGTTACCATGGATCGTGATCTTGCCGCCAACTGCAAGTACTACCAGGGCAGCCGTCAGGCCGACATCTTTGGTAGCCTGGGCACCGACTTCACCTGGAAGGGCCTGACCTTGAGCATTCTGACTACCTATTCACTGGGTGGTAAGGTATTTGACAGCCTGTACCAGAGCGATATGAACCTGTGGTACCTGAGCTCGACCTGGAACAAGAACATGATGCGCCGTTGGCAGAAGCCCGGTGACATCACCGACGTTCCCCGTGCAAGCATTGCCGAGTCTATCAACAACACCGACCGCTTCTTGATCGACGCTAGCTACTTTGCTATCAAGAACATCACCCTGGCTTATGCACTGCCTATGAGCTGGATCAGCAAGATCGGCATGACCGGTGCCCGCATCTTTGGTTCGGTTGATAACCTGGCCCTGTGGACACACCTCAATGGTATGGATCCTCAGTACAACTTCTCGGGTGGTACCAACTATGACTACAGCCCCAACCGCACCTACACCGTGGGTATCGAGTTGAACTTCGGTAAGAGCTATGCTACTGCCGCTCCCGCTGCCAACGTTAACCTGCTGAACAACCAGATCAACGACCTGCGCGCTCAGCTCGCCGACGCTCAGGGTGCCGCTGCCGACGCCAACAGCCGTCTGGCTCAGCTGCAGGGTGACCTCGACGCCGCTAACCGCGCTCTGGCCAACTGCAAGAATGACCTCAATGCTGCCAAGAATGTCGCTCCCAAGGTGGTTGACAACAGCAAGCAGTACATGAACATCCTGGTTCACTTCCCCAAGTCGGGTACCGCCATCACCGCCGACCAGCGTGCCAACGTTGAGCGCGTGGCTACCTACCTGAAGAGCCATCCCGAGGCAACCTGCACCATCAAGGGTTATGCTTCGCCCGAGGGCAAGGAAGATGTGAACGTGAAGCTCGCTAACGGCCGTGCCGCCAGCGTGAAGGATATGCTCGTCAAGAAGTATGGTATCGCTGCTAACCGCATCAACGCTGCTGGCCAGGGTATCAGCAACATGTTTGACGAATTGAGCTGGAACCGTGTTTCGATTTGCGAAATTATCGTGAAGTAATCATTAATATGTTAATAGTTGTCAGTTGTCAGTTGTCAGCGGCATCCGCACTCAACTGAAAACTGAAAACTGAAAACTAAATACAGATATAAACATGAAAAAGCTTTTTAAATATTTGTGTGTTGGAATGATTGGCGTGCTCGGCCTCTCATCATGCTCCAATGACATGCTTGAGACCCAGCCCACCGATGCCATGTCGGGTGCTACCTTCATGAGCGACGCTACCAAGGCGTTGATTCCCCTCAACGGTATCTACCGCTCGATGTACTCTGCCGGCTGGTCAACAACCGGTAACACTCACCAGTGCTTCGGTATCAGTGCCTATAACCTGATGGCCGAGGTGATGGGTGATGACATGATCATGGGTGCCCAGGGTAGTGGCTGGTTCTGGTTTGACGCTGCCTACAATGTGAAGGCCCGTTACACCAGCGGCGCTTGGCGCAGTTATGACTTGTGGCATGCCTACTACACTTGGGTTTCCAATGCCAACTACATCATCGCTGGCGAGGAGACCATGGAAGGTGCCAAGGAGGATGTGAACTATGTGATCGGTCAGGCCTATGCCATCCGTGCCTACAGCTACTTCATGCTGGCACAGACGTTTGCCCGCACCTATAAGGGCCATGAGAATGACCTGTGTGTGCCCATCTACAATGAGCCCACGCGCACCACGACGACCGGTCAGCCCCGTGCTAAGGTTTCGGAGGTTTATGCTCAGATCGACAACGATATCAACAAGGCTGTCGAGTTGCTGGCCACCTCACCCGCTCAGCGTCACCCCAGCCACATAAGCTATGCAGTAGCTCTGGGTCTGAAGTCTCGCATCGCCCTCGTTGAGGAGAAGTGGCAGGAGGCTCTCGATGCCGCCAAGCTGGCTATCACTGCTAGCGGCAAGGCCATCCAGCCCGTCGATCCGTCGGCATTTGCTCCCAACAAGGCCAACTTCGTCAACTCGGTTGACGCTGGTAACGTGATGTGGGGTGCACAGATCGTCAGCGATCAGGCTGGTATGTATGCCTCGTTGATGACCCACATGAGCGGTACCGCACCTTACGGTCAGCGTGCTCCCAAGCGGATTACTCCTTGGCTCTACAACAAGATGAGCGATAACGACAGCCGCCGTGCATGGTGGAATCCCAGCCAAAGTTATCTCCAGAAGAAGTTTGAGTTCTCCAATGAGCAGACTTGGGAAGGTGACTACGTCTGGATGCGTGTTGAGGAGATGTACTTCAACGCTGCCGAGGCTGCTTGCCGTCTGGGCCAGGATGCTGATGCCAAGCAGTACCTGATGGCTGTAATGAGCAAGCGCGATGCCAGCTATAGCACCAACAAGAGTGGTAATGCTCTGGCAACCGTCTCAACCGAGTTGACCGGTTCGCTGCTTGAGGAAATCTTGATCCAGCGTCGCATCGAGCTGTGGGGTGAGGATGGCCGCATCTACACCCTCCGTCGTCTGCATCAGGGCTTCGTGCGTCCCGCCGATTACGGCTGGCCCGAGGGTCTGCAGATTCCCACTCACGTCAATGCTGCTAAGGATCCCGAGAGCTACCTGTGGGTACTCACTATTCCGCAGGCCGAGTTTGACGGCAACGTTAACATGAAGCCCGAGGAGATTCCCGCTGGTGATCAGAACCCCATCGGTGACTATCCCAAAAACTAATGTTTAATCTCATTAACTAATTGAATATTATGAAATTAGGTAAATATATTTTAGGATTGGCAGTCGTTGCCGCTGGTTTGACCAGTTGTGACACCGACAATGTGGGGGCCATCTATGACCATCCCGCAATGCCCAACATCTCCTTTACAAGCAAGACGATTAATCAGGAGACCGAGGATGAGGCTATCACCATTCCCGTGACCATCACGAGAACTTACTCGACCGAGGCCTATTCGACGACCGTCACCGCGACGACCTCGAGCGAGAACATCAAGTTGCAGAGCAACGCTGTTAATTTTGCTGCTGGCGAAGAGAGCGCCACGCTTTATGTGATTGCTGAAAACCTTGACTGGGGTGACAAGCGCTCCCTCACCATTACCCTTAATGATGCTGACGTGGCAACGGCTAGCCCGTTTGATTCGCCCATCCATGAGGTGGTTGTCAATGTCAAAAAGCCCAAGTTGCTGCCTGCCGGCACTTGCACGATCACTGACTACACCTGGTACAGCGAGCCCATGGTTGCCGAGAACGTGCCCATCATCAACGTTGAGGGTACCAACAAGTATCGCATCATCTCCCCGCTCTATTACCTGTACAACGGTTATGAGGAGGACATCGACATGTCTAACTTCCAGTTCAACCTGTTGAGCAACGGTGCTGTAACCGTCGATGATGGTACACCTCTCAACTACTGGGGTTACTATGCTTACTTCAGCTCTAACTACTCTGGTTATTGCTATGTCAGCAACAGCGGCAACGCTTATGACGTGAACTTCCTGTTGTTGAACGGCAGTGACCTGTACACTGGTGGCCGCTTCATCTTCGTTTGGGACAGGCCTGCCGAGTAATCTGGTAGCAAGTTCTATAAACAAGATATAGAAAATCCACAACCGCAAGGGTGGGCACTCCCGCAGTCAGGGAGTTGCCCACCCTTCGTCATTTTACCATTGCTTATAATGTTGCCGTAATGTACAATTGTGGCTTTATTACGGCAAAATTATTTGTTATTATTTTGCCGCAACGCTATATTTTGATATCTTTGCGGCAAAATAGTCAATGCGATATGAAACAGATAATTATTGGAAGAAAGCGTGAAATTCAGGAACTTAAGGATTTATATCACTCTGGAAAACCTGAGTTTGTAGTAGTCTATGGCCGCCGTCGTATCGGTAAAACCTTTCTTGTGAGGGAATCATTTAGCGATAAGTTTGCATTTTATCATACTGGACTCTCCCCAATAGAACTTGACTCTGGAACCTTGAAGTCTCAACAACTTCAATCATTTCACAGTTCGCTTGTGCGTTATGGAGATAAGCACGCCCTTGCGCCAGACAACTGGTTGGAGGCATTTGACCGATTGATACAGGTGTTGGAGAAGAAAAAAGAATCACGATTGGTGGTTTTCATTGATGAGTTACCATGGATGGACACCGAGCGTTCAGGATTTGTTACGGCATTTGAGCACTTTTGGAATGGTTGGGCGTCAGGAAATCCAAGGATTATGCTTATTGCTTGCGGATCTTCTACATCCTGGATCAACGATCGATTGATCAACAACCATGGTGGTCTTTACGGGCGCATAACTGGTGAGATTAAATTGAGCCCGTTCACTCTTGGTGAGTGTGAGGAATACTTCAAGCAGGCCGGATTGGTTATTGATCGTTATGACCAGTTGCAATGTTATATGGTCTTTGGAGGAATACCTTATTATTTATCTTTGCTCAGACGTGGTGAATCCATAGCCCAAAACATCGACAGGCTGTTTTTCTCACCAACAGGCGTGCTGCGTATAGAATTTGACCGTCTGTTTGCTTCGGTATTTACCAATGTAGAGGACTGCAAGAAAATAGTCACGTTGTTGTCCACTAAGCGTATTGGTTTTACTCGTAAAGAAATAGCTGAGAAAACAGGTTTACCTTATGGCGGAGGATTGACGTCAACACTGCGCACACTCATCGTGAGTGACTTTGTATCGACCTATGTGAATTATGACCATAGCAACCGACACACTTATTACAGACTTTCAGATTTGTTTTGCATGTTTTATCTGAATTTTCTGGGTAAGCAACGTAGCAGTAATGAGACATTTTGGCAAAATAACATGGTATCGCCTGCATTGAACGCTTGGAGAGGTTTCTCGTTTGAAATGGTTGTATTTAGGCACGTTCCTCAGATTAAGCAAGCGCTCAATATAGGTGCAGTACAAACTGAAATATCCCCATGGCACAGCGACAAGGCTGTTGATGGAGCACAAGTTGATATGGTCATTGAACGTGCCGACCGTGTGGTGAACGTGTGTGAAATGAAATTCTGTTCTGATGACTTTAAGGTCGATGCTGCTACCGATAGGGATTTACGCCACAAGATGACAGTCTTTGCCGAGGAGACTAAAACCCGTTATTCTCTTCATCTCACGTTGATTACTACCTATGGTCTTTCAAGTTCTCCATATCAAGGCCGTTTTCAGAGTGTCATAACCATGGATGATCTCTTTAAATGATACTATTCATGGCGGAAAGAATACACTGCAAGGGTGGGCGCTCTCCGACGGAGTCGCCCACCCTTCGTCATTTTGGAGATTTGAAGGAAAATAGTATCTTTGCGCCCACATTTTTAATGAAGATGACTATGAAGAAGATATTAGTGGTGCTGCTGGTGCTGGTGACGGTGTTGCCGGCAAGCGCAGTGCTCAAGGAGGAAAACATGCAGCAGACGCTGGGCGTGCTGTGTGAGGAGTTGAGCGAGACACACAAGGAACAGAAGGAGCGTGCCCAGCGCTTTGAGACGCGCAACAAGCAGTTCCAGCGCAGCATCGGCCGCGACTTGGAGATGTGTAACAACATCGAGCTGATGCTCTATAGCCAGAAGGATCAGAACGTCTTTGACTTGGCCTATGCCTGTGGTCAGGCCACGTCGCTCTACAAGCGTGTCTCCAGGACACGGTCATTCAAGCAGTTTGAGCAGCAGATGGACGAACAGATTGCCCAGTATGAGAACCTAGTGCAGGCGCTCAATAAAATTCCTGATTATCAGCTCAAAACACCCGAGATGCGTGTCACCCGTGATAGTTGCATCTATCTGGCCAAGGTCATAGAAGAAGATATCTGCAAGGCGCGTGAGACGATGAAGGACAATCATGAGAAGCGCCAGTGGGTCGCCAACAAGGCTAAGAAGCTGAACGACTATGCGATGGAAATGTATGAGCGCATACGCCAGAGCGTCTTTGTCAATGGTGGCCAGAACTATTACCAGATTCTGAAAAGGTTCGATTACAACTGGAGAAACAGCAAGGAAGACCTGGCCGAGAAATACACGCATGCCCGCAAGACTCGCAGCGAGTGGCGCGGTCCGCTCATCGGTTTCCTGTTCATCTTTATGGCAGTGTATATCGTGGGCGCATTGTTGCTCAGCTGGCTCATCATCAAGCTGATACCACGGCGATTCCTCTCTAATGCTACCTACAAGAAATTCCTGCCCAAGCGTTCTTGTATCATCATCTGTGGGGCGGCAGGAGTATTTGGCATCGCGACCTTCATCATCTCTCACGTGACCGACCAGAACTTTATGGCCATGGCTACGCGGCTGTTGAGCGAGTATGCCTGGCTCATCGCCGTCATCATGCTGTCGATCATCATCCGCATCAATGGCGAAACGGTCAAGAGCGGCATCAAGCTCTATGTGCCGGTGTTGCTGTTGGGCTTTGTGGTGTTCTTCTTCCGCATCGTCTTCCTGCCCAGCACCGTGGTCAACATGATCTTCCCTGTCCTGCTGCTGGTGTTCACCATCTGGCAGCTGGTTGTCAACCGTCGTCACAACGTTAACGTGCCGCGCAGCGATGTGTTCTACTCGTGGATTTCATTTATTGTGATGGCCGTTTCAACGGTGATGGCTTGGATGGGCTACACGTTGATGAGTGTGCAGGTTCTCATCTGGTGGATTATGCAGATGACACTCATCCAGACCATTACCGTCATCTATGACCTGTTGCACAGCTACGAGAACAAGTACATCCCCAAGGATGCTGACGTGAGACGCACGTGGTTCTATGACGCAGTCTATAAGATGGTAGTCCCCATTGCTGCCACCATCAGCGTGGCCCTCTCCATCTACTGGGCTGCCAAGGTATTTGACCTCACGCAATGGTGTGAGCACATCTTCCGCTACAAGTTTGTCAACCAGCCAGGCCTCATTGTGCTCTCGTTGGATAGGATATTGGCTTGTGTGGCATTTGCCTTTGTGTTCCATTACATTATCTACCTGTTTATCCAGGGCTACCAGTTGTGGAAGCAAAACCGTGCCGAGTCACGCGCCATTTCACAGTATGAACAGGAGAATGACGTTGCGGTTGACGAAGAGATAGACATCGAAACCGTCATTCAGGACGATCCCAATGCCAAGGATCAGGTCAAGGCGGCAGCCAAGGCCGTCACGCTGTCGATGAATATCATCAAGTACATCGGCTGGGGTATCTACGTCTACATTGTGCTCGTGACGCTGCACGTTAGCCGCACGGGCATCACTTTCATCCTCACGGGCCTCTCGACTGGTATCGGTTTCGCCATGAAGGATACGCTCGAGAACCTCTTCTACGGTCTGTCGTTGATGAACGGTCGTGTCAAGATTGGCGACGTTATCGAGTGTGACGGTGTGCGCGGCAAGGTCAAGAACATCAACTACCAGAGTACACTGGTCGAGACCAACGACGGCTCGGTCATCGCCTTCCTGAACAGTCAGTTGTTCACCAAGAATTTCAAGAACATGACACGCAACCATGGCTATGAGATGGCCAAGATTACCGTTGGCGTGGCCTATGGCAGCAAGATTGACCAGGTGCGTGAGATGATTATTGACCGCATCAGCCAGCTGAATTGCTACGATTCGAGCAAAGGCATCCAGGTACTGTTCCAGAACTTCGGCGAGAGCAGTGTGGACTTGCTGGTTGTTGTGTGGGTGCGTGTATTCTCACAGGTGGCTGACATTGCCCTCATCAAGGAGAACATCTATGCTGTCCTGAACGAGAACGGCATTGAGATTCCCTTCCCGCAGACCGACCTGCACATCCGCACTTCCGTTGTCCCCACCCCTTAAGACAACCCACTAAGAAGGGAAAACAATAAATACAAAAATACAATGCCATCCGGAGTGTGGCATTGTATTTATTGTACTTATTGTTTTCTTTTTTATTACCTGTTGTCGTTTTACTTGTAGAAGGTAATCCAGTTGGTGCAGTAGCGGGATTTCTCGGCCACGGGGTGGATCTCGTGGACCTTGCCGTCGGAATCGCGCCACCAGGAGTGGTTCCAGCCAGCACCCATATCCATATACAGGGCATGCTGTGGACCGAAATCCTCAAGCATTGCCACAAATTTTTCGTAACTTACCTCGTCACGGCTGTCCACGATGCACAGGCGTCCGTCCTTCTCGCACAGGGCACGGTACTGGTTTACACCATCGCGCCACAACGGGCGGATGCTTTCCCCCTCATGGATGATGATAGCCTGCCCGAAGCCCATGCCCCCGGCAGCAGCGACGCTGTCGAGCAGTTCGCCATACTCACCGTTGACAAACTCCCACGTCGTGTCACCAAACCAGGCGAAGGCGCCGCTATTGTCCTTACACTTGGCACCCTTGTAACGCTTGCCGCCGCTCACGTGGTCGCCGTCGATGTTGCTGTGGGCAAACTCATCGAGCAGTTCGTGGGTAAAGGCCGCCTCGGCACAGAAGATGATGCTGTCATCCTGTTGGCTAGGCATCTTTTCGCACACGAGGTCGATACGGCTGAACTGCGGGTAATACACGATCAATCCATTGACGGTAGAGTCATCAACCATCACCCAAGAATCTTGCACAGCATTTTCATTATCCATTTTTTCGGTGGTTTCGGGTTTGCTGCAGCAGCACATGAATAGTACTGCCAATACAGCGAATATGCCATATAAATATCTCATTTCAATAAGCTATTTAATCTATTATAAAACAGGAGTGTGGATACCAATTAGTATTTATTGTACTTATTGTTTTCCTTTATTAAAGATTGCGGATGCCAACTAGAAACTAGGGACTAGAAACTAGGGACTAGGGACTAGGGACTAGAAACTATTTCTTCTTCTCGTCGGCAAAGCGGTCGGGATATTCCAGTGGCACGCGCGGATGGCGCATAGCCCTGACAATGAGCCAGATGCCCAATAGGATGAAGGGGATGCTCAACAGCTGACCCTGGTCAAGCCCGATGTTGGCACGCATGGCAACCTCCCATGGCTCTTGCACGTTCTTGATGTACTCGATAAAGAAGCGCGGAACGAAGATGCCCAGCATGAACACGCCGAAGATCAATCCTTCGCGTTCTTGGCTGCGCCAGCGCCAGTACATCAGCATGCAGATGGCGAAGGTCAACAAGTAACAAGCCGCCTCATAGATCTGCGTCGGGTGGCTCGGAGCCGAGAACACGGGTTCGGCGCCTTGCATCCACTGTCCCACGTTCTCCACAAAGCGGAATCCCCACGGCATTGTCGTCTCGCCGCCATAAATCTCGTGGTTCATCAGGTTGCCGATACGGATGAGCGCAGCGACAAAGCCCACAGGTACCACCAGGCGGTCAAATGTCCACAGCATCGGCTTGTGCGTCACATAGCGGCTGTACAACCAGATGGCAATCATGATGCCCAACGTGCCGCCATGGCTCGCCAGGCCTCCTTCCCAGATCTTGGGGATGTCGCCCAGGTGATGGCTGTAATAGCTCCAGTCATAGAAGAGCACATGGCCCAGCCTTGCACCCAAGATGGTAGCCACCACCACATAGATGAACAGGCTGCCCACCCAACTCTCGCGTGCCCCCTCGTGGCGGAAGATGCGATAGACGATCTCATAGCCCACCAGGAAGCCGATGGCGAACATCAAGCCATACCACCGCACCGTGACAGGTCCGGCGCTGAACAGTTCAGGACTCGCGGTCCAAGTAATAGAATCCAGTATCATAGATGTTGAGATTATTTCTTAATGATTATATACTGCGTTCACGACAGCGATTATTTGACTGCAAAAATAATCAAAATACTGATATGGCAATCCATGTGTCGCCCATGAATCACACTTCAGTGAGCATGAATGCCATATAGAAGGGTATTGTGAGAATTGGACCGTTACGTCCAACATTGTAATCTCCAACTTTCAATGCATGATAGACATGATAGTGCTCGGGATGTTTAAGTACTGTCTTCAGTGATTTTGTGTTACCTGTTGTCGCTTTGCACTCTAGTGGTGTACATTTCCCTTTGTAGGGTATTACAAAATCCAGTTCCAAGCCACTACTCTTGTGGAAATAGTAGAGTTTTCGACCGATTTTTCCAAGTATGTCGGCCATCAGGCTCTCAAAGATAGCACCTTTGTAACCCAGTAAGTCCCCTTGCAGTATTTTCCATTGCACACCCTCACCTAGCATATTAATCAGCAATCCGATATCTGCCATATAGACTTTGAACGTATTCATGTCGGCATTGCCGATAAGAGGCAACTCTGTGATGTGCAGATTATAGCATCGCCTGATAATACCGGCATCCTCGATCCATTGCAGGGAGCCTCGATATTGTTTGGCGCGTGCATTAGGTTGAATGACAGAATAAACAAATTTTTTATTCTCTCGAGCCAGTTGAGCAGGAATGGAATCAAAGCATTCTCGGATGCGCACTTTGTCTTCGTTGCGCGCATATTTGATCATATCACTCTTGTAGGTCTCAATAATGGAATGCTGTCTCTTGATGACTCGCTGCATGTCATTGGTTTTCAAGTAGGTGGTTACGACTTCGGGCATTCCGCCCACAATAACATATCTGAGTAACAGCTCTCGCATTCTTTGGTGAACTGACAAATTCACTGGTATTTCTTGTTCAAGGCATTGCTTCAGGTAGTCCACGTGCTGTTGCTGAACATCATTTGCCCATAGCCATTCTTCAAAATCCAGGGGGTACATTTCAATTATTTCCTCAAAACCCACTGGGATTGAAGCGTTTTGTTCTTCCTCCAATTCTTCGGCTGTTCTGTATCCGTTAACACCCAATAGTGAACCTGTGCAGATGACATCATACCGACCATCAAGTTTAAAGTATTTGAGTGATGATCTTGCGCTAGGACAGTCTTGGATTTCATCAAAAATAAGGACAGTTTTGCCTTCAACGAAACGTGAATTTGGAAGGTTCAATGTCATATTAAACGTGATCGTGTCCACGTCAAGGGCACCAGCGAAAAAGGCTTTGTATTCTCGATGTTCGTGGAAATCAAGATAGACAATATGGGGATAATGTTTCTTGGCGAAGGCGACAACACTACTGGTTTTTCCGCACTGGCGGCAGCCTTTGATGACCAATGGCTTGCGATCTTCGGATTCTTTCCATTCCAGTAATATATCATCAATTTTACGTCTTAACATATAAGTCATTGATAACTAGGTATTTTGAGTATATTATTACACTTTTTCAAGCGACTTTTTGCCGCAAAGTTACACTTTTTTAAGTGACTTTTCAATAAATTTTTACATTTTTTCAAGCGACTTTATTATTTGTAATCATTCTATTGGAAAAAATGCACTACCTTTGTGGACAAAAATACAGACAGTTATGGCAGAGAGTAATTTTATTGACTATGTGAAGATATTGTGCCGCAGCGGTAAGGGCGGTGCCGGGTCGGCCCACTTGCATCGGGCCAAGTATGTCCCCAAGGGCGGTCCTGATGGCGGCGACGGCGGCCGTGGAGGCCACATCTACCTCAAGGGCAACCGCAACCTGTGGACCCTCATCCACCTCAAGTACCAGCGTCACGTGTTCGCTACCGACGGCCAGTCAGGCGGCGAGAACCAGATGACAGGCAAGGACGGCGAGGACCGCACCATCGAGGTGCCCTGTGGCACGGCGGTCTATGATGCCGAGACAGGAGAATTCCTGTGTGACGTGACTGGGGATGGCCAGGTGGTGCGCCTGTTGCGTGGCGGTCGCGGCGGCTTGGGCAACCAGCACTTCAAGACGGCGACCAGGCAGACTCCGCGTTTTGCCCAGCCTGGCGAGAAAGGTGTGGAAAAGGCTGTTATCCTGGAGCTTAAACTGCTGGCCGACGTGGGTCTCGTGGGCTTCCCCAATGCTGGAAAATCCACCTTGCTGAGCGTCATCAGTGCTGCCAAACCCAAGATTGCCAACTATCCCTTCACCACGCTGGAGCCTAACTTGGGCATCGTTTCTTATCGTGGACAGCAGTCCTTTGTCATGGCCGATATCCCTGGTATCATCGAGGGTGCCAGCGAGGGCCGTGGTCTGGGTCTGCGTTTCCTGCGTCACATCGAGCGCAATGCCGTGCTGCTGTTTATGGTACCTGCCGACAGCGACGACATCCGCAAGGAATACGGTATCCTGTGCCGAGAACTGGAAACCTTCAACCCCGACCTGGTAGAGAAACCCCGCGTGCTCGCTATCACCAAGTGTGACATGCTGGACGAGGAGCTTATCGAGCAGATGCGCCCCGAGATTCCCGACGATGTGCCCAGTGTCTTCATCTCCAGTGTAGCCCAGATGGGTCTGACCGAGTTGAAGGACCTGCTGTGGCGCACCATCAACGATGAGCGCAACCGCATTCCCGAGACGCTCACACAGCATGACCTGGACGAGCGCCATCGCGAGCAGGCCGAGGATGACTTCATCTTCGGTGCCGAGGACCTTGAGGACGAGGCTCCCGATGTCGGTGGCAAGATGGTGGACTCCGGTGCCAAGCAGTGGAGCGAGGAGTACTGGGAAAGCGACTACGAGGACGAGAACAAGGACTTCCAGGTCGTCAGCGACCCCGACGACGAGTAACAGCCTGCACTCCCCACTACTCAATACAAAAAGAGGCATCCAGAAATGGATGCCTCTTTAACCTTTAACCTCTAACCTTCACGTTATGAACTTCATAACGTGACCTACTTCCCCTCGTTGCTGAGCAGGAAGCGGCGTTTGGGAGCGATGGCGGCAAAGTCCTCCTGTGACAGCGGTGCGATACGGTCCAGGATACGCCTCAGGCGTTGTGCGATTTTGTATTCCACAGGTTCACTCTCGGGAACTTCTTGCAGCAGTTGTGCCACGCGGGACTTGATGGCCGACAATTCAAATACCATCGAGGTGTTGAACCATCCATCGGCATGGCTGGCAAAAGGCAAGATCCACAGGTTCTCGCCACGCAGCACGCCAGGCCACCATTGCAGGGTCTGCAAGGCGCTGGCTCCACGGCTGTTATAGTCACGGTAGATGCGGCGCAGCAGACGGTTGTCATGCTCCTCAAGGCCCGATTTCTCACCGTAGTAGATGGTGGCTTGGGCGGTGACAAACAAGCGATACTTCTGCTCATCGGTGATGTTGGGAAGCAACAGCGGATTCAGTGCGTGCAAGCCTTCCAGGAACAGCAGGCTGTTGTTGTCGAGCTGCAAGGTGTTGCCATGGTAGGTGCGTTTTCCCTCCACGTAGTCATAGGTGGGCATTGGCACGCGCTCGCCTTCAAGTAGGTTTGCCACGTCGCGTTCCAACTGCTTGAGGTCCAGACCGTAGAATGACTCGTAGTCAATGTTGCCGTTGGGGTCCAGTGGGCGTTGATCCAGATTGAGGAAGTAATTGTCAAGTGAGACCACACAAGGCTGGATGCCGTTGTCGCGCAGCATGTGGGTAAGGAAACGAGATGTCGTTGTCTTGCCCGAGCAGGATGGACCGGCGACAAGCACCACACGCATCTCTTCTTGGCGGAAACGGCGGGTAATCTCGGTCGTGATACGCTCCAGGCGACGGCTGTGCTGCACCTCGTCCTCGGCAATGAAGTCGGGGGCTAATCCCTGGGAAATCACATTATTGAACAATGAGATGCCGTCCAGACCTTGCGACTCCATACGGCGGATGTTGCCACAAAATTCCTCCAATGACATCTTGGTGTATTCCCGTTCTATGGGCTGCTGGTTGTGCGCTTGCTGCTGCTCGGCACTTGCTGTCATTTCAATCATTTGGGTTAATCGTTATATGGTGTTGATGTTATAATCTGTTGTTTTATAAAAGTTTGTGGGCCCTATTGCACATCGCAATAGAGCCCACAGTTGTCTCGTTAGTAGTGAAAGCTGCTTCCGCCCAGGAATTCACGCAGCAAGCTCGTGCTGGGAATATCTTTCTCGTCCAGAGGCTCGAAGTAATTCAGGAATTTTATCAGGCGGGTGGCCTCGGCATACTCGGGCACGTTGCTGGGCACCTGTTGCAGGATGGGCAGTGCGTAGTTTTTCATCACCGCCAACTCAAACAGCAACGAGGAGTTGAACATGGCATCGGCATTCTCGTGGAACGGCATGATCCACTTGTCCTCGCCGCGACGCACGCTGGGCCAACGCTTGATGGTGTCTAGGGCGCTGGCTCCACGATACTGGTGGTCGCGGATGATGCGGCGCAGCAGGCGGTTGTCATAGGTGCCTATCCAGTTGTGGTCATCGATGTTCAGCGTGGTGAGTGCCGATACAAAGATGCGGAACTTCTGCTCCTCGGGTATGTGGCACGTGAGTTCCGGGTTCAAGCCATGGATACCTTCCATCAACAGGATGTCGCCTTCATTGAGCTTGAGTGTGTTGCCCAGGTATTCGCGTTCGCCCTTCTTGAAGTTATAGGTAGGCATGGCCACTTCCTTACCGGCCAGCAGGTCGGTCACGTCTTGGTTGAATTGTTCCAGGTCCAGGGAGTAGAGCGACTCGTAGTCATAGTCGCCGCTCTCGTCGCGTGGCGTGCGGTCACGGTTGACAAAGTAGTTGTCAAGCTCGATGACCTTAGGAACAATGCAGTTGGTAATCAATTGGATAGCCAATCGTTTGGATGAAGTGGTCTTGCCGCTCGACGACGGACCGGCAATGAGCACCACGCGGGCTCCGCCATCTTGATAACGGCGCGTGATCTCGTCGGCTATCTGTATGAAGTGCTTGTTGTGGAGAGCTTCCACAACGTTGATGAGCAGGGGAGCATAACCGGCTCTGATGGCCTTGTTGAGCTCACCCACATCACCCAGATGGATGATCTTGTTGAAGTTGATGTAGTCGGTGAAAGCATGGAATAGCTTGGGCTGCGGCTCCCACGCGATGACCTTGTTGAGGTCCTTGCGGTTAGGACCTAACAGCAGCATACCCTTCTCATAGGGCACCAGGTCAAACACCTTGAGCATCCCGGTTGAGGGCACCAGCGGCCCGTAGAAACTGTCGACGATGTCATCGAGCTTGTAATAGACGGTGTAGAGCTGATTGATGCCTTCCAGCAGACGCACTTTGTCCTTGAGACCCTGTTTGCGGAACATCTCGATGACGTCGGTCGTCAAGCGTTCGCGGCGCACAAACTTGATGTCGGCATCGATGATCTCGACCATGCGCTGCTTGAGCTGGGCAATCACCTCGGGCGTGAGGAATTCCTCCTCATGCTTGATCTGGCAATAGTGACCGTTGCTGATGCTGTGCTGGATGCACAGGCGCTTGCCTGGATACAGGTCATTCAACGCCTTGTAAAGTACCATGCACAGTGAACGGGTCATCACGCGATAACCCGCATTGTTGGTCATGTCAAGGAACTCGATGTGTTTGGGAGAAAAGACCGGATAAAGCAGGTCCTCGACCTTGTTGTTGACAAGAACGCACACGGCATCGCCTTGCAAGCCCAAGCGCCCCTTGATGGTCTCATAGAGGTCGATGAGCGTATCGCCGCCTTCGATGTCTATGTACTCGTTGGTATTCTTACAGAACACCTTGAGTTCAGCGTTCCTTTTCATAGCTGCCGGTACTAATGAGTTTATAAGCCGCAAAGGTACAAAAAAATTACAAGAAATGGTTATATCTGGACGGTAAAAGAGAAAAATATATCAAGAACGGCAGTATTTTTAACTTTTGGGGTATAGATATGAATAGTTTTTTCTACCTTTGAAGGGCAAGAAACAATGTAAAACCAATCAAGATGAAAGTAAAGTTTTTTATTATGGCAATGATGATTATCGGATCGATGTGCGGTTGCACAGCCCAGGGCGGAGATGCCGTGGAGCCCGGTTGTGACGTGTTCAAGACCGAGGGTGGCACGACAGTGAAGATGTACTGTATCAAGCACGGCAGCCTCAGGATGCAGGTGGGTGACAAGTGGGTCTATGTGGATCCCGTGACGACGGCTGTCAAGCCCGAGACCGACTACTCTACCCTACCCAAGGCCGACTTTATCCTGGTGACGCATGAGCACTTTGATCACCTGGACTCGGTGGCTATCAACCAGTTGACTAAGGAGGGAACCATGCTCATCACCAATGCCCGCTGTTACGAGATTCTGGGTGGCAAGGGCGATGTGATGGCCAATGGCGACAGCCGCACCCTGGCCAATGGCTGGACGATTGACGCTGTGCCTGCCTACAACAACTCGCCCGAGAAACTCCAGTTCCACCCCAAGGGGCGTGACAACGGCTTCGTGCTCACCATCGAGGGTATGCGCATCTACATTGCAGGCGACACCGAGGACATCCCCGAGATGGCCGACATCCGGGACATCGACGTGGCTTTCCTGCCCTGCAACCTGCCCTACACGATGACACCCGAGCAGTGTGCCCACGCTGCCACGATGATCAAGCCCGCTGTGCTTTTCCCCTACCACTACGGCAAGACCGACATCCAGCAGGTGGTTAAGCTCCTGGACGGCAGCGGCATCGACGTCCGCATCCGCGACTACCAGTAATCAAGCGATAAGCAGCATTGCACAAAATAGGTCGGAAAAGTGTATTCAGACAACACTTTTCCGACCTATTTTGCGATTGTTTGATAGGGTGGATCTTATTCTTGCACCTCGGTAAAGAGATCGTCAAGAGTAATCGTGCGGCTTGAAATCTCAGAATAACCACTGGGTTTTAGCCCCTTGGTTGTGATCATAATTGTTTGGGTACCCTTTTTACATTTGGTTTCACGCACAAAAGCCTCAACCCTATTCATGATTTTTTCATATTCATCCTTGGACAGTACATACTCGGCTTTAGAATACTTCACTTCACAGATAGTCACAATGCCATCAGCACGGTCAATGATGATGTCGATTTGTGCTGCGGGTGAGCTTGTCTTGCTGCGCCAGGAATAGAATTCAGTGTGGATGAAGTCAAGCCTTAAGGCATAGATAATCTGTTGAATGTGACTCATGCAGACACGTTCATAGGCCAGTCCATACCATGTGTTCTGCGTTGGTGTCCCAATCGTGTTGCGCCAGAAATGTCTGTCAGTCTTAGCATGGCGGCAGAACTGGTAATAGAACAAGGTGTAGAAATCGATAAGTTGGTAAATGACATTATTGATCTTATTGCCATTGTTGTATTGTCTGATAAAGTCACAATATTGCAAGTCATCAAGGATGTCACCCAAGTGGCCGTTATTGGCCAATCTCAATTTCTCGGCAATCTGTTTTCGCGTTAACCCTTTTTTGTTTTCAGATAACAGTTTTACAATATCGATGTATTTATCAGGTTGACTGAATAAAGACTGGAATAGTCTCTGATATTCATTCCGCATCTCGGCCATGTCGCCAAAGAACAACCTGTCGATATTCTCGGCGGCGCTGTACTCGGTATCGACAAATCCCAGATAATAGGGCACGCCGCCCATGGCCATGTATATCTGTAGTATGGACATCCTGTCCCAGTTCCCTCTTCTGCTGGCAAAGAATTGCTCCGTCTGATGCAAGGTGAATGGTTTGAGATGGATTTCGTGCGTGACCCGGTTGTGCAATCCACCATGATTATTGATGATCTTGCGAATCATCCATGACGTTGCCGAGCCGCAGACAATAAGCATGATATTGTCAATCCATGCACCTTGGCTGTTCCAGAAGTAGTCCAACGCGCGTATAAAGCCTGAGTTGCGGGTGTCAAAACACGGTAGCTCATCGATAAAAACGATGCAACGTCGGCGCTGATTCACGCTCTTGCTTTTGAGTAGATCCCCTAATATCGAAAATGCTTGCATCCATGTCGATGCCGCTGGACCACTGTATCCATAGCGATTTAAGGCTATATTGAAGGCATCCATTTCGTTGTCAAAAGTCCCATTAATAATGCCCGTCACATAGAAATCAAACTGATCCTGGAAATGTCTCCTGACCAAGAATGTCTTTCCTACCCTGCGGCGACCGTAGATGGCTATGAATTCTGGGCGATTACTTGCCATATATTTGTCAAGCAACGCTCTCTCCCTATCTCTGCCTATTAATTGCTCCATGACAATATCGTTTTGGTTAGTCGGCACAAATGTAAGTAGATTTTTTGATATATCAATGATTCAATTGGGCGAAAATTGCAAATATTTTGATGTTTTCGCCCAATTGAAATCATGGTATCTAGGTTGATAATAACACAAGAATATTGTCATTATCAATTTAAAATGGTGATATTAAAGTATTTATGTAGAAATAATTCTCAATTAACATTTAGGCGGTTGGATTGATTCAATTGGGCGAAAATTAAGAAAATAATATAATTTTCGCCCAATTGAAATGTTATATTGGGACTTATGGTTTCATGAAAACAGGCAGCCGCCGTGTCATTATCGACGCGGCGGCTGTCATTTTTGTTGATTGGTCGTCAGGAATTAAGCCCCTAAAGCCTAACACCTAAAACCTATTACCAACCAGGGTTCTGGCTCGTGCCACCCTTGCTCAGCGTGATCTGGTTGCTGGGGATGGGGCACAGGTAGTACTTCTTGTCGAAGGTGCGCTGCTTGCTGACGGGGATGATGTAGCCGTTAGCATCCAGGACGAAGGCAGGATCGAGGTCGACCACGAGACCCAGGTAAGCACCGCGGTTGATGTTGGGATGAGCCTGCGTGTCGAGGAGCTGAAGCTGATGCCAGCGGATCAGGTCCCAATAGCGATACCAGTTGTCGGCCATGAGCTCGCAGCGGCGTGCACGACGGATTTCCCACAGCAGGTTGCTGACACCCATGTTGTTGGCGGGGTCGGCAGCGGGAGCGGTGGTCATCGCGGGCAGACCGGCACGGGCTTGCAGCAGGTTGATGCTCATATCCAGGTCGTTCTGGGTGATAGTGCCCAGCTCGGCCTTAGCCTCGGCATAGTTCAGGTAGATGACAGCCAGCCAGTAGATGGGAGCGTCGGTGTAGTTCTTGCCGGTGTTGATACGGTAGTCCACCTCCATCAATGTGTTGTCATACTTGGCGATGTTGTAACCCGTCGATGAAGTCATCAACATGGAGTTAGAGCGAACCCAACCATGGCCCTTGAAGCACAGATACGGGTCGAGCAGCACGCTCAGGCGCTTGTCGCGGTTAGCGAGCATATTCTTGATGCTGTAGGCGTTGTTCGAAGCATCGTACACGGGACGGTCATCGGTGTTGAGCAAGGTGGTAGCCAGGGGCTTGCCATCGAGGAACAAGAATGCATCGACAGCGTCCTTGCTGATACCGCGCTGCTGTGAAGAGGATGCGGTATAGTCGGCAGTCGAGTGCATCACTTGGTCTTTCACATAGTTGCGGAAGAAGATGACCTCCGATACCTTGCTCAGGTCGAGCGAGTTATAGACCTCTCCATAGTTGGCGGTGAGGCTATACTTGCCCGAGTTCATGAGCTGCTGTGAAGCGTCAACACACTCATTGAGGTACTTCTGGGCGCGGGTGGGATCGGCAGCCTTACCGTTCTCCTCGGCAGTGCGATACTTGCAATAGGTACCCTCAAACAGGCAGATGTCGCTCTTCATGGCAAGCGCCATGTCCTTGCTCCAGGAGTTCTTGCCACCGGCACCCAGGTTCTGAACGGCATAGTTCAGGTCGTCGAGCACGAAGTCCATGACTTGGTCACGGTTGGTGCGGGGGCCATAGACAACATCGCTCTGTTCTTCGGGATCAAGGATGACCTCGTCGAGCAGGATCACGTCACCATACATGCGCACGAGCTGATAGTACTGCCATGCGCGATTCAGGCGACCGACGGCGACATAGTAGTTCTTCTCGCTATTGAGGAGCGTCGAGTTCTCCAAGCCGGTCAACATATAGTTGCAGCGGCGAATCTCGGTATAAGGATCACTCCAGTAGCTGGAAGTGCCAGGAACAGTAGTGAACATCCAGTCATCAAAATTCGGGTTCACCTGGTCGTCACTGAGGCTCTTGAAATAGAACCAGCCAGCACCGCCACCTGTGCCATAGCCGACATAGTTCCCATAGAGGACATTGCTGTAGCTGGCCACCTGATTGGCGTTGCTCCAGAATTCCGGTCCAAGCTCAAACTTGGTGCGCTCGCTCTTGGTGAGCATATCGTCACATGACGACAGCGATAAAACTGCAACGCCCAGTCCACACAGTATAATTGATTTCAATAGTTTCATATTATCTTCTTTTTTAGTTGTAAGTTCTAAGTTGTAAGTTTTAAGTATGATTTGTACCGCCTGAAAACTGTATTGTCATGAGGTAATATTACTTAAAACTAAAAACTTAAAACTAAAAACTGATTAATCTTACTTCACGATAATCTCACAGATGGAAACGCGGTTCCAGCTCAGTTCGTCAAACATGTTGCTGATACCCTGACCCTGGGCGTTGATGCGCTTGGCAGAGATACCATACTTGTTGACGAGCATATCCTTCACGCTGGCGGCACGGCCCTCAGCGAGCTTGATGTTGTGGTCGGCGGGACCGTCCTTGGAGGCATAACCGTTGATGATGCAGGTAGCCTCGGGATGGCTCTTCATGTAGGCGGCGATGCGCTCTACATTGGGCTGCTGGTCGGCAGTAACACCGGTCTTGTTGATCGGGAAGTGAACCAGGATGGTCATGTACTGCAAGGTCTTGTCGATCATGCCGCTCTTGCTCTTCACGCAGTCGTCGAGGTCCTTCTGCAGCTGCTTGTTGCGGTTGTTGGCAGCATTCAGCTGGCTCTGCAGCTCAGCGATGCGGGAGTTGGCTGCGTTCTCGGCGTTGGCGAGCTGTGAGCGCAGGTTGTTGATCTCGGCGTTCAGGACGCTGTTGTCAACAGGACCCGTAACGGCAGCGCTGCGCTTGGTGCCGAAGGTCACTTGCAGACCCACCGACCAGGTGCGGTTGATGGGATAGGTGCGGCCCCAGGTACCATAACCCAGAGAACCTTGACCGGCGTTCATCTCAGGATCGATGGGGAGGTCACCACTGCCCTTGTGGAGCAGGCAGAGGTTGTTCACACTACCATAGACACGGAACTTGTCAATGAAGATCTTGCGGGTCAAGTTCTCGGGCAGGGTGTAACCCAGCGTGATGTTCTTGAGGCGCAGGTAGCTCATGTCGACGAGGTACTTGGTCTGGGGATAGTAGTTGTGGCAACCACCCTCGCCCGAGAGACCTACCACGTTACCGGCGTACTCGTTGCCGGGGAACAGGCACGGGAAGTCGTTGCTCTCACTGATGTTGACAACGCCGTTCTCGGGATCATAGATATTGTACTTGGTCTGGTTGGCAAAGATAGCCAAGTCGGCCGAGCGCATCATCGGGAAGACGAAGGCCGACTGGGTCCACATCTCGCGCTTGCCCACGCCCTGGAAGAAGACGTCCAGGTCGAAGCCCTTGAAGTTACCACCGACGTGGAAGCTGTACTCGTAGCGGGGCATCATGTTACCGATGACCTTGAGGTCACCATGGTCTTCCTGGGTGCCCTTGCCACCGTCAATCGTGCCGCTGTTATCCAGGTCCTTGTACTTGATGTCACCAGGGCCGAAGACGAAGGTCTGGGTCTGGATGCCGGTCTGGTCGGCTACGCCGGGAGCATAGATCCACGAACCGTCGGCATTCTTGCCATTGAAGTCGCGCTCGGTGAAGTAGCGGTCGGTCTCAAAGCCCCAGATGTCACCCCAAGTCATGCCCTCATAGGCATAGGCACTGTTGCACGGATAGCCGATCAGGTGAGACTCGTTGTTCCACTTGGTCACCTTGGTCTTGGCGTCACCCACGCTGGCGCTGAAGTAGGCACCGAAGTCCTTGTTGAACTGCTTGCGCAGGTCCAGCGTGGCTTCCCAACCACGGGTGCGCAGCTTACCGTTGTTGGTAACGGGAGCGGCAGCACCTACCGAGGGGGGCAGTGCGGTACCGGGACCCAGCATGTCGCTGGTGGTGCGCTGATACCAGTCAAAGCCCAGGGTGAGCACGTCACCGAACAGACCCAGGTCGACACCGGCGTCCATGGTGGTGATGCGTTCCCACGTCAGTGAGGAGTTCACCCAGGTGGGCAGGCCCAGTTCGGTCACCTTGGCACCATTCTCATTCAGCCAGTAGATGTTACCCTGAGCAATGGGGCTGATGAGCGACTGGAACATATTGTTACCCACGGCTTCGTTACCGATAGTACCGTAGGAGAAACGCAGCTTACCGTTGTCCACGATGTGGCGCAGGCGGTCCCAATACTTCTCCTGGGTGAAGCGGTAGCCCACCGATCCCGAGGGGAAGAATGCCCAGTGGTCATTCACGGGGAAGCTCGACGAACCGTCATAGCGGCCGTTCAACTCGAGCAGGTAGATGCCCTTGTAGTCATAGTTGATACGTCCGAAGTAACCGGCAGTAGCCTTGTCATAGGTGCTGCTGTTGATGTTCCACATGGTCTGGTCGCCATAGGCCAGAGCCAGTTCGGGGTATTCCTCACTATAGAGTTGGGGCTTGTAAGCATAGAAGTAGTCGCTGCTGTAGTTGTCACCGTTGACACCCACCATGATGTTGAAGTTGTGGATATCATTGAAACTCTTGTTCCAGTTCAGGGTGGCGTTGGCAGCCCACTTGTTGCTCTTGCTGTTGTCGCGCCAAGTACCGGTGTTGCCGCTGTTCACGATCCACTGGGGAGTCACACCGCTCCAGTTGTAGCCATACACGGTGTGGTCGCTCGAGCCGCTGTTCATGTTACCGATTTCATAGGTGAAGTCGGCGTTCAAGGTCAGGTCCTTGGTGATGTGCATGGTGGTGAAGGCCGTCATGCTCAGGCGGTCCATCGTCACGTTCTTGCGGGCTGCCTGCTTCTGCATGGCGATCACGCGGAAGTCGAGCTGTTCACCCGTGTCGGGATCGGCGATCGTGCCGCTGGGGATGAAGAACGAGCCCCAGCGCCAGATGTACTGGTACATGTTGTTCCAGGTATCGGCACGTGAGAAGTGGCGACGTGAGAAGTTGATGCGGGCACCGACGGTCAGCCAGTCAGTCAAGTCGGTCGAGATGTTGGCTGCGGCATTGTAGCGCTTGCGCATAGCGGGGTTCCACTTCATGTTGTCCTCCTTGTAGTTGTAGCCGAAGGACAGGTAGTAGGTCGTGCGGTTGCTGGCACCACGCACCGACACGTTGTGGCCCTGAGAGGGAGCAGCGTGGTTGTACCAGATGTTCTGGATGTCATAGTCGGCATAGTACATGGGCTGGCTGCCAAGGAAGCGGTAGTCACCCACATTGCCGTCGCTCACCCAGGGACGCATCTCGCCATAACCGATCTTCTTGCCACCGTTCTGCTGCTTCCATGCCTCGGCATAGGGCAGCAACTGGTCGAAGTACATACCGAAGAGCTCGACAGCGTCCGAGCCTTCGCGCTTCTTGGCCATGATGGCCGACTTCAGCTGGGTGGGTACGTCGGGGAAGTTGGGCAGGAAGGTGGGATCGTCCCAACCGAAGTTGTTAGAGTAGCTCACCGTGGCACGCTCACCCTTCTGACCGGCCTTGGTGGTGATCAGGATCACACCGAAGGCGGCACGGGTACCGTAGATTGATGACGAGGCAGCATCCTTCAGTACCGATACGGTGGCGATGTCGTTGCCGTTGAGCAGCTGCAGACCGTCCATATCGCTCACCACACCGTCGATGACGATCATGGGAGTGCTCACCTGGTCATTACTCAGGGTACCGACGCCACGGATGCGGATCGAGGGGTTGCCGTCGATATCACCACTGGAGTTGATGATGCTCAAGCCGGGAACTGCACCCTGCAAGGCACGCGACACATCCTGCTCGGGACGCGAGTTGAAGGTCTTGTCAACATCCACTGTCGATACGGCACCGGTCAGGTTCACCTTCTTCTGCGTACCGTAACCCACAACAACGAGTTCATCGAGGAGGGCCTTATCCTCGGCCATGACGATGTTCATGCCCACTGCGGCACGAGCGGTCACCGTCTTGTAGCCGATGAACGAAATCTGGAGCTTGGCATTGGTGCCTGCTCGCAACGAGAAGTTACCGTCCACATCGGTCGATGTGCCACGGGTCGTTCCAACCTCGACAATGCTGGCGCCGATGACGGGTTCTCCCTTCTCATCGACAACACGGCCTGTCACAATGCTGGTGGCGGAGTTGGCCGTCACCTGGGGCGCGGGTGCTGCCTGAGCCTGATAAACAGGACTGCATAGCATCAACAAAGCGCCCAAAAGAGCTAAATGTCTTTTCATAAGCACGTTTTAATTTGTTAATATTAAGTTGTTAATTCTAATGAGTTTAGCTATCGTAGTATTGCCGCTTTACGCACTTGGGCGTATCTTGGTCATGATTTTTTATTTTTTAACAAAGTGCAAAATTCAATAATTTTTTGGAAATAGCCAAAAAATGGGGAAGGATTTTACAAATACAAACGTTAAAAATCATAAAAAACTGTATAAGATACGTAAAATATTGAATAAAAACCACTGTTATCGGTAGGGGTTGAGGTTTTTTTTCGCTCAATTATTTGGTCATGTTAATTTTTGTTTGCAAATTTGCCTACTTTTATAGCCTTTAGGCTAAAGCTTTCGCTGATAAAAGTATCGTGCTTCGCACGAGAAATCTTGTGCAAACCTAACGCAAACGAGCTTGCTCGATTTGCCTAATGTGCAGCCAAGATGCTCGCCCCGAAGGGCGATGAAAAAGCGGCAGAAACGAAGAAGACAAGAGAATTAAGTCAGTAAATATCAATTTTTTATAAATTTTAAAGCAAGTGCGTATGAAAAAACAATTAGCACTGTTGGCCGCCCTGGCAATCGCCTGCGGAGCACCGGCTGGGATGACTTCGTTCCCCAGCACGGGTTTCACAGCCGAGGCCCAAGCCAACAAAGTCTCTGGCGTCATACGTGACGCCCAAGGTGAGCCCCTCATCGGTGCGACCGTCAAGGTCAAGGGTACCAACCGCGGTACCGCCACCGATGTCGACGGCAAGTATTCAATC
>JBGUJU010000216.1:0-2313 GCA_045114065.1 Sodaliphilus sp.
AGTAATGAATACATTAAAACTCAGAGATTACACCGGAAAAGCACTTAGCGAGTGCACGATTCTGGAACTTTACAACGCGGCGCTGGCCCTGACGCAGGACGCCTGCAGGAACAGGGGATACAACAGCGGAAAGAAGAAAGTTTACTATATTTCGGCAGAATTCCTGATCGGTAAACTTCTTTCCAACAACCTGATCAACCTCGGCATCTACGATGATGTGAAAGCGGAACTGGCTGAGGCTGGGAAAGACATTACGGAGCTGGAGGAATTTGAATACGAGCCCTCCCTCGGAAACGGCGGCCTTGGCAGACTTGCAGCCTGCTTCATCGACAGCCTTGCGACACTGGGCCTTCCCGCTGACGGCGTAGGCCTGGCCTACCACTGCGGTCTGTTCAAACAGTCCTTCGAGGACCGCAAGCAGCACGCGAGACCTGACTACTGGCGCAAGTGGGGCATGGCCAACTGGATGAAGCGCACCGACAAGCACTATAAGGTGCAGTGCGGCGATCTGGAGCTTCTTTCCACCATGTATGAGATCGATGTCACAGGTTACGGAAGCAAGTGCGGACGCCTTCGTCTCTTTGACCTGGACACGGTCAATGAGAGACTGATCGGCTCGGGTATCGATTTTGACAAAAAAGAGATCGAGAAAAACCTGACCCTCTTCCTGTATCCCGATGACAGCGATGAGGACGGAAAGCTTCTCCGCGTCTATCAGGAGTATTTCATGGTCAGCAATGCCGCCCAGCTGATCCTCGACGAGTGCGTGGAGCGCGGCAGCAACCTGCATGACCTTGCCGACTACGCGGCGATCCAGATCAACGATACGCACCCTTCTCTGGTCATTCCGGAACTGGTGCGCCTTCTGACCGAAAAGGGCATTGAGGAGAAAGAAGCATATCAGATTGTGACTGATGTCTGTGCTTACACGAACCACACGATCCTTGCTGAGGCACTGGAGACATGGCCCAAGCACTTCTTCAAGGCTGTCGTGCCGCACCTTATGCCGATCATCAAGAGGATGAATGACGCTGTTAAGGCAAAATATGAAGACCCTTCCGTTCAGATCATCGACGAGTACGGCAACGTGCATATGGCCCACATGGACATTCACTACAGCCACTCCGTGAACGGCGTCGCGAGACTTCACACTGACATTCTCAAGGAGACAGAGCTCAACAATTTCTACAAGCTCTATCCCGAGAAGTTCAACAACAAGACCAACGGCATCACTTTCCGCAGATGGGTCATCGAGAGCAACCCTGAGCTGACAGAGCTGATCACCGAGAAGATCGGCGAGGGCTGGAAGACGGACGCCAGACAGCTTGAGCAGCTTATTCCTTACGCGGAGGATGAGGCTTTCCTGCAGTGCATCCTGAACAGGAAGAACACGAAAAAACACAAGTTCTCCGCATGGCTTGAAAAATATCAGGGCGACAAGGTTGACCCCGAGTCCGTCTATGACGTGCAGATCAAGCGCCTGCACGAGTACAAGAGACAGCAGCTCAACCTCCTGTGGGCCATCGACCGTTACCTGCACATCAAGGACGGTTACAGGCCGAGAAGACCGGTCACGGTATTTTTTGGCGCAAAGGCAGCTCCTGCCTATGTGATCGCCAAGGATATAATCCATGCGATCCTCGCCTTCAGCAGCATCGTGAACAACGACCCTGAAGTGAGTCCTTACCTCAAGGTCGTCATGCTTCGCAACTACAACGTGTCCATGGCGGAGAAACTGATCCCCGCATCGGACATTTCCGAGCAGATCTCACTGGCCTCCAAGGAAGCCAGCGGGACCGGCAATATGAAGTTCATGCTCAACGGCGCTGTGACGCTGGGAACCATGGACGGAGCGAACGTCGAGATCGCGGAACTTGTCGGGGAAGACAATATTTTCACCTTCGGACAGTCCTCCGAGGAGGTCATCGAGCACTATAAGAACGCGGATTACGTCGCAAAGAACTGGTATAAGAAGGACAAGAGACTTGCCGCGGCTGTGGACTTCCTGGTCAGTGAAGAGATGCTCGAAGCCGGCGACAGGAAGCTTCTCAAGCAGCTCTACGACGAGCTGCTGGGCAGAGACTGGTTCATGACATTCCCTGACTTCGAGAGTTACTGCAAGACCAAGGACAAGGCTCTGGCAGCTTATGAGGACAGAATGGGCTGGGCGAAGAAGATGGCAGTCAATATCGCCAAGGCGGGCTACTTCTCCTCCGACAGAACGATCGACCAGTACAACAATGATATCTGGCATTTGGAGAAAGACTGCTGACCGCAGGGAACAGAATATCGTGCAGAGAAAACCCCCGGAGA
>JBGUJU010000217.1:0-127790 GCA_045114065.1 Sodaliphilus sp.
TAGGCGGCGTCTCGACATAAAAAACAACAAGTTGTTTTGTTCTGTGCTCGACTTGCACTACCGCTGCCTGGCGGCGAAGGTAGGCGGCGTCTCGACATAAAAAACAACGAGTTGTTTTGTTCTGTGCTCGACTTGCACTACCTTTGCAGGCATGAAAAAAATACTTGCAATCATTTTTTGCCTGTTTACTATAGCTGCTGTGGCGTCTCCATCGACCACCGAGGAAGCTACAGCGGCATTGGGCGACACGCTGTCGCTGGGCGAGGTGACCGTGACGGCCATCAAGCAGAGCGCCGACATGCGCACCCAAGCGACTGCACTGACAATCATCAGCCATCAGGAGGCCGAGCGCAACCAGGTGCTGTCCATCAAGACGGCATCCGACCTGGTGCCCAACCTGTTCATCCCCGACTATGGCAGCAGGATGACCTCGACCGTCTATGTGCGCGGCATCGGCACACGCATCGACCAGCCCGCCGTGGGCCTGACCATCGACAATGTGCCCGTGATGACCAAGGAGAACTATGACTTTGACCTGATGGACATTGCACGCATGGAGATGCTGCGCGGCCCGCAGAACACCCTGTACGGCCGCAACACGCTGGGTGGCCTAATGAACGTCTACACCCTGTCGCCGCTCAACTACCAGGGCACTCGTGCGGTCGTCGAGGGCGCCAGCCACGGCACCTGGCGCGTCGGCGCCAGCCACTACCGCCTGCTCAAGGACAACCTGGGTCTCTCACTATCGGCACAATACAACAGCGGCAAGGGAGAGTTCACCAACCGCCACAACGGCCGTCGCTGTGACTGGGAACGGCAGTTCGGTGCCCGCATGAAACTCGAGTGGCGCAACCAGGATGGCTGGTATGTGAGTAATGTGGCAGCGGTGACGACTGGACGCCAGGGCGGCTACCCCTATGAGTGGGTCGAGACAGGCGAGATCGCCTACAACGACACGTGCTTCTACCGCCGCACATCGGTGATCGACGGCCTGACCATCCTCAAGTCGCTGGAGCGTTTCTCCCTGTCGAGCATCACTAGCTACCAGTATCTGGATGATAACATGACGCTGGACCAGGATTTCACCGTTCGCGACTACTTCACGCTGACCCAGGCTCGGCGCGAGCATGCTGTGACCCAGGACTTCATCGCTCGCAGCCACGAGAAAACCGAGGGCTATAACTGGCTTGCCGGCTTCAGCGGTTTTTATCGCCGCTATCGCATGGACGCGCCCGTCACGTTCTACAACTATGGCATTGATCAGTTGATCGAGAAACACGTCAACGAGTATAACCCATATTACCCCATCGCGTGGGACACCCGCTCGTTTGTGCTGGGCAGCCACTTCACCAGTCCCAGCTGGGGCGCTGCGCTCTACCACGAGAGCACCTATCACTGGGGGCAGTGGACCTTGCAGGCGGGCCTCAGGCTGGACTATGAGCACGCCCGGCTCAACTACCGCAGCGTGACACACACGGGCTACAGCATCCTCGTGGGTGCGACAGGCGAAGTGTTTGCCCACGAGCCCATCGACATCGACGAGCACGGAAAGCTCAACAAGGACTTCCTGGACCTGCTGCCCAACGTGAGCATCACCTGGCACCCCTGGGCGGGCAAGAACCACACCGTCTATCTTGCCGCCTCGCGTGGCAGCAAGGCTGGCGGCTTCAACACCCAGATGTTCAGCGACGTGCTGCAACAGCGGCTGATGGGAATGATGGGCGTCGGGCTGCAGTATGACGTGGACAAGATGGTAGGCTACAAGCCCGAAAAGGCATGGAACTATGAGCTGGGAGGCCACTTCGAGTGCTGGGGTCAACGTGTGCAGAGCGACCTGGGCGTCTTCTTCATGGACTGCCGTGACCGCCAGTTGACCGTCTTCCCCCCGGGCACCACGACAGGCCGCATGATGACCAATGCCGGCAAAACCCACAGTTGGGGCGCCGAGTTCGCCATGACGGTGACGCCCACCGAACTGACCCACCTGAACATCAGTTACGGCTTCACCCACGCGACCTTCAAGGACTATAACGACGGCAAGGTGGACCATAGCGGCAAGCGCGTGCCCTATGCCCCGATGCACACCCTGTTTGCCGAGGCTAGCCATAGCATCAAGGTGGGCGGCGACGCCAACAAACGGCTCAGCCTGGCAGCCAACGTGCGTGCCGCTGGCGACATCTACTGGGACGAGGCCAACACGCTGCGACAGCCGCTGTATGCCCTGCTGGGCGCCTCCATCACCTGGAAGCAACAGCATTACAGCCTGCAGCTGTGGGGCCGCAACCTGACCGACACCCATTACAAGACCTTCTACTTCGTTTCGATCCAGCATCCCTTCCTGCAGCGCGGCCACGGCCGCAGCCTCGGTGCCACCCTGCGCATCAACCTGGACTGAGAACCCTAGGAGACTGAAACAATTACAGTCATGTTTTGGTCTAGAAAAACAGTGCATTAATCTATTATGGGGGTTTCAACGCCAAAAAGTGTTGGCAAATCGGCACAAAATGAGTAATTTTGTGCCTCGAAACTTAGTAACATAATAAATTATAGAAAGACAATGAAGAAGATTTTCTCTATGTTATTGGTCGCTATCACCTTGTGTATGGTGGTGGCTGCTTGCGGTGACGATAAGGACGAGCCCGTTGCTCCCAAGCCCCAGAAATTGGAAAGTGAACACAGTGCCACTAACGACACCTACCTCGTTTATGACATTGACTTGAGCAAGGACTCCAGCATCATCTGTGTGTATAACGCCAAGTTCCAGATGGGTGACAAAGAGTCGCCTGCACTGAACATCCGCGTCGATGCCCCCTGCAGCGCTGATAAGTCGGGCAAAGTGTTTACCTATGCTGGTACCAACATCATTCCTTACCTGATTATGGGCAGCACCCCCACCCCGTTCCCGACCTTGCGCGTCAATAACCTGAGAAGCGTTGTCGACACCGAGAAGAAGACCTATTCCATCTCGTTTGACTGCCAGGGAACCGCTATGGGCAAACCCATCGATGGCCACTACGAGAAGGACGGAAAGCTGCTATAAGCGTTTTAACGAGATTTGATCTAGCATCAATGCCTCCCGAGAGGGTGTGTCATAATTCAATTGCTAGAATTATAACCGCCCTACGCACGGGAACCTTTAGCTCGGCGAAGCCAAATTAAACAAATTTTTAAATTAAAATTAATTACAGATGGCGTGCCCACGGGTGCGCCATCTGTTCATGTATGCCCCCAAAAATGAACATCATGCCTGCCGAGATTAAACCTTTTTAACAATTGGCAGTCAAATGGATATAACATAAATGCTAACCCTCCAATTACAAACAATAATTATTTAAAATCAAACAACAGATTATGAGAAACTTATTTTATATCACAATGATTGCAGCCATGCTCAGCGCTGGCACGCTCCTGGTGTCCTGCAGCAAGGATGATGATGAACCCGGGGAAACCCCTGCACCTGAAATTATCGCAGAAGTGTTTGAGGATGTTGTGACCGTCACCGCCGAGGGTAAAGGCGAAGTGAAACTCTACTTTGCCGAGGACATGTATGAAGTCACCAATCCCGTCAATTACATGCGTGACTACTATGACAATTCAATCAAGTTTGCAGCCACTGCCAAGGAGGCGGGGAAACCCATCAGCAAGACCACCATCAAGGAGGTCTTCATCCCGAAAACAGACGCTCCAAAATTATTACATCAATATAGTGCCATCGAGAATGAGGACGATTCCACCTTCTTTACATTCGACTTCAATCTTTACAACGGGACTGGCACGATCGGCGTGAGCAAAGCGGTGTTTGACGACAACGGTGATGACTCAAACGAGATGTACTTCAAGTTTGACGTCCAAGTCACCTTTGACCGTGCCACCGGCATCTACAGTTGCCAAGGCACCGACATAACACCCCGTTTCAGAATCGACGACAAGTTTTACATTATTGAAGGCTACACAGTGACCAACCTTGACTGCAAGGTCTGCATCAAGGATATGACTTACTCGATCACGTTTGACTGTCACGGCAAACATTTCGACTACAGTGGCCCATGTTCCAAGACGTATCCGATTGTCATTAATTTTACAGACGGGGATCATGTTACCATCTACTTTTAAGATCTTGACCGTTTTAACGAGATTTAATATAAAAAATACTGCAAATGGTGCAGGATTGAGTGCGCCATTTGTTTTTTAGGTGTATATTTGCCGCGCAAAAAACTAAACGGCAGAATTAAAACAATAAAATAAGAAATGAAAAAGATTTTTTGGCTGATAGCAATGACGGGCGTGCTGATGGGCGCCATCTCCTGCAGTGACGACGATGAGCCCAAGCGTGGCGACGGCGTGTTCACTGTCAATACCTCGATGATCAACCACATGGTCAACTCGGGCAGCGATGCCGTCATCGGCATCTCGATGACACACAACAAGTTGACCCTGGACACCGTCAAACATAAAGCAACGCTTGAACTCAACTACAACGACGGCAATGGCGACAAACAGCTCAAACTCGAGGACATCGCTGCCACGCCCAAGCGGCTGGGTTTCTACGAACTGTCTTCACCCAGCTACAGGTCGTTCAGCGGCTACGTTGACTTCAACGAGGGCTCGATGCGCTACCGCTACACCACAACGGGTGGTATCCGCGTGATATCCACCACGCCCGAGGTGTTCTTCCTCAAGACGCAGAACACGGTCACCTATGACGACACGACCAAGGCCTCCACGATGGAGAACACCATGTACCAGTTCAGTATCGAGCCAGCCAGCAAGACAGCCGTCGTCAAGGTCATGGGCATCGTCCATGTCAAAGACATGAAGTACTTCAACAGCATCACGGCTGCTAGCGTGCCGTTTACTGTCACGCCCAACGGCTACAGCTTCAGCGGCGAGAACTTCAAGACCAACGCCGTCTACCGCAACTATGTGGACAGCACGGGCAGCGTTATCTCGCAGACCGACAAGTATCCGTTCAAGACGTTCAACGCCACGGTCGACCTAGTGAATGACCGCCTCGATGCCACCTACATGATGGGCGGCAGCGCCACCGTCGTGGCCACCGGCAAGACCTATCCTGATTATACTTCTTATTAGTCACTAGTCATTAGTCTCTAGTTAATCAATTGGAAAACAAGTAATTAAATTCAATATATCACAAAGAAATGAAGAAATTATCATTTATGCTTTTAGCACTGCTGGCAGTGACGCTGTTCACCGCCTGTGGTAATGATGACGAGCCCGTCAACAAGCAGACGGTCTCGATGACTATCAACAACCGCGCCATCGACGGCGATCAAGTGGTGTTCTCACAGGCCGAGGCCAAGGTGGAGATGAACTACACCGACATGGAAATCCAATTCAGCACCGAGTACAAGGACATCGCCGAGCTCTCTCACTCCATCGCCACCCCCGCAATGGCGTTAACTAACGTGGGCGGATCGGTCTATGCCTTTGGAAAGGGCCAAGGCGAGATTACTGGTTATATTGACTTTGCCACCGGCATGATGTGGTTCATCATCAACGACAACGCCAGCCCTGTGATCTGCACGTCACAGCTGCTGTATGCCTACACCACGACCTCGGTCACCAACCCCGACAACGGCAACCACTTCAACCACGAGCATTCGGCCTATCTGTTTGCTCTCGACTCCAAGTGCGAGAAGTGCATCCTGAGGATCAGCAACTTCACCCCCAACATTGCCGGTTCGGTCGAGGTTAGCGAGGTCCAGTTCAACGACCTGACCGTGACCCCCACCTCGACAGGCTATACCATCACTGCCGACAAGGCCGAAGCCAACAACAAGAGCTACACCATCACCGACCTGAACATCACCCTCAGCAGTCAGTGCCAGATCATCAACGGCTCTTTCAAGTGCAAGGACCTCGATTTCACCATCATGGGTAAGGTTTTCCCCAATGTGAACTACGCTGAGCCCTTCTAACCCACAGACAACAACCCATATCGGGCCGTCCCCGCAGCCGCCACACGGCGACAGCGGGGATTTTTTATGCCAGGCCCTTCTGCGACCAAGACACGCCATTCAACATTTTGCGTTACACATTGTATTGAATCGGCTCATATGGGTCGTGAAATGCTAAAAAAAACATAAATAAAAGGAGGGGATTGACTAGGTTGGCAAAATTTTTGCTATCTTTACACGCTCAAAACAATATTCTGATGGCAGCACGAGAGAAATATGACGAGGCTCAGGTGATCGAGCAACTGCACGACCCCAAGCTGTGCAAGGCGGCATTCGGTAAGGTGATCGAGCACTATAGCTCGCAGCTTTACTGGCAGATACGTCGCATGGTGATTGACCATGACGATGCCAACGACGTGTTGCAGAACACCTTCCTGAAGGCATGGACGAGCATCGACAACTTCCGTGGCGATGCCAAGCTCTCGACCTGGCTCTACAAGATTGCCATCAACGAGAGTATCACCTTTGTCAACAAGAAGAAGGTGATGAACCAATTGTCCATCGACGATGACGAGAGTTTCCTCGTCAACCAGCTGGAAAGCGACGAGTGGTTTGATGGCGACCAGGCCCAGATGAACCTGCAGAAGGCCATCGCCACCCTTCCCGAGAAACAGCGCATCGTGTTCAACCTGCGCTACTACGATGAGATGAAATATGAGGACATGAGCGAGATTCTGGGCACCAGCGAGGGCGCGCTCAAGGCCTCCTATCATCATGCGGTGAAAAAAATTGAACAGTATTTGAGTGAAACAGAATAATTTTTTGTTTTCACGATTAAACTTTTTTGACAATTCCGAGTCAAACAAGCGTTATGAAACACGAAGACTCCACAATATTAAAGAAATACGGTAAGGATCCAGGCTTCAAAGTGCCGGAGAATTACTTTGAAGATTTCAACAAACGGATGGCCGAGATGCTGCCCGACGTTGAGATTACACCCGTTGACGTCAAGCCCACGATGTGGCAGCGCATCAAGCCGCTGGTCTACATGGCAGCAATGTTTGCCGGTGTGTGGTGCATGATGCAGGTGTTCAGCCACTTTACCGACACCAGTTCGTTGCAAGGCGTCCAGGCCGTTGCCGAGAAGCTCCAGGATGACAAGAGCAACGTCGATGATTTCATCATGAGTGGCTCGGTCAGCGACTATGATATCCTCAACTATGAGGACTCGGTGGCCATGAGTAACGAGGAGAACTTGTATAACGATCAGCAATGATAGTGAAAGGAGGACAAGTCATGAAGAAGATTATTTCGATATTGGTCCTTGTGCTTGCTATTACAGCTTCGGCTTCGGCACAGAACGGTCGCACCAAGTTTGCGAGCGACATGTATCAAGCCAAGCACGAGATGATCATCCAGGAGCTGGGCCTCACCCAGACACAGCAGAAGCAGTTCATGCCGCTCTACGAGCAGATGGAACGAGAGGTCTATGAAGTGAACCGCAACGCTCGTGCGCTGGCCAAAGAGGTCGAGAATAAGAAGAATCCAACCGACCGTGACTATGAAGCAGCAGCGTCGGCGCTGTCCAACACCCGCATGCGAGAGGGAGAGATCGAAGCTAAATACTTTGAAAAATTCTCCAAGATTCTCTCTAAGAAGCAGCTCTTCCAACTCAAGCAGGCCGAGGCCAAGTTTACTCGCCAGATGCTGGCCAAGAAGAAAAACAAGAAGTGACATCACTCCAATCAGGGAGACAAAATATATAGGGTTCCGCACACAGTGCGGAATCTTTTTTTTACCCCAAAAATGCACCGCAGGGACGGTTTTTCTGATACATTTAAGAGCATTATGCATCAGGGAATCTCCACCATGAATTTCCGAATTACCACGGAATGACCATTTTCTTTTCTATATTGGTGATAATCAATGGTTTAATTATCGCAGAATGACCATAGAATGCTAGCCGTTTTTCAATATTCCGTTGTAACTTTGCAAGCAAGAGTTAGTCCGTTTTATCAACCTAAAACAGTGTTAGATATGAAAGACGATAGAATTATTATGGAATCCTCTGTGATAAGGAGTTTAGCGCTAGATCCATGCACGTCTCGCAGAAAAAGCATTGACGACGTTCCCCATACAACCTGGAAAAGTTGTGGTTGACGTTAATTATTGCAAAATATAGGAGACTGGCGAATGTTTTGCACATGAAATTTTGTAACTTTGAAGTTCTAATAACAAACTAAATACCGAATGGCTATGAAACAGACAATCATTCACATCCTAACTATAGTTATACTCATCATGGCATTCCCATTTGATTCATCGGGAAAGGACAAGGTCGTTGACTTCAACTTCCCACAGGACGTGTCCAAGGAGGCGTTGACCGACCTGGACAAGGCGCTCAAGAGCGGCGACGGCCAGTTGACCGTCGATGCGCTCGTGCGCTATAGTCTTGCCCAGAGCGGCATCTCGCAAGACAACGCGGCTGACATCATCACGCGTGTCGAGACTGTTATCGATAAAGAGAAGCGACCCCACATCAAGGCGTTACTCTACCACCTGGAGGCAATGATCTATCAGGGCTATCGCGACCGCTTTGCCCGCTGGAGCAACCGTAAGAATCCCGTAGAGGAAACGCCTGCCGACATCAGCGAGTGGGACCGCAAGCAGTTTGACAAGAAAATCACTGAATTGATCGAGAAGAGCCTCGCCGAGCCCGAGGCGCTCAAAACTGTGGCGGTGACATCACTGCCTGGCATCATCAAGTGCAACGAGTTGGGTGCCACCTACATCCCCACCTTGCATGAGTTCCTGCTGATGAAAGGCAAGGAGATGTTCCAAGATGTAGTTGAGATATATTTACAAGACGATACCAATGCCGATAAGACGAATCTACTGAACCGCATCGTGGATGACTGGCTCAAGACCACCGAAGGCAATGTGCCCGCGCATCTCTTTGCAAAAAAAGAGCTCGAGGACTATTTCACGATTGAGACCTACCGGCAGTATCAGGACAATGAGCACTGCGCGCTGCTGCTCAACAGCATAGCATGGGAGGACAACAAACTCCACTACAAGACATTGCATGAGTATTTGAAGCGATTCCCCGCTTCCATCTACACCGCCGAGGTAAAAAATGCCATCACCAACCTTGAGAGCAAACGCGTGAATCTCTATTATCCAGGGGTTCGCTCATCGCATGACAGCATCACAGTCACCGCACATGTCAATAACGCCAATGCGTTCAACATCGAGGTTTACCGCATTCCCGACATCATGCTCGATGAGTACCGCTTGAACAAGAGCAAGTTACAGCTTGTCTCGAAACACCCGGTCAAGGTGCAGGGCACAGTGCCGTTCAGTGCTGACAAAATCGTCACGGCATTGCCTCCCCTGCCCTATGGTGCATATATCATCTGCCCCGACATTGATGGCGAAAAAACTTCCTTTCCTGACTTTTATAGTCATGACATTCTGCGCGTGACCGACATTGCCACATTCACCATCAACCGTAATGACCACAAGGACTGCATTGTCGCCGTTGATATCAACACGGGCAAGCCCCTGCCTGGTGTGACCATCATGACTGAGAAAGGCCAGACCCTGGGCACTACAGGTTCGGATGGCACCAAGGCCATACCTTTGCAAGTCAAGGCACAAGACGAATACAACTATGACTCCAGTAAACAACTGAAAGCCATTAAGGACAATGACCGTTATGGCCCGTCCATTAATTCATCTGCAATTGACGACCGCACCGACTTCTACGACGATGCCGAGGTTTATACCGATTTGGGCGTCTATCGGCCCGGCGAGACCATCCACTGGGTTGTCATCGCCTATAGAAATGGCAAACTTAGCCGAAAAGTCCTAGCAGGAAAGGATATAGAAGTCGTTTTCAAGGATAACAACTTGGAACCAATCGACACGGTGACGGCGACCACCGACGAATATGGCCGCGTTGAGGGCACGTTCCTCGTTCCTAAGGATCGCATGAACGGCAAGTTCTATATCGAAATCGATTTGGACATATTACGGCATAGCGTGAACGTGAGCGAGTACAAGACGCCTACGTTTGAAGTCACCTTTCCTGATGCAAGGCACAACTACGTCGCTGGCCAACCCGTCAAGGTAACCGGTAAGGCAATGACCTATAGCGGCCTACCTGTGCAGAACACCGAGGTGCGCCTATCGCTCATCCAGAACAAATGGTCCTGGTGGTGGTGGCGCGTGCGTAACAATGACGGTGAACACCTGCAGGATACCACCGTCATGACCGATGATCAGGGCAACTTCATGATAGAATTCCCTGCCGAACTGTTTGAGGAAAACAAGGGTTACAAGCCAGGCAAGCGCTGTTGGGCACGCTATAACTACGAGGTCGTTGCCACAGTTACTACCGATGCTGGCGAGACCCATGAGGAGAGCACCTCGTTTATCGTGGGTACCCGTCGTGGCCTGGTATTGGGCAGCGTGAACGATGATATCTACCTCAACGACAAGCCCATCAAGTTGCCGTTGAAGTACAACACTACCGACGAGGAGCATCCTGACACCTGGTGCACTTGGACAGTCACCCCGCGTGACGGCACAGAGCCCGTCAAGACAGGTAACCTCAACACCGCCGACCCGACCATTGACTTGACCGACCTGCCCTCAGGTCAGTACAACATCCAAATCCATATCCTCGATGCCGAGGAAGGCGAACAGGACGTGGACGCTGAGTGTATGATAGACCTCTATCGCAAGGGCGACCAGACGCCACCCGTCAAGGACTGCCCGCTATGGCTCACCCCGCTGGAGCAGAGTGTGGACAAGAAAAACGTGGGCCACATCACCATCGGTGTTTCTACTCCCAAGGCCTATATCTATTATGTGGCAAGTACATTTGATGAGGTCATCGCCCAGGGCTGGCTCAACTATGACAAGGGTATGCATGATTTTACTGTCCAGTTGCCCAAAGAAGCCGGCAAAGATGTCACCGTACAGTTTATCACACACTACGGCACCACGCTGTGGAAGGAGACTGTCACATTGCAGAATCCTTATAAGGCCGAGGCCATTAAGATCACTGCAACCTCGTTCCGTGACAAACTCGTGCCCGGTAATATGGAGCACTGGACCTTCAGCCTTACAGACCAGAACGGTAAACCCCACCAGGGCGCGATGCTGCTCGACATGTTTGACAAGGCCATTGCCAGCATTGAGGGTAACAACTGGGCCTTCAGCAATTGGAGTCCTTACTACCGCCCAGTTCAGACCAACACGAACTATCTGGACTCCAAAAACAGCACCTGGGCCAGTTGGATGGGCGAGAGCGTCAGAATACCCAATGAGGCCTATCCTGAGTTGCCGATACTTTATACCTACGACCAAGTATTCTTCGGCTACGGGTATGGCCGGGGCCGCATGTTGATGAAATCGATGGGTGTCAACGACGCCAGCTATGCTCTGGAAGGCCGCGTCGCGGGTGTGCAGGTTCAGAACGACTTGGCGATGCAGGAAGAAGTGCTGTTGTCGGCTGAGGCTGACGAGGAGGATGAAATGAGCGTTGAACTTGCAGCCAACGAAGACAGCAAGGAGGCAGCAGTTGACCAGAAGAACCTGGACAAGGTAACCCTGCGCGAGAGTGACGTCAAGACGGCCCTGTGGCAGCCGTTGCTCACCAGTGACGACAAGGGCAACATCAGCGTAGAGTTTGAGGTGCCCAACTTCAACACCACATGGATTACCCAGGCCGTGGCATGGGACAAGAAGATGATCGGCTCCACCTGGATGGCCGAGGTATTGACCCAGAAGCCGCTGATGGTGCGCAGCAATATGCCGCGCTTCCTGCGCCAGGGCGACAAGGCCATGCTGGCCGCCACCGTGCAGAACGCGACCGACGAGCCCAGCGCATGTGACGCCGTGATCGAACTCTTCGACCCGCGCACCAATGAGGTCTACGCCACCCGCAAGTTCAACCTGTCGCTCGACCCGATGGGCAGCGAGGCTGTGACCATCGACTGGCAGGCACCCGATAGCGTGGCTATGGTGGGCTTCCGCATCAAGGCCGCCAACAGCACCTTCGGCGACGGCGAGCAGGTGATGGTGCCCGTGCTGACGACCATCTCCCCCGTCATCGAGACCGAGCCGTTCTACATCGAGGCTGGAGAGGGACACTTCGAGCAGCCGCTGCCCAAGTTCCCCAAGGACGCCCGCGTGACGCTGGAATACTGCGACAACCCCGTGTGGTACTGCGTGCTGGCCCTGCCCACTATCTTCAGCGACCAGTACAACGTTGCCACCCATGCCGCACACAGCCTGTTTGCCCTGCAGGTGGCACAAGGTGTGGCCAAGGAGCAGCCCCAGATAAAGGAGGCCGTCACCTACTGGAAGCAGCACAACGAGGACAGCACACTCGTTTCGATGCTCCAGAAGAACCAAGACCTCAAGATCGGCACCCTGCTGGCATCACCGTGGATGCGCGAGGCTGACCGCCAGACGCTTAGGATGTCGAAGTTGAACGAACTCTTTGACGAGGCCATCGTCAAGAAAGAGTATGAGAAGATCATTACCGCCCTGCAGTCACTGCAGATGGGCGACGGCGGCTTCACCTGGTTCCGCTATCCCGGCTGCAAGTCCAACGTGTGGACCACAGGCACCGTCCTTGAGCTCATCGGCGAAATCAAGCACCTGGGCTACCTGCCCGAGGACAAGCGCCTGACCTCGATGGTCAATCGCGCCCTCGCCTACTTTGACACCGAGAACGTGCGCCTGTTCAACGAGGCCAAGAAGTACAGCAAGGAACCTTACGGCCAGTTTACCGAGTATGCCTACACGCGCAGCCTCTATCCCGAGGTGAAGCAGCAGTCCAGCGCCAGCGCCAACCTGCTGAAGAATACGGTGAAGTATATGAACAAGAACTGGAGCAAGGGCATCACCCTCCAGCAGAAGGCCTACTACGCCATGACGCTGAACCGCAACGGCTACCAGAAGACAGCCCGCAGCATCGTCGAGAGCATCCGCCAGTTTGCCATCGTGAAGCCCAGTCTGGGCATGTACTGGGACAACCTGCAGACCGGCTACGGCTGGTGGGAATATGACAAGGTAGCCTATACCAGCACCATCCTGCAGGCCATGAACGAGGTGGATCCCCGCCAGCAGGAGATTGACCAGATACGCAAGTGGATGCTGCTGATGAAGCAGAGCAACGACTGGGGCAGCTACAGCCTCGCCGCCGATGCCGTCTATAGCATCCTGAGCACGGGCAGCAAGTGGCTCGAACGTGCAACCCTGCCCACCATTACCGTTGCCGGCGAGCCCGTCAACCTCGACAAGATGGCCGAGTGGCTGGGCTACTTCCGCACTACCCTGCCCGCCACCACTGCCGGTAACGTCGTCATCGACCGCACCGCCAGCGGACCCGCCTGGGGCGCCGTTTACAGCCAGTTCAAGGCCACGATGACCGAAATCAAGGAGAAGGCCATCGAGGAAGTTTCCATCAGCAAGGAGTACTACGTATATGCCCAGGACGGCTCGCTGCACCAGGCCACGTCGTTCAAGGTGGGTGACAAGGTCAAGGTGCGCGTCATCATCAAGACCAACAAGGACATGGACTTCGTGACCATGACCGACGAGCGTGCCGCCTGCTTCGAGCCCGTTGACCAGCTCTCGGGCTACCGCAGCGAGGACAACACCTGGTTCTACCAGGAGACCAAAGACACCCAGACCAACGTGTTCATCAACAGCCTGAGAAAGGGCACGCACATCATCGGTTACGACGTGTGGGTGACCAATCCCGGCGAGTTCACCTCGGGCATCGCCACCATCCAGTGCCAGTATGCCCCGCAGCTGAGTGCCCACAGCGCCGGCAAGATGATCACCACCATCGCCAAGTAACCAGCCGCGCTGGAGAATTAGGCACAAAGGGACGGTTCTTTTGTACGAAAACCATGACCATTTCGTACAAAAGAACCGTCTCCTCTGTACCAATCAATGCGCTAGCGGTTCTCTCTAAGCCTAGAGGCGGGGGCGCAGGGAGTACTAAAAGGATTTTACAGAACAAGAAAAATGGTTATCATTTGTGTTTTTGGAGAAGAAAGAGTGTTTGTTTCTGCATTCTATTGATTTATAGAGTGTTCAGATTTTTTGAGGTCATTTTTTGACAAATTTTAGGTCAAAAAAACAACAAAAAATACAATGATTTTAGCCATTTTTCATAATACTGAACGTCACGCCAGCAGTATCTTTGCAACGCAAATAGGGTTTATCCTGATTAGTCAATATATATGTAAACCACGTTATCGTGGTTTAACCCAAAAACGATAAATTAATTCAAGACAATCTTTTGATGGTAGTTAATGTTGATTAAATGATTATTTAAAACTAACCTTGAAATCTATTCCCATAAATTAAAAGCAAGCAATAGTAAACATGAGATTTGACGGTGTCTGCGCGAGCATCCACCGTTTTTTTATTGCATTGCAATAAAAAAGTATTAACTTTGCAGCCACAGTAGAATAAAACCAAACAAATGAAAGTATAATATGGCAAAAATCAAGACAATCGGAGTATTGACCTCGGGTGGTGATGCTCCCGGCATGAACGCCGCGATCCGTGCGGTGACCCGTTCTGCAATTTACAACGGCTTTAAGGTCAAGGGTATCTACCGTGGTTACAAGGGCCTTGTGGAAGACGAGATTGTTGACTTCAAGACCGAGAATGTGTCCAACATCGTTCACCACGGCGGCACAATCCTCAAGACTGCACGCTGTGAGGAGTTCAAATCTCTTGAAGGACGCCAACGTGCGTACGAAAACATCAAGAAACACGGTATCGACGCACTGGTGGTCATCGGCGGCGACGGTTCGCTGAGTGGCGCCCGACTGTTTGCCAGCGAGCATGACTTTCCCATCGTCGGCTTGCCTGGCACCATCGACAATGACTTGTCAGGCACCGACCACACCATCGGCTATGACACGGCGCTGAACACCATCATGTGGTGTGTGGACCGCATCCGTGACACCGCCAGCAGCCACGAACGCCTGTTCTTTATCGAGGTGATGGGACGTGAATCGGGATTCCTCGCCTTGAACGGCGCCATTGCCACAGGTGCCGAGGCCGCTATCATTCCCGAGATATCCACCGAGGTTGACCAGTTGGCCGAGTTGATTGAGAGCGGTTTCCGCAAGAGCAAGGGTTCATCGATCGTCCTCGTCGCCGAGAGCCCTGTGACAGGCGGTGCCATGGGCCTTGCCGAGAGGGTCCGCAAGGAATACCCGCAGTACAACGTGAGGGTGACCATCCTGGGACACCTGCAACGTGGTGGCAACCCAACAGCCCAAGACCGTATCCTCGCCTCGCGCATGGGTGCAGCAGCCATCGACGCCCTGATGGAAGGTCAACGCAACATCATGATCGGTGATGATGACGAGAGGATCGTCTATGTGCCCTTCTCCAAAGCCATCCGTCGTGACAAGCCCATCGATCGCGACCTGCTGAATCTCGTCCACCAGTTATCTCTATAATAACTAGAGCACAACGATAATAAAGTGCTGATGAGGTTGTGTCATAAATCAATTGCTAGAATTATAACCGCCCTACGGGCGGGAAATTAAACAAATTTATAAATTAAAATTAATATTTTATTTATATTAATAAAAATTTTATAATTAATTTGTTTAATTTGGCTTCGCCGAGCTAAAGGTTCCCGTGCGATAGCACGGTTATTTTACTGTGTTGCAATTATGACACACCGCCATTAAGAGTTGATGCTTATTGAACTTGAGCTTGAATAAGTCCTTGAAATGGTTGCTGACAATCACTTGAGAATCAAGTCGATAACAGTGTTGACATCGGCGATATTGACCTCGTTGTCGCCATTGACGTCAAAGGGTGACACCTTGCCACCACCGCCCAGGATGGCGTCGATGACGGCATTCACATCGGCAATGTTGACCTCAAAGTCGCCATTCACATCGCCAGGAATCATCTCATCCTCGAGATTGACGATGCGTTCAAACTTTGTCCATATCTCGTCACAGATGTAGTTATCGCGCATCTCTTTCCTCACTACCAATGTCGCCGTCGAGAAATTGGCAGGGTCGAAAGTCTCCTCACCTGCCACCAGCGGCGGTAACTCTGGCATCATGACAAACCGTTCAATGGACCCGCAACCAGTGAAAGCCATGGAACCGATGGAATCCACCATCTCGCCCATCGTAACCTTCTTCAAGTTATGGCAACCATAAAAAGTCCAGCCACCGATGACCTCGGTTCCGTTGCCGATGGTCACCTCGCTCAGGTTGTCACACAGGGCAAAAGCCTCTTCCTCAATGAGTTTAGTGCCGTCACCAATCATCAAAGTGGTCAACTGCGGGCAGTCCATAAATGCTGCTACGCCAATCGACTCCACACTGTTGGGAACTACCAAGCGCTTGAGACGGATACAACTGACAAAGGCATAATTGCCAATGCTCTTGATACCGTCGCTCAGGGTGAGCGTGGTCAAGCCTATACAGCCATTGAAAGCACCGAAATCAATCGTCTCGATACTACCCGGCAAGGTCAAGCTCGCCAGGCGTGTGCAGTTCTTGAAAGCATACTTGCCGATGTGCTTGATGGTCGACGGCAAGGTGACTGACGTCAGCCTCGAGCAGTCCCTGAAGGCATCGTAGGCGATGGCTGTGACCTCATAGGTCTTGCCCCCGCTGGTCACACGCTCGGGGATGCTCACGGCGCCATGATAGGAATTGCACTGGGGCGAGCGGTTGATAACAGCGGCTTCACTGCCATTGATCTTGTAGCACAAGCCATCCACCTCAAAGTCATAAGTCCCATGATAATCATACTCAGGCGGATTGAGATGCCAAGACATTCTCTGGTCCCAAGAAAATGACATGCCGCCGACATCAAAGGCATCGAGGGCAAAGTAGTTGTTGCCAGAGCCTTCCCAGCCCCAATTGATATGGAACCTGTATCCGTCATAGCCATCCACGACATAGGCGTGACCACCCGCATCGCCCATGCCGGTGTATAGTATCGGAATGCCGTTGGACAAATCCTCGAGCATCATCCCACGCCAAGTGTCGGCGTCATAGTCATCGCGATGGACAAGCAGGGCACCCATGCTGTAACCGAACACCTGCATACCCGCCATCTGGTTCCATGTTCCCGATCCACTGCCATCGGTGCCATATTCCATATTCGTCGCCTGCCCACAATAGCGCATCAGTGTGGCTACCGCTTCGCCCTGCTCTTGAGTATAAGGCATGTAGCCGTAGGCATCGAGCATATTGTCCCAGTCCAGATGAGTGCCAGGCAACGCAGGCACATAGATATTATTGAAATGGGCGACATAAGCCGGCAGGTCGGGCAATTCGTCGGGATATTTCCAGTAATACATCACCTGGGCCATCGCCGTGGCGATGCAGCCCGTCGCACAATGCTCACCCTTATCGATCGGGCACAGGTCATTGTAGGGCGTGCCCTGGCTCCACGTGCAATGGAGCAATGGGGCGATGACAGTCGACGGCGCAGGTGCCATACGACCCACCTGTGCCCCCTCGTGATTGAATAGCCACTCCATCTGCTGCTTGTAGTGGTCGAGCATCCATTGCAGGTTGCAGGGCAGATCATTCATGTCGAGAGTGGCGTCACCGTAGGCCAGGACAGCCTCGGCACGATCATCACCCGAGACGATGACGAAGCCACCTCCAGTGTCAAAGACAAAGTAGTCGGCCACGAGTGGCGACACCTCGGACGGCTCTTGATAAACCAGCCTCAGGTCAACAGGGCTGGCGGGAGCCTTCATTCGGCTGCCGACACCAGATTCGCCGAGGAAACGTGAAGCCGTCTCGCGGGCCGTCAGCGCATCTATTGGGGACGCCAATGACGCCATCGGTGCTATCGCCACCAGGACTGTCATCAATAATGTAGTTATTTTATTCATAATGGTAGACTTTAGTATTATATATGGCTACAAATATACACTTTTTCTTGATAACTCAGAAATTAAAGCAACTTATCGTTCGGTAACTGACCACTACAGTACCTCTCATATCGCCACGGTTGAGTTTCGCCTGGCAGAAAAAATACTTTGCCGCATCGGGGTGCTCTTGCAGGTAGCGATGATAAACGTTGCCACACACGAGAAGCACAGCCGCATCATTACCCTCGGTATTGATTTTGGGATACACCTTGCGGATCGAGTCCATCATGACCTTTGTGACTTTATATACCATCTCAGATTTCGGCACCGGTGCATACTCAGGCGGATTGGAAGAAATGGAAAAAAAGTAATCGACTTTTAGCGCCGGCTCATCTGAGTTGTCGCATGAAGTAAGAACCGATGACATTGCCATCAGCAATGACACAAACAGGACCGTCACACGCGGCAACGACCGCGGTAACGACAACAGCAGCTGTCGCCTCAGCCACGATAAAAGGGCACAGGCAGCCACAAGAAAAACATTCAAGTAACTCATAATCATCCAAAATTTTAAATAATTAGGTACAAATAATAATTAGGTAGTCCTTGCCAAAAGGATGCCGCAAATATAAACAAATATTTAATAAATAACAAGAAATATTAAGAAAAAATGCCAAATGAATGCAAATAATCGCATCTTTCCTGCCTAAAGCCATCGGTTTTTGCCTCACGCTAAGGCGCAAAGACGCTAAGTTTTTCATGGGATCGCTCGCTGATGCTCGCGAGAAATCAAAAAAATATTAGTGTCCGATAAAAGCAGAAAGAAACTAGTATAAGCCATTGAATATCATGCCCATAGAATCGATTTCAGAATATAACAGTGGGGCATAATAGTGACACGGTAATATAACCGTGCTATCGCACGGGAAATTAAACAAATTTTTAAATTAAAATTATTTGAATAATTTGGCTTTGCCGAGCTAAAGGCTCCCGCCCGAAGGACGGTTATAATTCTAGCAGTTGAATTATGACACAGTCTCTTATTCAGTAAAGTCTGGTTTACTTACTGCAGGATGAGGTCGATGAGGGCGTTGACGTCGGCGACATTCACCTCGCCGTCGCTGTCCAGGTCCATATCTTCCTGATAGCCACCGCTCAGGATTGTGTCGATGAGGGCATTGACATCGGCAACATTCACCTCTTCATCATCATTCACATCACCAGGGATAATCACCATGTCCACTCCCACAATGTTTTGGAAGTTCTTCCAGATCGGAGCAGACCTATAGGCGTCAAGCGAGCGACGAGGCACATACAGAGTCGCATTATTGAAAACCGAGGAATGGAAATATGCGGGAGGAAGCCATGAACTTGACACACTCATTATTGGGGGTACTTTAGCCTTGCAAGTGATTGTACTAATAAGCGAACACCCCTCAAAAGCTCCTTGTTCTACAGTATCTACCTTCTGCCCAAGCGTAACACTTTTCAAATAACTGCAATCCGAACATAATGAGTTTGGAATAACATGAACTCCATCCCCTACCACCAGCGTTTGCAAGGAAAAATCATATGAAAAAGCATCTCTGCCCAATGATGTCACCTGATTATCGAGAACGACCTCGGTCAGATTATCACAAGCTTCAAAAGCAAGATCTCCTATCGTCGTCAGCGTATTACCTGTTTTCAGATATGAGATCCCCGTTCTAATAAAAGCGGCATCCCCAATGACTTCTAAAGAATCGGCCATTGGCATCGTAGTCAAACTCGTGCAATCTGTAAATGCAGCACGTCGAATTTTTTTAACCGTCGGAGGTAAGTAAACTTCCGACAATCTAATACAATACGCGAATGCAGACTCAGGAATAGCCTCTAATCCAGCACCAATATGCACCTTTTCCAATTTTTGACAAAAAGAGAAGGCCGCTTTACCCAACCCCACCAAGCCTTCTGGCAAAGTCAACTCAACCAACCCGCAACCAGTAAATGCACCTTCACCGATTGTAGTCAAGTTTGGGGGAAATTCAACATTGACCAATGGCACATAGCTAAAGGCACTTTTGCCTATCGATACCAAACTGTTCGGGAATACGACTTGCTTAATTGATGCATAGATAAAAGCGTTCGCGCCTATCGATACTAAAGTGCTCGGAAATGTGACTTTTTCAAATGGCGCACCTATAAAAGCAAAGTCAGAAATCGAAGTTATTCCTTCAGGAAGCTCCAACTGGGTGACAGGATGCCCATCGGTATAAACAGTTGATCCTGCATTTCTCATCGGATTAGAACCATTGTTTTCAAAATCAATTCCGCACCATGCAGCAAGATCCTGTATGACGATTTTCTTCAAGCTTTTACAATCAGCAAAGGCATCAGCACCTATTTTTACTATACTCGATGGGAAAGACACACTAGTTATAATGTTACAATTTCGGAAAGCATTAGCAGGAATCCGTGTGATGCCATCAGGAAACTCAAACTCATGTGACATCTCTATTCCGTCGAAATAAATCTTGCTGGCATGAGGCATCGGGGTGGATTCACTCCCTTGAAAATCAATTGCCATCCAGGACTCCAAATCGGGAAGGTCAAGACGGTCAATACTGCCACATCGGGCAAACGCCTTGTCCCCTATCGAGGCAATAGTTGCAGGAATGACAACGCGGGATAAAGAAGGGAGATGGCAGAATGCCGATTTTCCAATCCTGCTGACACTAGACGGAATAACCAATTCTGTCACTTCCTCTCCGCCAATATACAGATGACTGGCATAAATTAACGGATTGCTATAACTGAATTGATAGCTACCAGTAATTTCAAATTCGATACTACACCATGATGCAAGATTTTCAATTTCCACAGTAGAAAGGTTTTGACAACCATTAAAAGTATATTGTCCATCAATCTGTTTGACCGAAGCCGGGATACTAATGCTTTGAAGGTTTGTACAGCCACGGAAAGCAGAGCTACCTATCCGGCTCAACTCATTGGGCAATCTCACACTCGTTAAACCCGTACAATTCTCAAATAATCTAGGGCTGAGGGTTTTGATGGTATTTGGAATAGATACGCTAGTCAAGCCCGAGCAACCCATAAACACCGATTCACCGATATAGGTAACAGAATCAGGGATAGAAATGTTTGCCAAGCTAATACAATTCATAAATACTTGATTACCAATCCTATTCAGTTCATTGGGCAACATCACACTCGTTAAACTTTTACAATTTTCAAACAAACTCAGGTTGAGGGTTTTGATGGTATTTGGAATAGATACGCTAGTTAAGCTCCAGCAACCCATAAACGCCGATTCACCGATATAGGTAACAGAATCAGGGATAGAAATGTTTGCCAAGCTAATACAACCCGCAAACGCTTCGCTACCAATACTTTTCAGATTATTGGACAATCTCACACTGCTTAAACCCCAACAATTCTTAAAAAAACTAGGGCAGAGAGTTTTGATTGTATTTGGAATAGATACGCTAGTTAAACCCGTACAACCCATAAACAGATTATCTTCAAGCTGTGTAACAAGATAAGGCGTCCCACAGAAAAAGACCGTATCAGGTATGAAAACAGAGCCGCTATAAGCATTACCAGAATTATTTTTGCGGACTACCATCACACTATCCTCGCCTATCTTCTTGTAATAGACACCATCTTTCATAAAGTTATAACCAAATCTGCTCTCGTCAGGACATAACCTATGAAGCATCTGCCGACTATTGTTGTAATCTAAGAAACCATCCAAGGCGAAGTAACCATCACTACTGCCATACCAACCCCAATTGATGTGGAACTTACTGCCATCGTAACCGTCGACTACAAAGTTGTGAGAGCCGGCAGGACCTGAGCCAGAGCAAATGATCGGATAACCGTCGTACAAGTCCTCAAGCATCATAGACCTCCATTCTTCCTCATTGTAATCAAGACGATCAACAAGGGATGCATTGGGATCATACCCAAACTTCTTCATTCCAGCCAATTGATCAACAATCCAAGCGCTACTGCTGGCAATGCCATAATCAGTCTTGCACGACTGACCGCAATAACGCATTAGCGTCGCCACTGCAGCACCCTGACTCTCACTATATGTACCTGAAGAATAACGGTCCAGCATATCATCCCAAGCCAGTGGTACTGACGGCAGGGCAGCAACCTCAATTTTCTCAGTGCTGGTTCTGTAACCATCCAGTTCTGGCGCCACGGGTGGAAACTTCCAATAGTACATCACCTGTGCCATAGCAGTCGCCACACACCCCGTTTTGCAGTGTTTGCCATCAATGGTCGGACATTGATCACGAAAAGGCTCTTGTTGGCCCCAATGACATGTAAGCAGGGGCTCAACAACTGAGGATGAAGATGCCTCACTTTTCTTTATATCAACTTCAGGATGAGTGTGCAGCCACTCCATCCGAGTTCTATATTCATCCAGCAACCACTGCATGCCACAAGGCAAATTATTCAGGTCCAGAGCACCCTCTCCATAGCCCAGGACAACATCCGATCGGTCATCGCCAGCAACAATGAGGAAACCATCCACACCGTTAAACACATAGTAGTCAGCCGCGCCCGGCAAGGCGATAGACGGCTCAGTGTAAACCAGTTGCAGGTTGCCGCCATCTGACAATAACGGTTTGCCGATTTGTGACTGCATGAAATCTGACGCGACAGCACGAGCAACCGCATCATCGACTACAGCTGCTGACATCCTCCCCATGGACATCGTCAGTAACAAAAGCAGAAGCCATCCACGAGACTTCACCAACTCTATATGCGTTCTTGGGCTCATTTCATTAATCAATTTCAGGTAAGGATAATATCGATGAGGGCATTGACGTCGGCGATGTTTACCTCGCCGTCGCTGTTCACGTCCATCACGTCGGTCTTGTGATTGGAGAGGATGCCATCGATGAGGGCATTGACGTCGGCAATATTCACTTCACCATCATCATTGACGTCACCGAGCAGGCGTTTCATATACCAGAAACCTGCCTTGCCGTCGGCGATAGCCATCTCGGTGATGGGCTTGTTCATCAATCCTCCGGTACAGACGGTAGCAGCAGGTGTGGACGTGTTGGTAAGGCTGTTGTTATCGCCTTGCGGCCACAGGTCAGTGCTCATGTTGTAACCCATCAGGCTGTTGTCGGCGGGGATGATCGTCATGCGCTGGTGCGAGCCGATGTTGTTGGGCGTGTTGTTGTCCCACGCCGCCCGGTTATAGTCCACATGCAGGATCATGATACCCTCGCCAGGCAAGAACTCGTCCCATCCTGACTTGACACGATATTCCAGCAGGTAGTATTCGTCGGGGTTAGCATCGTTGGTCACCTTGACGGCTGTTCCCTCGTCGGTGTTGAGCGGAGCCAAATCATAATGCGTGTTCACCGTGGGGTCGATGAGGTCCATCCAGCCCATGAAGTGGCGTTCATAGGAGGTATAACCCGCGGGGCGATGTCCGCCACCCAGATAACAACCGTTGTCCATGATATCCCAGCTGCTCATTCCGAAATAGTTACCGCCATTGGTGGGATAGAAGTCAGGCAAGCCCAGACAGTGGCCGAACTCGTGACAGAAGGTGCCCACACCGTCGATCAAAGTGCTGCTATCATAGGGACCTTCCAATTCATTGAACACGGCAAACTTGTTAATCGTCACGCCATTGAGCTGGAAAGGACCGGTGGTGCTGCAAGTCCAGTCATAGGCCTCCTGCATATCCCACTGGCAGGGCCAAACCGATTCGGGCACCGTGCGATAGGCCTGAGCCTCGCCGACACCGGCATAGAGCACGACAACAACATCAACAATGCCGTCACCGTCATTGTCATAATCAGAAAAGTCCACATTGGGCAGCCCGACACAGGCATCATAGATCATCGTGCCCAATTGAGCATCAACCTCCTCGCCATAGACCCGAATGTTATTGCCATAGAAGGTTCGGTCATGCGGCAGGTTCACGGGACCCAGGATGTCGAAGCGCGGCGAGAACTGCCCACGCGACTGGGTCTCGAAGTAGTGCAGGCAGCTGTACTCCTTCTCGTTGAACTGGTTCTGGAAGGTGGCGACAGGATTCTCGTCCTTAAACTTCACATCGGTATAATTCACCAGGATGATGGGAATGCGAGGAGAGCCCATCGTGGGCACCTGGGGAGACGTGTTCTCGTCGGTGCGACGGGGCGCACGACGGGCTCCAGCGCCCAGCGCCATCTTGTCACGATAGGCTATGATAAATGCCTGTTCCTCAATGTCACGGCTACCCTTGTCATGAGCGACGACATCGCTGACCACACCGCCAACGGTGTAGCAATAGTCACCGTTGCCGGACTGAGCGACCGTCAGGTTGTCCATCGTCATCAACGAGTGGTTGAACTCACCACCGCGCATGACCAGCGTCACCGTCGAGCCGTCACTCTGAACATGGGTAAAGGGGACGGGCTTGGCAGGCACCGCCATCATCACAGCACAACACATCGCTGCCACTAACGAGAGTAATATCCTTTTCATCTCTTACCCTTGGTTGTTTCTTCCTCAATATACTGCTGCATACTGGACTTCCAATCCAAGTCATTGGCGACATCGACAAAGTTGTCAATCTGCCATTTGCCATTCTCGCATGCCATATTCAACTTCACCGGAATCGTATTGCCACAGTTGTGGAGATTGAGTTCAACAACAGCGATTGTGTCATCAACCGAGACTACATGAACGTCACTCACCGAGAGTTCATGCCAATCCTGTCCCATAATCCAGTAGTCGGCTTCCCAGAAGCCCAACTCACCCTCATGGTTCAAACTATCAATCTCATTAACCTTGGCGAGCAAACTGTTCCACTCCTCACTGCAGAAGCTTTTATTGAACTCATTACGATGCTCAAACACGCCATTCTCCATCTGGATGTCCAGATTGCGGAGCGAGTCCTCCTCGTTATAGACCTTGAACACCTCGCTGTAAATCTCTTGAACACGTTGCTTCACGATTTCGGGATCAGGAGTCTGATTTACAACAGTTTCGGTTGCTGCATTGTCACTCTTAGATGCCTGGGGTTGACACCCACAGATGGCAAGTGCCAACGTTAGTAATACAAAAATCTGTTTCATACACAAATCGTCTTTTGTTTAGATGTGCAAAATTACCAACTAATCACCGAAAACCAAAACTAAAAGCAGAAAACTCATGACTTTAAGCCTAAAACGCATTATCTTTGCGCCAGAATATGCTCAAGTTTGTTGCCATCATATTGAGTGGAATGGCTGTCGGTTTCCTCATGAGGAAGCGGCAGTTGCGGATTGTGCCTAACCTGGTGACTGTTCTCATCTGGCTGCTGCTGTTCTTCCTGGGAGTCGAGGTGGGTGAGAACCCACAGGTCATCGGCGGCATCACCACGTTAGGAATAGAAGCCTTGTGGCTGTCATTGGCAGGGCTGGCGGGCACCATACTGTTCTCGTGGGCTCTCTGGCAATGGGTCAAGGGCAAGAAGAAAGGAGGCGAGTCATGAAAGGAAGTCTCATCATCGTGGGCTTTTTTATCCTGGGTATCGTCTGCGGCGTGATGCACTGGTTGCCCGACTTGAACGCCTTTGGCAACGTCAGTGTCTGGACCCTATACGCACTGTTGTTCTGCGTGGGTATTACTGTGGGTAACAACACCACGCTGATGAAATCATTCACCCGATTGGATCCTCGCCTGATGCTGCTGCCCTTGATGACGATCGTGGGCACCCTCGCTGCGACAGCCATTGTGTCGCTGGGGATGCCACAACACAGCCTGACCGACTGCCTCGCCGTGGGCTCGGGATTTGGCTATTACTCATTGTCAAGCATCCTCATCACACAATATCGTGGGCCCGAACTGGGTACCATTGCCCTGCTGGCTAACATCATCCGCGAGGTCTTCACCCTGCTGGGGGCGCCGCTGCTGGTCAGGTACTTCGGTCCCCTCTCCCCTATCTCATGTGGCGGCGCCACGACGATGGACACTACCCTGCCCATCATCACGCGTGCCAGCGGTCAGGAGTTCGTCATCCTGTCGCTGTTCCATGGTTTCCTCGTCGATTTCTCGGTGCCGTTCCTGGTCACATTCTTCTGCACGCTGTAGTATCTTATAGTTACAATAGTTACTATAGTCACTATAGTTACTATAGCCACTATTGGGCGCAGGCGTCCTTGGGAAACTGGTCGATCTGCTTCATGCGCTTGAGGACGGTGTTGTGCATCTTGCGCATTCGGGACGTCGGGTGGGCACTGTCGCGCTTCAATGGATTGGGCAGCGATACAGCGATATAGGCACACTGATCCTTGGTGAGTTTGTCGGGCGTGGTGTTGAAATTGATGCGGGCTACGGCATCGGCGCCATAGATGCCCTTGCCCATCTCGATGGAATTGAGATAGACCTCCATGATGCGCTCCTTGCCCCAAATTTTCTCTATCAGGAAAGTGAAATAGGCCTCCAGACCCTTGCGCAGCCATGAACGTTTCTGCCACAGGAAGACGTTACGTGCCGTCTGCTGGCTGATGGTGCTGGCTCCGCGCTGGCGCTTGCCCTCCTGGGCCTCGAGCTGGGCCTTCTGGATCTGCTCCAGGTCAAAACCGCTATGCTTCAGGAACAGGTTGTCCTCGCTTGCCATGACAGCCTGCGGCAGGTTGTGGTTGATCTGCTCGAGCGGCACCCAGCGGTGGTGGATGGCAGGCTCCTTGCCATCGACCATCGCCTCGACGGCGCGGATGAGCATCAGCGGGGTGATATACACGGGGACATACTTCAAAATCACCACCGACAGTATCGTCGAGGCGAAAAAGAAGATCAATATGTTGCGCAACCAGCGCGTTATCTTTTTCATTGTTTTTCCATTTTTATTCTAGATTGTCTAGAGAAGCCAACTCCTAACTCCTAACCCCTAACTAGAACAGCACTCGGGGCACAGGCCCTTGAGGACGTAGTTGATGCTATGGACCTGGAAGTTGCCCGGCAGGGCGACCAGTGGCACCTGGGTTGTCTGCAGGCAGAAGGTCTTGCCACACTTCTCGCAGTAGAAATGGGCATGCATGTGATCGATAGTGCCATCGTCCTCACCGCAGTGGCAATCGGGGCTGCACACGGCATACTTGAACATGCCCGTTCCGTCATCAATAGCATGGATGAGGTGATGGGTCAGGAACAGGGTGATGGTGCGATAGATCGTGGACTTGTCCACCGTGTCGAGTTCATCCTCCAGGCTCTGCAGCGAGAAGGCATCTTCATGCGCCATCATGGTGCGCAGCAGCAGGATGCGCATCGCCGTCGGCTTGACATCATGCGCTTCCAGACGTTCTATGTATTTCGTTTCGTCTTTCATCAATATCCAGGATTTTGAGTACTGCCACTTGCCGTGAGTGTCTCACCAGGGATGGGGAACACGAGGGTATAACCCTTCACATCGGCATCAAGTTGCGGACGATCGGTATAGGGACGGGTGAACTGACCGAAGCGAATCAGGTCATTGCGACGCCAGCCCTCCCATGCCAATTCCAGCAAACGTTCCTCAAGCACATTGTCAAGGGTGGCAGGACGAGGCTCCATATCAGCTCGGGATCTCACTGCATTGAGCAGGGCGTCGGCCTCGGCACCAGCCTTGCCGTCACGCAACATCGCCTCACATTGCATCAGCAGCACGTCGGCATAGCGGAAGAGCACGATATCGTTGCGCCGCAACTGGCCGTCGCTCATCGACGCCAGGTCAATCTCATATTTGTACATGCGTGCGCCAGCAGTCTTCTCGTAGGGAGTACCCGACACGTCAAGGTGCGCCTCCAGCGGGTAATAAACCAGCGGCGTGCCATCATCGAGCAGAACGGGATCGGAGGTCTTGGCATGATGAACCTCATCGATGTAATAGGTCCAATACAGACGGTTATCACTGTCCTCCTCGCCGTAACCGAAAGCGCGCATCGCCTCGATCGTCGCGCAGGGGCCATTCTCGCCATTCAGTCCCAATGCCGCTGCATGGTTATAGTGCAGGGAACGGAACTGCTGAGTGAAGCGGCTAGAGTAGTTGTAGATATCCATCGGTATGGTGAAAATCAACTCGGGCGACTCATCGTTGTTGATACTGAAGTTGTCGTTAAAACTCGGTGCCAATGTGTAGCCATAGACACCCAGCAGATCACAATAATAGATGACCGCCTGCCAAGTGTTCATCTGTTCGCCATCCACAGTCCACATCATGGATGTCGCATTGGGGCGAACATCGTCGGTCCAGTCATCGTCGGCATAGACCTCGGCATTGAGCAGCAGCTTAGCCAACAGGAAATCGGCCACCGGAGCCGTCATGCGGCCATAATAGGTTCCCGGTCGTGGGCTACGGTCGACAGGAAGGTCATGCACAGCGGCCTGCAGTTCGTCAACAATGTGGTGGAAAGCCGTCGAGCGCTGCTGCAACTTCAGTTCCTGGGCCGTGGGGCTGGTGTCCTTGAACAGCGGCACACGCCCATAAAGGTCCATGGCATAGAACAGGAACATTGCCCTCAATGCCCGCGCCTCGGCCCGCAGGGCGGTGACATCCTCGGCAGGATGCTTCACCGAGAACGCATCAATGCGCTCCAGAGCACGGTTACACACCAATACCTGCTTGAACAGGTAATTCCAGGTGTCGCCCGTAAAATCCACGTTGCCGAAGCGGTGCAAGAACAGGTTTTGCCAGATGCCGCCGTCATACCAGTCGGCTCCTCGCGTGGGAATGATGGCCTCATCGGTCGAGAACGTGTTCAGGTCCCACACGCCACGCGCTGTGCCTTGCAGACCCTGGGAAGAACTGCTGCCGCCAATGTTCTTGTATATACTACCCAGCGCATTGAGCCACAGGTCATTGACATTCTCGTAAGCCTCGTCCATAAGGACGCGGTCGGTGGGGTCATCCTCAAGAAACTTGTTACAGGAGACCAACGGAAGAAGGATGGTCAACAACAGCAGATGAGTGATATAGCGTTTCATGATTGTGACTCTTTTTTAGAAGGTGATAGTAACACCCAAGTAATAGGAACGGGTGACGGGATATACGTTCTTGTCATCAACGCCCAGTGTGCCGCCAGCCGTCGAACTATTGATCATGGGAGTAAGACCTGAATAACTCGTAATGGTACCCAAGTCATTGACAGTGAGTGCCAGACGCAGGTTGCTGATAGAGCGCCGAGTCTTTTCACTCAGCGGCACGTTCCATCCCAGCGTCAAGTAATCAAAATGGGCGTAGTCGCCACGCTCCAGCCAGTAGTCGGTGGCGGTCTGGTCCTTGATGTTGCGCCCGGGAGCATCGGTCAGGACATTATAGCCTGGCAGACTATTCATGTTCATATAGGTCAATGCCGTGCCGTTGTAGATCTTGTGCCCGAAAGCACCATTGATCTGTAACGCCACGTCCCATTGACGGTAGCGGAAGTTGATGTTGCTGCCCAGCAGCACCTTAGGCATTGCCTGACCGCAGACGCGGCGGTCCTTGCCGTTGGCGATGCTGATGTCACCCGAGCCGTCGAGGTCGGCAATGTCATACACATATCCGCCGGCTCCGTCGCTCTTGAGTCCCGTGCAGTGCGGCAGGTAGAACACACCGAGGGGCTGCCCCACTATCTGATAAACGATGTGGTTATTGCCGCCGTGGAAACCGGCACCGTTCAGGTTGACCATATCCACCTCGCCTGGGGCTTCGAGCCAGAAGTCATTATAGTATCCACTCAACGACAACAGTTTATTATACTGGTAAGCAATGTTGGCGTTGATGTTCAGTTCCATGTCTTGGGTAGAGAGTGGTGTGAAACCCAGAGCCAACTCTACACCGCTGTTGCGCATCGCACCCAGATTGTCCAGCAACTTATTGTAACTGAACGGCGGCACGCCCACGTTATACAGGTAGAGCATGTCGATTGTCTTGGACGTATAGAAATCAAGCGATGCGATGATGTGGTTGCCCAGGAAAGCGGCATTCAGGCCTGTGTTGAAGCTCCGTTTCACCTCCCACTTGAGGTCGGGGTTGGCATTGCGCAACTCATCGAAGGTCACTTGCAGCGTCTCCCCAACGGGAGCGATGCCCGCCGGCATGAGCAGGTTCTGGGTCATATAACTGTCCACACCGCCCAAGTTGCCCGCCAGACCATAACCGATATTCCACTTCAGGTCATCAAGCCAGCTGACACCACGCAAGAACGGCTCATTACTCAAGTGCCACGATGCCGACACCGAGGGGAAATATCCCCATTTGTTGCCAGCACCGAACTTGCTGGTACCGTCGGCACGCAGGGTGGCAGTGAGCGAGTAACGGCCCAGGTAGTCATAGGACACCCTTGCCATGAACGACGCCAGCGACGGCGCGTCATGGAAACTTCCCGTGCCGTCCCACAAGGTCACTGCACCCGACTGGATGGCGTCAATGCCAATCGCATTGGTCGAGAAACCTGTCGTGGTGGTATAGAATCCCGTGTGGGTGTCGCGCTCGACCTCGGACAGCCCCATCACATTGAGATGATGCGCTCCCAACGTTTTATCCCAAGTCACTGTGGCAAGGCCCAACAACGACTCCGTCTTGGCGCTACTGCGATAGCCCTTGCCGCCGCTCCAGATGCTGGTGGGCAGGAACTGAGCAATCTCCACCTCGTTGTGGCTATAGGCACCGAAGAGTGACACCGTCCATTCCTTCGTCAGGTTGAAGGTGAGTTTGGCATGGGTGCTCAAGTGGGTGGTCTTGTCACGGGTGCGGCTGTCCATGAGCGCCAACGGGTGATTGATCTGGTTGGCATAGGTAAAGCCGTCCCAGCCACCGCTGCTGTTGCGCTCGGTACCGAATGTAGGGTTCCACGCCTGGGCCGAGTAGAACGTCTTCTGTACGTCATAGACAGCTGTATGATTCTTCTGCACATTGCCGAACATGCCCACCTCGATAGTCAACAGGTCGCCGAACATGCGCTGATGCAGGTTCATGTTACTCGTGAAATTGCGCAGCTTGTCATGCAAGATCACGCCGTCATGGTCCATGTATCCTAACGACACACGGTAGCGCGAACGCTCTCCACCGCCCATGAAGGCGACATGATGGTCCTGCAAGAGAGCAGTCTGCTCTATGGTCTTCTGCCAATTGGTATCGTAACCCTTGTCGATGGGTATCAGCCCCAAAGCACGCACGGCATTCACATAGCCTGCTGCATCGAGCATGTTCAGATTCCTGGTCACACGTGAAATGCCTAGACTGCCGTTATAAGTCACCGAGGTGCGGCCGGCAGATCCCTTCTTGGTTGTCACCTCGATGACACCCGAGGCACCACGCGATCCATATTGGGCCGTCTCACTGGCATCTTTCAGGACCGTGAAACTCTCAATATCAGACGGATAAATCGATGACAATGTACTCAGGTCGCCAAACACGCCATCGATGATAATCAACGGGTCATTGCCGCCTGTCACCGACGTCGTGCCGCGCACGCGCACGGCATTCATCGCGGCGGCACCGTTGTTGCTCTTCTGGATGGTAACACCAGCCACTCGGCCATTGATGGCTTCCAACGGGTTAGTCACCTGTTGTTGGCTCATCTGGTCGGCAGTCACCACATCGGGCGATGCCAGGCGAGCGGTAGTGTCCACAGGGGCGATGTGTTGTGCCTGAACCTGCAGCGTCAAGAAGGCTACAGCCGCAGCTATCAGTAAAGTTCTGTTCATGTCTCTTGTGTGTGTTGATTGATCTCGAACAATGAGAAATTCACCTTGCCGTAGACGCGCTGCTGCGAGAAATGGGGCAAGGTGCTGAAGTCGTGCTCTCGCGGATGCTCCATGATGAACAGTGTGCCGTCGTGCACCAGCGACGAGTCCAGCACGAGCTTGGGAATCTCGCCGAAACGCGGCAAGTCATAGGGCGGGTCGGCAAAGATGATGTCAAACGACTGGCGGCACGTGGACAGGAACTTGAACACGTCGCCACGCACGAGCGTCAGATTCTCGTCCTGTAATTGCTGCTGCACCCGCTTGATAAACTCTGCCTGGACGCGAGCCTTCTCGACGGCAGTGACATGAGCACAGCCACGCGAGAGAAATTCAAAACTCATCGCGCCCGTGCCGGCAAACAGGTCGAGCACCGTCTTGCCTTCCAGGTCTATGATATTACCCAGCACGTTGAACAGGTTCTCGCGTGCCATGTCGGTCGTGGGGCGCGCGGTGATGTTGGTCGGCACATCAAAGCGGCGGCGGCCATATTTTCCGCTGATTATTCGCATAGGGCAAGTAGTATCAGTTCGAGCGGCGCCTGCATCGCATTGCGTCCCAGCCTCATCGCGGCGGCAGGATAGACGGCAGGCATCACATATTTCACAAATTCACGCAGCTTGGGCGTCATGGCGGCACAGGCCTCGCGGTCACCCATGAGCTGCAACTCGTCGGTCAGCTGGTCCATGCCATAGCTGCGCCACATGCTCATGGCATAGTAGGTAGCATCGGGGAAGTTGGTAAACTGGAATGTGTTGGCACACTGCAGCTTGCCCTCGCGATAGACAGCAAGGTCCATCGCCCCATCCTTCAGATTGAGGAACATCCTCGACCGGGCATCGCTGTGGTCCTGTCCCACGATGTACTCACACAGGGGGAACAGATGGTGACAGATCATCGGATAGTTAAACGTGCGCCCAAGGAATGCCTGCATGCCACGAGGCATCAGCCAGGCAAGCTTCACGCCATTGCCGGGCAAGGCACAGACGGCAGCGTCGCCCTCGTCATCGCGAAACGCATGGCGCACCAACTCAACACAATCGGCGTCACTGGTGTCATCGGGCAAGAACACATAGTGGGAGGAATCCACAATCACCCTCACACGCTTGTACTCGTCGAGCAGCACCGGCGTGTCGTAGATGGCATCCTCAAGCCCCTGCAAGGTGTCGTCGGTCCACGCCACATCACCGATGATGAGCGAGTTGGCAACCGACGGGGTGTACAGGATATAGTCCACCCGCTCGTCACCGATGGCGACAAGCAGTTCCCAAGCCTCGGGATGCTCGATATGGATATTTCTCTTCTTTCCCATTTATTTTAATGTGCAAAATTAGTAATTATCTTGATAAATGAATCTAAATATATTGCCGAATTTTGATGAAAGGAAGAAATATCAAAAATGCATTTCAATTGTTAAAATAAACACTTTAAAAAGCAATCATCTAATCTATCCCTAAACAAATAATAATCTATGCACAAATTCCCAATGAACAATTCAGGTGCCTCTCAACATCAACCCTTCATTTTGAGACAAGAATCCATATTGGATATTTCCGCTTGAGAATGCATTCTCAAGCGGAAATATCCAGAAGCCATATGACTAACTATTGCTATAGCAAATACCTCTGAGCTATATCATAAGTTCCAAATCTGTTCTGAAAGAATTTTCGCAAAATTATTGTTTCTCGTTTTAATCTTATCTACGTTCCAAGAGTTTTGCGTCTTAAGAACATTGGAACTTTGGACCTTTCCAAGATAGTGTTCATACACATTTTTCTTTTCTTGAAATCCTTTGTTGATTACCTTTTTAAATGCTTTTTCATCGATATCTTCAAACATAAAGGCATTTCCAAGAGTTTGAATTGCATCTCTGCGATTATTCTCCTCCTGAATATTATTAGCCGGTTGCCAATTCTTATTTGCTTCAATACACGGTTTTGGCATCAAACGCACAACACTATAATAGTTAATGCCTTCTTTCAAGCCGTTATCATCATCTGCTGATCTAAGCTTAGTTTCATACAAGTAAAGAATTGTAAGAGATAATTTCTCATCCAGCTTGACTTGTCCCAATTGTGCCTGGATTTCCTCATTCGAAGGCATTGGAAGATTGAGGCTAGTAAGATTCTCAATGTGTTCTCGCAATCCAACATAGGTCTGGATATGTTTACCGATTAAGTCCTCAGCAAATAAATCGCTATAGCTATTAGAACTTGACTTGCAGAGCAATCTCCTAACTAAATACGTTTCCAAATAACCAAATATTTTATTACGCTCATTGAGATCATTAACATTGCCCAAGACATAAAGCACATAAGGTAAAACAACATAAGACTTATTTGAATTAATAAGGCATGCCAGTCTTTTGATATCAGAATGCTGAGGAATTCTCTCATCTAACACACTTACATCAAAATTATCACGATAGATCTTGGCATATCTTAGAATCTCATCAGCAAGAGCTAATTTTGTCATGCCATATCTCTCACAAAAAGATTTGCAAGCCTTATATACACTGCCCGCTTTGACAAATTCTTTTCTATGTATCGGATCTAGAATATCTTTAAAATCCCACATTTTTAATTTTACAAACGCCGACAAAAACCTATCCAATACTTTGTCTTTTTTTGTTTGCTTTTGAGATGTAGCATCTGTTCCCCAGAACTTCTTAGACTCATCTAGGTCAAACATTTTTTTCCAAGTATTATTATATCTTTCTTCATCTTCAGCCTCATAAAGATAATTCTTCAATAGTTCATCTGTTGTCAAATCTACACCGAGTGAATTAATAGTGTCAAATATCTGCTGTTCATCTTCTTCTGCTGATAGTTCAATGACAACAAAATTAACACGTGCGTTAATTGCCCTACGTAATTCATCCAGATTTATTTTCTTCTCGTCTCTAAGATATACAAATCTTTTATAGAAAAAATTATTGGCTCCAATTATTAGATTATCTCCTTCTTTAACACCAGGAGTATCTCCCAAAATAATTCTATTGAAATCTCTACGATCCTCACAGTTGTGCCTTATTGTAGGATCTTTAGAGTCATTGTCCAACTGGTAATAAGATTCAAATTCAGTTTCATGGCTTGTAAGTTGATGAAGTAATTTCATATAAATAGCCATTGTTGTCAAACGTTGTTGACCATCAACTACTATCATTCTCTTAGAAATACCATTTCTCATATCTTCATCTGACCTTTTAGCACTTTTAAGAATTAATGCACCTAGAAAATATGACGAATCGGTCTCCAAAGTTGATTCCATGTCTTCGGCAAACCTAGACCAATTCAAATACTCAGGCTCGTCATTCCATACATAACGACGCTGATAATAAGGAATTTCTAAAAGAGTATTATTCTGAAATACACCTTTTACATCTTGAGTTCTTGCTTCCATGCTATAAATCTTAAGTTAATTAATAATGTTAGTTCTGAATGCAAAAATACTAAAAAAATAACAAGTGAGCAAGAGTTCGGGTCAATTATTTACATTATTTTATTACTTTTGCAACGCAGTAATATTTGGAATTGACATGACATCTCGATACATCTGGGGCGCAGCCCTGACTTTGATACTTCTGACGGCGTGCTCACACGGCGGCAGCACAGCCACCAACGGCCAGTTTGCATTTCTCGACAGCTTGGGCATTACGGTGACCGACCAGTTGATATTGGGCGACAGCCTGACCATGCCCGATGTCTATTGCGGCGACCCCAACCAGCAAGTCAGCGACCTGAAGGGTCTGAAAATCAATAACGAACAATACAAAGCGCTGGTCACTCCGGCGGGCAGGTTATTTGCCGACGATATGGGCAACTGGCTGCTGCTGGGCGTGCGCGACATGGGGAGCGGCATCACTCTCGCCGCTTTTTATACCGGTAGCGGCATGGGATACAGCGTGGACCTGATGACCTATGACCGCCAGGGCCATCTGCTCGATGCCATCAATGCCCGCGAGCAGCACCTGTTGTGGCGCATCCACCTCGATGATGTCACCAACGACACCGTCTTCACCCTTGACGGGCACTTCACCTTCCACGGCAACGGCTTGACCCTGCACCGGGTCATGGGCCGAGCAATCATGGACTTCGACAACGATGTCAAGAGTGCCCCCCACTGGCAACAAGGATGGGAGCAAGATTACGCCATCAACGCCAAGGGACACTTTGTCCTCAAGAACCAACGCGTCGTGATGGAACAGGGTGACGTGGACCAATATGCCACCCTCGACTTCAAGTCATGGGATATGCTGGTGTGTTCCCTCTATGACACCGACATCATGGACACCTGGAACGGCTACACCGAGATTATCAAATCCACCTATGACCCAGACTATCAGTACAATCCCTTCCCCTGGGATGTCTCACAACTCTACCGGATGAATCCACAGCGGTTCCTGCGCTGGATGGCAGCCCACCGCGGCACGGACAACCGCCTGCTGCCCTACTTCAAGCTGTCACCTAACGACCGCCCTACCCTGCTTGAGGAAATCGCCCGCCTCGACGACGCTGCCGCCCAGCAATGGCTCACCGCCCTCGTCAACAGCTGGGACGACAAACCGCTGACTAAACACCTGTAACGATAACAATAACGCTGCACATCGTCGCCACTCCTTCCCCGCGAGTTACTGGAGCGTGTTTACGAGCCAGAGGCTCGCAATACCACAACAGGCGGACGGGAGGTGGGGCTTGAACTTGCACACGTGAAAAAAAACCTGTATCTTTGCAAGCAGTAACTAAATAACGACTATTATGGCAACAGTTGACGACAAGAAAATCATCTTCTCGATGGTGGGCGTGAGCAAAACCATCCAGCAGAACCAGAAACAAATCCTCAAGAACATCTACCTCTCGTTCTACTATGGCGCCAAAATCGGCATCATCGGTCTGAACGGCGCGGGTAAATCAACCCTGATGAAAATCATCGCCGGCCTGGAGACACAGTACCAGGGCCAGGTGGTGTTCGCACCGGGCTACACCGTGGGCTACCTGCCCCAGGACCCGCAGCTTGACCCGACCAAGACGGTCAAGGAGGTGGTCCAGGAAGGCGTGCAGCACGTGGTGGACACGTTGAAGGAGTTTGAGGACATCAACCTCAAGTTCGGTATGCCCGAGTACTATGAGGACCCCGAGAAGATGGACAAGCTGTTTGCCCGTCAGGCCGAGCTGCAGGATATCATCGACGCCACCGACGCGTGGAACCTGGACAACCGTCTGGAAAGGGCGATGGACGCCCTGCGCTGCCCCGAAGGCGACCAGCTGACGGAGCACCTGAGCGGTGGTGAACGCCGCCGCGTGGCCCTGTGCCGCCTGCTGTTGCAGAAACCCGACGTCCTCCTGCTCGACGAGCCCACCAACCACCTCGATGCCGAGTCCATCGACTGGCTGGAGCAGCACCTGCAGCAATATGAGGGTACAGTCATCGCCGTGACCCACGACCGCTACTTCCTCGACAACGTGGCTGGCTGGATTCTGGAGCTCGACCGCGGCGAGGGAATCCCCTGGAAGGGCAACTACAGCTCCTGGCTGGAGCAGAAGACCCAGCGCCTGGCCATGGAGGAAAAGACCGAGAGCAAGCGCCAGAAGACCCTGCAGCGCGAGCTCGAATGGGTGCGCATGGCACCCAAAGCCCGCCAGGCCAAGGGAAAGGCGCGCTTGAACAGTTACGACAAACTGCTGAACGAGACCGTCAAGGAGAAAGAGGAGAAACTCGAAATCTTCATCCCTAACGGTCCCCGCCTGGGCAACAAGGTCATCGAGGCCCAGCATGTGGCTAAGGCCTTCGGCGACAAACTGCTGTTCGACGACCTCAACTTCATGCTGCCGCCTAACGGCATCGTGGGCGTCATCGGTCCCAACGGTGCCGGCAAGACGACGCTGTTCCGACTGATTATGGGTCTGGAGAAACCCGACAGCGGCGTGTTTGAGGTCGGCGAGACCGTCAAGGCGGTCTACGTGGACCAGCAGCACACGAGTATCGACCCCGACAAGACCGTCTATGAGGTCATCTCGGGCGGCGTGGAACTGCTGCGCATGGGCGGCCGCGACGTCAACGCCCGCGCCTACCTATCGCGCTTCAACTTCAGCGGCGTGGACCAGCAGAAGAAGTGCGGCGTCCTCTCGGGCGGTGAGCGCAACCGCCTGCAGCTGGCATTGGCACTCAAGGAGGAGGGCAACGTCCTGTTGCTCGATGAGCCCACCAACGATATCGACGTGAACACCCTGCGCGCCCTCGAGGAAGGTCTTGAGGACTTCGCCGGCTGTGCCGTGGTCATCAGCCATGACCGCTGGTTCCTGGACCGCATCTGCACCCACATCCTCGCCTTTGAGGGCAACTCGAACGTGTTCTTCTTTGAGGGTAGCTACAGCGAGTATGAGGAGAACAAATTGAAGCGCCTGGGCAAGGAAGAGCCCACCCGCGTGCGCTATCGCAAGTTGACGGATTAGGTTTTAGACTTTAGACTTCAGACTTTAGACTTTAGACTTTAGGTTTTAGGCTTTAGATTTTAGGTAATAAAAATCTTGATATGAAAACAATGAGAACAATCGCAATGATGATGTTGGCCCTAGCTATCGTGTCGTGTACAGGCAAGTGGCAACAGGGTAATGAGATCAACAACGGCCACGACTTCCTGTGCAGTGTGGGCGTCTGTGACGACTCGCTAAACCTCAGCAGCAACGATCTACGCTATGATGACGATGGCGAGAAATACCCCCACAGGCTCCTCGACCTGGCCGCCTGCCAGGCTTTGGGTATCGACAAGGTGATGTATGTGGACACGATGAACACCACTGTCACTGTGTGGGGCATGAAGGACTATCCCGACAAGGGCATCACCCTGCTGCTGGGACATACGTCCTACAGCGACATGCGCACCTGCTGGCTGGCGACCTATGGCAAGAACGGCATGATTGATTTCATGCGTCTGGGCGAGTGCGGTGGTGCCGTGAATCTGTCCTACTGGGATGACATCGACGAGCACACCCGCAACATGGGCATCGACTCGATGCGCATGGTCATGCCCGACAAGTGGGGCAAACCCATCAACGTGAGCCGCTGGATTTCCTACAACGTGCAGCGCGATGGCGTGGACGCTGACTCTACCCTATGGTTCATCCACAACGAGTTGCCTGTCACCATCGGTGACAACGGGCTCTTCACCGTAGGAAAAATCGGCACCGTATTCAGTGCTGACACCACCTTGTTGACTAACTTTTGGCGCGACAAGCGCGCGCTTGAGGTGCTGTCGTGGACTCCGTTGAGCGACACGACCTTCTATGACAGGGTGGAAGCCTTCCTCAACGAGGCCCAGGCCCATGTCATTGATCCCAGCCAGCTGCTGGGTGATTTCCACGTCCTGGTGTCGAACCGCCTCTACTGCGACACACAACGCATGATGCAATGGTGCTGCGACCATCCTGACAGCCAGCTCACCCGCGGCTTTGTCAAGACCTTCAAGGACATCAACCCCGAGTGGATCCTCGGCGAATTAAAGAAAATCAAGGACCCGCAACTACTCGACCGCAGCAAGCAGCTGATGGGACTTAAGTAATTGCCCATCCCAATAAAAGGAAAACAATAAGTGCAATAAATACAATGACCTGTCCGCCAATCATTTGTATTTATTGCACTTATTGTTTTCTTGTTGTCCAAGTGAGGTGGCGGGTCACACGTCGGCGGCGTGGAGGGCCGAGGCGATGGTCTGCCAGAGGATGGTGAGCGTCGCGATGCCCATCATCGCGTTGTAGAGGACGTCGCGCACGGTTACGGCGCCCCAATCCTGGCCGCGCCACAGCATCAGCCAGCAGATGACACACACCACTAGGGCGATGGCATAGACAACCGTCGTGGCCCACGAGCCACGCGGTTGCTTCTCGGGCAGCTTGTTCAAGACGCGGCGGGTGAACCAGGGATTCTCCCCGGGGTCATGCGCACCCTGCTTGAGCATCTGCGCCAGCTTCTTGTCTTCAATATCGTTCATGGTCATTTCCTTATTTTTACCGTGCTTCGCACGGGAAATTTAACAAATTATCTATAAAAACTTTCTTTTATTTTCTCGCCCGTCAGGGCGGTTCTTGTTTCACTGAAACTAGGTATCTATAAGAGTTCTCATCTTGGCTTTTGCTCGATGGATGAGGGACTTGACCGAGCCCTCGGGCATCTGCATGATCTTGGAGACCTGCTTGAGGGGCTGGTCCTCGATGTAGAACAGGGTGACGGCGACACGTTCGTTGTCGTTCAGCCGTGCCAATGCTTCCTGCACTGTCATCGAGGCATCGATGGCGTCGGTGGCTGCAGTGCTGACGTCACCCAGGCGGGCGATATCCTCGACGTGATCCTCTTGATGACGGCGCGTGTGGTTATAAAATTCATTGTAGGCGATGCGGTACAGCCAGGTGCCGAAAGACGAAAGCCCCTTGAAGCTGCGTATGCCCACATAGGCCTTGATGAAAGTCTCCTGCGCCAGGTCGTCGGTCAGCATCTCGTCGCCCGTGGTCAGGTTCAGCAGGAACCGACGCACGCGCGGCTGATAGGCCTCGACGAGCCTGCCGAATGCGTCCCGGTTGTCGGCCAGAGCGCATTGCGACAGCAGTCTTATTTCATCAAGCTTGGATAACATCTCTTATCTCTCCTCTACAGGCCTCACGCTAAGGCGCTAAGCCGCTAAGTTTTTTAAAAACAACTGAATAGTCTGAATTATCTGAGGGCATCCGCGTGCTTGGCCTCACGCTAAGCCGCTAAGATTTATTTTAATAAGGCTGATAGGTGTTGTTGTCGTCATCGTTCCTGTAGTCCTCGTCCAAGGGCGGCGGCACGGGGATGCCTTCGCGCATCGGCTCACGGGGTTGCATCTGCTGAGCACGCTTCCAGGCTTCCTGCAATGACTGCTGCTCCTTGTAGAGGATAAAACCCTTGCAGACGCCCACCACTATCAGAGCCAAGCCAATGGGCCAGAACGGATTCTCGGCATCACCGATTGCCACGCTGAAGAGTACCAGCAACGTTCCCCACCCGATCCACTTGATGGCAGGCATCAAGGCGCGCCAGTTGACCATGTCGGTCATCACGACAGGATTGTCGGGAGTCTGGCCACTGATGGGCGTACCTACGGGCACCTGACCGGGCTGCTGGGCGGGAGCGCCATTGAATGCAGGGGGAGTGGCAGTAACGACAGGCTGCTGCACATAGATGGCACTACGCCTCGTGTCGTTCAGAGAGAGTTCGTTGAGCGGGTAGTTGTTCTCGATGGCCTTCTCGATGACGCGGTACTTGTTGCGGCGGTTCATGAAGCGGAACAACAGCACCAGAGCCACAATTCCAAGCAAGCAGAAAGAACCGCTGATGGCCATCTGCTTGACCACACTAGCCCACTGGTTGCTGATCTCCTTGATATCCTCGGGAGCAAGTTCTCCCTCGTTACCACCGATTCTCACCGAAGTGCCGCTGCCGGCATTGAGGGTATCGTCCAGGGCACGGTTGATTTTGTCGCGCACCTTCTGCATTTCGGGCAGACCGCTCACGGTCACTGACTCGTCGCCATCGGTAATAGTTATCGAGTCGCCCTTGAATTGGATGTTGGCCTTTTCCTTGGCAGGCGTGGCCTTGATGACTGGACCGGCTGTTGCGGCGAGCGTCATCGTCAACATCATCGCTAATAATAAAATCGTCTTTCTCATTGTTGTATCGTTTTAGTCGTTTGTAATTGTTTTTTGGTAGAGCGGACAAGCGCTTGCCAGCCGCTTTCATGCATTAGACGCACGAAGGTATCAAAAAAGTTGCACAAAGATGAGATTTTTTTTGGAAATAATCTCTAACTTTGTGGCATTAACCAAATTAACAATAAAATAATCTCTAAAACTTTATATTATGATCAAGAAAATCCTACTTCTTTTTGTTGCCTTGACAATGGCGGTTGGCATCAATGCTGCCGAGTCATTGAAGCGCGAGATGCGTGCCGCGTGGATTGCCACCGTCTATCAGATTGACTGGCCCACGACAACCAACAATGCCAGCGCCCAGAAGGCTGAGTTCAACGCCTACCTGGACAAACTGCAGGCCCAGAACTTCAATGCCGTCTTCTTCCAGGTGCGCTCGATGTGCGACGCCATGTATCAGTCCAGCTATGAGCCGTGGTCCAGCTACCTGACCGGTACACGCGGCAAGAATCCGGGCTATGACCCGCTGCAGTATGCCGTTGAGCAATGCCATGCCCGCGGCATCCAGTGCCATGCCTGGGTCAATCCCTACCGCTGGAGCACAGGCACCGACTGGAACACCGAACAGGACAAGGAATTGAAGAACCGTGGCATGCTGCTCTCCTATACCAACGGCAGCTCGACGACCATCATCCTCAATCCGGGTCTTCCCGAGACACGCCAGCGCATCGTCAACGTGTGCAGGGAGATCATCACCAACTATGACGTGGACGGTATCGTATTTGACGACTACTTCTACCCTAACGGTATTCCCACCACAAACAAAGCCGAGGACTATAACCTGTGGAATGACTCCAATGTTGACATGACCTTTGCCGACTGGCGCCGCAACAACGTCAACATGATGGTTGCCGACGTCTATAACATGATACAAGAGACGAAACCCGAGGTACGCTTCGGCATCAGTCCTGCCGGTGTAGCAGGCACCGCCAGCACGTCTGCCGCCCAGCATGGTGTCACACCTTGCCCCAAGGGCAGCGACTGGCAGTACAACGGCATCTTCAGCGATCCGTTGGCCTGGCTGGAACAGGGCACCATCGACTACATCTCGCCGCAGATCTACTGGAAAACCAACCACAATACCAACCCATTCGGTCCCATCACCGACTGGTGGAGCTATATCGCCAAACACTTTGGGCGCCATCACTTTGCGAGCCACAGCATCTCGTTCTTTGACAGCAGCAACACCACCAGCGACTGGGCCGAAGTCGTCCAGCAGATCAACCTCTCGCGCCAATATACCGAGGACAACTGCCCGGGAGTCGTGCTCTACTCGGCGCGCTACATCAACGGCCCTCGCAAGACAGGATTGGGCGCCTATCTGCTTGCCAACGCCTTCCAGCACCCTGCGATGATTCCTGCCGTGACATGGAAGACAGCACCCGGTTATGGCGCGCCTGCCAACCTTGCCCTTGAGGGCTCTACCCTCTCCTGGTCACCCCAGCAGGGCACTCTGGTGAAATACTCAGTCTATGCCGTGCCTGCCGATGTCACCGTCGAGAGCGCTACGAGTACGATTTATGGCGGCATCAAGAGCGACTATCTGTTGGGCGTCACCTACAGCCCCACCTACACGTTGCCCAACGAGTGCCAGAGCGGCTATTGGTATGCCGTGTGTGTCGTCGACGGCTACGGCAACGAGAGCCAACCTGCCTATCTGAACGAGGGCGGCAGTCCCATTGATCCCGAACAACCCACGCCCGTGACCTACAACATTGAGAAGGTGTGGGAGATCAACGACCTCGGCTTCCTCAATACCGACGCCACGCGACAAGGCTTCGGCATGAACGGCAAGTTTTATATCAATGACAAGAGCACAAGCACCATCTATGAGGTGGACCGTAATGGCTTGACGGGCACCACCTATGAGGGTGGTGCCAACTGCGGCCTCACGCGTGACGAGGCCAGCAACCTCGTGGTGAGCAACGCCATCTTCCCCAACGCATGGACCGGGCGTCCCGAAATCAAGGTCATCAATCCTGCCACAGGCGATATCGTGACCCACACGCTGCCAACGAGTGCCATCAACTTCGGACGCAGCGACAACCTGGGCTTTGCGCGCGGCAACCTGCTGGAGGAGGGCGAACTCTATCTCGCCGGCGGCAATAGTGGCACCAGCGTCAGCCGCATTGCCATCGCAGACGGCGAGGTGGATGCCGACAACTGCTATCTTGCCAACTGCGACGGCGTGACGGCCAGCAACACCACGGTGCTCAACTACTACAATGACCTGAGGGGTGAGCCCGCCGTGCTTTATATCACCCGCAATGCCGCTCCAGTAAAGATGACCTTTGACGGCGACGACTTCATCGGCACGTCATTCTCCCTGCCTAACAAGGGGGCATGCAACGGTGCTTTCCCCTTCGTCTGGGACAACAAGGAACTCGTGGTCTACCCCACTCTCGAGAACTACCGTGACGGCTTTGCTGTAGCCGAGATGAATGCCGCTCAGCCGCTGGTCAGCGTGCCCCAGACAGCCACAGCCAATGCCAATAGCCACACCAACAACTGGGTCAATGCCGAGGTCATCGACTCGCGTCACGTGACGATCTACCAGTATTATCCTGGAGGCCACCTCACCGTGTGGAGCCTGACCAAACAGGGCGGCATCCTGCGCGGCGACGTCAATGAAGACAACCAGGTCAACATCAGCGACGTCACTACCCTTGTCAACTACCTACTGGGCGGCAACACCGACAACTTCAACCCCGATAATGCCAACTGTAACGAGGACGGGGGTATCAACATCAGTGATGTCACAACGCTCATTAACTACCTGTTGAGCAATCATTGGTAGGTTTTAGGGTTTAGACTTTAGACGTTAGACATTAGACTTTAGGTGTTAGGCGTTAGAGGGTGTTCTTATTGCCGATAGTTATGGCGCTAAGATTAAAACAGCTTGTTTCACACCGTGGAGACGCAAGATTTTGCGTCTCTATGGTATGGTTGTCATTAGCGAGACCTTGGATAGAGAAGTAGAACTCGTGCCAGCCCTCACTAATCACTAATCACTAGGGTGTCCCGTTAATTGCAGAGAATGCAGGCCGAAGGTCTGCACAAGGCCAGCAGGCCTTGAATTGAGCGAACACCATGGCGCGAGGGCCGTAGGTCCTCGTGGCTTGGTGATAGAGGCGCTATACTAATTGGGCCCCGTAGGGGGCCATAAATACGGGCTGTGAGTGGCCCTCTACGAGGCCCATTCATTACCCACCAGCACCCCAGGCCACACAGGCCGTCGGCCTGTGCGCCCTGGGGCTATAACAATTCAAGGCCGTCGGCCTTGTGCAGGTCGTCGACCTGCTCACCAATTAAGGCAAGCCCCTTACGCCAAAGAGTTCCTCATATTATCATTTCTAAAAGAATTACAACTTATATCGATTTTTTACCGGGCATCACTAATCACTAATCATTGAGAAGTTGGCACGCAATTTGCAGAATTTAGGCTGCACTTGGGTAAATTAAGTAACTTTTTTACGCTGAGTTTGCCCAAAATTTGCCAATGTGAGTTTTGCATAGTAATTTTGCAGGTTGAATTTACATCTTATAATTAAAGAAGAATGAAGATTATCAGCAAGGTCAATGAGTTGCGCGAGGCTGTTGAGGCTTTTCGCCAGTCAGGTAAGTCAGTAGGTCTGGTGCCCACGATGGGTGCCCTGCACGAGGGTCACAAGTCGCTCGTCGAGCGTGCCCGCAAGGAGAACGATGCCGTCGTCGTGAGCTGTTTCCTCAACCCCACGCAGTTCAACAACAAGGAAGACCTGCGCACCTATCCCCGTACTGCCGAGCGCGATGCCGCCCTGCTCGAGAGCTGCGGCGTTGACGTGGCCTTCATGCCCACCGTCGAGGAGATCTATCCCGAGCCTGATACCCGCGTGTTTGACCTCGGTCCCGTCCAGCAAGTGATGGAAGGCGCCATGCGCCCCGGCCACTTCAACGGCGTGTGCCAGATCGTGAGCAAACTTTTCTCGTGGGTGATGCCCAACCGTGCCTACTTCGGCGAGAAAGACTTCCAGCAGATTGCTGTCATCCGCGCCATGATCAAGCAACTGGGCTTCGATATCAACATCGTGCAGTGCCCCTGCATCCGTGAGGAAGACGGTCTGGCCAAGAGCAGCCGCAACGTGCGCCTCACCCCTGAGGTCCGCAAGGTCGCCCCGCAGATCTATGCCACCCTGCAACGCAGCCTGGAGTTCGCTAAGGACCATACCGTGGAGCAGACCCACGACTGGGTAGTGGCCACTATCAATGCCTGGCCCGAGATGGATACCGAGTATTTCTCGATCTGTGACGGTATCACGTTGCAGCCGGTCACCGACTGGAACGAGAGCGACTATATCGTGGGCTGCATCACCGTGTATTGCGGCGACGTGCGCGAGATTGACAATATCACCTATAAGAGGCTTTAGGCTTTAGGTATTAGGCTTTAGGTGATAGTAATCGTACTTAAAACTTACAACTAAGAACTTACAACTAAGATTATGTACATCCAGGTCATGAAATCCAAGATTCACCGTGTGACGGTGACCGATGCCAACCTCAACTATATCGGTAGCATCACTATCGACCAGGACCTCATGGATGCCGCCGGCATCATCGAGGGCGAACGCGTGTATATCGTTGACGTGAACAATGGCGAACGACTTGATACCTACACCATCGCCGGCGAACGCGGCAGTGGCACCATCTGCCTAAACGGCGCTGCAGCCCGCAAGGTCGAGGTGGGCGACATCGTCATCATCATGGCTTATGCCATCGTCACCCCCGAGGAAGGCCGCGAATTCAAGCCGCAAATCGTCTTCCCCGACACGGCAACCAACAAGCTCATCAAGAAGAAATAATAACAATAACCGGACAACACCCACGCTAAGGCGCTAAGGCGCTAAGCTATGATTAAAGAAACTTAGTGCCTTTGCGGCTTAGTGTGAGGTTTTCGGGCAACACAAAGTGAGAAAGACTAAAAACCACCAAAATAATGTTTGAGAATTTATCTGATAAACTTGAACGGTCATTTAAAGTCCTGAAAGGACAAGGCCGCATCACCGAAATCAACGTAGCATCCACCCTGAAGGAAGTGCGCCGCGCACTGGTTGACGCCGACGTCAGCTATCCCGTGGCCAAGAAGTTTGTTGACGACGTCAAGCAGAAGGCCCTGGGCCAGAACGTCATCAACGCCGTGAACCCCAGCCAGCTGATGGTCAAGATCGTCCATGACGAGTTGGCAGAACTCATGGGTGGCGAGGAAGCCACCTTCAGCATCGAGGGCAATCCCGCCATCATCCTGATGTCGGGTCTGCAGGGTTCAGGTAAGACCACCTTCACCGGCAAACTTGCCAACCGCCTGAAGAACGGTAAAGAGAAACGCAAACCGCTGCTCGTGGCCTGTGACGTCTACCGTCCTGCCGCTATCGACCAGCTGAAGACCATCGCCGAGCAGATCGAGGTGCCCGTCTATAGCGAGCCCGATAGCAAGGATCCCGTCGCTATCGCACTGCACGCCATCGAGCACGCCAAGCAGAATGGCTACGACCTGGTGATTGTCGATACTGCCGGTCGTCTGGCTGTCGACGAGGCGATGATGGTCGAGATCAAAGCCATCAAGGATGCCATCCACCCCAACGAGACCCTGTTCGTCGTAGACTCGATGACCGGTCAGGATGCCGTGAACACCGCCAAGGCGTTCAACGAGCGCCTGGACTTTGACGGCGTCGTGCTCACCAAGCTCGACGGTGACACCCGTGGCGGTGCCGCCCTGTCTATCCGTGCCGTGGTCGACAAGCCCATCAAGTTTGTGGGTATCGGCGAGAAGATGACCGACCTGGACCCCTTCCGTCCTAAAGGTATGGCCGACCGCATCCTGGGCATGGGCGACATCGTGTCGTTCGTTGACCGCATGCAGCAGCAGTATGACGAGGAAGAGGCCGAGAAGCTGGAGAGGAAAATCAAGCAGAACAAGTTTGACTTTGACGACTTCATCAAGCAGATTAAGCAAATCAAGAAGATGGGTAACCTCAAGAGCCTGGCATCGATGATTCCTGGCGTGGGTAAAGCCATCAAGGACATTGATATTCCCGACGACGCCTTCAAGGGCGTGGAGGCCATCATCGGCTCGATGACACCTCAGGAGCGTGCCAATCCCGACATCATCGACGCCAGCCGCCGCAAGCGCATCGCTGCCGGTAGCGGCACCAGTGTCGAGGAGGTGAACCGCCTGTTGAAACAGTTCCTGTCGATGCGCAAGGTGATGCACCAGGTATCGACCAACCCCATGCAGATGATGCGCAACGCCAAGGCCCAGGCCAAGGCTCAAAAGCGCGGACGATAAATTCAAGTGAGCAAGCGTTCTGCTTGCTCACTTGAGGTTTAGAGTTTAGGGTTTAGGGATTAGAGGGACATATTCCCAGCTAGGGACTAAAAACTAGAGACTAAAATGAAACTGCTCTCCATATTGCTGTTGTCGGTCGTGCAGTTGTTGCAGAGCAACAACACGGTGAACCTGATGTTTGTGGGCGATGCGATGCAGCACTCGCCGCAGATCACCGCTGCGCAACAACCTGACGGCACCTATGACTACACGCTGTGTTTCCAATACTTGGTTGATGACATCACCTGGGCAGACCTTGCCGTAGTCAACCTGGAGTGCCCCCTGGGAGGCAGACCTTACACGGGCTATCCGTGCTTCAGCGCCCCCGACAGCTACGCCGAGCGGCTGCGGGACGTGGGCTTCGACCTGTTCCTCACAGCCAATAACCACTGCCTGGACCGCCGTGACAAGGGTCTGGCACGCACCTGCCATGCGCTGGATTCCATGGGTATCGCACACATCGGCACCTATCGCGACGAGCATGAACGCAGCCAACGCATCCCTCACATCGTCAATGTCAAGGGGATAAAAATCGCCTTCCTTGACTATACCTATGGCACCAACGGGATTCCTATTCAGGGTAATGTCGTGGTTGACTTCATTGACCAGCAACGTATTGCCGATGACATCGCCCTGGCCCGCGAACGCGGGGCACTCGCCATCTGTGTGAACCTGCATTGGGGCATCGAGTACCAGTTGAAACCTGTCGCCTCACAACGCACCCTCGCCGACTGGCTGGTGACCCAGGGTGTGGACCTCATCATCGGCGGCCACCCCCATGTCGTCGAACCGATGGAGATGCGCTACAGCAAGGAATATGACAAAAACGTGCTGCTCGTCTATAGCATGGGTAACTTCATCAGCAACCAGAGCGACATCGACACCCGAGGTGGCGCCATGGTCAAAGTATCGCTGCGGATGGAAAATGGACGAGCCGTCGTCGTGGATCCTCGCTACAAACTCTTCTTCGTCCAGAAGCCCGTGGCCCGTGGCGAGAACTATGTCCTCATCCCCGAGGCGCGTCCCGACCTGCTGCGTGGCGACAGCCGCGGCGAGTTCACCCGCTTCATGCAGCGCACCCACGACCTGGTGATGAGCAATAACATCAACGTCCCCCAAGAACAGTAGCTCCCGGTTTTCCCAGTCATGAACAATTTCCTCCCACAGAAGGGCGATTACAAGAACCTCATTGCCTTCCAAAAAGCGGAATGCATTTATGATATCACTTGCTACTTCGTGGAACACTACTTGCCCAGAGTCGGCGACCGCACCGTCGACCAAATGAAGCAAGCGGCACGTTCAGGCAAGCAGAATATCGCCGAGGGAAATGAAGCTGGCACGACCTCGATGGAGACCAACATCAAGCTGGTCAACGTGGCCAAGGCCAGCCTCAAAGAGTTACAGGAAGATTACGAAGATTACCTAAGGACCCATAATTTATCCCTTTGGGATTCCAGTTCTACTCAATTCCAAAACGCACGTTCCTGGTGCAGGCAACACAGCACTCCCGCCGACTATATGAGAGTGTGTGAGTTGCGTGACGATGAAACTATCGCCAATATTGCCCTGATCCTACTCCATCAAACAGACTACCTGCTAATGCGCCTGCTCGAAAAACTGAAACAAGATTTTCTCCAGAACGGTGGCATCAGGGAACAGATGTCACAAGCCCGGCGCAACTGGCGCGACCAGCATCGCTAATGGCTGGGAAGGCTGAGAAGGCTGGGAGTGAATGGGAATAATGGAAGTAATGGGAGCAATGGGAATACTGGGAGTTGTCGAGCGACAGTTATTCCCAGTTATCCCCAGTTTTCCCAGTTTTCCCAGTTTTCCCAGTCCTAGGAGAGGTACTGCTTGACGTCGATGGCGGCGCGGCAGCCTCCGGCGGCAGCGACGATGGCCTGACGGTAGTGCGGGTCGGCGACATCGCCGGCGGCAAACACGCCCTCGACGTTGGTCGCGGTGTTGTGGCCCGTGAGCTTGATGTAGCCCTGCTCGTCGAGGTCAACCTGTCCGCCCAGGAAGTCGGTGTTGGGACGGTGACCGATGGCGAGGAAGAAGCCGTCGATAGCGATGTCGAACAGTTCCTCCTTGTCGGTGCCCTTGAAGCGCACCAAGTGGGCACCCTCCACACCGTTGTCGCCGAAGAGGCCCACGGTGTTGGTGTTGAACAGGATCTCGATCTTGTCGTTCTCCTTGACGCGCTGTTGCATCGCCTCGCTGGCACGCAGGTAGTCCTTGCGGACGATGAGATAGACCTTGCTGGCGAGGTGGCTCAGGTAGTCAGCCTCCTCACAGGCGGTGTCGCCACCACCCACGACAGCCACGACCTTCTTGCGGTAGAAGAAGCCGTCGCAGGTCGCGCAGGCCGATACGCCCTGCCCTGCATACTTCGTCTCGTCGGGCAGGCCCAGGTACTTGGCCGTGGCACCCGTGGCCACGATGATGGTGTCAGCCGTCAACTGCTCGCCGCCGTCCAGGGTGACGAGGAAGGGGCGCTGGCTCATGTCGATGTCAGCCACGAGGCCCGATTTCATCTTGGCGCCCAGGTTCACCGCCTGCTGGCGCATATTTTCCATCAACTGATAGCCGTCAATCCCGTCAGGGAAGCCGGGGAAATTCTCGATGGTGGTCGTCTGGGTCAACTGTCCGCCCACCTGCAGGCCCTCGATGAGCAGGCAGTCGATAGCGGAGCGCACCAGATAAATCGCTGCGGTATATCCGGCAGGGCCGGAACCGATAATCAAACATTGGGTGTGGTTCATATTTTTAAGTTTTAAGTTTTAAGTTGTTAGTTGTAAGTTGGCATGAATACTTATTTGCTGCCGGACCGCATATCGGGGTACATGGCATCCTTGTTTTTTAAGTAATTCTCCATCGCCGCATCTTTAGTAATCACTCTCTGGATATACTCAGCTGCTCCGACCTTTTCAAGAGAATCAAGCTCCTCTTCATCAAAGCCGACTATCCGGGTAGAGAACTTTTCAAGGTCATTGTCAGACACTCCCATGATCTGCTTATTCAACTCATTGGCGGCCTTCATTCTATTGATTATATTGGATGTATAGACCACAAAATAGCCGGAGTCAATGTTCAGCAAGCTATCCATATCAACCTTCAATTCAGAATCATTGAGCCCCAATTGCTTGTGGAAGGCGTCAATAACCTCTTTCTGGAATTCTGCACGATCAATGTAACAGCGACTGACATTATCAATAAAGTCCGCTTTGCCAATCGTGCTCCAGGTGTCCACGTTAGAGGCGAAGATGCGCTCGGTGGTTTCGGCAAATTTAATCTGGGCGGGGTCTCTCTGAATCAGGTCGGCCGTGGCCAGGATGATGGGGCGGCTATACTTTCCCTGAAGTATCTTGAGTTGCAAATCGTCAAATTCCCTGAGGATGCTGTCAACCTTCTCCATCTGATTGATGCTCTCGTCGATGTCATGGATGATCATCATCGCCATCTGATGCCGGGCCGCCAACTTCTGATGACGCTCTATCAGATAGGCGGTGCCGAATGTGAGCACAATCGAGATGCTCGTAGCGAGGATTGTCAGCAACAACTCCTTCACCCAGCCGCGTTGACCATTAGGTTTCTTGCTGATGCCGAACTTGGGCATTCTGACCTTGACATTCATGATTCAATAAAATGCTTAACGATAATTATTTATTATGCTTGTAAGTCTATATTCTTAATTCTAATCCTCATCGGGATACATGGTGGCTCTATTCTTGCGGAAGTTTTCCATTGAACGGGCTTTCCTATCAATGGCTTGCAAGTATTCTTTATCTATAGCATCATACAGGGAATCAATATCTGATCGATCATAGCCAATCATCTTGGTATTGAACTTTGCATAATCCTTATCTGAAATTCCCATGATACGCTTATTCAACTCATTGGCAGCCTTAATCTCATTGATTAATCCAGATGAACAAGCCACAAAATACTCGGCCCTTATTGCCAGAAGGTCGTCCACTTTCGGTAAATCGGAGTCATCTTTGGACTTCATCAACTCATGCAATTCATTAATGATTTCCTGCTGATACTCCTCACGAAGGATGTAACAACCGCTCACGTTGTCGATAAAATCCACCTTGCCTATCGTGCTCCAAGTGTCCACGTTGGAAGTGAAGATGCGCTGGGTCGTTTCGGCAAACTTGACGTACGAGGGGTCGTAGTTAGCCATCATAATACCGGCTATATCCAAGGTTTCATCGTACCTGCCCTCAAGTATCTCAAATTGCATGTCACGTAATCCCCGAAGGAGGCTATCGACCACCTGCATCTGCTTGATGCTCTCGTCGATGTCATGGATGACCATCATCGCCATCTTGCGCTGAGCCTTCTTTTTATGATGGCTCTCAATCAGATTGGCAGTGCCAAAGGTGAGCACAATCGAGATGCTGGTGGCGAGAATTGTCAGCAGCAACTCCTTTAACCAATACTTTTTGGTTCTCATCTTCTTGCCGAACTTGGGCATTCTGACCTTGACGTTCATTTTTCAGTTTTGAGTTTGTTAACGGCCGTGACAGAGCCACGGCACAGAATACCGTAACTGCACGACATGCGACCTATTATCTTCTATTTCAATACATCGTCCAGGTAGTCATAGAAGGCGGGGGACTCGCCCACGACGACCTTGGCTATACGGCCCTCGGGGTCGAGGATGATCTTGGTGGGGAAACTGTCCACGTGGTACAACTCCAACGGGTTGTCACCATTCTCCTTGTCCCAATAGACATGCAGCCAGGGTATTTCGTGCTTGGCGACAGCCTCTTTCCACTTCTCGACGGTGTCGTTGCAGTCCACACCCAGGATTTCGAGTTTGTCCTGATACTTGGCGTAGTATTCCTTCATCTTGGGCATGCCCTTGATGCACCAGATGCACCACGAGCCCCAGAAGTCGAGAACCACCCACTTGCCACGCAGCGAGCTCAGCGCCAGCGGCTTGCCGTTGATGTCCATCAGCGTGAAGTCGGGAGCCAGGCTACCCTTCTGGCCATACTTTGCAGCCTCTTTCAGGGCATTGTCGAGTTTTTCCTTATACAGGTTAGAAGCCACACCATTACAGACACGCTCGGACAGCAGTGCTATGGCAGGCTCGAGGTAATCGAGTTCCGTGGGCAGATCATCAATCAGCGCGGCAGCGGCATCCTGGTCGGGATGAGCCTTGATATAGCCCATCACGCCATCAGATAACTTCTGCAGTAATACATTTACGTTCTGCTGATAATAATCCATCAGTTCCTCTTCAGAAACGCCGGCTGCTATTTTTTCTTGAAGTACCTTCGTAAACTCTTCACCTTCCTTGTCAATGGGTTCAATCACCTTCCTTGCCTCGTTATAATCCACATAGAACTGGGAGCCGCCCAGCTGCAAATTACCGTCGGCATCCATCGTGACGACGAGCGTCTCGCCCGGCATGGCAGGAAGATTGATATCACTCTTCTCCTTGAGATCGCGCCCTTCAAACCAATGCCCTATGGTAAGGAAATCTGCCTTCTCGAGGTCAAACGACACCTCAAGCATCTCGCCGGTGACAGCACGAGTCTGTCCACCAAGGTCAGGGAGGGCAAAGAATGCCGTATCTCCGACCCAGTCAAAGGTACCCTTCACCGTGAATTTACCGTCCTGGGCCACCATGCCCAGTGCCATCATGCCCGCGAGCATGGAAATCATTAATTTCTTCATATCAGACGTTATATTTTAGTTTCGATTAAATCACAATGCAAATCAACATATAATCGTGAGATTTGCAAAAATGAAAACATATTAATTTTAAGGTTGAGGCTTCATCGGCATCATCCGCAATCTCTCTCTTGCCGCGGGAAGTTTTGACTTATACAAGTTGGCGGCCACACTATTATTCACTTGCTCGATCAGCGCATAATGGCCAATCTCAAGCGTCTCATCTTCGGCAAAAAGTCCCAGCAGTGCTGCCGATGCTTCCTGGTCGGGATGATTTTCGACATACGACAATAAGGCATCTTGATATTTTTCAAGCACTTCCAGATACCGATCACTATGAGCATCCACTTCAAAAAGCTCAATCGCTTGAGGCTCGATAGCCTGAACAGCTTCATCATAATCAATATAGAACTGCGAGCCACCCAAACAGTAATAAGGATCAGCCTCCATATAAAAAATGACCGTATCGCCAGGAATGGCTGGTACTGTATAATGTCTCTGGTAACCCTCTCGGCCGTCGTCCACAATGAGCTTAGCAGCATCCTTCAGATCAAACGAGAACTCCAACATATCAGCACTCGCGGCACGAGTCTCCTCGTATAGGAGCTGACAATCACAATCAACGATCTGTAATTTCAATGAGTTGCCCTCGCATAAAAACCAGCCCTGTACAGTGAATTTTCCACCCTGGGCCATGGAGCTCAGCGTCATCATGACCATGAGCAAGGAAAACAACAATTTCTTCATCTCTAACACTATTTGGTTAACTTCATTTCTATTATGTTGCAAATATAGTTATTTTTTCTAATTAGTACTATAAGTTTTAATAACCAATGATTTTTTTTCATTAATTTTGCGGGTTGAACTATAACCAAAAGACCAAAGAAGGATATGAAGAAAATTGCGACTCTGTTGACGATGGTGACAGTGGCCATGATGGCCGTTGCCCAGATGGCTAATCCTGTCACCTTTACTTCCCAACTCAAAACGACCAACGGCTCCAGCGAGGGCGAGATTGTATTTACCGGCAAGATTGACAAGGGCTGGCATGTGTATTCCACCAACCTGGGCGATGCAGGACCCACTGAGGCATCCATTACCTTCCACAAGAAGGACGGTGTGGAACCAGTGGGTAAACTTAAGGCTGTAGGCAAGGAAATCTCTAAGTTCGACGAGATGTTCGGCGCTAAGCTGCGTTACTTTGAGAATAATGTGCAGTTTGTGCAGAAGGTGAAGTTCACCAAGCCCAACTACGACATCGATGCCGACCTGGAATATGGCGCGTGCAACGACCAGTCATGCCTGCCCCCCAGCAGCGTGAGTCTGAAGAAGGCCGGTAAGTCGCCCGCTGTGGACGGTGAAACTGACAAGAACAAGGAAGAAGATGACAAGGCAAAGGCTGAGGCCGAAGCCAAGGCCAAAGCCGACTCGCTTGCCGCCCTGGCAGCCGCTGCTGCCGACAGTGCAGCCATGGGAGCGCCCGTGGATAGCGCAGCCCTCGCCGCCCTGGACCACGACGCGTTGTGGAAACCCGTAGTGGGTGACATCCAGGCCATTGACGGCACCGATGGTGCCAGCGGAGGCCGCTCGCTGTGGTACATCTTCCTGCTGGGTCTGCTGGGCGGACTGGTGGCCCTGTTCACACCGTGCGTGTGGCCCATCATCCCGATGACGGTGAGCTTCTTCCTCAAGCGCGCCAAGAATGACAAGAAGAAGGGCGTCAAGGACGCCATCACCTATGGCATCTCGATTGTCGTCATCTATCTGGCCCTAGGTCTTATCGTGACAGCCATCTTCGGTCCCAGCGCCCTGAATGCGTTGTCGACCAACGCCGTGTTCAATATCTTCCTGTGCCTGCTGCTGGTAGTGTTCGCCCTGTCGTTCTTCGGCATGTTTGAGATCAAGCTGCCCAGCAAGTGGTCCAACGCCGTCGACAGCAAGGCCAGCAGCACCAGCGGCCTGCTGTCCATCTTCCTGATGGCCTTCACGCTGGCTCTGGTATCCTTCTCCTGCACGGGTCCCATCATCGGCTTCCTGCTGGTAGATTTCGCCACCAGCGGCAACTTCTGGGGTCCTGCCATCGGTATGCTGGGCTTCGCTTTGGCCCTGGCATTGCCGTTCACGCTGTTTGCCCTCTTCCCCTCGTGGCTGAAGTCGGCTCCCAAGTCGGGTGGCTGGATGAACATCCTCAAGGTGACGCTCGGCTTCATCGAGCTGGCCTTCGCATGCAAGTTCTTCTCGGTAGCCGACCTGGCCTATGGCTGGCACCTGATGGACCGCGAGGTGTTCCTGTGCCTGTGGATCGCCATCTTCGGTCTGCTGGGCCTCTACCTGATCGGCAAACTCAAATTCCAGAGCGACATCGTCATGCCGGGTGACGAGACCAAGCCCATGCCCGTGGTCTGCATCATGGGCGGCCTGATCTCGCTGGCATTCGCCATCTATATGATTCCTGGCCTGTGGGGCGCACCGTGCAAGGCCGTGAGCGCCTTTGCTCCGCCCATGAACACCCAGGACTTCAACCTCAACACCAAGGAGGTGCGCGCCGCCTACACCGACTATGAGCAGGGCATGGCTGCCGCTGCCGCCAGTGGCAAACCCGTCTTCCTGGACTTCACGGGCTTCGGCTGCGTGAACTGCCGCAAGATGGAGGCCGCCGTGTGGACCGATCCCAGCGTGGCCGACAAGCTGAACAAGGACTATGTGCTCATCTCGCTGTTTGTCGATGACAAGCGCCCGTTGCCCGAGCCCATCGAGGTGACCGAGGCGACCGGCGAGACACGCACGCTGCGCACCATCGGCGACAAGTGGAGTTACCTGCAGCGCTACAAGTTCGGCAGCAACACGCAGCCGTTCTACGTGTGCGTCGATCCACAGGGCAACGCGCTGAGCGGTTCGTTCAGCTACAAGGAGGATGTCCCCGCCTTCCTCGAGTTCCTGGACGGCGGCCTCACCAAATTCCGCCAATAACATTGATCGCGCTACGCGCGAGAAATCAAAAAAAATCTTTTTATTAATCTGCTGAAAATATAGCTTTTAAATGACAGCTGAGGAGTATAACCATCGATATGCGTTTTTCCATGACATCACCGGAATGGCAATGGAAGTGCATACCGAATACCATGGAGGATTGCTTGAGTCTGCTTATGAGGCTGCACTCAGCTACCTACTCTCCCAAAAGGGTTATCATGTAGAAAGGCAAGTTTTATTACCCATATACTGGAAAGATGTAAAGCTCGAGCAAAACTATCGCATGGATTTGGTGATCAATCACGAAATTATTGTAGAACTCAAGGCCATGACCTTTTCTGGGCTTGAACACCGCAAGCAGTTATGGAACTACATGAATCTGACTCATATGCCCTTTGGTATGCTGATAAACTTCAGTCCTAAAGGCCTCTATTCAGAATGGTATCATCGTCATGAGAATGGAGAGATGGAACAAATAAAAGTACGGAAAGAAGAATAAATAAAAAAGTCTTTGATTTCTCGCGCGCAGCGCGATCAAAATTATTAGACACGTCTAAAACTAATTGACCGAAGAGATATGATTGAGAAGAAAGTTAGAGAACAGATTATCGCGTTGATGAAGCGCGAGGTGGTTCCTGCCGTGGGGTGTACCGAGCCCATGGCAGTGGCCCTGTGTGTGAGCCGCGCCACCGAGGCGCTGGGCTGCCGCCCTGAGAAAATCAGAGCCCTGCTGAGCGCCAACATCCTCAAGAACGCCATGGGCGTGGGCATTCCCGGCACCGGCATGATCGGCCTGCCCATCGCCATCGCCCTGGGCGCCATCGTCGGCAAGAGCGAATACCAGCTCGAGGTGCTCAAGGACATCACCCCCGAGACACTGGAGGAAGGCAAACGATACATCGACGAGGGCCGCATCGACATCCAGCTGAAGCATGACTGCTGCGACAAACTCTATGTCGAGGTCATTGTCAAGGCCAACGGCCACATTGCCACAGCCGTCATCCAGGGGTCACACACCCACTTTGTGCACGTCACTCGCGACGACGAGGTGCTGCTCGACGAGCAGGCTGGCAGCAGCGACCATGACGACAGCGGCGACATCGCCCTGAACCTCAGGATGGTCTATGACTTCGCCATGCAGGCACCGCTCGACGAGATCAGCTTTATCCTCGAGACCCGCGACTACAACCTCAAGGCAGCTAAGGAGTCTCTCAAGGGCAACTTCGGCCACTGCCTGGGCAAGACGATGGACAGGCCGTTGAGCCACGGCATCTTCGGCAACACAATCTTCTCACGCATCCTCTCCAAGACCGCTCTGGCGACCGATGCCCGCATGGGCGGCGCCTTAATTCCCGTGATGAGCAACAGCGGCTCGGGCAACCAGGGCATCTGTGCCACCAACCCCGTGGCCGTCTATGCCATGGAGAACGAGAACACCGAGGATGAGCTCACCCGCGCCCTCACGCTGAGCCACCTGACAGCCATCTATATCAAGCAGAGCCTGGGCAAACTGAGCGCCCTATGCGGCTGTGTCGTGGCCTCGATCGGCAGCAGCTGCGGCATCACCTACCTGATGGGTGGTGACTTTGAGCGCATCTGCTATTCGGTGAAGAACATGATCGCCAACCTGACGGGCATGATCTGTGACGGAGCCAAGCCCAGCTGCGCCCTGAAGATTGCCTCGGGCGTCTCGACCGCCCTGCTGAGCGCCGTGCTCGCCATGGAAGGCCGCCACGTCACCAGCGCCGAGGGCATCATCGATGACGATGTGGACCGCTCGATCCGCAACCTGACCATCATCGGCGCCGATGCCATGTGCGCCACCGACCAGATGGTCCTCGACATCATGACCGGGAAGAAATAACCCAGTACCAACCCACTAACGAAACAATAGGGGGATGCGCCAGATGGTGCATCCCCCTAAATCATTCAGTCAGTTATGCTTGAAGCGGATTAGAATCCGGCATAGCGCACACCGTGGATGTAATAGATGGTACCAGGATCGTCGGTGAACTCAATCTTGAACTCGATTGCGTCGGTCAGCTTATCGTTCACGTTCAAGCCACCGTTCTCGATGATCTGTCCGTCAGTGATGGTGCAGAACTGGTCTACATCATCACCATCAGTATACATGTAACCATGATTAACACTAAAGGTCTTAGCATTCAAGTCGATGTCGACCTTCAATGTAAAAGCCCAGAAGTTGTCAAAGTCGCTCAGCCACATCTGGTCTTTAGAATCATCAGCGGTATTATAGGTGTACAGGTCCCACGTGCCAATGCCATAAGGATCCTCATACACTTCGCCATCCTCAATGATATCGGCTACAACCACCCAGTGGCCTGCCATCTTTTCAACAGCCGTTCCACCAGCGGGCTCATTGGTCTCGGTGTTGCATGATGCGAAACCAAGGCACAACCCGAGGGTCAAAGCAAAAATTGAAATATATCTCTTCATAATCTTCAATATTAAGAATTAGTGTTATTGGAGGATGATGTGGAACTGCATCGATCCTGCATAATCCATGTCGTAGGTCACCGTCTGGGTTTCGGGGTCATACAAACCATCATAGAAATCGTCGTAAGAATCACCCCAGGCAGGAACAATACCCGAGAGGGCAAAAAGCTCATTATCGACAGTGAGCTGGAGGTAGCCATTCATAGCATATCTGGGACCATAGCCAGCACGCACGTCATAGTAACCACCCATCATATCACTGATATAGAAGATACCAGGAACGACTCTCTCGATGGTCACGGGGTAATCTGAGAACGGCACGGTTGCACCACTGGCGAACCAATAGCGATAAGAACCAGGCTGAACGGCATACTCGCCAGAGATGTCGGTCTCCACACTCGGGTCATAGACGCACACCGTGCGGGTAACCGATGCAGGATAGCCATCACTACCGTAAGCTGTATAAGTGATGTCATAGAAGCCCAATGTATTGGTATCAACATCGTCAGCACCAACAATCTTGATCTGGCTGGTAATGTCTTCACCAGCAAGGGTGCCTGTGCATCCGGGGTCAACGAATGGAGTTCCCACAGGAACTGCCATGAATTCGTCACCCTGCAGTTGAAGGTCGGCATAGTAGGTCAAGCGAGAATCAGTCAGCTCGTCCTTGTCATCGTTACACGATGTCAAGCCAAGCAGCACACCCGCCATCAATAAGCCAAATAAATATATCTTTTTCATATTTAATCGATTTTATGTTATTCTACATTTAGATGGTAGTTCACAATTACTTGGCATCCCAGAATACACGGTCGCTGAGCAACTTGGCCGCAGGGGTATTCTTGTTCAACTGACGGGCAGTGCTGGGATAAGGCACGCGCTTGCAGAGGCCACCAGCCTGGATGTAGTTCAAGGCAGGAACAATCATCTGGCCAGCGCTGTAAACGGTGGGATCCTCAAAGACGGACCTTGCAGAAGCGGCGCAGGTAGTAGGCACGTCGGTGCGGCGAACCTCACTCCATGCTTCCATGTGGTCACGATAGAACAGGGCGGCCCACTTCTGCATGTAAATCAAGTTCAAGCGGTCGGCATCGCTGGTCTGGGCATCCCAGTTGACGCGATTGCCGTTCAGGAACGAGCCAACACCCATGCCACGCGAAGCGAAGTCGGCAGCTACACCAGCCTCGTAAGCGTCCTTGGCAGCAGCCTTGTTGCCCCAACGCAACTGGGTCTCGGCAATGAGGAACTGGAGCTCACTCTGGGTGAACAGGTAGATGGGAGCGAACACGGCGGGAGTGTAGTCAATGGCACTCACGTCCTTGTTCTTCCAGTCAACGCCCCAAGACTTATAAACGGTCTTGGCACCGGGAATCTGACCAACATACTCACCTGCGTCATTCTTCATGATAGCGTATTCAATGCGCGGGTCGTTGGTAGCCATGTAGTAGCTCACGATGGGATAGGAAGCCACATGGTTCTTGGTACCCAGGGCACGAGCCACATCATACCAGGGATTATACTGGCCCTCGGCATTGCTGTAAACGTCCCAAGCCACATCTCCGTCAAAGAAGTTGTCGGCATTGACCAGGGCAAGGGCCTTGTTCTGATAGTCACCGGCATTGATGCCACCGTCGATCAGGCGGAGGTACATGCGCAGACGCAGTGCGTTGGCAAAGCCACGCCACTGGCTCACACTCTTCTTGAGCAGCGGGTCGGTCAAGGTCATCGGCTCACCGTCAAGGGCAGCCTCGGCAGCGTCGATCTCGGCGAGAACACCCTTATAAACGTCCTCACCCATGTCCCAAACAGGATTGGTGTTGGCACTACCCTGCAGGGCCTCGGTATAGGGCACCTGATCCAAGTTGTCCACCAGAATCTGGAAAGCGTAAGCGCGCAGAACGGTGCAGGCAAACAGGTCGCTCGTATTCTCGGTGCGATCCATCACATCCTTGATGTCGGCAAGGGCACCGGCATAGAGCGTGCGGTAGCAACGGTCAAACAGGTTGGTCGACTCGTCGATATTCAGCTCAGCCTCATTGTTGTACTGGTTGGCCTCGGGACGCTGCTCGAAGTACTGGGCAAAGAATCCGCTATAGTTGAACATAGCATCGCCCACAGCTGCAGCGACAGCATTCTCAGCAGCGGGGAATACCAGGTCGGGCGTCACATCGCTACTCGACGGGTAGTTGGGGTCGTCGTTGATGTCAAGATTGCATGACGACAGGCTCAACACTGCTGCAATGGTCAGAAATAAATATATCTTTTTCATGTCTGTTTCAGTTTTTGATTAGAATTTAACCTGTACATTGAAACCAAACTTGCGCGAACTCGGGTTGGCCGAGAACTCACCGTAGTTACCTTCCAGGTCATTACCGAAGGTAGAAGTCTCAGGATCGATAAAGGTGTTGCTCTTGGGAGTCCACAAGAACAGGTTGTTACCGAAGAACGACAGGTTCACACCCGTGATGAAGCATTTGGAGAACCACTTGGAAGGCATCTGCCAGGAGAGGATCACACTACGCAGCTTGACATAGCTCTTGTCAACGAGGAATGCACGGTCCAACTCGGAACCACCGGCATCCCAGTAGGTGAAGATACCCGTCTCGTCGAGCGGGGTAACGTTCTCATCGTAAACGGGGTTACCGTTTTCATCGGTACCGATCTGCTGAACAGAGTTGGGCACGATGAACGGGTTACGGTTGTTGAAGGCCGTCTGGATAGCATTACCAGTGAAGAAGGTGATGTCCTTGGTGCGCGAGTAGAGCATACCACCGTGACGGACGTCAAGGTTGGCGGTCAGGCTGACGCCCTTGTAGCTCAGCGTGGTACCGAAGCCCATCATATACTTGTAGTTCATGCTGCCGACAATCTGCTGCTCGGGGTTAACCAGCGGCTGACCCTCGTCGTTACAGATAATCTTGCCGTCCTCGGTCATCTGGGGAACATAAGCCTTGAACACGCCGAGGGGCTCACCCTCGATGGCATACAGGCTCGTGCCACCGCTCAGGCCGTAGATGGTAGCGATGCCGCCCAGCTCCTCGGGGAGCTTGATGACCTTACTCCAGTTCTTGGTGTAGTTCCAGTTGATGTCCCACTGGAAGTCGCCCACCTTGACGGGAGTCACGTTAACCAACAGCTCGACACCACGGTTGCGGATCTTACCCAGGTTCATGTTCTGGGCAGTGTAACCGGTGGCGGGATCCATGTTCAGTGAGAAGATCTGCTTGTCGGTATTGCGATCGTAGTAAGCGGCATCGAAGCTGAAGCGGTTCTGGAAGAACGCCATATTCAGACCAAGCTCAAACTCGGTGGTCATCTCAGGACTCAGGTTCTGGCTACCCAGCACATTGCCCATCGAGTAGGCATTCACGCCCACCTTGTTGAAGGGGAACGAGCTACCGTTACCGAAACCACTGGTTGCGGCTGCAGCCTGGGCATATACCGAATTGGTCATGTAAACACCGGCGTCATTACCAGTGCGACCCCAAGCCACGCGGAACTTACCGAAGGTGATGATGTTGCGCTGTTCGGGCTTGAGCAGCTCGCTGAACAGGAACGACAAGCTCACACCAGGATAGAAGTAGGAGCGGTTGTCCTTAGGAAGGGTCGAAGACCAGTCGTTACGGCCCTGGAGAGTCAAGTAAACCATATTCTTCCAAGCGAACTCAGCACTGCCGAATACAGCCAGATAACGGCGCTTCCACTCAGACTGTGAAGTCGAGGGAATCTCGGCGCTGTTCGAGAGGTTATACCACATGGGGATGGTCAGGTTGGTCACCGTTGATCCCAGGTACTTATAGGTGCGCTCATTGCCGTTGAAACCGAGCTGAGCATTCACGTGCCAGTCTTCCAGGATCTGCTGGTCGTAGGTCAACATGAAGTTCTGGTCAATCTCACGACGACGAGTAATGCTCTGTGATACTTCACCGGTGAGGTCCTTCAAGGCGTCCTCATAGTTGGGGGTATCCTTGAACAGGGCGGCCATGTTGGGCGAGCCATAGTTGTGGTGACCCGTGTTGGTATCCAGACCGAAGCGGTAGGTAGCATTGAAGTATTTCAGGAATGCATAATCGAGCTGCAGGTTACCGTAGAAACGCTCCTGCTCATACTCGTTCTGATAATTCTCAATAATGTAGTAGGGGTTGGTTACACCGTAGGGGGTGTAGTAGTAACCCGGCGTGTTGAACGGATTGTCCAGATCCTTCATCTCGACGATGGAGATGTCACGCGGGGTCTGCATGATGCTGTTGTACATCGAACCCGTCTTCTGACCGGTGGTCACGAAGTGGTTGCGCTGGAAGGCATAGTTCAACGAGGTGCTGAAGGTGAAGTTGCCCTCACGATGGCTACCACGAGCCGATACCGTGTACTTGGTATAGGTGTCGGCATCCTGGGGGATGATACCGTTATCGTTGATCTGAGACAGCGACACGAAGTAGGTGCTCTTGTCGGTAGCACCATTGAACGAGATGCTGTTGTTGTAACGGAAACCGGTTGCGAAGAAGTCCTTCACGTTGTTCTTGATGGGAAGGTAGGACTTCATGTTCTGGCTATGGTTGTAAACCCAGCCGTAGAGCTGCTCTGAACCGTCGAAGGCGGGACCCCACGAACCGTTCTCAATCTCGGTGTGGTCACCATACCAGCCCATACCGAAGCCGTTCTGCATCTGGGGCAGACGCATTACCGACTCCCACTGCAGGCCACCGTTGTACTCGATGCCCACGCCGCGGCTCTGCTTGGTACCCTTCTTGGTGGTAATCAGGATGACACCGGCGCCGGCACGGCTACCGTACAGGGCGGTAGCGGCAGCACCCTTCAGAATGGTCATGCTCTCAACGTCGTTGGGGTTAACGGCGCTGGCACCGTTACCGAAGTCGTAACCGCTGTTCAGACCATCACTGCTGTAGGTTGCCGAGTTGTTCAGGGGCACACCATCCACAACATACAGTGGCTGGTTGCTGCCCGAGAGCGAGCTGACACCACGGATGATAACCGACTTGGAAGTACCGGGGTCGGAAGATGTCTCAGCAATCTGGACACCAGCCACCTTACCGGCAAGGCTCGACATGATGTCGTTGGTGCGTGCCTGGGCAATGAGGTCACCCTTGATAGGGGTAGCCGACACACCCAGCGCCTTGGCCTCACGCTTAATACCCATGGCGGTTACAACCACCTCATCAAGCGTGGTGTTGGCATCCTCGAGGGCTACAGTTAGGTAACTAGCCACCGCAACGACCTGGGTCTTGTAGCCCACGCAGCTGACGCGCAGCTGCGTCACGTTGTCGTTGACGGTTACTGTGAACTGACCGTCAAGGTCGGTCGAAGTGCCCTGAGAAGAGCCGATGGCTTGAATAGTAGCGCCTATCAACGGCTCATTGTCACTTGCACTGACGACCTTACCGGTAACTGTCTTGTTGGCCCATGCACTCATCGTAATGAGGCATATCGCCATGAGAGTTGATAAAAGTCTCTTCATACAGTAAACAATTAGTTCATCCATCGGCAGGCCCAAGCGAGCGCCTACTTGAACATGCCTATGGATTGATGTTGATTATCTCTAAGGTATTAATGAACAGCAAGTGCGCTCTGCTTACTGATTTTTGTCTTGCTAAAAGACCAGAATGACAAAAAGCATGGATTGCATCCTCCATCGGGACGGAGAACACATTTGGGTAATGTATTGATGCTATTAGATTCCTTGTATCCATTAGCATTAATGGTATCATTGACTTTTTATTTCATTCACTATTCCTGTGCTTATAGCATAGAAACACGCAAAGATAAACATTTTTTCACTAAAGCAAGTTTTTACTGTAAAAAAAATCAAAAAAGCGAGTCTTTTTTAGGAAGAGCACCTCCGGCGATAACTATTTCTAACCATTTCTCCCCAAATAAGTGTATAATTGATAATAAGACAATAATTCTGTAAATACATACAATTGTAGCGGAAGAAAGCCTGTTAGTTTTGGCTTTCTTCCGCTACAAGAAGTGTTGTGTCAGCGTGTTATCTATTCAGCTAACACCCTTAGGCTATTGGATAGAGAGAATCTGGATGGCACAACCTCCACCAGGCGCCAGGTGCAGGTGCAACACGGTGTTGCGGTCCACATCCATGCGACGGATGGTCATCGGATAGGGATTGGTGCGGTAATCGGCATCGGGGCCGTCCTCGTAGATGACTGCCATGTAACGGCCGTCGGCGAGGAAATCGAGGGACAGGTCCAGATTGCGGGCCTCAGCGTCGGTCACACTGCCCACGTACCAATTGTCGGTTCCCCTTTCCTGACGCACATAGGTCACAAACTTGCCCATCGCGGCATGAGGCACGAGGGTGCGTTCCCAGTTGGTGGGTACTTCCTCGATAAACTTGAAGGCAGGCTGATGCTCGTAGTTCTCGATCTGGTCGGCTGCCATGTGGCCCGGGCTATAGATGACGATATACTCTGCCAACTGATGGGCCAAGGTGTTCTGGGGACGCGTGCCGGGCACTGAGTCGTTGCGGTACTCAAAGATGCCAGGCGTGAAGTCCATCGGACCACCCAAGCCGCGCGTGAACGGCAGGATGCACTCGTGATAGGGAGGATTGCCACCCCTGCGGTCAAAGGCGTTGTACTCCTGGCCGCGCATGCTCTCGGTAGCAATCAAGTTGGGCCACGTGCGCTGGATGCCGCTGGGGATCGCGCCCTCGTGGTTAACGATCATCAGGTGATAGCAGGCAGCCGTCTCGATGACCTTGCGGAAGTGCTGGATGCCCCACTGCGAGTGCTGCAACTCACCATTGTAGAAGTGGCTGTTCACATAACCCGTCTTGACGGTGTTGATGCCCAGCGACTCATAGAGGCGATAAGCATCCTCGAGTTGGTTCTCGTAGTTCTGAGCGGCACCACCCGTCTCGTTGTGGGCGATGATGCGCACGCCACGCTCGGCGGCATAGCGGCACAGGCCCTGCAGGTCATAGTCAGGATAAGCCTTGGTGAACGAGAAGCCGTCGCCGTGCTTGGTCCAGTCGGTGTCCCAGCCGTAGTTCCAACCCTCGACCAATACGCCGCCCAGGCCATGCTTAGCGGCAAAGTCGATGTAACGCTTGGTGTTCTCGGTCGTGGCACCATGGCGCTCGCCCTGTGACCAGGTCCAGCGCTGTTTCTGCAACGCCCACCAGATGCCCACATACTTGGTAGGCTTGATCCAGGAGGTGTCAGCAATCTTGCACGGGTCGTTGAGGTTCAGAGGCATGCGCGAGAGCAGGATGTCGGCAGCCGTGCGACCGATGATGATGGCACGCCAGGGCGACACGCGGGTGTCCCCCACCCTCACTTTATCACCATTTTTCCAGGGCACAAGGTCGGCCTTGAGGGTTGTTCCCTCATGTGAGAAATTCATGGTCGAGTAGTCGGTCAAGTTGGCATCCATGATGGCCATGTAGAGTCCATCGTTCACCTCGAGGGCGACAGGACCCGACATGTTACCCTTCTGGCTCACGGGCTCACAGGTATAGATGCCCTCATAATAGGTCGTCAATGCGGGAATCGACCACGCCTGGGCATCGGTGGGCAGGGCAAACTCGGTGGCCTCGTCCATAATCACAAAGTCCTGCAGACCACGCTGGCGCGGGAACTCGTAGCGGAATGCCACGCCGTCGTCATAGGCGCGGAAGACCACGCCCAGCTGACGCTTCATGCCGCCCTTCTCTTGCAGGGTCACCCGCATCTCGTTGTAATGGTTGCGCACCTGGGCATCCTCGCCCCAAGGTTGGCTCCACGTCTCGTCAAGGCTGCCACGGGTCACCTTGCCCATCTTGAAGTTGTCCTTGAAGTCACCATCCTTGAGCACCATGCCCAGCGCCGAGCGGCCGATGACGGTCTCGCCGCCACGCACCACGCTATACCAAGCCTTGCCGCCGTCAACACCGACGGTTACCGTCAGTGCCCCGTCGGGCGAACTCACCTTCACATCTTTGGCACTTGCTACAACGCTCAGTGCCAAGCACATAAATACTACACTTAAAAATTTCTTCATCTTATCTAGTCTCATTTGTTAATTTCTAGTTTACAAACGTAAATCACCATATCCATTTAGCCTTCAATCGCCTTGACCTGCGCCTCGAAGTCGTCCTTGTTCAAGGCACGGGCTTTGAGTTTGGAGCGGTAGGTGTAGATGGTCGTCAGGCTAGCCCGCAGGATGTTGGCGATGCTTTGGTTGTCGGTGATGCCGATGCGGATGAGCGCTAGCACGCGTGACTCGGTCGTGAGGCGTTTGCCCTGCTTGACCTCAATCTTGCCGTCTTCCTGGAGGAGTTTGTTCACCTCATCGACAAAAGTCGGGTAAATGTTCAGGAACGCGTTGTCAAAGTTCTCGTAGAACAGGTGTGCGTTCTCGTTGCCGAAGTGTGTACTTTTCAACTCCCTAGCCAGGTCCTCGGTCTTGCGGTCACGATACAGGCGATAGAGCGCCTTGCGCTGCTCCTCGCCACGATCGATAAATCTGCTCGACAAGGCCAAGAAACGGGCGATATACTCCTCCTTGAGTTTCTCGCGCTCCTGCAACAGGCCGTTGCTCTCATGGAGTTGCTCGACCGTATCGACCAACTGGGCATTGACCTGCCGCAACTGCTCATTGATCGCCTTTTTCTGCTCGTTCAGGCGACGGTAGCGCTTGAACAACTGATAGATGGCGATGACACCGCCCACGAGCAGCAGAGCAATAACCGAGATGATACCCAGCAGCCACATCATGTTGCGGTGGCCCTGCTCCTGCTTGGTCTGATAAGCGTTAAGGATCTTGGGCACAATGCGTGATGACTGGATATTGCGCAGGCGTGTGCCATAGAAGTTGGCATCGTCCACAGCCACACGCATGTAACGGTAGGCCCTATCGATATCGCCCTCGTCAAACAGGAGGTCGGCAATCGCCCTCAACGATGTATTCTCGCGGATGCTGCCCTCCAAGTCGCTCTCGGCACTCTTGATGAGGTACTGCATCTGTTTTTCCTTGTCGCCCAGTTGACCATAGTGGAACGACATGGTGCTGGTAATGATGGAATACAAGCGATCGCCACTGTGGTAATTACGCATCAGTTTCTCTAACAGAGCGATAGCCTCCTGCAGCTTGCCTTTATCGGCCAGGCTCTCGGCGAGGGTGAGCTGATAATCCACATCATCATGAGGTCCCCTGAAGGCTGCCATGCGGCGACGCATGTCGATGAGCCTGTTCACGCTTTCGTCGGCATACTGAGTGCCCTGCATATACTCTGCCTGATAGATGAGCAGGTCGGTACAGATACGGTAATAACGGATGAGCTGGACAGGCGACAGGCGGGTGGTATCGATCCGATCCAAGGTCTTGTGGGCCTCATCCATCAGGCAGGCAGTAGACAAGATGTGGGCCAGGTTCAATCGGCTATCGTTGAGCAACGCCTCGTCCCCCATCTGCTGCGCCATCTGGATGCACTCGCTCACATAGGCATAGGCCGAGTCATACTGGTAGGCAGAATATTCCTCATATAAAGACTGCAATGCCCCAAAACGCACTCCATCGGCACGGGAAGTCTTTGCCAGCTGCGCCTTGAGCTGCGCCAAGTGGGCTTCCTTGCCGACGATGATGTCCTGCTGCACGGCAATCAGGCTATCCAGGCGCTGGAAGCGAGCATCATCGGCAGCCACGGCAGTCATCAACGTGGCCAGCAGCATTACTATGAGAACTATTCTCTTCATTCAATCTGTACTCCTATAATATAATAGAGCCTTTCTTGGCACTCAACAGTATCTCGATGAGTGTAGTCACATCGCCAATTGAAATTTCACCGTCGCAATTCACATCAGCACGTTTGGCGGTGGCACTATCGGGTGCCTGACCAGCGAGAATGATATCGATGAGCGCACCGAGGTCACCGATACTCACCTCATGGTCGTTATCCACGTCACCGTTGAGGAATGTGTCCTCAGGTTCACCCTTGATATAGACCTGATAGCCACCTGCGGGAATCGAGAAACTCTGGGTCGCATTGAGCGTGACAGGTATCTCGGTCAAGCCAGCAGCAATGTTATTGACGTCAATGGCACGCTTCCACTCGCCGGCTTCGATGCCCGACACAGTAGTATTGACCGCGCTGGTACCCAAATTGAGCACCACGAGAGCCGTCTGCTGGTTATGGTGGCGGGTATAGGCAAGGAGGTTGTTATTGCCTGTCGTCAAGAACTTCACCTCGCTGGCACGGTCACCATTGTCGATGAGCGCGTCGCAACTGTGCTTGAGGGCGGTCAACGCCTTGACGGTATTGAGCATCTTGCTGTCCACGCTGTTCCAGTTGATGGGCGTGCGGTTGAAATAATCGAGTTTGCGCGACATCAGATAGCCGGTCTCCTGACCATTGTACAGCATCGGCATGCCATAGAGGGTGAATGTCAACACCGTGAAGGCATAGGCATTGTTGCCATACTGGGTGTTCATCGTGTTGTTGTAGTTCTGGTCATGGTTAGTGAGATAGACCATGCGGCTGATGTCGATGAAACGCAGGTCGCCCACCAGGTTGCGGCACTGGTTGAGCACACCCGAGGGATTATTCTTATTGTTGACCAGCGCCGACTGGAAGCCCCAGGCGTAGTCATAGTCCCAACCGCAGACGAGCAGGCGCGGCACGCTGTTTGCCATATCGCCCTCGCCCAGCATGGTGATGGTCTTGCCGGGCTTATATTCCTTCAACGCCTTGATGGCGCGGGTCCAGAAGCTGGTGGGGATGGTGTTGCTGCTGATGTAGTCACAGCGGAAACCATCGATGTCGGCCTGGTCAATCCAGTACTCCATTGCCTCGATCATCGCCACTTGGGTCTGCTCCTTGCCGTAGTCCAGTTGATAGACGTCGCCATAGCCGTTGGGGCTGGTGAGTGTCGTGTTGTAATAGTCACGGTGCTGGGTAATCCACACGTTGTCCTTGGCGGTGTGGTTGGCGACCCAGTCGAGCCACACCTGCATGCCGCACTCGTGGGCAGCCGAGACAAAGGACTGCAGATCGGCCATCGTGCCGAAGTCGCTGTTCACGGCATGGTAATCGCGCGGAGCATAGGGGCTGCCCAGGGTGCCGATGCGCCCCAAGATGCCACGCGGATGAATGGGCATGAGCCAGATGATGTCGATGCCCAGATCCTTGAGATAGTCCAGACGAGCCTGAGCGGCAGCAAGCGTACCCTGACTGGTAAAGTTGTACAGGTCAAGCTCATAGATAACATTCTGGTTAGGCACAAAGGTAGAAGGACCGGCGCCGATCACCTTGGTCAGCTGGCCCATCACATAGTAGCCGTGGTTGGTAAACGAGCCATCAACTCGCCCACCCTGGTTGTTCCAAGTGAAAATCAGGCCTGTGGGCATCGTGAGCGTGCCCGTGTAGGTCCATTTATAAATCTTGTTGCCACTCGGGGTATCACCCATGTAGGTCATCGCCGGGCCAGGCCAAGCAGTGCCGACATAGTCGCGGCCATCGGTGTTACCTGCCCATGCCCAAATCTTTGGGGAATCGTTGACAGTACTGTTGGCCTCAAAGAACACACACACCTCGCTATCGCTGGACAAGGTCGGCTCATAGACTGCCGCCATTGCGAGCAATGATACCATCATCAAGATGGACAATGATAAAAAGCGTTTCATTTTAGTTATATCTAGTAATTTGATTGTTTCCCACAAAATTACACATAAACAATATAACCCAAAACATACTCTAAGAAAAATCTAAACAATTATTTTTACATTTTACTGTTTTCCAGACACTTTGAGAAGAAAAGCCACAAATTTATCTAACTTGATTTCATAGCCCGAGACAGCAGAAATTCACATAAAACATAAAAAAGCGAGCCCGAGAATGACCATTCCGGGCTCGTGATTTTAATCAATCATTTCATCCTGCCAACGGACAGGAAAGTGGCATCACTGGTACTTGGGTGAAGGGCCGTACTTGTTTTCACCCCACTTGCTGTCCATCACCGAGAAGATGAAGGTGATGAGCCACAAGATAATCGCCACAAAGGATCCGCATGCCATGATTCCAGCGGCAGTCGGCGAATTCATGAATGCATCGGCTAGAAGGCTTGCCAACATCATGTTGTCACCTTCGGCCATCAACTGATCGGCCAAAGGATAGAAAATAGCGATCATCGCTCCATAGACAACAAGTATTGCAAGAGCGTAGATGAGGACCCACCAGCCACTGTGCCCAGTGTCATGCAGGCGGCGTGTCAAGGCCGACAATTGCGGAATCGTCAGCACCAGGCTGCAAAACAAGCCGATGTAGGTGAATACCGGATGAAAGCCGCCCAAGAAACTGAACACCGACGACACGATGATGATAAACAAGAAGAACCACCAGAACTCGCTGCGGCGGGCTCGTCCAGTGAAATCAAAAAACTTCTTGAAGCAGGTTTTCACAGCCTCGACGGGCTCCATCATGGGCTTGGCCGAGACAACGGGTTGATACTGCGGCGCCGGTTGTTGGGGCTGCTGAGGATTAAACACAGGGGGTTGCGGTTGTTGATTCTGTTCCATATCTATATCCATTAATTGTTGATTCTTTACTAGTCCACAAAGGTAACCACTTTGATTGAAACCAGCAAATGCTGACTAAAAAAAGGGCTTGCACGCCTCGCGGACCACAAGCCTCAGGGTCAGTAACATCTATGAATCAGTAAACATTATTGTCAATATTCTGATACTTGGGAGAGAGTCCATATTTGTTCTTGCCCTTGTCGCTGTCAAGCAAAGTGAAATAGAAAATGACCAGCGTGAGGGCAACGTGGGACAGATATACCAGCAACACTCCCGCCACGACAAGCAGTGGCAGCGATGACTCACAAACGGCCCTCAACATTGCCACATCGCTAAATTCATCGGAGGCGCTCAAACCGTTACAGTTACTATGCGCCACCGACAACACCATTGACGAGAAGAATGACATCGCAATATCCCAAGCTAGCCATTTACCGCTGCGCCCCACATCGTGCAGACGCCTCACCGTCACGGCAAGCACCGGAAACAGCAAGAGGAGGATAATGACACCGACAACAATGCCCAGGATAATCGTCGGCAGATACCACAACACCTCGAAACCCGATGCCGACTCGTCAAGGTTGAAGCAAAGGAACGCCAAAGGCACCAACGGCACCAGAATGACTACCATTGCGAACAGGCTGAACCACCAGTACTCACTACGGCGTGAACGACCCGCAAAATCAGTATACTTATCCCAGCACAACCTGATCGCCTCACGGAGTGTCACCCGAGGCTTAGCCCCACCAGGTGGTGGCGAGGAATCAGCCTCCCGATCCTGCTCCACGGAAAACAGCTGATCCAAAACGGTATCTTGTTCTTGAATAAGTTCCATAATCCCATCTATTAAGCAGTCAATTCACACAGCGTTCAGCTCTGTTGTAGTGCAAAAATAAGGACAGGAAAAGTATCGCTCAAAACATTTAAGAGGAAAAATAGCACTTCACGAAAAAAAATGCAGTAAAGTGTAAAAAAATTTGACAGTTGACGCCCCACCGGCGAGTCCTGATGAAGAAAAAAACGAGATGACCACCGTTGCCAGACAACTATTTTTTAGCCGAAGCCGACGAGTTTACAACCATTAATGCGAGCATTTTGGTGTTCGGTTTGCACATCTTTTGTAATTTTGCAGTCCCATTACAATCAATTAAGATGAAACGACAGATTAAGATATGGCTGGAATGCTTCAGGTTGCGCACGTTGCCCGTGTCGATGAGCGGCGTAATCATTGCCATCGGCATCGCCAAGTGGCACCACCACTTCCATTGGATTCCAGCACTGCTATGCTTAGCTTTTGCCTTGCTGGCACAGATAGCCTCCAACACCGCCAACGAGTACTTTGACTTCCTGCAAGGGACCGACAAGCCCGGTCGTGTGGGTCCTCGTCGCGGCGTCACCGAGGGTGACATCAAGCCCGACACGTTGAGGAATGTGACTATCGGACTGCTGGCACTCGCCGGAGTTGTGGGCTGTTGCCTCATCCCCTACGGCGGCTGGTGGCTGCTGCCCGTGGGCATCGTCATCGCGCTGGCGGCACTGGCCTACAGCACGGGGCCCTATCCCCTATCCTATCACGGCCTGGGCGAACTGACGGTGTTCATCTTCTTTGGCCTGGTGCCTGTCAACCTCACCTACTATGTGATGGCGCTGCGATTTGACCCGATAGTCGTGCTGTTCTCCATCACCATCGGGCTGATGGGTGTCAATGTGCTACTGGTCAATAACTATCGCGACGTGGAGGATGACCGTGAAGCCGGCAAACGCACATCGGTCGTCATCTTCGGCCGCCGACCCGCCGCCCTTGCCTACCTCATCAACGGCTATGCCGGCATCGGCATGCTGAGTGCGCTGTGGGTAATGATTGTAGCCCGATTTGGCATGTGCATCACGTTGCCCATGTGGACGCTCGCCGTTCCCGTTCTCTATCTGGTCATGCACACCGCCACCTGGTACAAACTCACACGCCGCGATGGAGCCGCGCTGAATCCCCTGTTGGGCGAAACAGCACGCAACATGCTCATTTTCACTTTACTGTTAACCCTTATCCTCATTATTTATTCTTGACGACACCATGGCTCTGATTGATGACATACGCGACCTGCGCATCGCCGACTATGACTATCCCTTGCCCGATGAACGCATCGCCAAGCACCCCCTGGCCGAGCGCGAAAAGTGCAAACTCCTGTATTACAAAAACGGAGAAATCGAGGAACGCAAGTTCTGGGAAGTGCCTGCCTTGCTACCCGAGCACTCGACCCTCATCTATAACAATACCCGCGTGATCAATGCCCGCCTCAGGTTCCGCAAGGAGACGGGGTCGACAATCGAAATCTTCTGCCTGGAGCCAGTACTGCCGCGCGATTACGAGCAGATTTTCCAGACCACGGGCCACTGCGTGTGGCAATGCCTGGTGGGCAACAGTAAGCGCTGGAAACAAGGTCCCCTGACCCAAGCTGTCTCCATCGAGGGCCATGAGGTCACCCTGCAAGCCACACGTGGCGAGCAGCGTGGCAATGCGTGGGAAATCGCCTTTGACTGGGATGGTGGAGAGAGTGGAGAGAGTGGAGAGAGTGTCACCTTTGCCGACGTGCTGGACGCCATCGGCGAAATACCTATCCCTCCCTACCTGAATCGCGGCACCGAGGAGAGCGACTCGACTGATTACCAGACGGTCTATAGCCATATCGACGGCAGTGTCGCAGCGCCCACTGCAGGCCTGCATTTCACCGACGAGGTGCTCGCCGAATGTGACAAACGCGGCATCTTGCGCCGCGAGATCACGCTCCATGTGGGTGCCGGAACCTTCCAGCCCGTCAAGAGCGAACACATCGGTGATCACCCGATGCACTATGAATTCATCAGTGTGGACCGCCAGGTCATCGAGGACATCATCAATGCCAAGGGCCCTGTCATCGCCGTGGGCACGACCAGCGTGCGCACGCTCGAGAGCCTGTACTACATCGGCCAGATTCTGGAAGACAACCCCGACGCCGACGAGGAGGCACTCACCGTCACCCAATGGATGCCCTACACTACCCCGTGCCGGATATCCACCAAGCAAGCATTACAGAATATTGTCGATTACCTGAAGCGTCACCATGCCGACATCTATATGGGCAGCACGCAGCTGATGATTGCCCCAGGGTTTCAGTACCGCATCGTCAGCGGCATGATCACCAACTTCCACCAGCCGCAGTCCACGCTGCTGCTACTGGTGGCCGCCTTTGTGGGACAAGACAAGTGGCGCGGCATGTATGACTTCGCCATGGAGCACGGCTTCCGTTTCCTGAGCTACGGCGACGCCCAACTCCTGCTACACTAACAAAGAGTGGCGTCATCATTAAGCTACTAAAACTATAACCGCCCTACGGGCGGGAAATTAAACAAATTATTAATAAAATTAAAATATAAATGTATTTTATTTAATTTTTATGCAAATTTTGTTTAATTTCTCGGCCGCTAGGCCGATCTATAATCATGAGGCGAATGATGACACACCGCCATCCCGTGCGCTAGCACGGTTATAGCGGCGAGTCACAATCATTGGCACACTCACATTCAGATGACCACGGCGGTGCCGCTAGTGGCGACCATGAGCATGGAGTTGTCCTTGCCGATGGTCTCGTAGTCGATGTCGATGCCCACGATGGCGTTGGCACCCATCTGCATGGCACGTTCCATCATTTCCTGCATGGCGGTGTCCTTGGCCTGGCGCAGCACTTTCTCGTAGCTAGCCGAGCGTCCGCCCACGATGTCGCGGATTCCTGCCATGAAGTCTTTCAAAATGTTGGCACCGATGATGGTCTCACCGGTCACTACGCCCTTGTACTCACGAATGCTGTAACCCTCGATCTGGGGAGTTGTCGATAGTATCATACTTTCTTATTATATATAGTTGTTAAAAATACTCAAAATCAATTCTGCAAAAAATGTGCCAAACCAGGATGAGGTGAAAAGTCTTGCATTGAAGATGCTGCAGACACTGGAGAAGAGCCGGCAGCCGAAGACAAGTGTCAAAAAAATTGACACTTTCGGAACAAAAAATCAACAAAACGCGAAAAAAAACGCCCAAAATGTTGCACTTTCATTCCAATAAAACTAATTTTGTCATGTTAGATACCTAATTATTTATGTACATCCCAATTGTACTATTATTTGCTTAATTATTTATTGTTTAACCAAATTGTACTGTTATGAAGAAATTTTTGTACGCTTTATTGACCGTGCTGATGGCACTGCCCGCCGTGGCCTATGCATCAGAACAGACCGCGAATCCAGTTATCCGTACTGAAGAGAATCAAGATGCACTGACGATTATTGTGGAAGGTAATGGCACGCTTAACGTTCAGGTGTTGCGTGACAATGACTATGATTGGAACATCAACACCATTGTTGACGAAGCCCAGGTTGAAGGCCACTATGAGTACACGATTCCACGTTCCTATGATGACGGTTTTAACGGTGAGGTCATTGCTACCGCCCAGGAGGCGGGGATGACTATCAGTGAGACCGTTCACAAGCAGTTCCTCATGCGCCACTATTATGTACTGCCACAGCCTGATATCACATTCACCGAGGACGATGGTGGCGTGATCATTGATGTGACTGGAGGCGTTGCGCTGCTCCAGGTTTCTATAACCGTCAACGGAGAACCTGTCATTTACGATGAAGAAGCTACTACTAGTCTTTCTTTTTATATAGAGAGAGGATATGAGGAGCTATATATTGAAGTATCAGCGATTAACCAGGGCACGACGCATGGTGACATCTGGCAAGAGAGAACAAGTTTCTATGTTTTGCCACCTTTTGCCCCCGTTGAGCCACAAGTTGCATTAGCGCCGTCGTTTCTGCAATGCGGATATGACGAATACTTTACAGTAAGTGCGCATAGTGATGAAGATGGCGCTGTCGTGCATCTATTCCTGAATGATGACGAAGTGGAGAATCCTTATACCATCATACGCACGGATGAAGATCAAAACTTCATGTTCAAGGCCTATGCCGAAGTTCCCGGCATGCTACGAAGCGAATGGGCAGATTTCGCTATTACTGTTCCAGCACTGGAGCCCGCCGAGCCTATTGAAGAAAAGACCACGGCTCCACTGGCGGGCTACGAAATAATTCAGGACATTGATGGGAGATACTATGCTCTCGTTACAATAACCCAATCAGAGCCATCGCGCATTTATTACATGGCATTATCTATTGACGGGACGGGATATGAAAACATCATCTTAGAAGGAAACACTGACCAAGATGTGCAAGAGTTATACTTTAACGAACCTGGCATTTACAGGGTTTTAGCCTGGGCCACCGCCGATGGTAAATTGACAAGTGACTTGGTTGCTGTTGAATTTGTTTTGACGGAGTCACCAACACCCAGCAATCTGTATGACTTTGAGGAGGACGGAATCTTCTACGAGATCACCTCCGAGGGTAAGGTCAGTGTCTGCAGCGAGACGACAGAATACAACACCTATTCCGGTAATGTCTCTATCCCCACGACAGTAACCCACGATGGAGTTACCTATATGGTAACCGCTATCGCTGATAATGCTTTCCGCGATTGCGCGGGTCTGACCGATGTGTCCATCGGAGCCTATGTCACCACTATCGGAGACAATGCATTCCTTCGTTGCACCTCGTTGACCAGCGTCACACTGGGCGACTATGTCACCCGTTTGGGCAAGTGGGCCTTTGCCTACTGTACGGCATTGGCCGAGGTGAAGATGGGCAGCGGCATGAGACACATCGATGAGAGGGCATTCCTGGATTGCAACGCGTTGACCTCAGTGAGCTGCAAGGCCGCCACACCGCCATATTTGTTCCACAAGGGATGCTTTGATTGCTATACCAGGGCGACGCTCCACGTTTATCCTGCTGTTCTAGACAGTTATCGGTCTACCAATATTTTCTGGAGCCAGTTTGCAACCATCGTTGGCGAGGATAATGTTGCACCTGCCGCTGGTGACATCAATGGTGACGGCAAGATGAGCATTACCGATGTCACATCGCTGATCAACATGCTGCTCGGCGGAGAGTGATTTAGACTACTGGCCCGCTCTTGAGAAATGAGTTCTCAAGACAGCCTGCAAAAAAACAACAGCGAATCACGCGGATTGGTGATTCGCTGTTGATTTGTATTGAAAAAAAGATCATTGCATGTAGTTTTTGACTCATCTCATGCGTCTAAAGAGTAAAAACGATTAAAACGACAAAACGATGGAACAAGAGAAATATCCTAACAGCAATGGAGATTCGGCTGAGAATAAGCCGACGACAAGCATGAATAAAGATGAGCTGATTCAGCACATCGGCCAGACGCTTGCCCAGATTACCAAAGACGTAAAGCGGGGCATCTTGCTGGACGCGTTTTTTATTGTCATTATCGCATGGTTTTCATTCAGTCATCATGTGGAAGACTACATCATCTACAAGTTTGCCATTTTCGTGACCTTTGCAACCATCATTATCATTGTATCGGTTATTGACTGGCTCTGGCTAAAAAAGTTCAACAGCACCACACGCCAGGAACAGTTGGCAGGAATTAAGCGCTACAAGAAACGCCACCAACTGTCAGGATGGATGCTGGCCTTCTTCTTTGGCCTCTACATCCTTGTGGATATCTTACATAACATCAGCATCGGCGCCATCGTCTTTGGGATAGGATTCTTACTGGTCTTCATGCTGGTGTACTTCAAGTTTTTTGATAAAACGGCCACCGACAATAATATCCACGACCTTGAGGAAAATGTCTCTCAACTGACCGAGATGGAAAAACCATAAGATGGCGTTGCCCTACTACTTGACAGGCACCAATGAGAATAACAAATAAACCCAATATTATAAGGTGAAACCTCACTGATAAAAAGAATGATTAGTACCACAATGGTCACAATGATGAGCCTATCCCCTTTTACCTCCCCATAGAAAAAACAGAAAAAAAAGAAAAAACTGTGTAGTTTTTTACTACACTGGTGCGTCTAAAGAGTAAAAAGTAAATAAAAATTGCAACTTTTTGACGCTTGACCGCGTCTATTACATAGATAACGATAACAATTAAACCCAATATAGATTATGAAAACTTCAATGGTAAAAAGATTGTTTTGCGCCGCACTGGTTGCCCTGATGAGTCTTATCACGGTAGCCCAGGACTTCAGCGGCGACTGGAAAGGCAACATCGAGGTGCCCGCCTATAACCTCAAAATCGGTGTGGTGCTCCACATCGAGCAGAACGATAATGGCATCACCGCAACGATTGACGTGCCCGAGCAGAAAGCCTTCGGCTTGAAGTCCCAAGCCAAGATCAAGGGAGATAAGTTGGATCTGACCTTCCCCGATATGGGCGCTTCCTACGAGGCCAAACTGAACGAGAATACCCTTGATGGCACTTATAGCCAAATGGGCATGTCGATTCCCCTGAAGCTGACGCGCGAAGTCGCTGCTGCTGACAACGGCGACGACGACTGGGTGAACGACTCGCTGCTGAGCGTGTTTGACAACATCCAGCTGAAGGATGTCACCGTCACCGCCCAGCGCCAGCTCATCAAGCAGGAGGTGGACCGCATCGGCTACAGTGTCGCCGACGATGCCGACAGCAAGACCAACAATGTGTTGACCATGCTGCGCAAGGTGCCGATGGTCAGCGTAGATGCCAGCGACGAAATCCGCGTCAACGGCCAGACCAACTTCAAGATTTTCCGCAACGGCCACCCCGACCCCTCGCTCTCACGCAACGCCAAGGACATCCTCAAGGCGATGCCCGCCAGCAGCGTGAAGCGCATCGAGGTCATTACCGAACCGGGCGCCAAGTATGACGCCGAGGGCACAACGATGATTCTGAACATCGTCATGGCCGACAACTCGACGCTCAAGGGCGTCTCGGGCATGGCATCGGCCAGAGCCGACCACAGGGGATCAGTGGGTGGATCATTGAACCTGACCAGCCAGCTCGACAAGGTGGTGCTGTCGGTGGACTACGGCATCCATCATGATGGCAACAACGGTCAGAAGACCAATACCAAGACCTATAACCGCTACACCGATAGCGGGGCAGAACTGATGAGCGACGGTACCTTTGACGTGGACAAGATGACGGTACACTTCGGTGACATCAGCGCCAGCTGGGAGCCCGACACGCTGAACCTTGTCTCCCTGTCATTGGACGGTTATGCCTACGACTACGGCGGCAACGGTTTCACCAACAGCATCATGCGCAGCGCTGCCGGGCAGCCGCTCTACAGCTACGACCTCGGCAACCACACCAAAGCCGACAGCTACAGCTTTGACAGCCGCCTGGACTACCAGCGCCGCACCCACCTCAAGGGCGAGACCATCACGCTGAGCTACATGCTCTCGGCATGGCACAACAAGAATAAGGACAACTCGAAATACTCCAACATTGTGAATCTGCCGGTGCCCTACTACGGCATTGACCAGAACAGCAAGGAGAACTTCAACGAGCACACCGTCCAACTCGACTGGACACGCCCTCTCACCCCGAAACACACTATCGAGACCGGCGCCAAGTATATCTATCGCCTGAACCGTAGCCACAACGTGCTGGACTACCTGGGCACCGACGATGACACCGACCTGCATTACAAGCACGTGACCCAGGTGGGAGCCGCCTACTTGAGGTACACCTTCAACAGCGGTCCCTGGAGTGCCCGTGCCGGCCTGCGCTACGAGCACAGCTACCTGCGCGCCTCCTATCCCGACAGTCACCTGAGCCCCTATGAGGCCCATCTCAATGACTTTGTGCCCAGTGCCAGCCTGCACTACAAGTTCAACTTTGCCAACAGCCTGAAGTTGTCCTACGCTGCCAGCATCAACCGTCCCGGCATCAGCTTCCTGAATCCTGCTGTAATCGAGACCCCGACGAGCTGTTCCTACGGCAATACCGACCTGGGCAGTGTACACTATCACTCGATGAGCCTGACCTATATGCACGTGGGTCCCAAGCTGACGTTCAACATCACGCCGCAATTCCAGTTCAGCAACAACGGCATCGGTGCCGTGAAGTGGACCGAAGGCCTGGTACAGGTTTCCACCTATGAGAACACGCTCAAGACCTACTCGACTACGCTGTCGGCATTCGTGCAATGGATGATGACCAAGAAGACCAACCTCATGCTCAACGGCTCCATCGGTTACAACTATTACAAGAGCAACGAATTGGGCTTGAAGAATGACCGCGTCAGCGGCAACTTCTTTGCCAACGTGACCCAGTACCTGCCCTGGAAACTGCAGTTGTCGGGCTTCGCCGGCATGTGGGGCGGCGGCATCAGTGACCTGTATGGCCGCATGGGCACCGTCTTCTTCCATGGCTTCTCGCTGCAGCGTTCCTTCCTCAAGGAAGATCGTCTGACCGTGCAGTTGCAGGCAGTGGTACCCTTCAGCGGCAAGTACATGAACATGAAGAGCTATGTGACCCAGGGTGACGTTACGGGCTGGACCCGCTACGAGCAGCAAGCACGCCGCTTCGGCATCAACATCAGCTACCGCTTCGGCTCGCTCACGACCCGCGTCAAGAAGGCCGACAAGTCGATCGAGAACGACGACCTCATCGGCAGCGGCAAGCAGTCGGGCAACTCCGGTGGCGGTGTCACCGGCGGCATGGGCGGCGGAAATTAAGAAATAGTATCTCATCAATCATTATCGACATGGTCTCAAGGGAGTAAGCACCCGATGGGACCATGTTTCTTATAATAAATGGGCTAAATAGATGCACACTTTGCCATGTTTTTGCTAATTTTGCCCCCTAGAAATGAGAAGCAACTACAAACATATCGCCTTTCTGTGCGGCAACTTCAAGCGGGAGCATGCCATTGACTCAAAGATGCTGGAAACAGCTGGTTGGGAGCGCGTTAACTACACGCCCGAGGATCAGCGTATCAGCAAGCGGTATTACTACCCCGAGTTTATCGACTTCTGCCGTGCCAAGTCGGTTGATGACGGCTGCGTCAAGTATATCATGCCCGTGAACACGATGGTCTCGATGTCGGTCAACGTCAGGGGACAGTCCCACTGCTACTCATTCCATGTCAAGGAACTCACCCTATACTTCATGCCTCACGACATGGTACTCTACAGCATGAATGTGGAGCAGGATGCCAGTTGCTTTGACGACTGCTCGGCGCTGATTTACACGCTGCGCTATATCGACGACTTTGCCAGCGATGCCTATCGCGACTTCTATCGCGCCGCTGTCCAACCGATTGTTGATGTCTATAATTCCCTGAAGAAACATCCATTGCCCGACACGACAATGCTGGTCGAGAACGGCAACAAGTTGCGCGTGTTCCAAATCATTGACGCGCCTGCCGAAGTGCTCAACAGCCTCACTGATGACCAAAAGCGGCACCTGCAGTATGACCTTGCCACCTTCTCTACCGTATCGGTCGAGGGCAATAAGGCCATCGACAGCCCCTCGGAGAATTGGCAGACGAGTAACAAGAAATGTCGCGTGGCAGTGTTTGAAAGCTGGACGGCATTATCGATGCTTGATTCACTTAACATCTTGTGTTCGGACTGCGAGAGCCTAATGGGCAACTGGATCAACAATTACTTCGGGTGTATCTACATCCAGGCCTTGTTCCAGAAGGTGTGCCTGTTTGACTTCAACAACCGTTTCAGGCAGGCATTGCGCTTGCAGGGTGACCGATCATCCTCCAAGCAGGTCAACAGGCTCATCAAGGAATATGAGACATTTGAGCGCAACTGCTGTTTCAACAGGATTTCCTACAATTTCCTGCCCCAGCTTATCTCGGATGCCATCAACAACAGTCTCGAAATCAATGACGAAATGAACCAGTTGTACCGCATCATGGCCAAGGAGAGAACCCGCAGCGAGGAGACAAGCCGCAAGAAGATGAACGCTCTGCTCATCGGCATCTCATTCTTGACGCTGTTCTCGGCCATCTGGGACGCATGCAGCATGTTTAACGAGATGACCAGTTTCAAAGCACACTTCGGCAGCACCTTCTGGGGGTTCCGCATTGTCGGGCTCATCATGGCCTTCATCGTTATTGGTGTGCTCTTCTACCTCTATAAGCGCAAGAGAGATGCATGACGATTGACTGAACTAAAAAATATAACTGATAGTCTTAAATGAAAAGGATATTTCACATAGTGCTCATAGCGATTGCCTCTGTCATGATTGTGGCATGTGAGGGAGACCATAAGGTGATTGAGACCGACTGGACAACGCTCGAGACGGTAGAACTGAACAAGCAGTACCGCAAGTACATGGAAGGTGATTGGGTGTATCAGTATGATGACAGCGTCCATTTCATCGAGTTGTATTACACTTTCAACACCAAAGACAGCACCTTCAACGGCTACTATAATGAGCTCATCCGCACCAATGTATCGTCGGATGGCACGACCGAGCACGACCAGTGGCAACTGTTGTGGCAGGGGTCTTTCTCTGGCAGATGGGAATTACTTCACAGTGTGAACCTCAACCACGCCTACATCTATATGGATAACATGGTCTATAAGGATGTGCATGGTGTATTGTCCAATTATGATGTACTGGCGGGCAGGGTTTTGTTCTATGGTGCCAACAAACACACGCTGCGCGTGACCACGACGCTCACCTTCAAGCTCATCCACATGCACCATCCGGTGGAGTGAGAAGCCAGATTAGAAGTTAGGAGTTAGGGGTTAGAAGTTATTAATGTGGCATGAAGCGGGAAGGGTCTTCCTTGTCTTCAACAGGTTCGTCGGGTTGTTCTTCTTCGGGTTGTACTGTGGGAGGGGTTGAAGTCGAGTTGTTCACTTTGCCCTTGTGACCCTTGTGGACATGCTCCAGGCGCTTGAACTCCTCGCGCACATGGCGACGTCCGCCCTCAAAGGTGTCGTCGACGACCTTCTCGATGGTCTCATTGAACTTGAAGGGCAGCAACGATATGATGGCCGACAGCAGTGATAGTGCCGTCAGGACATAGGACAATTTGTAACCGATACCCATGCCGATGATCGTGTAGCCCTCGCCCAAATCATTGTCGGGCGCTACCTCGGGGTCGTGTTGCAGGGAGATATCATAGGAGGAACCTGTCACGGAATAGAACCACAACCACAACAGGATGCAGGCGATGGCTGCTATTACCCACCAGCGACGCTTGAGGCAGTTGAGAAAAATCGCACCGAAGCATGCAAGGAATGGCAGCAGAGCCAACATCACTCTGCCGATAGACTGGAATTGTGATATAGTACCGGCAGTAAAGCCCAAGCCAGTTACCGTGCCTATCAACGAGATATCGTGGAATGGCAGGAACACGTAGCAGATGAGCGCCAGTACAAGCAATATATTGGTTATCGGTCTCATGTCATTCAGTAGTCAATGTCGGCTCACGGGAACCGCAATAGGGTGCGAATTTACTAAAGATAGACGAAACTGCCCCAGAATGAAACCAAATTTTTCACTTTTTCACGTTTATTAGCGACCAAAGGACCATTCAACCAATACCCCACGCTAAGGCGCTAAGTCGCTAAGGATTTATTATTTAACGTGAGTTCAATGAAAATAAAGGGCTGATACTCAATGCCGCATCATGCATAGAGCAGAGGTGTTTGTGTTACTGCGGCTGATAACCATCTTCGGGGCATCAACGTCCCCCCTGGCCCACGCTAAGGCGCTAAGGCGCTAAGGATTTATTATTTAACGTGAGTTCAATGATAATAAAGGGCTGATACTCAATGACGCATCATGCATAGAGCGGAGGTGTTTGTGTTACTGCGGCTGATTTCTGTTTTGGGTATCATCAACGCCCCCCTGCCCCCTCTAATCTTAGAGGGGGAGGTGCTGACGCAGTGAGTTTTAGTTAATCATTACGTCGAACGGATTGCTGCCACGCCGAGGCGGGGCCCTAGGTGGCTGCAGTATTCCTTGCAAATACTAATATCAGAGACTAACTGGTTCCCTAGCTATTGGGTGGCAACGTGGTGACGGTGGCAAGCACTTGCTCGCGGAAACGCTGATCGTTGCGTAGCCTGTCCAGCGCCTTCTTGGAAGCCGACTGGTGGGACTCTTTCTTGCTATAGCCCTCGGCATCGCTGGCGAGAATGCCACCCAGCAGAATCGCGGTGCGGAAAACGGGGTTCTTGTCGGCATCGGTATAGGAATCTATCAACTCAAACTCGATGGTCACTCGATACTTTTGCGTCCACTCGATCAGTCTGGACTTGAAGTTCTGCTCGGTCTTCACGAGGTCGTTCAAGTCAAAATGTTTCTTGATGAGCCGGTTGATGATGAACTTGCGGCATCGCTGATAGCCCTGGTCCAGATAGACTGCGCCGACAAGGGCCTCCAGAGCATTGCCGCTGATGTAACTGTTGTGGGAAGAGGAACGCATCGAGGCATGGACATGGGTGTCCAGATGCAGAATGTTGCCGATGCGGTTCAAGCTCTCACGCTGCACAATCTTGGCACGCGTCGAGGTGAGAAATCCCTCATGACGTCCAGGATAGGCGCCATAGAGGAAATCGGCCACCACGGTATCGAGCACAGCATCGCCCAGGAACTCCAGGCGCTCATTATTGGCCCAGTGTCCAGCAGCAGTCTTCACAGGCTTGGAACGGTGTACCATCGCCAGTTCATAGAGCCTGATGTCGCGCGGATAATAGCCCGTGATGCGGTGAATAAAAACATAAAGCTCCTTATCCTTGACGAAAAGGAGCTTTACGAGTGATATGACGTTGTTGAGCGTCATCGCGCTTTTCCCAGTGGATTATTTCTGGTATTTCTTGACGATGATGCTAGCGTTGTGTCCGCCAAAGCCGAACGTGTTGGAAAGTGCAATGTTAACAGACCGCTTCTGAGCCTTGTTGAAGGTGAAGTTCATCTTGTAGTCAATGTTCTCGTCTTCATCGCCGTCGGCATGGTTGATGGTGGGAGGAATGATGTCATCACGACAAGCCAGCAGGCAGAAGAGGGCCTCCATAGCGCCAGTAGCGCCCAGCATGTGACCCGTCATCGACTTGGTGCTGCTCACGTTGAGCTTGTAGGCATGCTCGCCGAACACGTCCTTGACGGCCTGGGCCTCGCTCAGGTCACCGACGGGGGTCGATGTGCCATGGGCATTGACATAGTCAATATCCTCGGGCTTGATGCCTGCATCCTCGATAGCGCGCTGCATCACGAGCTTAGCGCCCAGTCCCTCGGGATGGCTGGCAGTGATGTGATAGGCGTCGGCACTCATGCCGCCACCGATTACCTCACCATAAATCTTAGCACCACGAGCCAACGCATGCTCGAGTTCCTCGAACACGAGGCACACGCCACCCTCACCCATGACGAAGCCATCGCGCGAACCGCTGAAGGGACGTGAAGCGCCCTCGGGGTCGTCGTTGCGCAACGAGATGGCCTTCATGGCATTGAAGCCGCCCACGCCAGCGGGGAACAAGGGAGCCTCGCTACCGCCAGTGACGATAGCCTTGGCCTTGCCCAGACGCACGTAGGTGAACGCATCAATCAGAGCGTTGGTCGAAGTGGCACAAGCTGATACAACACCGAAGTTTGGACCGCGGAAACCGTACTTGATAGAGATCTGACCGGCAGCGATGTCGGCGATCATCGTCGGGATAAAGAACGGGCTGTACATGGGGCCACGCTCAGGATTTCTTGCATAATCACCGGACTGCTCCTCAAAGGTGTGCAGACCACCGATACCTGACGCGAAGATCACGCCAATCTCGTCGCGGTTGATGCCCTCGGCGAGCAGATTGGCGTCCTCAACGGCTTGCTTGGCGCAGGCCAGCGCATACTGTGTGTACAGGTCATTGCGCTTGAAGTCCTTCACCTCGCGACGGTCGTTGGGGTCGGTCACGTAGTTCAGCGGATCAAAACCCTTGAGCTCACAGGCAAACTTGGTCTTGAACAGAGTGGTATCAAAATGGGTAATAGGTCCAGCTCCGCTTACTCCCTTCAGGGCGTTGTTCCAAGTTGTCTCAACGTCCATGCCAATGGGAGTAATGGCACCCAGACCTGTTACCACTACTCGCTTTAATTCCATGTGGTAGTAGGAAAATTATAAAAAGGTGGATGCCATGAGAATAGCCCGTTGCCGGGTTTTCACAATGGTATCCACCTATAAGATTTTTATTCAGCGGCCTTAGCCTCTTCAATAAACTTGATGGCGTCGCCTACGTTTTGAATGGTCTCAGATTTGTCATCGGGGATCTTGATGTCGAACTGCTTCTCAAATTCCATGATCAGCTCGACGGTATCAAGACTATCAGCACCCAGGTCCTGGCTAAAAGTAGCCTCGGGAGTTACCTCAGACTCGCTAACACCTAATTTGTCAACGATAATTTGTTTTACTCTTTCTTCAATTTCTGACATAGTCGTAAAATTTTAAAGTAATAATGTTGTGTTAAAAATTTATTTTCACGTTTTGAATCAACCAGGTAAGCTGTCCATCACGGGGTAAAAAACGCCATGGTTTTCAACATGCCCTAGTTTTGAGACTGCAAAGGAAATACAAATTCTTCAAACAATAAAGAAATTTTTACTTAATTTCTGCCCAATTGGGGATTTTTAGTCTTTATATTGGTGAAACACAATGTTTTTAAACAAATTTTTGAACTTTTTACGTCCAGCGTCTGTTAAAAAATGTCATAAATTTCCACATTCACTCCTTTGTGCCTTTTCCTGTCAAAAGCCTACCCGAAGCAAAAATCACCCATTGGACTTGCCCCCAACAAGAAGGTTTAACGCCACGGTATTTTTTTATTATTTGGGTGTCCGGCAAACATCCGATATAAACTGTAATAATTCCTTGATCAATGATAGTATGAGGATTTTTTAAGTGTAAAGGGCTTGCTTTAACGGGCAAGCAGGCCGGCGGCCTGGACCTACGGCCTGCATTATATGCATTTACCAGATGCTGATGATTTTTTATTCTGACCGCCCTATGTCGTTCAGGTCGATGACCATGCCCTCGTCGGCCAGCCGTGTAGCGGGAAAGACGCTGCGGGCCTCGTTGAGTAGCGGCGTCTCGTCGACATAGCGCTTGGAGAAATGGCCGATGATGAGCTGCTTCACGCCCGCCTCACGGGCAACGGTTGCAGCTTCAAGGGCGGTGCTGTGGTGGCGCTTGTGGGCCTTGATGCGCAAGCTGTCATCGTAGGTGGCCTCATGGTACAGCCAGTCCACGCCCTCCACATTCTTGATGACACGCTTGGAGAACTTGGTGTCGCTGCAGTAGGCATAGCTGATTGACGGATCGGCATCGGTAGTCAGCTGGTCATTGGGGACGACGAGGCCCTCGGGGGTGACCCAGTCCTCGCCCTGCCGCAACGAGTTCATGGCATAGTGCGGCACGCCCAGGCGCTGCACCTCCTCACCGATGATGTGGCGCAGCTTGGGCTTCTCGGCAAAGATAAAGCCCACGGCGGGAATCCGGTGGACGAGCGGAATGGTCGTCACCGTCATGGCATCGTCCTCCCAGATCACGCGCTTGTGGGTGTCGATGACGTTGAAGCGCACCTCGAACGGCCGCTCGCGGCAGAAGTAGTCCAGCATCTGCCCGAACAGCTCTGCCCCATCCTGGAAGGTGTGAATGGTCAACGAGCCCGTGCGGTTGAGCAACGCCATTGTCGATACCAGCCCCGGCAGGCCGAAGCAATGGTCGCCGTGCAGGTGGCTAATGAAGATGTGGTTGAGGCGCATCAGCTTGAGTCCCATGCGGCGCACAGCCAACTGGGCACCCTCGCCACAGTCGATCATCATGAGATTGTCGCGCACGTTCAACACCTGGCACGACGGCTGGTGGCGCGGCGTCATCGTCGCGCTCCCGCAGCCTAGTATGTTCAGTTCTAGCCTTGTCATCAGTGTCAGGGTTTGGTTTCCTTGAGTTTCTGGATAATCTCTTTCAGTTGTTGGACTTCTGGGGTGTCGGAGGCACCGATTGAACAGTAAATATCAATGGCGCGTTGTAAGTATTCAATCACCTTGTCCATGTTGCCCATATTATAATATGAGTCAGCAACCAACTGGCATGAACGGGCACTCTCATTGCTTTGGGTCCCATAATAATTGTCACTGCTGTTCAGAGCCTGTTGATAGCTTTCTAGCGCCTTCTCGTTATTTCCCAATTCTCCATAAGTAGCGCCAATCCAATTAAGGGCTGAGTAAGTCATGGGATGATTTGGGCCATAGATGGTCTGATATACATTCAGAGCCTTTTGTAGGTATACCAGGGCGCTGTCATATTCCTCTATTTCATAATACAATCCTCCTATATTGAAATAAGAGATTGCAGCATGGTCAGGGTTTGTTTCCATTGACTGTTCACGTATTTTAAGCGCTTTTTTATGGTATTCCAACGCTTTGTCGTTTTCCCCAAGTCCATGATAGATGACTCCCAAATTATTGTAGGATTGTCCGAAATAGAGGTCATTCTTGTCTGGTACGGTCCGGTCACGAATTTCGAGCCCTCGAAGGGTGTACTCCAGCGCTTTCTCGTAATCTTGTTTATTCATATAAATCCTACCGATATGGGTATAGACTGTTGCCACATCGGGGTTTTCCAGCCCCTCGGTCTGGTCATAAATGTCAATAGCTTTCTTGTGCCATTCCAACGACTTGTCATAATCGCCCATGTGATCGTAAATCAGCCCAATCCATTCACTCATGCGTCCAGCTGACTCACTCACTTCTCCATTTTGCTGTTGTGCTTGAGAGAGCGCCAGCTGAAAGTAATACAAGGCACGTGGATAATCAGCCAAATATTGGTCAACAAACCTGGCTGTAAAGGAGATGATGTTTACATTGGTTGTGTCAAGCCTGATGATTCGATCCAAATAGTAGGCGACAGAATCAAAGCGGTAGTCTGCAGCGCAGATGTAAGCCTTGCTTGCAAAATCTTCCTTTAAGCTATTAAGCTCGATATTAATGTCTTCTTCCAATTGTTGGCTGAGCTGTTCGGATTTCTTTTTGAGTTCTAGCTTGTTGCGCAGTTCCTGCTCGCGCTTGTTGAAATCTCCCTTGCTGTTGATGAGGATATCGGCCTGCTTGAGGTCGGCATTCTCGATGGCTTCCTGGGTTTTACGGCTCACTTCGTCCAGTCCCTTGTAGTCGGTCGTGGCATAGCGCTCAGCCATCTGGTCGATGAGCTGGACGTAGTTGTTGTAGTTGTTGCTCAGCTCCTCGCACTTGGCACGGTACTCGCGCTCGCTGATGGTCTTTTCCTGCAGCTGCTTCTCGAGGGCAGAAACTTTTCGGTCGTAGTCCTTCTTGGCTTTGTCATAGGCCTTGTCCTCGATGCGCTTCTTGTCGTTCTCGAGCTGCTGATCGGCGACCATGACAATCTCGACCGGCACCGATGAGGAATAGGCAAAGCGGCGCCCCTTCAACTGCTTGTCAACGAGGGTATAGCCTTTCTTCTGCACGCGGGTGACGGTATAGGAGTCACCCTGTCGCTTGCCTGGGATGGCAAAGGAGAATTTGCCTCCTTTCTTGCTCACAATGACATTGGGGTACTCGAGCACCTCGACCGATACGCCCTCGATACCCACGCTGGGCTTGCCAGGACGTTCCAGTGTCCTGACGACGCCTTGCTGCTGAGCTGCGGCACTGAGGCCGATGCACAGGCAAGCAATCATCCATAATACTTTTTTCATCTCGAGTCGGATTTTGGTTTTGCTGGTGCAAAGATAAACAAAATGTTGGGGATTCATAAAAAATGTACGCCTGTTTCCCAACACGCGTACACTTTAAACCTTAAAAATCTAATCCTATGAAAAAACTTGGTGCAAAGTTACTGTTTTTGGTGATACCAGACAAATTTCTGAACATAATAATTGTAAATTTCCACTGAAAAATTGTTAATATGCGTTTTCGTTGATTATTGTTTGGATAATTTGACCAAATTATCTGAATTATTGACCATTAGCCATCCAAACGACCAGAGGCGGATGGCCTGTTGCCATCCGCCTCCAGAATCGGTAGAATAATCGTGCGTATGTATTGAGTTATTATTTCATCAGTAGCCAATCGACAGTGTCGTGTAGCAGTATCCCAGATTGTCGTGGATGGCGAGCGTTACCCATCCGGTGCGATTTCCGCCATACCAGCTCAGCGTGCCGTCGTCGTTGGTAAAGGGGTAGCCGTATACTCTGCACAGGCTATTGTAAACCCTGTCGTAACGGTCGCGGCTGAAGTAGTCGGTCTGGAAGACAAACTGTGCGTTGACCAGTTGGTTGCGACTATCGTAGCAGAGCATGACATCGTCCCAGAGGTAATTCATCATGCGTACATTTCTCAGGTAGATGATGTGGTCGGCATAGCCGTCGATCTCATAACCGTTGTAGTACAGATAGTCGAGTGATACGTCAAAGAGCGCTCCGAAATTCAGACCCAGAATCCTGTCAATGATGGGGGCCGTTGCATAAGGATACCAACCAGCGGGAATTACAGGGCGATACCATGCGAGAGGCGCGAAGCGATGGGGACGAGCGGGAGGAGGAAGCGGACGACTCCAGTTGTGATGTGAGTAGTTCCAGCTGAACTCGTTGTGGTAGTGGTGGGTGCTGTAGTCGAAGTGACTGTGATTGCCACCATATCCACCGTGTCCGTTGCCATGACCGTTACCGTTGCCGTGTCCGTTGCCATGACCGTTGCCATTGCCGTGTCCATTGCCGTTGCCACCATTACCAGGTCTGCCGCCATTGTCGGGCTTGCCACCGTTGCCGGGCTTGTCAGGCTTGCCGCCATTACCGGGCTTGTCAGGCTTGCCACCCTTGCCGGGCTTGTCGACAACATTGTGACCACTGATATCGGTTACGGGCCTGCCGGCGGTGCGGTCCATGTTGGTGGTGCTCACGTGCGATCCACTATTATCGCTGCGAGTGACCGTGCTGCCGGTGCTGCTAGTGCCGCCACGGGTCGTGGCGCCGCCAGTGCGGCCAGTAGTGCCGCGGGTCACCTGGGTGCTTCCAGTACTGCTAGGAGTGCTGGTAGAGCGAGTGATCGTGCCGGTGGTGCTCACTGAGCTGGAGCGGTCGCTTACCGAGCGGTTCACCTGAGGTGCAACCGTAGTGCTGCGGCTGGTGCTTGAGCCACTGCGAGTCACCTGCGGCGTGGTCGAGGTGCTGCTGGTGCTTGAGCTGCTGCGAGTCACCTGAGGCGTGGTCGAGGTGCTGCTGGTGCTTGAGCTACTGCGGCTCACCTGCGGAGTGGCCGAGGTGGCGCGGCTGCTACTTGAGCTTGAGCTGCTGCGGGTCACCTGAGGTGTTGCCGAGGTGCTGCGGCTCATGCTTGAGCTAGAACTGCTGCGGCTCACCTGCGGTGTTGCTGAGGTGCTGCGGCTCACACTGGAGCTGCTACGGCTCTCGCTTGCGCGGCTTACCGTCGGTGCAGTAGAGGTGTTGGAACGTGAGACAGCTGCCGACTGGCTTCTGCTGCTGGTGCTGCCCCCTTGTGAACGACTGCGGCCCTGGGCCATTGCGTCCGATGCGCTGAAGATCAGGCATCCCATGAGAGCGAAGCTCATCATGATTTTTGTAACAGAAGTTTTCATAATCGTGTTGTATTAAATTGTTCAACAAGTGATTTCAAAATTCGTTTCGTTTGTCTTTTAGACGGCAAACCTTATTCCAAGTTTAACTCCTTTATGCGCTATACAGCCCAGTAATCGCCCCATTGGGCATAAAAATGCGACCAATCCCCGTTTTTTATAGATGAACCAAATACGGCAATCCCAGAAAAAGGACTGCCGTATCCAGCTATGAGTGATCAAAAAAGATGTTTACCTACTCCATTCCACAGTAACTGCCTCGGTTATGTCAGTGATAACGAGGGGGATGATGAGGGTGCCCGTCGGCTTGTCGAATGTGACACCCGATGCCTTCTTGCCGTTGATTTTCACTTTAGAGGGCTTGGTCGTGGCGGGGACAATGAGGCGGTAGTCCTTGCTGGGAGCGTCCCCCTCGATATTGCCCCTGCCCTGGATGGTGATAAAGCATGTCTTGCCCTGAGGTGTGGCAGTAAACTGAATCTCGCGATGCTTATTCCTATCGAGTGTTCCAGTAGAATGCAGGTCGTCATCAAACAAGGTGAACGTTGACGGCGAGTCGCTGGTATAATATATAATGTCTAATTTGTCAGGGTTGTAGTCACCCACATTGTCCATCTCGTAGTTGGCCTGGGGGATGAAGGCTCCCGCACGGGCGAACAACGGCAACACCTCGAGCGGTGCGCTGTAGTTGACCGTCGTGTGTCCCTGGTAGCGTTTCTCGGGATGGTTGATATCGACCCAGGTGCCATCGGGGAAGGTGATGTCGCGGCTGACGGCGCCCTGCTGCATCACGGGAGCGACCATCACGTCGCGGCCCCACAGGTACTGGTCCCAGATGTGGTCATAGCGGCTGATCTGCTTGTCATCCTCATAGAAGCCCAACGGACGCACCATGGGCAGACCGTTGCGGGCATTGTCGTAGGCCAGGGTGTAATTGTAGGGCAACCAGGTGTAGCGCTGCTTGATGATGCGCAGCGTGAGGTCGCCGAACTCGGTGTAGTGATAGGGCTCGGCATGATAGGTCGAGTGAGTGCGCAGCATGGGCGAGAACAAACCCAACTGCAGCCAGCGGATGTAGAGTTCGCCGTCGCGCTTGTTATTGGGGTCAACCGCAAAGCCACCCACGTCATGCGACATATAGCCCAGACCGCTCAGACCCGCGTTGAGCATGATGGTCACCTGGGGCTGCAGACCGCCCCACGAGCGGGACACGTCGGTGGACCAGGGGAAGACCGAATAGCGCTGCAGGCCAGCGGTGCCGGCACGCATCATGACCATCGGGCGACGGTCGGGGTACTCTTCCTTGAACATGTTGTAGATGATGCTGCTCCACTCGTTGCCGTAGTAGTTGTGGTATTGCTCGGCGGTCAGGCCATTGAAGTGGCGGATCTCCAGCGGATGCTTCTCGGGCTCGCCCAGGTCGCCCCACCAGCCGGTGACGCCCTCGTCGGTGAGCGATTTGTAACGATTACGCAGCCACAGGCGCGTAGCGGGATTGGACACGTCGAACATACCACCCTGCCCCACCCAGATGGTGACGGTGTGGGTCGTGTCGGTGCCATCGGTCTTGCAGAAGATGCCCTGGGGATCCAACAGGCGGTAATTGTCGATGGCGCGGCCATTGGTCAGCACATAGGGCTGTGAGATGGTCACCACGTTGACGCCCTTCTGCTTGAAGTCACGCAGCATGCCACGGTGATCGGGCCACTGCTGCTTGTCCCACTCCAGGCGTCCCATGTCTTCTTCCACGCCGTACCAATACAAGTCAAACACGATGCCGTCCAACGGGTAGCCCTCGCGCTTGAGGGTATCGACCACGCCCTCGCTCTCGCGCTGGTCACGGTAGCCATACTTGGAGGTGATGTAGCCCAGTGTCCACAAGGGCGGCAGCTCCTGACGGCCGACGAGCCAAGTGAAGTTACGGACCACGTTCTCGACCTTGCCGTTGCCGCTAATGACGTAATAGGAAATAGGTTGTGGGGAAGTAGAAGTATATTCAAAGCCCTGCTCGCCCAAGTAGAGCGAGGATTTGCAGAAGTCGTCAAAGAAGATGCCGTAGCCCTTGGACGAAATCACCATCGGCATGGTGATGCCCATCAGCTTGGTGCGCGTCTCGCCCATCTGGTAGCCGTAGTTCTGACTATTGTAGTTAATGAGGGTGTCGCCAGCCAAGTTGAATGAGTAGCCGCGCTCGCCCGCGCCGTAGAACGATTCCTTGCCCTGGTGCAGCAGCGTCAAGGTCGATGAAGTGCGGTCGCACAGGTCGGAAACGTAGAAAATATTTCTACAGCCCACCGTGATGCTGCCCGTGTTCTTGTCAAGCACCACCTTCAAACCGCCAGCCGTGCGCATCACGCTCATGTCCTCCAGGTCTTCGACCTTGACCTCGGCCTTGGCGGTTTTGTCCAGTGCCAACGAGGGCAACCGCGTGCCGCTCCACCCGTCAGGCACCACATCCACACGGACGATGTCCTCGCCCACGGCAGTGACGGTGATCGTCTGATGACGCTCCACGTCGTTTACCGCCATGGTCGCCTGCTGTGCAAGGGCATTCATCGCCATCATCGCCACAGCGAGAATTGATATCATTCTGCAAAGTTTCATAGTCATTTAATTAATTGTCAAACATTGACCGCAAAGATAAAAGAAATCTTCAATAAACGATAACAATGTGTGTAAAAAAACACAAGCACGGCACAATAATACACTAACTTTCAGTTAGTTCACGCCAGATAACATGGCGGTGTGTCATAATTGCGACACGGTAATATAACCGTGCTATCGCACGGGATATTAAACAAATTTATTAATAAAATTATAATAAAAATTTATTTTGTTTATTATTCATACAAATTATTGTTTAATTTCTCGGCCGTTAGGGCGATTAAAAATCTAGAGGCGCTTTATGACACAGCCTAAGAGCGGATGTATTGAGCATAAAGAAAAATGAAGGGCCTGCCAGGGTCATTCTGGCAAGCCCTCCAATCGGGGTAAACATGGTGTGTGGGTGTGTTTTTCTTTCTTGTTTGTAGGGGTAAAACAGTTATTCAATACTATTGGTAACCTTGAGGGCGTCCTTCCTGGCTCACTTCTTGAACATCCTGAGGCCCAGATGCCTCCAGAAGTCCTCGGGCAGAGAAATGTTCTCCTGCTTGATAGCATCGACGAACAGCGGTGCCACCCTCCGCGCGTCGTAGCCCGCGTTGCCGCAACCTACTTGGGTAACCAGGAAACGCTTATCGGGATGCTCGGCTGCATAGCAGATGAAACGCTGCACCGCCTGAGCGAACAAAATAATATCGCCCGTGGTGGGGATGGCGTAGCTCTGGCCTTGAGGACCCTCGCCCTGACCGACAATAGCACCGAAGTTCTTCACGGCAAGGGCAGCTGCACCGCCAGTGTGGCTTCCATCAGGATTGCTGCCGAAGACAAAGACCTCGTTCTCGGCCAGCTGATCAATCCAGTCGGGAGTGATGCGGTCGGCATAGTAGGCGCGGGCATGGGCACGGCGCTTGGCCTTTTTCATTTCTCGGCTGTGGTTGGCATCAAACTCGCAGCACATACGGCGAAAGAGAGCTTGCTTAGATGAGCTGTCGCGGTGCCAGGTGTTGGATGCGCCCACATCATCGTGATCAAACTGCATCACGTGGTCGATCGACAACTTCATGGTCACTTCCAGCACATCGTGGCACGAGCCCATATAGGAGAAGGCCCAACCTTCTTCCTTGAGGCGCTCAATCAGTTTGCGCAGAGCCTCACCTGTCCACTCGCGGGAAGCGTTCTCCAGGCCGTCGGTGATGACGGTAACCACGGCGGTGGCATTCTCATCATCCTTGATGCGCCCGTACAGACGCGTCAGTGACTGGCCCATGGCGTCAAACAGGGGCGTACTGCCATGAGGTTCATAGTCACTGAAGTCTGTGACCTGCAAGATGGGCTTCGCATCGATGTGGGTGCGGACGGGAGGCACGCCGCCACCACGCTCATCAAAGCACACCAACGTGAGGAAATGCTGTTGTTTGTCCGCAAAGTCGTCCTGTGCCTTCCTAATGGTGGATATGGTCTCGTTGATGCCACTGATTGTCACCTGCTCCAGGCCGCCCATCGAACCGCTCTCATCGACGATGATGAGGTTGTAGATGTGGGCCTTACTGGGGTCCAAAACCTCCTTTGTCTGACCGTTGCTGGCCTGAGTCTCCTGATTCAGGCCGTTTGCAACATTGGCCTGAGTCTCCTTATTCATACCATTCCCCGTGGGGCATCCTTCGTTGGCCTGCTGGGCCGCACATTTGATTTTCTTAAATGGATTCTTCATCTTTTCAAACTTTTATCAAACCGTTAATTACTACTACTAATAAACACGCTATTTATGTGGTTGTTAACAATTATTGCTATCGTTATCGCTGCAAAGTTATATCTTATTCCAATGTGCCCTCTATTTCTGCAACCTTGCCAAAATGTATTTTTTACACATTGACAGAATTAGGGGTGTAAATTCTTGACTCAGACCAATGTGTAAAATTGACACATTAATCATTCTTGTCAAGCTTCCAGCCCCTGAAATTCCAGAGGTTGGATCAAGGTTGATTCCGCCGCCCGCCGCCGTGTCAGAATTCTAGGCGCTCGCCCATCTTCTTGGCTTGCTGGTAGGCTTCTTCATCAAAAGTGTACAACTTGGGAGAACGATGAGGGTTTCCTGTCACCTTTTTACCGGTCTCCTTGATGTACCCGAGCTTCAACATCTTTTTTTGAAAATTTCTTCTGTCGCTTAATCTCGTGTCATCCTCGGGTGGATCTAAAATTGCTTTATAAATACTGTGTAACTGGGGCATTGTGAATTCCTTGTCAAGCAAGTGAAAACCAATGGGTTCAAAATGTATGCGCTGGCGCAGCCGCACTAGTGCCAGCTCAATAATATCCTTGTGATCAAAGGCCAGTGCCGGCAATTCCTTGACAGGAAACCACCTGGCAATGCGCGCATCGTCACCGCCCTTGACCTGGTACTTGTCTTTTACCACCAGGGCAAAGTAGGCAATGGTGATGACGCGCTCGCGCGGATCGCGGTCACGGTTAGAGAACGTGTGGAACTCCTCCAGGTAGATGTCATTCACATCGGTCTCCTCGCGCAGCTCGCGATAGACACACGCCTCAGAGGTCTCATCCTCGAGACGCATAAAGCCGCCAGGCAGTGCCCACATGTCCTTGTAGGGTTCCAGGCCACGCTGGATGAGCAAGACATTCAACTCAACACCGTCAAAGCCGAAAACCACCGCGTCGGTAGTCACCGCCGGGTGCCAGTAAGGCGATTGCCAGAGCTTGGTTTCGTTGTTGAATATCATCGTCAGACCGTCCTTTGTGTATTTTTTACACTGCAAAAATAATGCCAATATTTGAGACCGCCAAATTTTTCTGCGTATTTTTTACACTTTGTGGAAAAACTTTCAACATTCGCCCTGTTTGATGCACTCATCAGGCACCTCGTGACACTCGTCATCTCATACCCGTGTCAACAATGTGTCAATAGATTGTAAATAACCTCGTGGCTCAATTCAAGGATTTTCATTACCTTTGCCATCCAAAATCAAACCAACTGACCAAAAACGACAAAACCATAATGGAAGAATTTGAAACCGGCAAACAGGCGCGCCGCCGCACGCGCCCCAATCATGAGCCTGAAATCGTGAGCGAGTTCGGCAAGCTGCCGCCTCAAGACACCTCGCTTGAGGACGCGGTCCTCGGCGCCCTGATGCTTGAGAAGGATGCCTATAACGAGGTGTGTGAAATCCTCAAGCCCGAGGCCTTCTACAACCCTGCCAACCAGAAAATCTACGAGGCGATCCAATCGCTGGCTGCCAACGGCAAGCCCATCGACATGCTGACCGTGACCGACCAGCTGCGCTCTAACAAGGTGCTGGAAGAGGTGGGAGGAGCCATCCGCATCAGTGAGTTGACGGGCCTCGTCTCGAGTGCCGCCAATGCCGAGTTCCATGCCCGCATAGTCGCCCAGAAATATCTTGCACGCGAACTCATCAGCTACAGCAGCCAGGTGCAGTCGCTGGCCTTTGACGAGTCGATCGACGTCTATGACCTGATGCAGGAAGCCGAGGGCAAACTGTTTGAGATCTCGAAGAACACCCTCAAGCGCGACGTCATTCCCATCGAGAATGCCGTGCAGGACGCTATCAAGAAGATCGAGGAGGCCGCTAATCGTGAAAGCGGCTTGAGCGGACTCGAGACAGGCTACCATCAGCTCGATCGCTTGACCAGCGGTTGGCAGAACAGTGACCTGATCATCATCGCCGCCCGTCCCGCCATGGGTAAGACGGCCTTCGTCCTGTCGATGGCCAAGAACATGGCGGTAGATTACAACCATCCCGTCGCCGTGTTCTCGCTCGAGATGTCAAGCCTGCAGCTGGTGAACCGCCTCATCAGTAACGTCTGCTCGCTCGAAGGCGAGAAGATCAAGAGCGGCCAGTTGACCCAGCCCGAATGGGAAAACCTGATGACCCGCACACGCAGCCTGAGCACCGCTCCGCTCTATATCGACGACACGCCGTCGCTCTCCATCTTTGAACTGCGCACCAAGGCACGCCGCCTGGTGCGAGAGCATGACGTGAAAATCATCATCATCGACTACCTGCAGCTGATGAACGCCACGGGTATGAAGTTCGGCAGCCGCGAGCAGGAGGTGAGCACCATCTCACGTAACCTCAAGCAGCTTGCCAAGGAGCTGGACATCCCCATCATCGCCCTGTCGCAGCTCAACCGTAGCGTCGAGACCCGCGCAGTTGACGACAAGATGGGCAAACGTCCACAGCTGAGCGACCTGCGCGAGTCGGGAGCCATCGAGCAGGATGCCGACATCGTGTGCTTCATCCACCGCCCCGAGTACTATACCAAATCCAAGGTGGATGCCGAGGGCCACAACATCGAGGGCCTTGCCGAGTTTATCGTTGCCAAGCATCGTAGCGGTGCCACTAAAACCATCAACCTCCACTTCGTGAGCCGGTTTGCTCGATTCGAGAACGAGGGCGATCAGGATCTCGTGGGTGGTGAGGCGACCTTCGAGTCCAAGATGAACAGCGGCACCGACGGTCCCGCTCCCGCTGCCCCTATCAGCAGCGGTGACTTCCCGAACCAGATGTCCCCCAACGAGGCCTGGATGCCCGATCCCAACGAGACACCTCCTCCCTACTAAATCCAGAACAATCAGAAAGTACAGACAATCTAGCCGACGCATCAAGAATTTTTATTACTTTTGCGAGTTGTAACTAAATAGCTGAATCCATTAACCTATACTATAGTTTATTTGTATAATGAAAAAAATGTTATTAGCTATGGCCATACTGATGGCTGCCGTGCCTGGTGTGCAGGCACAAGTGACGCACGGCGTGAACCGTGCCGACATGGACCTGAGCGTTAAGCCGGGTGACGATTTCTATGAGTATGCCGGTGGTGGCTGGATGAAAGCCAACCCGCTGAGCAAGCATCCCGAGTATTCCAGCTACGGCGTGTTTAACGTCCTCGCCGAGGAGAACGAGAACCGCCTGCGCGACATGTTCCTGGAACTGGGCAAGACCGAGCACAAGTTTGGCACCGTTGACCAGAAAGTTGCCGACCTGTACAAGATGGCGATGGACAGCGACCGCCTGAACCGCGAGGGCGTACAGCCCATTCTTGCCGACCTGGCCAGAATCAAAGCCTTCAAGAAGAAAGACCTTACCCCCTCGATTGCCGAGCAGCACCTGTATCTGAGCAACCCGTTCTTCAGCATCGGCGTGGAGACCGACCTGAAGAACAGTGACGTGAACGCCATGTGGCTTGAGGCCGGCACCAGCGGTCTGCCCGACAGGGATTACTACCTGAACACCGATGCCGACAGCAAGAAGATCCAGCAAGCCTATAAGAACTATCTGGTGAAGATGTTCATGCTCGCCGGTTACAGCAAGAAAGAGGCTAACCGCGCCTGCAAGACCATCTATGAAATTGAGTACAAGTTCGCCCAGGCCAAGATGGACCGCGCCGAGGCCCGTGACTACAATAAGCTGTACAACATCCGCACGCTCGACCAGCTGCAGAAAGACTACCCCGCCATTGACTGGAAAGAATACTTCAAACTGATGGGTACGCCCCAAGTGGAGTGGGTCATCCTGACCGAGCCCAAGGTGATGGCCGTTGCCAACGAGCTGATGACCAAGCTCAGCGAGCAGCAGATGCGCGACTACATGGCAGGACTGCTCATCCGTGGCACTGCCAACTACCTGAGCGATGAGTTCGGCGAGACCGCATTCGACTTCTATGGCCGCACGCTGAGCGGACAGAAGGAGCGCAAACCCCGCTGGAAACGCGCCCTAGGTCTGCCCAACGGATTGTTGGGTGAGGCTGTCGGTGAAATCTACGTGAACAAGTATTTTGCCCACGGCAGCAAGGAGAAGATGCTCAAGCTCATCGGTGAACTGCGCAAGTCGCTGGCAGCCCACATCGCTGGCCTGACCTGGATGAGCGAGCAGACCAAGATCAACGCCCTGGTGAAGCTCAATGCCTTTACCGTCAAGATCGGTTATCCCGACAAGTGGCGCGACTACAGTGGCCTGACCGTGGATCCCAGCAAGAGCATGTATGAGAACATCAAGGCCGCCAGCCTGTATGAGACTCGTCGCAACCTTGACAAGATGGGCAAGCCCGTTGACCGTGACGAGTGGGGCATGACGCCGCAGACGGTGAATGCTTACTACAACCCGACGACCAACGAGATCTGCTTCCCTGCCGCCATCCTGCAACCTCCCTTCTTTGATGTGGAGGCCGACGATGCCACCAACTTTGGTGCTATCGGCGTGGTGATTGGCCACGAGATGACCCACGGTTTTGACGACCAGGGCCGTATGTTTGACCAGTATGGCAACATGACCGACTGGTGGACCGAGGAGGACAGCCAGAAGTTCCAGGAGGCAGCCGAGAAGCTTGCTGCCCAGTTCGACCAGATTGTCGTTGTGAAGGACCAGCATGCCAACGGCCACCTGACCCTGGGCGAGAACATCGCCGACCAGGGTGGCCTGCGCATCGCCTATGACGCCTTCAAGACCACGCAGCAGTATCGCGAGGGCAAGAAGATTGACGGCTTCACGCCTACTCAGCGCTTCTACCTGAGCTATGGCCGCATCTGGGCCGACAACATGACCGAGGAGGCCATCTTCCAGCAGACCAAGAGTGACCCCCACTCCATCGGCCGCTACCGCGTGAACGCCACGTTGAGAAACATCGACACCTTCTTTGACGCCTTCGGCATCAAGGCCGGTAACAAGATGTGGCTCGATCCCGCCGACCGCGCCATCATCTGGTAATCCCCAGGACATTGGATAATACGAGAGCCCGCGACTTCATCGTCGCGGGCTCTCGTATTATAGTCACAAACTATAGTCACTATAGTATCTATAGTATTAATAGCAACTATAGCTTTAAGTTGAAGAGTTGTTGTGCGTTGCGGTCGGTGGCGGCGCTGACGGCCTCGGGGGTGACGCCGAGTTGCTTAGCGATGAAGTCGTTGATGTGGGGGATGTAGGCGCTCTCGTTGCGCTTGCCGCGGTGAGGCACGGGTGTCAAGTAGGGGGCGTCGGTCTCCAGCAGCAGGCGGTCAAGGCCGATAACGGGCAGCAGCTGGGGCACGGTGCTTTTCTTGAAAGTGACCACACCGTTCACGCCGAAGTAGAAGTCTCCCCTACGGCGGACGCGCTCAACATCAGCGGGCGTTTCGGCAAAACAGTGGAACACGCCTTGCGGCACGGGGCAATCCAGGTGGTCGATGACGTCAAGGATGTCGTCGAGCGCCTCGCGGCAATGCATGATGAAGGGCACTCCCAGCTCGTGGCACCAGTGCAACTGGATGTCGAGGGCGTGCCGCTGCTGTTCGCGCCAGGTCTTGTCCCAATAGAGGTCGATACCGATTTCGCCTATCGCCACGACGGGATAGCGGTCGAGCATGGGCCGCATCTTGCCGAGCACATCGAGGTAGTCGTCATGCACATCCTCGGGGTGCAGACCCAAGGTCATCGAGATGTAGTCGGGATACTGCTCATGCAGGGCGGCCAGGCGAGGGACGCTCTCCAGGCTCTCGTTGGGCAGGATGATGTGACGCACGCCAGCCTCACGGGCACGCATCACGACGGCATCCCGGTCCTCGTCGAAGGCGTCACAATATATGTGGGAATGAGAATCAATCATCTAATTAGTTACAATAGAAGCTATAGTGACTATAGTGACTATAGTGGCTAGTTTGTTCTTCCGGCTAGCTTGTTTGAGAGCTGGACGAAGGCTTGTTTGTCGTCATCGCTCATTTTTGCGAGATTGAAGGCAGCAACGGCGTGGTCATTGTATCGGGCAATGGCCGCTTCTGCCAGATTGCGAACTCCAAGTCGCTCATACAGGGCCGTCACGCCACGCACCTTTTCGCTACGCAAGGCGTAGGGGTCATTGAGCCAGTGACGCAGCTCGTCGGCATCGTCACCGTGGGCGAGCTTCATCGCATTGATCAGCAGGAAAGTCTTCTTGTTGTTCATGATGTCGCCGCCGATTTCCTTGCCGAAGGTAGCCGGGTCACCCCACACGTCAAGCACATCGTCCCTGAGCTGGAAGGCGAGTCCCATGTTCACGCCAGCCTCATAGAGCAGGTCGGCCTGTTGGTCGTCGGCATCGGCAATGAGGGCACCCATCTTGAGGGCACAGCCCAGCAACACCGAAGTCTTCAGGCGAATCATCTCGATATACTCCTCGACGGTGACGTCGTTGCGGTTCTCGTAGTCCATATCCCACTGCTGACCTTCATAAATCTCGATGGCGGTCTTGTTGAACAGCTTCATGACCTCCCAGTTGGCAGTGCGGGCGACGTACTGGGTCGCGATGGTCAACATCGTGTCACCGCTCAGGATGGCCGTGTTGTCGTTCCAGCGGCGGTGCACAGTGGGTCTGCCACGGCGCACGTCGGCGTTGTCCATCACATCGTCGTGCAACAGGGTGAAGTTATGGAACATCTCAATGCCCAAAGCTGCATCAATCGCTGATGAAGAATCTCCTCCCATGGCATCACAGGCCATGAGCGCCAGCACGGGGCGAACGCGCTTGCCTCCCAGTGCCATGTGATAGGCGATGGGCTCATAGAGCTGATGCGGTTGCCCAGGATAAGGAATCACGGCAATCGCCTGATTGACAGTGTCAAGATACTCTTGGAATGTTTTCATATTTTTAGTTTTTAGTTTCTAGTTTCTAGTTTTTAATTTCTAGTTGGCATCCGCCATCTGATAAAACCTATAGCCTATTTCTTCAATGCGGCATTATAGGCTGCCTCGAAGGTATTGAAATCGGCGGGCGTGTAGAGTTTGCGCAGCTCGTTGATGCGGGCATTGATGTCGTCCATGTCGGCATCGGGCTGGTTGGCATCGGCAGCCAGGGCAGCACCCAGGGCGGCAGGCCTCGACGACTGGACATAGACATTCATCTGCTCGACGAGAGAAAAGCCGGCTACTATCGCCTCGATCGTGCTGTCAAACACCTCGACATGACGATCGTAACCCACGGTGTAACACAACCAGTGGATGAGCGACAGGTAATCGGCTGCAGAGTCGGTATCAAACACGCGGTTCTTCAATAGCTCGACCATGCGCGGGCACTTGAGCTGAGCCAGTTCACGCGGGGAGAGCGATATCACGTGGGCGGCCTGGAAGAGGGAGTCGCGACCGTCGTTCATCAGCACGGTGGCAAAGGCGCGATTAGCAGCCTTGACCTGCCATGGCCAGCGCAGGCTGTCATGACGCAGCGAGTCAAACCGCTGCACGGTCCTGTGCATGGCAGCAGTGTCACCCCATGCAGCCAAGAACTCTTGTCCCATGGCTTCGCCACGGCGACTGGCGCTGTCACAGGCCGTCAGCACCAGCATCAGGCCTATCAATATCAATGGTAATCGTTTCATTTCTCGTCAGGGAATATAGAGCGATACAAAGGCTTGTCTTTTTCCTTGAGATAGGCACGGAAGGCCTCGTCAAAGGCGCGCACCGCCGCCGAGTCGCGTTTGAGAGCATAGACGCTCTGCTTGGCCTTGGCGTCCATCACGGCACGTTCCATCGACATCGTGTCGGTGTGGTCCACCGCCACGAGCGCCGCAGCAGCGCGCATGCCGCTGTCGCGCGCCTCGGCATCGAGGGGAGATTTCTCTTTTCCGCAACTTGCCATGAGCGTTACCGCCAGAATAAATATCGGTAATAAATGTTTCATTTCACTCAATGTATTTTGCCGCAAATATATCAAAAAAACACCTCACGCCAGCAACAATCAGCAAGAAAAATGCACCATGGCTCACGGATATCAGAATAATGTTATAAATTTGCAGACGAATTGGGCAAAACGCCCATCATGCAATAGAAATGGAACAACAGGCAAACGAATCGACTCAACAGCAAGCGGCAATAACCGGCAATCAGATCAACGTGGTCATCCTCACCCGTGGGGGCAACGTCAAGGACATCACCAACCTCATTCATCATGTCTCACAGGGATATCCTGACACCGTTTTCACCCTGGTAGGGGAAGTCGATGCCAGCGAGGCCAGCCAACTCAAGGAGCAGATGACCATTGCACCCAGCATCGATAAGGCCATCGCCCAATGCACGAGCCGCTGGATGATCTTCTGCGACATCGAGACCCGCCTCGCCGACGACGGGCTGACACGTCTCGTCGCCAAGGCATGCGAGACCGGTGCCAACGCAGTCATTGCAGGTCTTGACAAGCCAGGCATGGACATCTTTACCCTTCAGGGCAAACTGTTTGCCACCGAGGCGTTGCAGGGCATCGCCATCAGCGAGGATGACATGCGTGGCGACGGATACATCACCCTGCAGCGCATCATGATGCAGGCACACAACGTGGCTGGCGTCGGCGAGAGCATCCTGACCAAGATTGACCTGAGCCAGATGAAACGCCTGCTGCAGCCCGCCCACCGTGAGTTGCTCTACCGCATGACCACGCTCTACTGCGAGATACAGCTGTGTGACCGCTGCAACCTCGATTGTGCCTACTGTTCCCACCTGTCGCCCGTCTCCAAACCCGTGACCATTTCGCTCGAGACCCTTGAGGCCGAATGCCGCCGCCTGGCAAAAATCAACATCGACGAGGTGAACCTCATGGGCGGCGAGCCATTGCTGCATCCCCAAGTGTGTGATGCCATCAAGCTCACGCGCAGCATCCTACCCAATATCAAGCTCATCGTCTCGACCAACGGCCTGTTGCTGCCCCGCATGAACAAGGACTTCTGGCAGTGTTGCCGCGACAACAGGGTGGTCATCCGCATCACCCCCTACCCCAAGGCCAAGAACGGCACGTGGAACTACATCAAGTACGTCTGGCTCATCAAGAAGAACCGCGTCAGGATGGAGTCCACAGGCTGGCGCTTCGGTTTCCGCCACCAACTGCTGAGCGAGCGAGCCGAGTATGACGCCACCACCAACTACCTGCGCTGCCAGCTGCATTGTACCCAGGTGCGCGACGCCACATTCTGGCCCTGCGCCTATGTCGCGTATGCCTTCAACCTGAACAACAAGTTCGGCACCAACTTCCAGACCTCGCCTGCCGACCGCCTGCCGATCGAAGGCATCACCGCCACCGACCTGCGCCTGTGGCTGCTGCGGACCAAGCCCTTCTGTGCCCACTGCGGCATCAAGGACGCCCAGCACGTCACCTGGCGCCGCTCCCAATACACCCGCGACGAGTGGCTCCACGAGTAACAGACTCTACCAGAGTGCCTCACGCTAAGGCGCAAAGACGCTAAAAGATTCTTGCGTCTAGTACAATCATAACTCAAATCGACCTAATGCTCCTTATCATTCGATAATGGGGCATTTTTATGACATGACATTTTTTATTAACATTTTCTTAGAAAATGACAAATTCATTTCATGGTTTGCCAAAAAATCATTATTTTTGCAGCAGTCTTTCGTGATATACATGTTTCTGGCATGGAGTATCATAGAAAGCCCCCAAAGATGTGATAGGATTATGCCTAGATACCTGATTACCACCAAGCAGATGAAAAACGCTAACGGCGTTCGCATCGAGCCAGGCATGAGCGTCGAGGTCGTCACCCAATCGATGACAAACCCCGTACTGACCAACGGCGGACAACCCGTCGTGGATGCCTTCATGCGTATCTACGGCATCGACATCCGCCGCGCCGGCATCCTTAACATGACCTACCTAACCGTTGAACGAATAAACTAGAATAATCATCATGATCGCTAAAAAAGAAATCAACAAGAAACTGCTTGAAATCATCTCTGAGGTAAAGAGCACTCAGTCCATTAAATCTTACCCGATTTATACGGATGTTCTTTCAGACACAGAAGATGAAATCAAGAACAATGAGTTTAAGATTACAGTTGTTGGTGAATTCAGTAGCGGCAAATCAACTTTCTTGAACGCCATCATCGGAAAAGATATTCTTCCTCATGGCGTCAAGGAAACCACCGCTACGGTTACCTACATTCACAACGTGCCGACCTCTGATGCACTGTGCAATAAGGCTATCATCCATTTCAGCGACAAGTCACTGGAAGATAAAACACTTGATATCGGCAACGACCGCAATGCGTTGGTAGATTATGTCACCACATCAGAGAGGCAATACCATGTGGTAAAAGATATCGTTTCTGTTGATATTTATGTTCATTTTGCTGACATTGAGGAACCCATCGTTCTGATTGACACTCCAGGAATGAATGGTGTAGCCGACGGACATCGAGACATCACTCTTCATGAAATCCGTCATTCGCATGCCAGCATCTGCTTATTTCACATCAGGGGAATCGGACAGAGTGATTTAGATTTCATCAAAGAATTGATGAGATACCAGCAAACTGTGTTCTTTGTATTGAATGCGATTGATGACATTAGGCTCGAAGAGGAATCATATGAAGAGCGGATGCAGAAGTTCAATGAGGACATCACCAATTATGTATATGACGGCAAACAGAAGCCTGAATATGTATTTGGCATATCAGCGCTCAAGGCATTAGTTGCAAGAGACAACGAAATCAAAAGACTCTATGACACAGATGAAAGAGACTTAACCGATCAAGACCGCGCAAGAATTCTCAAAGAATCCATGATGCTTGATTTTGAAGCATCATTATTCAACTTCCTTAATAACAGCGATAAAGAGAAGATTTTCTATCTCTCGCTTTGCAAGAGGATATTGCAACTTCTAGAATCTTTCAAAACGGCTGCCGATACCGACAAAAACATTCGAGAAGTAAAAAATGACAATATCCCTGAAAAGAAAAAAATCCAAGAACTGATATCTAAAGCCGAGAAAACATCTCTTGAGTTCAGGGATAAATTAAACACTACACTCACCAGTATGATCGAAGATCTGCGCAATGAGATTTATAAGATGATACGAGAGGACATCAGCAATGAGTATCATGACAGAGTTGCTGAGATCAACTCTTTAGCAACAATAGAAGACGCCATCAAGGTGACTGACAACAACATCATCGGTAAGAAACTGAACAATTTCTGGAACCGCCAAAAAATCCAGCTTACAGACAGCATGCGCAAAGGCTTGAAGGATATTCAGACTTCAATCGTGATTGATATGCAACAAGTGATCCCGATAATTACTTTCAAGGATAAACAGTTTGGCCTGGACACCAATCCACAGTTTGAAGAGTTTGATGATTCTGAATTCCAATCAAGGCTCCGGCAACTCCGCTCAAAAAAAGAGTCCCTTGAACGAGATATTAAGAGATCCCAAAGCGGACAGTCTTCTGCAGAATTGGAGCAACAATTAGCATCGATTGATAACGAAGAAACTAGAATAAAAAACGAATACAGAGCAAGGCTTAGACGTTTAGGATCTAGACCGTCTATCGGATATAAAAGAATTGAGCATAAAACGAGAAAGACCAATTGGTTTTGGAAACCTTCGCAATGGGGGACAGTACGGTACGATATTACTTATGAAACAGTACCTGATTATTCAGCAAGGAATAGATATGATGCTGAAAAAGCACAAATTGAAAAAAACTATTCATCAAAAATACGAGAGCAACAGACTCTGATACAGCAATTGCAATCAAAGGTCGATGAAGCCTACAATAATGAGCAAATGAGAAAACTCTGGCAATCTCAGGTTGACAACCTGACGCTAAAAATACAGGAAGAAGAAAGGGCCTTGCAGAGCGCGATGAGCAGTTCTCGCTCTTCCTTCTTGAAAAAGCTCAAACAGGGTTATCAAGAAAAACTTGAATCTCTTCTAAATTGTCCATCCGGACAAATGTATGCCGACTTGACTGATGGTGTGAGAGAAAGCCTGCAAAGGAGTAAAGAACCCATGCTACAAGAGTTGTATAAAATCTTTGATGCAAAGAAAAAGGAGTACATTGATAAACTCCAACAAATGATTTCAAGAATTGATGGTTCCGAGAATGTCGCCGACAATATTCAGCAGATCAAGATACTCGCTGCAGACCTCAGTGTGATTGGCAACAGTATTAACAAATTAAATCATATCATTTATGGATTATAAATCAAATTATGACGAGCGCAAAGGGAATGTGCTGGCCCTAATACAAAAGGCCGCAACATTTTACACAAAAATCAACGATGCTGATAAGGCCACTTCGCTATCCGACATTGCCTATTCGGTCATGAATGGCAAATTCTCCATCATAGTCGTTGGCCAGTTTAGCGTTGGCAAATCCACATTCCTGAATGCCCTGATGGGAGAAAAATATCTTCCATCCTTTAAAGCCGAAACGACCGCTACCATCAATTTTTTGAGGTCTGTTAAAGAGAGTCCTACAGGGAAGCCCCTTATCAGGATCAATTATAGTGATGGGGCTACTGAACTAATCAAGGATGTGTCGCTCGAGAATATAGAAAGATATGTCAGCACCAATGGTGATAACGTAGCAACCAAGATTTCATCTGTGGAAATTTTCCTTGACTCGAAATTTCTCAATGATGGTGTTTCATTGGTTGACAGCCCAGGATTGAATGGCCTTCTTGAAGGTCACGAGAAAATCACTCGAGACCAAATCAATCGCTCACACGCTGCAATTTTCGCCTTCAGCGCACATCAACCAGGTTCAAAATCCGACTTTGAAAAGCTCAAATCTCTTATGGACAGGTGCGATTCTGTTCTCATCATTCTTAATCAAATTGACCATATCAGGAAAGATGAAGAGACTGTTGAGGATGTGGTAGAGAAATTGAAAGAGAGTTTTGCTCAGTATTTCAACACAAGGGAACTACCTGAGATCTATCCTATCTCTTCTCTTGAAGCATTGGTTGCAAGAAGCAGCCTGAATCTCGAATACAAAGGAAAGAACAACTTTTCACCTTCAGAAAAGGATGAGCTACTCAAAGAATCGAGAATTGAAATATTTGAGAACAGGCTAATTAAGTATCTCACCCAAGGTGAAAAATCACAAAAGGAGCTGTTAAGTCCAGTCGAGAAAGTCCGTTCCTTCATCAACGAGACCAAGGCGACAATGGCCTCCCACATCGAAGAGTTGAACAATACGACTGATACTGATGAGGTAAAAAGTCAGATCAATATTTTAAAAGACGAGTTAGACGGCCTAAGAAAGAAGCTTAACGATAGCCGATCAGATATCAAAAATAAGGTGTATGACCTACTACGAGATACTGAAAGAGAGATAAAGGCTGCCGCCGCCGATGCCAAAGCTAAATGTCTTGCACAAGTAACTGAAACAGAAGACCTTGAAGAATTAGGAAACAATGCTTCGGTTTACTTAAACAGGATAAACAACAAGTTTGTCGATATCTGGGAAGACGTTCAAACCGAGACAGATAAACGATTCCGTGATCTGATCAGAGAAGAGTATTATGAATATGCTTCTTCTATTGAAGAACGCTTGAACAACAATGACAGCAACAAGGACATTGAACTGTCTCAAGTGAAATTGGATACTTCATTGTTTGAGATTGATGTTGATATTGATGACTATCTTGACAAGAGAGCTGAAATCTTGAAGAATTTAGATTCTGATGAGGACAGGCTTGACGAACTACAAATAGAATTGATCAACAGTAATCGCAATGAGAAAAAACGCGAGTATTTTGAGAAACAAAGACAACACCTCAAGGAAAACCACTCGCTTGACTTGCAGGCTCTTGGGGAGCGTCCAAGGGTTGAATACATCACAACTTTTGAAGAAAAAAGGACAAAAGGACTTTGGGGGGGCATCAAGTGGATATTTACAGGCAATCCTAAAAAGCCTGTGCCCAAAACCATAATTGATCATTCAGCCCAAGAAGAATATGACAGGCGCAGACAAGAAATGGAAGCCGACTTTCAAAACGAGTTAGAGGAACTTGAAGCCCGGCGGAACTCCATCTCAGAAAGCAATCCTGAAATGATAGAGCATCAGATAAAGAAAATTAAACGAGCCAATGAAAGACATCAAAGAATGCTCAGCGACCTGTCCGATTCATATAATAAAAAACTCAAAGCAGCAAGACGCTCACAGGAACGCAAAGTCAAGTCATACTTGGAAGATTTGATCAGCGGTATCGAAAAAGATAATCTTCACAAGATTTATGACATGTTGAAAGGCAGCCGTGAGAGGGTGACCAACGCCATGCTAGATGTCTTGGAGCTGGAACTCCGCAATGTAATGAATCGCAAGAAAGAAGAAATCGAATTGCGCGAGAAACAATTGACATCGTCTCTTGAAGAGAAAAACGCTTTATTAGAAGAACTCAACAACAACAAAGCCGAACTCACCGAAATTTTGGGCGAAGCTGATGCCTGTGTTGCTGAGATCAAAAACATCCCAATAGACAAAATCATCATTTCATAATCCAATCAAAAAATGAATATCTTTGAATTATTAAAACAGTATCGTGACGTTGCTGAGTTTTTATCAGACAATACAAATGTCGCTTTAATTGATAGCCTGACAAACCGTCTGGAGAAGAAGACTTACCTTCTTCCTTTTATCGGCCAGTTCAGCGCAGGAAAATCCAAGTTGATTAATCGAATTCTTGGGAAAGACGTCCTCCCAACCAAGAGCTCCGAAACCACTGCATTCCTGACTTATGTCATCTATTCAGAGCAAGAACATGCTGTTCTGGAATATGTTGATGGCACAACACGCCAGATAGACATTGCAGAGATCAAGGAACTGGACCACAAAAACACAGTCAACGAGAAACCCATTGCCGAGCTCAGGTATTACACCCCTCTTGAGTTGTTGAAGTCTGGCCTGGTGATTGTTGACACTCCGGGAGTCAACACGCTTATACAAAGCCATGTGAAGATGACAGAGGAATTGCTGCAAAATTCCCAATATATCGTCTATGTCACCGCCACATCCTTCACCGATTCTGACAAAAAAATGATAGAACAAATTGACAGATTAGGAATAGAAATGATCTGTGTACGCACTCACATCGATGAAGTTCGAGAAGACGAGGAAGATGTATATGCCACCATCAGGGCCGAAGAGAATTCATTAAAGGGTATCCTTGGAAAAGACGAAGTCATGTTCTTTTCCATGTGTAATGATGAATCCAGCCCCAAGTTCAGCCATTGGGAATGGCAATACAATAACTTCATTGAATATATATCCAAGGGAATTGCTTCAAATATAGAGGGTGTCTATTTATCGAGCACAGTCAACAGGCTCGTTGCCCTAAAAGACGATTTTGAGAAAAGCCTGAAATCACGACTTGATTTGATAGAATCCAATTCAAAAAAGTCAGATGCCGAATTAGAGGAGATTCTCACTCAATTAATCCACCAGAAGGCAAGCATTGATAACAGAATTTCCTATCAACAGAATGATATCAAGAAGAGCGCTGATAACATCAAGTCCACAATTGAAAACAAACTTATATCAAATAAGAACAGCTTGATCAATTCGTTTGACGATATCATTAATAACTTCAATAACACTGATGATCTCCTTGCCAAAGTCAAAGTGGCCTTTAGGGACAACCTTTCAAAATCCCTGGACCAACTGAATGATCAAGCCTCATCAAGTATCATCAACTGGACAGAGGGACAGATGGGTGATATTCAGAAAGAGGTCGAAGGCATCAATGATCTGTTGACGCCTTTAGACATCACCTTTGATAAAGAATTTGACTTTGACGACATCAGCACCTATGAGGATCAAGCAGATGCAAACATAACTGACTTTGCCGAGAAATACAGTCAAATCAAGGAACTTAACTCTAGAAGCGAAGAAGAGCTTGCTCAATATGGTGTTGACAAAGCAAAGATTAATGAGCTTCTTGAGCAGTACGAAAAGATTATCGCACAAGGTAAAGAGAATGTCAGGGAAGCTATTGCTGCATACAAACCGCAATATGTTCAGCAAGGTGGTCAACTGGGACCGATGATGAAAAAAATTGGACAGGTTGCCGATATCGCTGTATTGTTTGTGCCTGCAGCCGGATGGGAAAAAGCTGGGGCAATGCTTGGCAAGAATGCCGCTAAACTGGCTAAATCGGGCGGTGCGCTCGCAAAAGCCGGATCAGAGATATTATCTGACCTCAGTATGGCCGCCAAAGCAATGGCTAAGTCAGACACAATTATAGACATTACAAAGATCATTGGCAAAGCTAAAGGAGAAGGCCCGATGAGTCCTATCCAACAAGTATTATCAGACAAAAAAGAAACGGCAAGTTTTTTTGACTACCTCTCATTGTCTTATTGGTTTGAGAAAGCCGGAGATATGATTGACCCTGCCACCTTCGTTGAAGACCAGCAGTACAGGCAACAATATGATCTCATTGTTAAGCAAATGCAGGAAGAGGTCAATGATAAGGTTCGCCAAAGAGTTGCATTGGCTAAAAAATTGGGCGAAATCAACAATGCTGAGGAGGCAACGAGAAGAGAAATCCAAGAACGAGAGATTGAGGAAAGAAAGATGCAAGAAGATCTCAAACGAGAAAGACAACGAATTGAGGAACAACGTCGTCAAGCCATCAGAACCCGAATCGTCGAGGATGCCAAAAATCAATTCAAACAGAGCATTTCTAATTATCTGGAGTTGCTCATTTCACGAGTCCGTGAGAAGGTTGATTCAATCGCGGCAGCATTGGGCAATTCCATGTCATCTTTCATCAACAAGCAACTTGAAGATGTAACGCAACAACTTCAAGAGATAAAGGACAAACGTGCTGACGCATCATATAGTTTCACCCAAGAGACTGAATGCATCAAAACTCACCTTGAGAATTTGAAAATTCCCAATGAGTAACAACGAGATACAAAAACTGACTGATAGACTGTTCAAGAGTAGGCAAAATTGCCTACTCTTGAATGTGTCGGAAAAATTAAATGAATGCGATACAAGATTTAATTTTTTAATCCTTAGCAAACTTTTCCCAGTTCTTTCTACCTGGAAAGCATTCCAAAACGACACGATATACACAATGATCTGCACAAGCCACATCAATAAGGATGTTGTTGAATTGGGTCACATCGAGAATGGCAAGCATGGGTTTGATCAGAGGTTTTATCTTGTGAAATCAAGAAGATGGAATGCTTTAAACATTTCCTTATTGAGAACAACATATTCGGAAAGACTTAGTGATATTCTCAGAGATGCATTGAAAGACTTTGATAACACTATTCTTCTTGATTTCTACAATTGGGGCACCGATATATTCGAAACAATTAAAAAAGCTATAGCCGATGCATCTTTTTCCATTGCTATCATGGATGGGTTCAACAACAATGCACACACTGAAAAAGAAACCAGACCAGAAGATATCAAGTATTATGTCAATAGATTCAATGATCAAGGCTATAAATGCTTTAGTGTTAACAAACGATTCGGTTTTAATGAATTATCCAATTTGTTGTCAACCAAATCCAATTTAAGAAAGATTCAGGGTCAAGAATTAAAAGAAAGAATCAAACTAATATCAAATTATTTTGGTGCAAATCCTCTTTATGCTCAACTTTGGCCATCTGTAGTTAACAATACTTTTAAGGAATCAAAAGTTGATCATAGATATGAATACACACGTGATAACATCGTAAAATACTGTGTTTTGCCTACTTTGAACAATATACTTAATAAAGAAGAATTTATTCTATTTGAAAAATTGGTACCCAAATGGAAGGAGCAACTGGAGAGAAGTCTCAATGAGTATAGCAGTAAGCCTGTTCCAGAAAACAAAATTAATGACATTTTAAAAAACAGAATCGGAAAAAGATTTGCGGATTATGTAGTTAATCAATTAAATACGTATAAGAGTCATGATTAAAAACTTTACAATAGCGATTTTAGTAGCATTATTTGCCTATCTCCTGTCAGCGCAAGACCAGCTTATTGGAGATTATTCAATCTATATAGCCATTGCATCAGCCGCCCTGGCGTGGTTGACATCATTTTTGTCAGGTAAAGATTCAAAAGATTCTCATGACTCACTCGTGGAACTATTTGAGTCTCTGAACCAACTGATTAATGTCCAGAATCAGAACACGTCTGAAACTGTCAGCAAGGTTGACCACCTTTGTGAAATAGAGAAAGAGAGTACCACAACTCTCGGAAATCAGCTTTCAGCATTAAAAGACGCTCATGAGAAGAACTCGGGGAATACCATTTCAAAGGTCAATGGTATGATTAACGGCATGAAAGAGGCTATCTGTAAAGAGTTGAAACAATCAGGAGAGAAAACAGATTCTCTGATAAAGAATTCTTTTAAGAATAATTCCGATCGAACCGAGACCGCCTCTCAAAAACAATTGACAAAATTAGAATCTCTTATCAAGTCGCTAGACGTTCAGAACCAAAGAGCTTCAGAAACTATCGGCATCATCAATCAACTCTGTGAGATAGAAAAAGACGGTATCAATTCTATCGGCATCCAAATGTCGGCACTAAAGGCCGCTCAAGAAGATAACACAGGAAAAGCCATCTCAAATGTTCATGAAGTGATTAGCGGAATGAAAGAGGCAATCTGTGACGAACTGCGACAATCAGGAGAGAAAACCGACTCTTTGATTATGAATTCCTTTAATCGTAATGCTGATCGAGTGGAGGCCGCCTCTCAAAAACAATTGACAGAATTAGAATCACTGAACAAGCTAATAGACGTTCAGAACCAAAGAGCTTCAGACACCATAGACATCATCAATCAACTCTGCGAGATAGAAAAAGACGGTATCAATTCTATCGGCATCCAAATGACGGCCCTAAAGGCTGCTCAAGAAGATAACACAGGAAAAGCCATCTCAAATGTTCATGAAGTGATTAGCGGAATGAAAGAGGCAATCTGTGACGAACTGCGTCAGTCAAACACAAAAACTGATTCGATGATAAAAGATGTGCTCAATAGCAATACCGCTCATGTGGAAGCGTTCTATGAAAAGCAATCAGCATTAAGCAACCAGATTGAAGGACATTATAGCAAATTCAACGCTTCTGTAATCTCGTTCTGTAAAACAATAGAGCATTACGAGAAACTGTATGACACTATTCAACAGGAAATCTCAGCTATAAGTACAAGGGCTGAACTATTAACAGATACAACCATCGAGAACTACAAGAATTCCACAGATAACATGTTGACCACAATAGACAGTGTTAAAAACAACATGTTAAAAGCAACCAACGAAATGCTTTCCTCGATTAATCTCTCCATTGATGCAAATCAATCGGCGACTGAAAGGATAGCCAATGAAATTCAAGAAAAACTAACCAATTCACTAAAAGTATTCTCTGATACTACCAAGAATCAACAAGATGCGGCTAATGAGGCCATAAAACAAGTTTGCACGACAATGGCAGATAAACAAGCCACTGAATTGAAGATGTTAGAAGATGGCATTAGTGGTATTAATTATAGCATAAAAGATTTTAATGACACAACTCAAGCTTTTAAAGTGTCAATCAATGAATCATTGGGAACAATCAAAGAACAGCTAGAAGAAAGTTATGAAAATATTAATGATGAAAGCAGAAATCAGATGGAAGAACATCTCTCTAGTATCCAAAATAATATAGATTTTACACTCCGGTCCTTATCTGATGATCTTAACTTCATCGCCAATATGTGTACCGATTATGAGAAGGAAAAGGAAATTATACAACGTCTTGAGAAGCTATGCCGAACTTGATTTCATATCGATCATTCAATTACAAAAGCTTTGACGAACTGACTGAATTCCTCTATAAAAAGCCAGGAGCCGAGGAACGCATCATCAGTTCTTTGAGAGTTCGCAAGCATCAAATGATACTTGATTGTATAGACGAGTACATTGTAGTTGGCAAAGAACAATTGATGATAGGCAACCGAAAAAGGGCTTATCGCATCTATCTCACAATAAACTTACTAATTGATAAATATAAAATCTAATTAATTATTATGAATGAGTTGATTGAATTGTTTAAGGAGGTTCAACGGACTGAGGGGATGGGTCCAAAAGAACTGTTGGAGGCGTTTAGCACGGAGTATGCTAATCTGGCAAAGGACCAAGAGAATGCGGTGTCAGTCGGCATTAATAATCTTCTTGCCCAAGTTGCTTTTCCTCGTAATGCTCTTGGCCGAGTTGCTTTAGACATATTTGGTGATCTCTTGATTGGGTCAGTCTATAAAGGTGCGGTTGCTCCTGGTCGTGTTTGGAATGGCCTGAAACAAAGATTTCTAGGTAATTCTTCTCCGGCTGATGGTGTGCTCAAAAAGCTTGACAGAATGATTAAGGCTGAGGGAGTTGAGGTCTTTGAGAAGGTAAAGGATTATGCCCGAATTGCTGCGCATGTGTACGGCAACCGCGAAAATTCCATCCTGCCTGAATCGTGGGTGGCGTTAGGCAGCAAGTTCGAAAGCATTGTGCTTGATGACGAGAAAAGCGGCCTGCAGGCTGCCTTATATGCCAAACCGGGACCGAGGACCGAATATGTCTATGCGATTGCTGGGACTAAAGGGGCTGAGTTCAATGACTGGAAAGCCAATATTGGGAATATAGCGGGAATCAGCGACCAATATGATCGTGCTGGAGAAATTGCCGTAAAACTGGCTGACGCGATAGGCAAGGAAAACCTCACCATGGTCGGGCACTCCAAGGGTGGCGCTCAAGCTGCTTATTGCGCGTTGAATACAGGATGCCCCGCCATCACATTCAACCCGGCAGGCCTCGGCCTGTACAAATTCAATCACGACCCGAATATCCAACCCGAGATCAATTCATACGTCATGGTGACAGACCCATTGAACCTGATGCAGATGCTGGCCCAGTTTTTCTATGTCGACCTCACTGCCGACGGGTCGGTGCACTACCTGAAATGTGACAAGATTTCCTCCATGCGAGATTTTCATGGCATTGATGGTTTCCTGCGCCTGGGCGGCATGAATAACATGCACCGATTGATGAATTGAGAACAGAAGACGAGACAAACGTTACCCGATTCTGATAAAAAATGCACTCGGTGAGTGCATTTTTTATTGTGGGGAGAGCTCGATATGAGGGCGATAATGAGGGGGATTACCTGTTTTAATGAGCAAAACAGGCTGTGTATCAGAAATACTTAAATATATTTGGCACTTCGTTTGAGTTGCAGTATCTTTGTCCCCCAAATAATCAACATTAATCAGAAAACAATGACAAAGAAGATTACGATTGCGATTGACGGGCATTCGTCGACCGGCAAGAGCACGATGGCCAAGGCACTGGCACGGCGCATCGGCTATGCCTATGTGGACACGGGCGCGATGTACCGCGCAGTGACACTGTATGCACTGCGCAACAAACTCATCAAGGGTGAGAAAGTTGACGAGAAGGCACTGCGTGAGCACCTAAAGCGTGGGGAGATAGCCATCACTTTCCGTCCCACCAAGGAGGGCAAGAGTGTGACTTGCCTGAACGGCAAGAACGTGGAGCGCTACATCCGCTCGATGCGCGTGAGCAATGTGGTGAGCATCATTGCTGCCATCGGCTTTGTGCGTAAGGAGATGGTCAAGCAGCAACAGGCGATGGGCAAGGACAAGGGCGTGGTGATGGACGGCCGCGACATCGGCACGGTGGTATTCCCCGATGCCGAGATGAAGGTGTTTGCTACGGCAAGCGCCGAGGTACGCGCCCAACGCCGCTTTGACGAGCTGCGCGCCAAGGGCGACACCACGACGACATTTGAGGAGGTGCTCGAAAACGTCAACGAGCGTGATCGCATCGACAGCACGCGCAAGGAAAGCCCCCTGCGCCAGGCCGACGACGCAGTGGTGCTCGACAATTCTCACATGAGCATCGAGGATCAGAATGAGTGGCTGTACCAGCTCTACCTTTCTAGAGTTAGAAGTTAGGAGTTAGGAGTTAGAAGTTAGGAGTTAGGAGTTGGCATCCGCATTCTGGATGCTGATGACTGGCAACTGAGAACTAACTACAGGCAACTGAGAACTAACTACTGAGAACTGACGGCTGAAAGACAATCATGGCTATCATCGAGATTGACAAGGGATCAGGATTCTGCTTCGGCGTGACGACCGCCATCAGCAAGGCCGAGGAGGAGCTTGGGCGAACCGGGCACCTCTACTGCTTGGGCGATATCGTTCACAACACTGCCGAGGTGGACCGCCTTGCCAGCCGCGGTCTGGAGACTATCACCCACGAGCAGCTCGAACAGCTGCACGACGTGAAGGTGCTGCTGCGCGCCCACGGTGAGCCACCTGAGACCTACGAGATTGCCCGCCGCAACCGCATCGAGATCATCGATGCCACCTGCCCCGTGGTGCTCAAACTGCAGCAACGCATCAACGCCACCTTTAATGCTGCCGAATCAGGCCAGCCGGCGCCCCAGATTGTCATCTACGGCAAGCGAGGCCATGCCGAGGTGCTGGGCCTTGTGGGCCAGACCCAAGGTCGCGCCACCGTCATCGAGAACATCGATGAAATTGACAAGATCGACTATAGCCGCGACATCTACCTCTACTCCCAAACCACCAAGAGCGTGCAGGAATTCCAGCACATCGTCGAGGAAATCAAGCGCCGCGTTCAACCCGGCGTGACCTTCCGCAGCTTTGACACCATCTGCCGCTCGGTCGCCAACCGCATCCCTCAGATTCGGGAGTTTGCCCGCCAACATGAGCTCATCCTCTTCGTCAGCGGTGCCAAGAGCAGCAACGGACGCATCCTGTTCGCCGAGTGCCTCGACGCCAATGCCGACTCCCACCTCGTGAGCAATGAGGGGGACATCGACCCCGCATGGCTCGAGGGCAAGGAGCGCATCGGCATCTGCGGTGCCACCAGCACGCCACGCTGGCTGATGCAACGCGTGAGCGACGCCATTCAAGTATTGATCAATCACCAGACCGCTAACCGCTAAATGATAATAGCAACCGCTAAAACAATATGACCAAAAGAAACCTCATCATCACCATCATCCTGCTGACCATAATCGATGCCCTGGCAGCAGGCTGGTATATGTCTCGTCGCATCGAGGCTGGCGGCAAGAGCCAGAACTTCTTTGACCAGCGCGACACCACCGAAGCCGTCATCGAGGCCGACACCGTGACCACCACCTCACAGGCCGACCTGTTTGACGAGATGCAGCACAACACCTATTACTTTATCGCCAACACGCCCAACATCAGCGGTGACAACAGTTCGCGCTACACGAGCATCAAGCATGTGAAGGTGAAATGGCCGCGCAAAGTCAATGGTGAGGATGGGCTGGACCAGTTGAACAAGGAGCTCATCAGCAAGGCCTTCGGCAATACCCAGGTCAAGATGGAAGATGCCCGCTATGTCTACCTCAACAAACCCGCGTTCAACAAGCCCCTGGACGAAGGCGACTACCACAAGTTGAGCAGCGCTCCGACCATCGTTCCCGTCTATGGCAACGTGAGCCAAGTGCTCGTCTATCCCTATATGACCTCGCAGCGCCTTCTCGTCATGGAGATCGACAAGGTGGAATACAATGGCAGGACCAACAGCGAGAATGACTATTTCATCCACTATGACCGCCAGCGCCAACGCGTGCTCTCACGCATCGACATCCTCGTTGCCGACGTTGACAAGGAGAACAAGCTGCTCAAGGTCATCAACAAGAAAATCGATGACCTGAACAAGGGCCGCGTCGAGGGTCGACAGCTGCAGCATGCCCTCAACGTCCCCGCTGAGATCTGCTGCGGCAAGAAAGGCATCCTGTTCCAGTACAAGCAGGGTACCATCTCGGACGAATCGGTCGAGATCCTGATCGATTATGACCAGGCAGAACCCTTCTTCACCCCCGAATTCAAGCAGTTGATGGAAAACAACGGCGACTACAAGGTCTACGACGACAACATCAAGCCCGAGCCTATCAACCCGACTCATCAGGCCGCCAAGCCTGCAGTCGCACCCGCTCCTGCCAAGAAAAGCTCGTACAAGTCAAATGGCGAATACAAGCAGCCGAAGGGAAACTACAATAAATACAAATACAAGAAAAAGAGAAACTACTACGACAAGAAGAGCTACTCAGGTGCCTCTAAGCAAGAACGAACCAAGAGGAGGCATTATAGCGGGGCAAAGCGCAAATCTGGATATCGCAGCTATTCTGGGAAGCGGAGTTGGAGCCGTCGCCAACAGTGAGCCCCTTGGCTTGCAAGGCATTACGCATCGTTGACAAAGCAATTTCCTCGGTATTGTTGTCCTGGCTCAAGTGGCACAGGAAGGCATAATGCAACCCCTTGTGGTAGTGCTCGGCGACAAACTGCGCCGCCATGACGTTATCCAAGTGGCCTTCGTCACCCATGACGCGCGCCTTGAGGTAGGCAGGATAGCTACCCTGCTTGAGCATCTCCAAATCATAGTTACACTCAATCATCAGGTAATTGGCGTTGGCCATATAGTAGGCAGCGCGGTCGGTAATGCGGCCCATATCGGTAGCAACGACAAAGCGCTCACCCTCGTACTCGATGCTGAAGCCCACGCTCTTGACATCATGGCTCGTCTCAAAAGCCGTGATCTCCATATCCATCACGCGGAAAGGAATCTCCTTGAAAATCGGGACATGAAAATCCTGGATACGGGTAGAGATGCGGCAGCGCTGCAGCATCTGGCTCATGACACCCATCGTGCAATAGACGCTGCAATGGCAACGGCTGATGGCCGGATACAGGCAACGCATGTGGTCCTGGTGGGCATGGGTAAGCAAGACACCCTTGACCATCGACCGTGGCACGCCATTTCGCTCCAACTCGGCAAAAGCCTCGTCTAGGTTGAGGACATCGTTGTCACTCTTCTTGCGCTTGCGTTTGGTCTTGGGCGGCGGTTTGATGCCTGCGTCGATAAGGACGCCACCGCGCGGCGTGCCCAAGTAGGCACAGTTGCCGCTACTGCCACTGCCGAAACTCATGAAACACAAGCCCTTGCCCACCCCCTTGTAGGTGATGGTGGGCTCGGTGGTCTCATCGGGTATCATGCCATGGGGCGTGTCATCACCGTCCACATCAAAACTGATCTTGAGCGGTTTGCCGTCATTGGTATATCCTTTATATTTGTGTCCTGCCATAAAGACTCTTGAGTACTTTTATTGGTACAATAGGAAAATAGTGGGTATCTTGTGGTAGTCATATTGCGACTTGCGCCACTCCCCTATTGTGCGTGTGATGATGCTCTGGTGCTCACCCGTGATGTCACTTGCCACACACAAGCGCATGCCTGCAGGCAGATGCTGGGCAAGATCGGCGATGAGCTGGTTGTTGCGATAGGGTGCCTCAATGAAAATCTGGGTCTGGTGCTCACGCTCGATGCGCCGCGTCATTTCCTTGATGCGGGCCTGACGGGCAGCAGCCTCAATCGGCAAGTAGCCCTCGAAAGCAAATCGCTGGCCGTTAAAGCCCGATGCCATCAACCCCATCAAGATGCTAGACGGCCCGACGAGCGGGAAGACCTTATAACCCTTGCGCTGGGCGATAGCTACCAGATCGGCACCCGGGTCGGCGACAGCTGGGCACCCCGCGTCACTGATGACGCCGACGGCATCGCCATGGGCAATGGGGTCAAGCAGTCGTTCGAGTGCTGCGGTGTCCTTGAGGTTGCTGTGCTCGTTGAGCTCATGGAAGGTGAGCTCATCGATGTTGATGCTACGGTCACACCTCTTGAGGAAGCGCCTGGCCTCTCGCAGGCTCTCGACAACATAATAGCGAATCTCGCGCACAACCTCTACGTTGTGTGCGGGAATCACCCTGTCCTGCGGGCCATCGCTCAACTGAGACGGAATCAAGTATAAACCAGCATCTAGCATTGATTGCAACAACTGTTTTTAAGTTTATAAACTGCAAATTTAATCATTTTTTTTCATTTGCAACATGAGCTCTAGCAAAATAGACGAGAAAAAACATCTAGTGCCATCCAACGTCGCCAAACAGGCACCTGAAAATCATCACAAATACATGCCCTCTAACTAAAAATCGTCAGTTTTTGGGGCAAAAGTGTCAAAAATTCTAAATTGGGCTGGATAAAGCAAAAAATTGTTATGATTTTATAATGTGCGCGTGACAAAATTGCAGTACTTTTGTGGCGGTAAAAAAAGATTGTTTAACTGTTCACAAACCAATTATATCAAAATGACTGACAACAAGAGTTTAATGGAGAACATGAGGCTGACCTACAGGCCCAAACTGCCCGTCACCCTCAGGTGCCCCGTACGCGCGATCGAAGGAGAGCCCACACAGTCGGTTGCCGACCAAGAGGCCATCAAGTCGCTGTTTCCAACCACCTATGGCATGCCCCAATTGACATTTGAACGCGATGATTCGGCCATGCCGCCCGAGAAGCCCTTCAACGTGGGTGTCATCCTCAGTGGCGGACAGGCTCCCGGCGGTCACAATGTAATCTGTGGCCTCTATGACGGTATCAAGGCGCTGAACAAGTACTGCCGTCTGTTCGGTTTCCTGGGCGGACCTAATGGTCTTGTCAAGCATCGCTACATTGAAATCACTGGCGACATGATTGAAGAGTACCGCAACACCGGCGGCTTCGACCTTATCGGCTCTGGTCGCACCAAGCTGGAAAAGCCCGAACAGTTTGAGGCCGGTTTGCAGATCCTGCGCGAACTCAAGATCACGGCTCTGGTAATCATCGGTGGCGATGACAGCAACACCAATGCCGCCATCCTGGCCGAGTACTACAAGGCTCACGATGCTGGTGTTCAGGTTATCGGTGTTCCCAAGACCATCGACGGTGACCTCAAGAACGAGCACATTGAGATATCGTTCGGTTTTGACACAGCAACCAAGGTTTACAGTGAGCTCATCGGCAATGTAGCCCGCGACTGCAATTCGGCCAAGAAATACTGGCACTTCATGAAACTGATGGGACGCTCGGCGTCACACATCGCCCTGGAGTGCGCCCTGCAGACCCGCCCCAACTACTGCATCATCAGCGAGGAGGTTGAGGCTAAGGAAAAGACCCTGCACGACATCGCCGAGGAGATTGCCACTATCGTTGTCAAGCGCCATGATATGGGTATGGACTACGGTACTGTCCTCGTCCCCGAGGGTATTGTGGAGTTCGTTCCCACAATGAAGAAGCTCATCGCAGAACTCAACGAGATGCTGACCAAATTCCCCGAGATTTCACGTCTGCGTGAACTGGAACAGAAGAACTTCGTTCGTGAGCACCTCAGCGAGGAGAACCGTGTCGTTTACGACTCGCTTCCCGAAGATGTTGCCCGTCAGCTGGCGATGGACCGCGACGAGCACGGCAACGTGATGGTATCCCAGATCGAGAGCGAGCGTCTGCTCAGCAGCATGGTAGCCCATGTGCTTGACATGCGTGCCGAGGCTGGCGAGATTGAACGCATCAAGTTCAAGACTCAGCACCATTTCTTCGGTTACGAAGGACGCGCATCGTTCCCCTCGAACTTTGATGCCGACTATTGCTACTCGCTGGGTTACAACGCATCCCACCTTATCTTTGTTGGTGCCACCGGTTACATGTCGGCCATCACCCACCTGGGACGCAAGGCTCAGGATTGGGTTGCCTGCGGTGTGCCCATCACCATGATGATGAACATGGAACGTCGTTCCGGTAAGGACAAGCCCGTTATCCGCAAGGCTCTGGTGGACCTCGAGGGTGCTCCCTTCAAGCACTTTGTCGAGAACCGCGACAAGTGGGCGCTCGAGACGTGCTATATCTATCCCGGTCCCATCCAGTTCTTCGGTCCTGAGGAGTTGGTGGACAAGATTTCCTACACGCTGTTCTTTGAGCAATTCGGCAAGGAATAACACAACTACGGCTTATCGTCCCAAGGGCACCCGCCCCGTTAGACTTTAAGTATATAGTTTAACTTCTAAACAGCTTGCTCCCCGCCCCTGGTGTTCAGGAGGCGGGGATTTGCTTTGGCGGCGGGTGTAGCAGCCGCACTTGCTTAATGGAGGCTCGGTGCAATAAAGCTCCACGCTTTACGTTTATTGATTAGAAATAGAATAAAACTAAAATACAATATGTTTTCTGGAATCGTAGAAGAAGCGGCGCGCGTCGTCGCATTGCGTAAGGATGGCGGTAACCTGCACATCACCTTGAAGTGCAGCTTTACCGACGAGTTGAAAATCGACCAGAGCGTGTCACACAACGGCGTGTGCCTCACGGTTGTAGAACTGCCAGGCGACGGCACCTATACCGTTACCGCTATTCAGGAGACGCTCGACCGTAGCAACCTGGGGCTGCTCAAGGTGGGCGACGAGGTGAACGTGGAACGTTCCATGCTCATCGAGGGACGCCTCGACGGCCACATCGTTCAGGGCCACGTGGACCAGACCGCCGTATGCACCGCCGTCAAGGAAGTGGATGGCAGTCACTACTTCACCTTCAAGTATGAAGTAGCGCCCGAAATGGGGCGCAAGGGTTATGTTACCGTCGAGAAGGGCAGCGTGACCGTCAACGGCGTGTCTCTCACCGTTTGTAACAGCGAGCGCGACAGCTTCCAGGTCGCCATCATCCCCTATACTCGCGAGATTACCAATTTCCACTGCATCGAGGTGGGAACCGTCGTCAACCTTGAGTTCGACATCATCGGCAAGTACCTGGCCCGCCTCATGGAATTTGCCTTGTAACCGTATGACAAGAAACTGATAGCTGACAGCTAAAAGCTAATGGCTATGAAGAAGATAGGTATCATCAGTGACACGCACGCATGGTGGGATGACCGCTATGCTCAGCACTTTGCCGACTGCGACGAGGTGTGGCATGCCGGGGACATCGGCAGCGACGAGCTAGCCGACAAGTTAGAAGCCATTGCCCCGGTGTTCCGTGCCGTCTGCGGCAATGTGGACGGAGCGAGCCTGCGCCGACGCTTCAAGGAGATGGAGATCTTTGAGGTCGAGGGCGTCAAAGTGGTCATGACGCACATCGGCGGCTATCCCGGCAAGTATGCACCCGGCATCCGTCAGCGCCTGGAACTGTCCAGGCCCAAGCTGTTCGTGTGCGGCCACAGCCACATCCTCAAGGTGATGCCCGATCCCTCCCTGGGATGCCTTGTCGTCAATCCAGGTGCAGCAGGCGTGCAAGGTTGGCAAGTGGTCCGAACGCTGGTGACCCTCACCCTCGACAACGGTAATATCACCCATGCTCAAGTCATTGAATTAGCAAAATGAAAAAGACATTATATATAATGACAATGTTGATGGCAGGCTTGCTCTTGTCCGCCTGCCACAGCAGCGAAAAGAACTACCGCCAGGCCTACGAGAAGGCCATGGAAAGGCGACAGACAGGAGTCGGCGCCGAGACCTATGCCAAGATTGAGGCCGAGCGCCAACGTTACACCCACGTCATCGACGGCGATAGCGTGAGGATGGTCTATATGAACGCCAACGTCGCCATCGACTCGACCGACGTTGCCAAGCCTTTTAACATTGTGGTCGCCACGTTCACCCAGCGCATCAACGCCAAGAGCTACCGCGACCGCCTGCGCGAGGAATGCGGCCTCAAGGGCAGCTATGTCCTCTATGGCGGGCCAGACAAACAATACTTCGTCGTTGCCCAGGGCTTTGACGACCAGCACGCTGCCGCCGCCATGCTACATGACCTCAACCAGAAAGTCTGCCTCAAGATCCTTGAGCCATTGCCCTGGATCCTCAGGAAGCTATAGACCCTACCCTATCAGCACTCATAACAACAAGCGAGGGGCGCCACATGGCGTCCCTTGTGTTGTGTGTAGTTATTGCAAGATTGAATTACCTCACGCGGCCCTGGTAGCTGCCGTCACGGGTGTCAACCTCGATGATCTCGTCGGTGTCGATGAACAGGGGCACGCGAACGGTGGCGCCGGTCTCGACGGTGGCGGGCTTCAGCGTGTTGGTGGCAGTGTCACCTTTCACACCAGGCTCGGTATAAGTAATCTTCAACTGGGTCTTGATGGGCATCTCGGCAAACAGCACGGTCTCGGTCGAAGCGTCGCTGACAACCTCTACGATGTCACCTTCCTTCATATAATCGGCACCAGTAATCAGAGCCTTGCTGATGGGTATCTGCTCAAAAGTCTCGTTGTTCATGAACATGGCATCCTCACCATCCATATACAGGTACTGATAGGGGCGACGCTCAACGCGTACGTCCTCGAGCTTCTCACCGATGTTGAAGCGGCGCTCCAGCACGCGGCCATCAACCACGTTTTTCAACTTGGTGCGCATGAAGGTGTTACCCTTACCGGGCTTTACATGGAGGAATTCGATGCAGAAATACAGATCGCCATCCAAGCGGATGCACGTTCCGTTCTTGATGTCTTGAGCATTAATCATAATTGTAATGTTTGTGCTATTGTTTTATGTAAAAATTGTTTGTTGTCAGTCATTTGTGGGTGCAAAAGTAGTGATTTTGAGAAAAAAAACAAAAACTTTTCCGCAAAAATGCGTTTTGATTTGTGTAATTTCAAAAAAAGGACTAATTTTGCACCGCATTTTGCGAAAAATTTTCGGAACAACTAAAAATCAGAGATAGAAATGAAAAGAACATTCCAGCCCTCGAACCGTAAGAAAGCCAACAAGCATGGCTTCCGTCATCGCATGCGCACCGCCGACGGCCGCAAGGTGCTTGCCCGTCGCCGCGCTAAGGGTCGTTACAGCCTCACTGTTAGCGACACCGTTTACAAGTAATCCCCTGTAAAGGGCTGCCGCAACCCAGCGGCACTTCAAACGCATCAAGCCGTTATGGTCCCCCGGGACCGTAACGGCATTTGTTGCAACTCAGCAGCACCCCATCACTAATAACGACAAGGGTTGCGACAGGGTTGCCTATGCCGTGACTCCCGTCACGGCTATCTTCCAAGTAGACTATAAATTTTACTCTTTCCCCAACATCAATCTTCATGCTGAGGGATAGACTTGATCGGGCGGCAGGGATTGCCCACGGCAATGACATTGCTGGGAATATCACGCGTGACCACCGAGCCGGCACCAATCGTCACGTTATCCCCAATCGTCACACCCGCCAGTATCGTCACCGAACCACCAATCCACACATTATCCCCAATCGTCACAGGCAGCGCCCACTCCTGCCGCGAGTTACGTTCCACCGGATCCGTGCTATGGCAAGCCGTGTAGATACCCACATTGGGACCGATAAAACAGTCGTCGCCGATGGTCACGCGCGCCTCGTCAAGCACCGTGAAATTGAAGTTGGCGAAGAACCGTTTCCCCACACTGATGTGCTTGCCGTAATCGCAATAGAACGGCTGGTTGATGAACACCTTGTCATCCCCCACATGCCCCAGCAGCGACATCAGCATCGCACGCCGTTGCTCGAGTTGAGTCGGTTTCAGCCGGTTGTATTCCTGCAGGACATCCTTAGTCTCGTTCAATTCCTTGATCAGCTCAGGGTCAACAGCACTATACAGTTCCCCTGCCAGCATTTTCTCTTTCTCCGTCATAGTGTATCTAGCTAGTTTCCACCACAAAAGTACAAAAAAAATCAGCACTACTCTCCCGAGCCATGCTGACAATCATGTTTAACCCTAAAAAACCTCCAAAAATTATGAGTTCGAACCTATA
>JBGUJU010000218.1:0-1866 GCA_045114065.1 Sodaliphilus sp.
GAACGATAAAGTAACATTGATGAAGGGTAACGAAGCCCTCGCCATGGCGATGATCCGCTACGGCGCCGACGGATATTTCGGATACCCGATCACTCCGCAGAGTGAGGTGCTTGAGAAACTCGAGGAAGAAATGCCTTGGGAAACTACTGGTATGGTTGTGCTGCAGGCCGAGAGTGAGGTCGCTGCCATCAACATGGTCTATGGCGGTGCCATGACCGGCAAGGCTGTCTGCACTTCTACTTCCAGCCCTGGTTTCAGCCTGATGCAGGAGGGCGTGTCCTATCTCGCAGCCAGCGAGGTTCCCGCTCTGCTGATCAACGTTCAGCGCGGTGGCCCCGGTCTGGGTACCATTCACGCTTCACAGGCCGACTACTTCCAGGCTTGTAAGGGTGGCGGTCACGGTGACTACCACATGATCGTGCTCGCTCCCAGCAGCGTTCAGGAGATGGCCGACATGGTCGCCCTGGGCTTTGACCTGGCATTCAAGTATCGCTGCGTGTCGATGATTCTCGCCGATGGTACCATCGGTCAGCTCATGGAGAAGGTCGTCCTGCCCGAGCAGCGTCCGCGCCGCACCGACGACGAGATCCGCGAGCAGTGCCCGTGGGCCGTTAACGGTCGCAAGGGTATGCGCCCCAGCAACGTCGTTACCAGCCTCGAGCTCGACGACGACAAGATGGAGGAGAACAACTGGCGTTTCCAGGCTTGCTATCGCGAGATCGAGAAGAACGAGACTCGCTGCGAGTTGATTGACGTCGAGGACTGCGACTACCTGATCACCGCCTTCGGCACCACCGCCCGCGTCGCCATGAAGACGATGGAGCTGGCCCGCGCCGAGGGTATCAAGGTGGGTATGTTCCGTCCCATCACTCTGTGGCCCTTCCCCGAGAAGCAACTGCGCGAGGCTGCCAAGAACGTCAAGGGTATCCTCTGCGTTGAGCTCAACGCCGGCCAGATGGTCGAGGATGTGAAGCTTGCCGTTGAGTGCAAGATGCCGGTTGAGCATTATGGCCGTTTCGGTGGCAATGTGCCCACTCCCGACGAGTTGTTGAACGTACTGAAAGAGAAACTCATTAACAAGTAAAGAACGCAATGGAACTTAACGATATCATTAAACCTGAGAACAAGGTCTATGCTGAGCCTAAATTATTGAATAGGGTTCATATGCACTACTGCCCTGGTTGCAGCCATGGCGTTGTACACAAACTCGTTGCACAGGTCATCGAGGAAATGGGTGTTGCTGAGAAGACCGTAGGCGTTTCGCCCGTTGGTTGCGCAGTATTTGCCTACAACTATATCGACGTGGACTGGGAGGAGGCTCCTCACGGCCGCGCTACCGCTCTGGCTACCGCTGTAAAGCGCCTGTGGCCCGAGAACCTGGTATTCACCTATCAGGGCGACGGTGACTTCTCGGCTATCGGTACTTGCGAGTCGATTCACGCTTGCAACCGTGGCGAGAACATCGTTATCATCTTCATCAACAATGCTATCTACGGTATGACCGGTGGTCAGATGGCTCCCACGACCCTGCTGGGTCAGAAGACCGCTACCTGCCCCTACGGCCGCCGTCCGGACCTCAATGGCTATCCCCTGGCCATCACTCCGCTGCTGGCTCAACTCGACGGTACCTGCTACGTGACCCGTCAGAGCGTTCACACGCCTGCCAACGTGCGCAAGACCAAAGCCGCTTTGAAGAAAGCCTTTGAGAACAGCCTTAACTGCAAGGGCACCTCGGTTGTCGAGATCGTCAGCGCCTGCAACACCGGTTGGAAGCTCACTCCCGAGAAGGCCAACAAGTGGATGGAAGAGAATATGTTCGCCAAGTATCCCCTGGGAGACTTGAAGGACTTGAAAGATGGTATTCAA
>JBGUJU010000219.1:0-3534 GCA_045114065.1 Sodaliphilus sp.
TGGCACCAAACCAGCCACCCATCATCAGACCCTTGTACTTGGGAGGAGCCACCTTGCTGACGAACGAGATGCCCATCGGCGAGAGCAAGAGCTCACCGAAGGTCAGCACCAGGTAGGTCGAAATCAGCCAGTAGGGGGATACCAGCGGTCCGAGTTCGCCCTTGTCGGCGAGAGCAGCCTGTTCATTAGGTGTGAGCAGCCCTTGGGATGCAAACATCATGATGAAGAAGGCAGCACCTGCCACGAGCATACCGTAGGCGATCTTGCGGGGAGCCGAGGGCTCCTTGCCCTTGTTGGCAAGATAGGTGAAGATAGCCATTGACACGGGAGTCAACGCTACCACGTAGAACGGGTTGAACTGCTGGAAGATGGGAGCCGAGATGTCGATAGTGCCAGCAGCGCGGGTGTATTTGTAACCCAGCACGGCCAGGGCGACAAGGATGATGGCGGCAGAAATGCCCTTACCCTTGCCCGTCTTGCTCTCGTACAGCGAGAAGCCGGCATAAACGATGAGGATGATCATCACCAGGTTGATCACGTCGAACGGCATGGTGTGCACACCCGAGGCGGTCTTGGCTGTGAACTCGTCGGCAAAGTAAGTCAGCGACAAACCGTTCTGGTGGAAGGCCATCCAGAAGAAGATTACCACGGCGAACACGAGCAGCAGTGCCACGATGCGGGCCTTGGTTTCCTCTTTGCTCAATTCGGGCTCAGTAGCAGCGGCAGCGGCCTTGGCCTTCTTGCCGGTGTCCTCGGTGTGACGGAAAGTGCTACGGGTCAGGTAGTAGATGGCAATCGAGAGCACCAGTGACGCACAGGCTACCATGAAGGCAAAGTGATAGGCCTCACCAGGAGCGGTGTAACCCAGATGCGTCTGGGCATACTCGGTGATCTTGACGGCAGCGGTCGGTGCGAACAGCGCACCGATGTTGATGGCCATGTAGAACAACGAGAAACCGGCGTCACGCTGCTTGGCATAGCGGGTGTCGTCATAGAGGTTGCCCACCATCACCTGCAGGTTGCCCTTAAACAAGCCGGTACCCAGACTGATGAGCAGCAAGGCCACCAGCATGGCAACGATAGCGACCGTCTGTCCGCCCAGGGGCACCGAAAGCAACAGGTAACCCAGGAACATGATGATGATACCGATGGTCACCATCTTGCCGTAACCGAACTTGTCGGCAAGGTAACCGCCCACGATGGGCAGGAAGTACACGAGCATGAGGAAATCGCCATAGATTTCCCCGGCCCACTTGGGGTCAAAACCGAAGTTTGACCTCAGGAACAGGGCGAACACGGCAATCATCGTGTAGTAGCCGAAGCGCTCGCCCGTGTTGGCCAGTGCCAACGCGAAAAGTCCTTTAGGTTGGTTTTCAAACATGATTCAATGTCTTTTTTAACTAGAGAATCTAGAAAATCTAGTTGTTCTAGATCTTCTAGATTCTCATGTGGTGATTATTTAATTAAATAATGTGTAGCTTGGGAATTACTCCTTCTCGCCGGTGACACGCTCCAGCCAGCTGACCATACCCCACATGACGCCCATGGCGACGAGGCAGATAACCAGGAAGACGGCCCAGCACATCCACAGCTTGGGCATCTTGTTGAGCATCTCCGGACCAATCCAGATGAGCAGGTTGCCCAGTGCGGTGGCACCCAGCCACAAGCCCTGGCAGATACCCTGCAGGTGCTTGGGAGCAATCTTGGAAACGAACGACAGACCCAGCGGCGAGATGAACAACTCGGCAACTGTCAGGAAGAAGTAGGTGGCAATGAGTACCCACCAGTGCGACTTCATGGCGATCTGCTGATCAATGCTCAGAGCACGGAAGTCGTTACCGTTAGGATAATTGTAGCTCATGCTCAAGATAACCAGGAACAGATAAGCCAAGCCGGTGATTGCCATACCGAGGACAATCTTGCGCGGGGTGGAGATGGCGTGGCCCTTCCTTGCCAGCGAGGCAAAGATGGCCATGATGATCGGCGTGAGCACAATCACGAAGAACGGGTTCACAGCCTGCCAGATCTCGGGAGCAATCTTGTCTGAGATGACATAGTCACGGGCAAAGAACGACAGCGACTGACCGTTCTGGTGGAACGAGAGCCAGAAGAAGACGCAAACGCCCAGCACAGCGAACAACGCTGCCATGCGCTGCTTGATCTCCTTGGCCATTGCTCTCTTCTCCTCCTCGGTGTAGCCGGCAACTTCGGCAGCCTCTTTCTTGGCGGGAGTGGGGAAGAGTCTCTTATAGACGATAAAGACGATCAGTGAGATGAACATGGCGACTACCGAAGCGATGAAGCTATAGTGTACACCAGTGTTGAATACATCAAGATAGCTGCTGCAAGCAGCACCGATGTCGTTCAGGTCGAGACCGCCCTTGTTGACGTTGCCTAACAGTGTGGTCAGGTTGGCCATCTGCTCCGAGGTCATGCTGGCAGCATCGTTCAGGTACTGGTGGCACAATGCGGGAAGACCTGCATCATAGACCATACCCTTGACACCCAGCCACCACTGGCGCAGCAGCGGTGCAACGAACGGGGCAATCAGACCACCGATGTTGATGAACACGTAGAAGATCTGGAAGCCGGAGTCGCGACGTTCCTTGATCTGCTTGAGTTCCTCGTCACTCTTGCCGGCGGCGATAGCATCGGCCTCCATGTTGTCATACATCTGGCCCACGATAGCCTGCAGGTTGCCCTTGAACAGACCGTTACCGAAGGCAATCAGGAACAGTGCCACGCAGGTGAACACGAGCAGCCACATGTGGTTGCCGGCGTTGTGAAGGATGGGGATAGACAACAGCACATAGCCGATAGCCATAATCACAAGACCCCACTGGATGGTGCGCTTGTAGTTCTGGGTGCGGTCGGCAATGAAACCGCCGACAAGGCTCAACACGTAGATACCAGCGTAGAATACGCTGTAAATCCTGCCTGACGTTCCCTCGTCAAGGCCGAACTTGGAGCACAGGAACAACGCGAGCACGGCATTCATGATGTAGTAGCCGAAGCGCTCACCCATGTTGCTCAAAGCGGCGGGGATTAGACCCTTGGGATGATTTTTAAACATAACTTTGTTTAGGTTTATTGGTTAATATATTAATAATGTTGTTGTCGTTTCAACAGCCCGAATGCTCGCGAGCCTGATAGGCGATGGCATAAGCGCGAATCTGCTTGATCATCGCCAGCAGACCGTTGCTGCGGGTGGGGGAGAGGTGCTCCCTCAGGCCTATGCGCTCGATGAAGTAGAGGTCGGCGTCGAGGACTTCCTGGGGCGTCGCGCCGTCGAGCACGCGCACGAGCATCGAGATGATGCCCTTCACGATGATGGCGTCGCTGTCGGCCTGCAGCCGCATCTTGCCGTCGATGCAGTCGGCCTGCAGCCACACGCGGCTCTGGCAGCCGTCAATCAGGTTGTCGGCGGTCTTGTACTGTTCGTCCAGGGCGGGCATGGCGTTGCCCATGTCGATGATGACACTGTAGCGGTCCATCCAGTCGTCCAGACCCTCAAATTCCTCAATGATTTCGTCT
>JBGUJU010000220.1:0-7303 GCA_045114065.1 Sodaliphilus sp.
GCCCATCTGGCTCAAGCAGCAAGGCATCGACCCGTCGCTCTACTGGGAAGACGGCCATTGCTACATGGTGAGCAACCCCGGCGACAAGATCTGGCTGTGCGAGATAGATGACAAGACGGGCGAACAGCTCACCGAGAGCGTTGCCCTGTGGTGCGGCGACGGCGGCCGTTATCCCGAGGCACCGCACATCTACAAAAAAGACGGCTACTACTATCTGCTCATCTCGGAGGGCGGCACCGAGCTCGCCCACTCGCTCACGATAGCCCGCAGCAAGAACATCGAGGGACCCTACATCTCCAATCCCGCCAATCCCATCATGACCAACTGCAGCCAGAAGGGCCAAGTCCTGCAGGTGCAGGGCACGGGGCACGGTGACTTTGTGCAAGCCCCCGACGGCTCGTGGTGGGTGGCCTTCCTGGCCTACCGCAACTTTGGCGGCAACTATCACCATCTGGGCCGCGAGACCTTTCTGGCTCCCGTACAATGGCCCGAGGGCGGCTGGCCCGTAGTGAACGGCGGTGAGCCCATCACCACGCTGATGCAAGCCGACCTGGGATGCTCACCTGTGCGCAGGCTACGCATGGTCACCCACGAGGACCTCATGGCCTGGCCCGAGCGCCCCATGTGGATGCACATACAGAGCCCCATCGAGGCCAACTATGAACGCACTGACGGCCGCCTGCGCCTGCATGCCGGGCAACCCGTTGCCAAGACCGACCATCCGACCTTCATCGGCATGCGTCAGACAAGCGAACGCATGACCGTACAGGTCGATGTGGATGCGGCCCATATCAACGAGGGCGACGAAGCCGGAATCATCGTCTATCAGATTGATGACGGGTGGCAATCGCTGTCATGCACCCGCCAGAATGGCGAACTGATCGTGAAGCTTGATTGCCGCCTCAAGACGATGAGCGACATCAAGACCCACAAACTTGACCAGTCCAAGGCGAGGCTGCGCATCTCCAGCGACGGCCTCACCTACCAATATGAATGCTTGACCGACGGCGGCAAGACCTGGCACGAGCTGGGCAGCCAAAGCTGCACACTGTTGAGCACCGAGATGGCTGGAGGCTTCACGGGCGTTGTCCTGGCCTTGTACGCACAAGGTTCCAAGGACTCCTATGCCGACTTCACCAACTTCGGCTACCAAGAGTATTGAAACAGGTTAAAGAACAAGAAAGGACAAAACGATGAAATCAGACACTAAAGTTCTGCACGAAATCACGCCGCTGGGCGACAGGGACTTCATGTATGTCGCCGACCGCTACAAGAGCGAGTTCAACTATCCCATCCACTGTCATGACATGATGAACATGATGGAGCTGAACTTTGTGGAGAATGCCGCCGGATGCCTGCGTGTGGTGGGTGACAGTAACGAGGTGATAGGCCCCTATGACCTCGTGCTCATCACCAGTTCCGAGCTGGAACATGCCTGGGAGCAGAACGGCCGCCCGGCAACCGACATTCACGAAATCACGATTCAGTTCCGCCTTGATTTCGACCGCGAGAACAGCGCATTCCTGACCAACCCGTTTGACTCCATCTACAAGATGCTGGTGCGGGCGCGCAAGGGTTTGGCATTCCCCATGTCATCCATCATGCGGGTCTATCGCCAGCTCACCAATCTGTCGAGCATTAAAGAGGGCTTTGTTGCCGTGCTGGAACTGCTTGACATCCTGTATGAACTGTCCAAAGGCGAAGCTACCGAACTCTCGTCATCGGCCTTTGCCCAGGTGCCTGTGACCAGCGACTCACGCCGCGTGCTAAAGGTAAAGAATTACATCGATGCGCACTACATGGAGCCGCTGCGCCTCACGCAACTGTGCGACATAGCCGGCATGACGCCGAGCGCCTTCTCGCGTTTCTTCAAACTGCGCACCGGTAAGACGCTCAACGAGTACATCATCGATGTACGCTTGGGCTATGCGACCCGCATGCTTGTCGATACCACAAGTACCATCGCCGAAATCAGCTACAGCTGCGGTTTCAACACATTGAGCAACTTCAACCGCCAGTTCAAGAAAGGCAAGGGCTGCAGTCCATCGGAGTTCCGCAAGAAATACCGCAAGACCAAAATCATCATCTAGAATATAAACGAATTCAAATAATCAACACAATGATGAAAAGAAACTTAAGTATACTATTGCTACTGGCATTATGGGCAACGGCCCAAGCGGCCATCAAGCTACCCGAAATCATCGGTAACGACATGGTGCTGCAACAACGCACCCAGGCCCGCCTATGGGGCAAGGCCAATGCTGATGCCATCGTGAGCGCCGATGCCGACTGGCTGGGACAGCCGGTGACAACCCAAGCCGACAAGAACGGCAACTGGTCACTGATGCTCCCCACACCCGCTGCTGCCAAACAGGAACACCGCATCACGCTCATGGAAAACGGCAACCAACAGGTTGTGCTGGAGCGCGTGCTCATCGGCGAGGTGTGGTTCGCCTCGGGACAATCCAACATGGAGATGCCCCTGAACGGATTTTGGAACTGCCCCGTTGAGAACTCCAACGAGGTCATCGCCACCGCGAGTGAGAACCGCTGGCTGCGCGTAGCGCAAATCAAGCAAAACGGTCAGACCAAGCCCGTCGAGGAGGTGTCCGGCAAGTGGCTGGTGCCCACGCCCGATACCGCGCCGTGGATGAGCGCTACAGGCTTCTTCTTCGGCCAGATGCTGCAACGCGTGCTCGACATCCCGGTGGGCGTGATTGCCTGCGCTTGGGGCGGCTCGAAAGTCGAAGGCTGGGTTCCCGAGGAAATCGTTAAGACCTATGACGACATCGATATCGCCAAGGAGCAAAAAGAAGGCTGGAACGGCAGCTGGTGGAACTACTACACACCCGTCATCATGTATAATGGCATGCTGCATCCCCTGCGCCACTACACCATCCGCGGATTCATCTGGTATCAGGGTGAATCCAACGTGGGCAAGGAACAGACCTATGCCCAGCGCTTGAAAGACATGGTTGACACCTGGCGCAAGGACTTTGGCGGCACAGCCCAGCAACTGCCGTTCTATCTAGTGGAAATCGCACCTTGGGGCGGCTATGGCGAGTGGCTGAGTTCACCGCTGCTGCGTGAAGCCCAGCACAATGCCGCACAACTGATCGAGAACTGCGGCATCATCTCGACCAACGACCTGGTCAAACCCTACGAGTTCAACCAGATACACCCCGCACAAAAACGCGAGGTGGGCAACCGCCTGGCCTACATGGCCCTGAACCGCACCTACGGCTACAAGAGCATCGCTTGTGAGTCGCCCGAGTATGACCACATGGAAATCAAAGGCAACGAGGCCGAGGTATTCTTCAAGAATGCCGACGATGGCCTGTCGCCATGGCAGGACATCGAGGGCTTTGAGATAGCCGGTGCCGACGGCGTGTTCAAGACCGCCAAGGCCACGCTCAACGAGGGCCACAAGTCAATCATGGTATCCTCGAGCGAGGTGCCCGAACCAGTGGCAGTGCGCTACTGCTTCAAGTCATTCCAGATTGGAAACCTCAAGAACATGCGTGGCCTGCCCGTTGTTCCTTTCCGTACCGACAAATAGTCCCTAGTTTCTAGTTTCTAGTCCCTAGTTTCTAGTCCCTAGTTTCTAGTCCTTAGTTTCTAGTTGGCATCCGCATCCTAGAGCCTAGAGCCTAAAGCCTAAATATCATTCCAAACAATATTATAGCATTATGAACAAATCGAAATTTTTAGCATTCAGCCTGCTAGCCGTATTGACGCTCGGTTTCTCGGCCTGCGGCAGCGACGAACCCGATGAACCCAAACTGGCAGCTCCTGCCGTAGTCAGCACATCGCCCGAAAATGGCTCGACGACAGTAGAACCTGGCGCCATCAGCGTGACCATCACCTACGACAAGACGATCACCATGGCGGCCAGCGACATCAGCAAGATTCAGGCCACCGGAGCCACCATCAGCAACGTGCGCACCATGAGCGCCGCCCTGATGCTTACCGCCACCTGTGCCGAAGAGGGCCAGGCCGTGACCATCACCATTCCCGCCGGAGTCATCAAGAACACCGACGGGGTGGCAGCAGCGGCCTATTCACTGAACTTTACCACCAAGAAGATCGAGTTGCCCGACCCTGTTGCCCCCGATGGACACGAGTCGGCCGCCCAAGCTGTGCTCAACATGACTCCCGGCTGGAACTTGGGCAATACCCTCGACAGCTACGGCGCATGGATTGGCGACCATCTGGAGCCCTACAGATATGAGACCGCATGGGGCCAGCCCGTCACCGATGCCCACCTGATGCAGGCTTTCAAGGAGAAAGGTTTCAAGGGCATCCGCGTTCCCGTGACCTGGTTTCAGCACATGGATGACCAGGGCAACGTTGACGAGGCTTGGATGAACCGCGTGCAAGAGGTTGTGGACTATGTCATCAACCAGGGCATGTATTGCATCCTCAATGTGCACCACGACACCGGTGCCCACAATGCCGCATGGGTTGTAGCCAGCTCGACGCTGCAACTCGACCGCTATGCCAAGCTGTGGACACAGATTGCCACCCGCTTCAAAAATTACGACCACCACCTGTTGTTCGAAGGCTATAACGAGATGCTCAACAATGCCCAGCAGTGGAACCAGCCGAGCAATCTGTCAGATCTCGAGTACGTGAACCAGCATGCCGCCAAGTTTGTAGAGGCAGTGCGCGCCACCGGTGGCAACAACACTTACAGGAACCTGATTGTTTCGACCTATGCTGCCGCCCATACCATTGCAGTGATGAACGGTCTCAAAATCCCCACCGACCCGTGCGGCAACCAGAGCCACATCGCCGTCGAGGTTCACTCCTATGATCCTTGGGACTGGTTACACGTCTACAACATGACCTGGACCAGCGAATGCCGCGAGATTCTCAAGAGCATGTTCAAGGATTTGGAAACCTACTTCATCTCCAAGGGATATCCCATTATCATCGGCGAGTATGCCACCAACGGTGCCGGCGAGATTACCATTGACAAGAACAGCACTACTGCCCAGAAGGCTGAGGCTGGCAAGCAAGCTGGCGACATGAACCGCCTGTGCAAGAAGTACGGTGCCGCCTCGTTCTATTGGATGCTGCTCGTTGACGGAGCCGACCGCAGCGAGGCCACCTTCAAGTGGTCAATGGAACAAGTTGCCGACTCGATTGTCAACGTATATAAATAATGAGGAATTAAGAATTATTGGCGGTGTGCCATAATTACGGCCGGGTAATATAACCGTGCTATCGCACGGGAAATTAAACAAAATTCTAAATTAAAATTAATAATTTATTCATATTAATAAAAATTTTAAAAAAATTTGTTTAATTTCCCGCCCAACGGGCGGTTATATTATTATAATTGTTTATGACACACTAATATAAAAACAGGGAGGGCGCCCGAAGGCGTCCTCCCTGTTTAAGATTTCACTACAATGTCAAGCCATTACTTGAGGTCAGGTAGCTGGTCACGAGTAATGACATAGGCATTGCTCATGGCGTTCTTCCACCAAGCATCGCTGCAGAAGTTGCTGCCATACCACACCATGAACGAACCCCACTTGGCTCCAGCACCCCAGATGTCGGCAATGTTAGCAAAGCTGGTGTCACCATCACGGCCACACTCGCCCAGGATAACCATCTTGCCGCTATAGGTAGCCTGAATCTCATCAAACTCCTGCTTGTTCTGTGCGGCGTTGTAGCCGTACAGATCACGGGCAATGATATCCACATACTGGTTGCCGGGATACCAGTCGGTGTCCTGGTTGTAGTTAGCGCTGTTGCCGTTGTAATTCTGGGTGGTCCATACCCAAATGAGGTTTCTCACGCCCTTCTGCTTGAAGTAGTCAAACATGGCGACCCACAACTTCTTGTAGGTATCGGCGCCGTCCGTTCCCCACCAGAACCAACCCGTAGTCCACGAGGCCTGTTGCTTGGCACATGAATTGCCTGCGCCCTCGTGGAAGGGACGCCACATGGCAGCAACGCCTGCATCCTGCAACTTGAGCAAGACGTCGACCACCTTGTCCATCTGGCCATAGAACCAACGGTTTTCCCAAGTGCCGCTGATCAAGGCATTGGATGCCTTGTACGTGGTCTGACTGGGCGTGCATGTTACGCCCGAGCCATCGCTACCGGGAACGGTGCTCTCGGTGAGGGGCACATTGAAATGCCACATGAGCTGGACGATACCACCGGCATCGAACCACTCCTTGACAGGCGTGATATCGTTGTAGTTGATCCAGTTGTTCTGGGGAACATAGATCTGGATGAAGTCATAGCAGTTCATGGCAGGATATTTACCGGTCACGCCCTTCACATAGTCAGCCAAACGATGATTCCAGTTCACCTCAGCCATCACGCTCGAGATGGTCTTGCTGCCATACTGCGACCACATATAAGCCAGCAGTTTCTTGGCGGGTTCGGTAGTAGCAGCCACAGGTTCCCGTCCTTCGGCAGGAGGAATCACGGTAGCCTTCTTGGTCTTGAAGTTCAAGGTAAACTCTGGAGCCGATGCCGAAGCGTCGGTAGTAGAAACGATAGCGCCCTTGGACACCTTGACAGTATAGTTCGTGCCAGCAACAAGCGATAACGGAATATCTACCGCCATCGTCGTCTGTGAATTGCTCTTAGCAGCAACAGGAGTGCCGTTGAGCGTGATGCCAGTCGAGGATACGACCTTGACCGTCGTGTTATAGGTCAGCGTGAGCACAGTGGTGGTTTCAGCATCCACCTCGGCGCCCTCGGCAATGGTCTGTTGACGCAAGACCACGGTCACGCTTGGCGTGGGTTCATCCGGCTCATCTTCACTACCACACGAGGAGAAAGTGAATACCGCTGGTAATAGCATAAGGGCTAATAACGCAAGATTAACGAGATGATTTCTTTTCATTGTCTTTACCTTGTAATGTTGTGCAGAATGTTTGTACTCGGGCAGTGATTGACGCGATATAGCGGGCACGGCATTGCTCGGGCACCGTCTGCGCCATCTGCCGCAAGCGCTCCTGATAGGAAATCCACGCCCGGCGGGCATGGCCTATCGCCGACTTGCGCTTTGGCGCGCTCTGACCGATGAGTTTGAAATAAGCGCTGTCGATGGGAGCCATATCGGGCCACTCGCCAATCTCGGCGATATCGTCGGCACCATAGAGTGCATCATTCAAGATGGCGTCGACACTCAAGACCTGCGTCTTGGTGCCCACACGGGCTTCGGCCTCCATTTCCTTCCATTCGTCATAGGCCTTCTTAGCCTTTTTGGCGGCATGGTAGAACTCGGGATAGTGGCGCAACACATCATCAACGCGTGCCGAGCACAGCGTGT
>JBGUJU010000221.1:0-18923 GCA_045114065.1 Sodaliphilus sp.
TTGGACTTGAACCAAGGACCCCCTGATTAACAGTCAGATGCTCTAACCAACTGAGCTAAAGAAGCGTTTTCAGCACCCTTGCGGCAATACCTGCCGAAAAATGCGGTGCAAAGATAGTGCCAATAATTGAACTAGCCAAGAAAAAAATGAAAAATCTTGCTTTTTTTCATAAAACACGCGTTTTTTCAGCCCTCAAGGCTGCAGATATTCAAGGAATAGTAGTATTTTCGCAGCCTAATACAGTTTCTGGTTTTCAGTTTCAATGGTCAGTCTGTCGCTGATCTTACCTGAAAACTATCTAATGACAGCTTATTTAGACTACAGAATGAAAAAAACGCTGAAATATCTTGCCTGGTGTTTTGTGGTTCTATCCCTGGTGACACCTGTAGCTCTGGCCGACGATGACCGTGCGGTGAACGATGATGCCGCGGTGGCACGCAGCCTGAGCATTTTCAATGCGCTGTACAAGGAGTTGAACACCTTCTATGTCGATACCATCGATGCCCAGAAGAGCATCGAGAATGCCATCAACGCGATGTTGGACGACATCGACCCCTACACCGAGTACATCCCTGCTAAGGAGACCGATGACTTCATGACCATCAGCACGGGTGAGTATGGCGGCATCGGCAGCTACCTGATGGAACGCACCATCGATGGCGTGAAGGGCGTATACATCAGTGGTCCCTATGAGGGCAGCCCTGCTGCACGTGCCGGATTGCGCTCGGGTGACCGCATCATCATGATCGATGGCGACAGCACCGCCACCTGGACGAGTGACCAGGTGAGCAAGCGCCTCAAGGGCCAGGCCAACACCCACCTGACGGTCACCGTCGTGCGCCCCTATGACGAGGATAGCATCAAGACCTTCTCCTTTAACCGCGAGACCATCAGCGTCAACCCGGTCACCTACTACGGCGTGACCCGCGACAACATCGGCTACATCGCCCTGTCGACCTACAACGAGAAGTCGGCACAGCAGGTGCGTGAAGCCCTCATCGAGCTCAAGAAAGACCCCAGGGTGAAGAACATCGTCCTCGACCTGCGCAGCAACGGCGGCGGCATTGTCGAGGGTGCCATCCAGATTGTGGGTTGCTTCGTCCCCAAGGGTACTCAGGTGCTGCAGATGCGTGGCCGCGACAAGTCGAGCGAGCGCACCTACAAGACCACCGTCGATCCTGTTGACACCGAGATTCCCCTCGCTGTGATCATCGACGGCGGCTCGGCGAGCGCCAGCGAGATTACGGCGGGCGCCCTCCAGGACCTGGACCGTGCCGTGATCATCGGCACCCGCTCATTCGGCAAGGGCTTGGTGCAGTCCACCCGCTCGCTGCCCTATGACGGCATGCTCAAGGTCACCATCGCCAAGTACTATATCCCCAGCGGCCGCCTCATCCAGGAAGTGGACTATGGCAACCGCAACGAGGACGGCTCCTACAAGAAGACCACTACCGACAGCACAGCCCGTGTCTTCCACACCGCCCATGGCCGTGAGGTGCGCGAGGGTGGTGGCATCATGCCCGACATCAAGGTCGAGCCCCGTGAGTTGAAACGCATCGTCTATAACATCATGCGCGACCGTTGGGACTTTGACTTCGCCACCAAGTATGTCGCCGAGCACGGCCAGGAGATTCCCGAGCCAGCCGAGTTTGAAGTGACCGACGAGATCTTCAACGAGTTCAAGGCCTTCATCAAGCCCGAGAAGTTTGAGTATGACAAGGTGTGCGAGCAGCAGCTCGCCAACCTGCGCAAGACCGCGACCACCGAGGGCTATATGAACGACTCGCTCCAAGTCCAGTTCGACCGTCTCGAGGCCATGCTCAAGCACGACCTGGACCACGACCTGGACCTGCACCGCCGCGACATCGCCTACCTCATCGGACAGGAAATCATGGATCGCGTCTACTACATGCGCGGCCAGCTCCAGAACTCCATCAAGGACGACGAATACCTCGACGCCGCCAAGAAGATGTTCGACAAGCCCGGCGAGTACGCCCGCATCCTCAACATCAAGTCCAAGCCCGCCAAGAAGAAAAAACGCTAAGCTGCTAGCACGTGCCTCCCCCGCCAGCATGGTCTATCTGGGCCGTGACAAAGTCACGGCACGGTGAACCTTGAGGGTGGGTCGGAAGTGTTAAAGAATTGTTAACGCCGTGCTGGGTGACTGGGGCGAGGGTAACGAGTTTATGGTAGATGCGGGTGCTGATGTAAGGATTGTGTAGGGTGTCAATCCAGAGTACCTTACAGCCTGGAGTTACGGGTTGGCAACCCGTAATACTGGACAACACGTCTTTTGTTGTTTGGGGAATAATGAGTAACTTTGCAGTGACAAAAATGATAGATACTATAGTGTTTATAGATGCTATAGATCGTTGTTTGTAGAGAGTAATTGGAGATGGAGATACGGGAACTGTGTGAGTTGTTTAACCGGAAGGGCCGAGTGGCGGCGGTGAAGAAGCTGCTGGACGGTGACGGCGGACGGGCTGTGATCGACGGGCTGGCGGGGTCCAGTGCGGCGATGCTGCTGGCGCGGCTGCCTGAGCGCGGCTGTCCGTATCTCATCGTGGTCAATGACCTGGACGAGGCGGGGTATATGTACAACGACCTGTGCCAGATAGTGGGCGACAAGCAGGTGCTGATTTTCCCGTCGGGCTACAAACGCGACATCAAGTATGGCCAGGTAGATGCCCCCAACGAGATCCTGCGCACCGAGGTGCTGAACCGCTGGTTTGACGACCCGCAGGTGCACTGGGTGGTGACCTATCCCGAGGCGCTTGCCGAGCGGGTGCGCCGCCGCGAGGACGTGGAGGCGAGCACCGTGCAGCTCAAGGCGGGCGGCACTGCCGACCTGACCGAGGTGGCGGCACGGCTGCGCGAACTGGGTTTCACGGCGACCGACTACGTCTATGAGCCCGGGCAGTACAGCGTGCGCGGTTCCATCCTTGACGTGTTCTCCTACAGCAACGAGTTGCCCTATCGTATTGACTTCTGGGGCGACGACATTGACTCGATACGCACATTTAATGTCGAGACCCAGCTCAGCGAGGAGCGGCTGGAGCAGGTGAGCATCCTGAACAACACCCCGTCGGGCGGCGGCCGTGAGGACAACGTGTCGCTGCTGGACTATGTGGGCGACGACACCATCGTGCTGTGCCGCAGCGAGCAGTGGCTCTCGTCCCGTATCCGCGAGATTGCTCAAGAAGGGATGTCGGTGAGCGCCCTCATCGCCGAGGAGGGCGATACCCAGGCGACCAGCAAGGTCGTGGATGCCGACCTCTTTATCCAACGGCTGCACCAGCTGCGGCGCATCGCCTTTACAGACGGCGAGGCGGCTCCCGAGCGCGGCGTGAAGCGCCTGTCGCTGCATTGCAAGCCCCAGGGCATTTACCACAAGAACTTTGACCTCATCGGCCAGTCGTTCACCGATTTCCTTGCCCGTGGCTACCGCCTTATCATCCTGAGCGACAGCCCCAAGCAGATTGAGCGCCTGCACAACATCTTTGAGGACCGCGGCGACAAGATTACCTTTGAGCCCGGGTTGCGCACGCTGCACGAGGGCTTCGTCGACGATGACCTCAAGTTGTGCGTCTTCACCGATCATCAGATCTTTGACCGCTTCCACAAGTATAACCTCAAGAGCGACCGCGCCCGTTCGGGCAAACTCGCCCTGTCACTCAAGGAACTGAATCAGATTGAAAAGGGCGACTACATCGTTCACGAGGACCTTGGCGTCGGCAAGTTCGGCGGCCTGATTCGCACGTCGATGAACGGCACGCCTCAGGAGATGATCAAACTCATCTACCTCAACGGCGACGAGGCCTACGTCTCGATCCACTCGCTGCACAAGCTGTCGAAGTACCGCAGCAAGGAGGGCGAGGCACCACGCCTCAACCGCTTGGGCAGCAATGCCTGGGCCAAGATCAAGTCGCGTACCAAGAGCCGCCTGAAGGACATCGCCCGCGAACTCATCCGCCTCTATGCCGCACGTCGCGAGCAGCAGGGCTTTGCCTTCACGCCCGATGGCTACCTGCAGCAGGAGCTGGAGGCCTCGTTCATCTATGAGGACACGCCCGACCAGCTGACTGCGACCCAGGCCGTCAAGGCCGACATGGAGAGCGCCAAGCCGATGGACCGCCTCATCTGCGGCGACGTGGGCTTCGGCAAGACCGAGATTGCCGTGCGTGCCGCCTTCAAGGCCGCTACCGACGGCAAGCAGACTGCCGTCCTGGTGCCGACGACGGTGCTGGCATTCCAGCACTGGCGCACCTTTACCGAGCGCCTGAAGGACTTCCCCGTCCGTGTGGACTACCTGAGCCGCGCCCGCAAGCCCAAGGAGGTGAAGCAGATTCTCGCCGACCTTAAGGAGGGCAAGATCGACATCCTCATCGGTACCCACAAACTCATCGGCAAGACCGTGCAGTTCCATGACCTGGGTCTGCTGGTTGTAGATGAGGAACAGAAGTTCGGCGTCGCCGTCAAGGATAAACTCAAGCAGATGAAACTCAACGTGGACACCCTCACGATGAGCGCTACGCCTATCCCGCGCACCCTGCAGTTCTCGCTGATGGGCGCCCGCGACCTGAGCACGCTGACCACACCGCCTGCCAACCGCTATCCCATTCTCACCACCGTGGGGACCCTGAACGATGACATCGTCGCCGAGGCCATCAACTTTGAACTCTCGCGCAACGGTCAGGTGTTCTTTGTCAACCACCGCATCGAGCAGCTGGAGCAACTCGAGAACATGATTCACCGCGTGGTGCCCGATGCACGTGTCGCCGTGGGCCATGGCCAGATGCCTCCCGAGCGACTCGAGCAGACCATCATCGACTTTGGCAACCATGACTATGACGTGCTGCTGTCGACGACCATTATTGAGAATGGCATCGATATGCCCAACGTCAATACCATCATCATCAACAATGCCGACCGCTACGGCCTGAGTGACCTGCACCAGCTGCGCGGACGTGTGGGACGCAGCAGCCGCAAGGCCTTCTGCTACCTGCTTGTCCCGCCAGGCAAGCCGCTCGCCACCGACGCCCGCCGGCGCCTGCAGGCCATCGAGAGCTTCAGCGACCTGGGTGCCGGCATCCAGATTGCCATGCAGGACCTGGACATCCGCGGTGCAGGCAACCTGCTGGGTGCCGAGCAGAGCGGTTTCATTGCCGACCTGGGCTACGAGACCTACCAGCGTGTGCTCAAGGAGGCCGTTACCGAGCTGCGCAATGAAGAGTTCTCCACAGTCTTCACTGCTGCGGGTAACGGAGAGAACGGAGATGACGGGTTGGACAGCAACAACGAATTTGTTACCGATTGCGTGGTGGACACCGACCTGGAACTGATGTTCCCTGCCAGCTATGTGCCGCAGGAGAACGAGCGCATCACGCTCTATCGTGAGCTCGACAGCATGGAGACCGACGACCAGGTCGAGGCCTTCGAGCAAAGGATGGTGGACCGCTTCGGCAAGATTCCCGAGATGGCGAGTGAACTCATCCGCATCGTGCCGCTCAGGCGCACCGCACGCCGCTTGGGCATTGAGAAACTCGTCATCCGCCAGACACGCATGCACCTGTTCATGGTCGGTGAGGAAAATGTCGCCTACTACCAGTCGCCCGCCTTCGGTCGCCTGCTCAATTACCTGCAGCAGAATCCCAAGCGCTGCAACCTGAGCCAGAAGAACGGTCGCCGCAGCATCGTCATCAGCAATGTCACCAGCGTGAGTACCGCGCTGACCATCCTGCGCACCATCACGCACCTTGACAGCATTTAGGGCCAAAAACCGCCTTTTGGCGCATCAAATAGGAGAAAAACGGCGCTAAGTGCTATATTTATGCAAAATTTACTTGCAAATTGAAAATCTTGTATTATCTTTGCCATCCGTTTGAGCATTGGCTTCACCATGAAAGCCTGCTATACCATTAATATATATAACATCATTTAATCAACATGACGAAAAAATTTACTTTTACCATGATGGTAATCATGGCCATGTGTTCACTGACCTTAGTGGCACAGAACGTGACCTTACGCGGAGTTTATCAGACTAGCCGAGATAATGACTATCCTAATGGCTACTACAGCGAGTATGTGGGTTGGAGTTATACCTACATGAAACCCATCTTTATCGTACAGCAAGGTCTCTACAAGATGGAGTGGAACGGTTCGTCGCTCACCATGCCCGAGAAGTGCCCTGCCATCAACAAGGAAGAATTCAGCAGCAACGGCAGTATCACCGATGAGGACAAAGCCCTGTGGGTCACTAACTTCAACATGATGTATGCCAATTCTGGTGCCATTATCGACAACGGCGTCCTCACAACCGTGATGTCGCGCACCGACATGGATAACAACAGTGGCGCCTATGTGGTTCCCGGCTCCTCGGTCAACGACACCACTCGCTTCTATGTGCGCAAGTGGAATGCCGAGACGGGCGACCTGATCAGCCAGGAAATCCGCCCTGCATGGGACTGCCTGCAGTCGGCCGGCATGGCCAAGAATCCCAAGGACGGCAAGGTCTATGGCCTGTTCTACATCGCCAACAAATACCTGCCCGACACGCTGCTCAATGACCCGGACTTCTTTGCCGACGAGGCTGCCGACTCGACCGACTCGGGTTATGCCATCTGCACAATCGACCTCGAGACGATGACCATAGACCAAATCACGCCTGGGTTGTACTACCAGAACTTCATCACCTTCGCCATCAACAGTGAGGGTCGCGCTTTTGCCTTGACCAGCGGCGGCACCGCCGCGCTGCCCAGCGAGGACGGCAAGGTCTATGACATCAACGGCGATCTCACGGGCGCCCATCTCTTTGAGTTTGACCTGGCCAGCGGCCGCATTATTGCCGACAACCGCACCAACACGGGCTATATGTCCCAGGTGAAGCGCCAGGCTGCATGCTTCAGCAAGAATGACCCCAACAAGATGTACTGGATGGGTTACTACAATAGCGGCATGGGCTTTGACGATCATGGCAACTGGAATCCCCTGTCTGACCAGAACTGGATTGCCAATCGCAAGTTTGACACGGCACTCTATGAAGTGGATGTCACTACTGGCGAAGCCAACCGCCTGGCTACCATCGATGACCGCTACATGTTCGCCTACATGTGGGTTGACGGTGAGGCAGAAGTCGTGACCGAGGCCCTGCGCGGTGACGTGAACAATGACAAGAAAGTGACCATCAACGATGTCACATCCCTGGTTAATTACCTGTTGAGCAATGATGGTAATGGCCTGAATCTGCAGAACGCCAACTGCAACCTGGACGGTAAAGTCAGCATTGACGATGTCACGACACTCATCAATTACCTGTTGAGCGAGAACTGGTAATTCAAGATAAAATTAAACACTTCAAACGACAGCATTGCGCTGGCTGGACATCCCAGCCAGCGCAATCTCTCATCTATAGTCACTATAGATACTATAGTCACTATACTATAAAGCTCGCAATTACTTAAAGACTGAGAGGACCGGGCGGCCGATCCATGAACGGGGCGTGTCAAGGCCGAGGATGTAGGCGATGGTGGCAGCGGTATCGAACTGCATCATCGGTTCAATAATCTCTACCCCCGAACGGATTCCAGGACCGTAGATAATAAACGGATGCTCCATCTCGAGCAGCGTCTTGCCTCCATGCCCCTTATCCACTCCGCCATGGTCCGAGGTCATGATGATGACTGTATCATCGTAGATGCCCGCTGTCTTCAGCGCCTGAATGAGGCGACCCACATAGACGTCGAGTTCTGCCAGCTTGTTATAGTACTCGGGCGTGTCGTGGCCGATGGTGTGGCCCGTGTGATCCAACTGGTCCCAGCAGACTGCCATCAGCGTGGGTTTGCGGTCGATGATGAAACGCTCGGCCATTCTACACAGTAGGGTAGAGTCCTTTTCCCAACCGATGGCGAGGTCATAGTTGTCGATGGACAAGGTGTCCACGACATACTTGATGCCATCCCACTCGGCGATGCAGCCCGTCACCACGTCGGGGCGCGCATCACGCAGGATGGAAAAAATCGTGGGGAAAACGCCATGGCGATTGAGCTCGGCCGAAGGAATCTCGGGCGTGTGAGAGCCCCAGGTCGTGTAGCCGTGCAGTTCGGGGCACGAGCCGTTGAACATCGATGCCCAGTTCACGCCCGAGGAGGACGGTAGCACCGAACGCTTCTTGGTCGTGTAGCAGCCGTGCTGCATGAGCCAGGTGATGTTGGGGATATCGTGGGCCTTGGGCAGGCTGTAGCCGCCCCAGCCATCAATGCCGATGACCAGGACGTGGCCGACACGTTGCTTGAGTTTTTTGGGCTTAGCCTGAATGCCGGTGACTACCAGCAGACATAATAGGAGCAGAATAACCTTCTTCATATCAGTCAAGTTTTTTATCACTTGGCAAATATACTCATAAAATAGGAGTTGACCAAAAATGCGGGCTAACGCCCGCTGATTAGGAATTAGGAATTAGGAATTAGAGATTAGGAATTAGAGATTAGAGATTAGTGAGCGCGGCAGCCAACTAGGGACTAGAAACTAGGGACTAGAAACTAAGACTAGGGACTAATTCACCGAATTTATAGGGGCGTTGATTGAAAAGAATTGTATTTTATAATAATGTTAAATAGTTTTGCGACAGATATACATGTTTTAATCACAATAAAAAACACTACTAAACTTACACATCTATGACAAAACGATTCCTATTGGCAACACTGATTGCCATGGCAGGTGTTTTGGCTCAAGCGCAGCAGACCATGTGGGTACACACGGGTCATGTGCACTGGGCCTATAACACCGAGTCGGTGGGCACGATGCCGTACAGTTCGGCCAGTCTGCTCACTGTCCTCGAGAAGGGGTTCACCCTAGCCGATGTGGACAGTGTGACCGTCGCCAGCGAGACCTTTGCCGACGACAATGTCCTCGTCAAGTACAACAACAATGTGGCAGACGTGTATGTGGCAGGTAACATCGCCAACCACATTACCGCCGAGGTGACCGGGGCTCGCGTTGCCGTCATGCAGGATGCTGACGTGGCTACCGAGTACATCTACACCCTGCAGGGCACCAGCACGAGCGGCTGCTTCTACCATGCTGGTTCCTACAAGATGACGCTCGCGCTCAACGGTGTCAACCTGACCAACCCCGATAGCGCCGCCATCAACATCCAGAACAGCAAGCGCATCGCTGTGCAGCTCGTTGACGGCACGACCAACACCCTGGCTGATGGTGCTAACAACACCAAGAAGGCCGCCTTCCTCGTGAAGGGTCATGCCGAGTTTGCCAAGGGCGGCTCGCTGACCATCACGGGCAACAAGAAGCACGCGCTGGCCTGCAACGAGTACATGGAGGTCAAGAAGACTGTGGGCACGATTACCATCGTCAGCTCGGTAGCCGACGCCATCAACGTGGCACAGTACTTCCAGATGAACGGCGGTACTATCAACATCCAGAGCTGCGGTGACGACGGTATCCAGGTGGATGCCGAGGACACTGCCAATCCCGAGGAGGACGGCCACGTCTTGATCAAGGGCGGCACGCTCACCATCAATGGCAGCGCTGCCGGCACCAAGTGCATCAAGGCCGAGGGCAACGTGGACATCCAGGGCGGCACCTTGACGCTGAAGCACACGGGCATCCCCGTCTGGGACGCTGACAAGAGCAAGATCAAGGAAGCTACCGGCATCGGCACTGACCGCAACCTCACCATCAACGGTGAAGAGGCTGTGGTGAATATCACCATGACCGGTAACGGCGCCCGCGGCATGAAGTGCGACAGCACGATGACCTGCACCGCCGGTAACATTGATATCAACTGCTCGGGCGGCGACTGGGCTTACAGCACGGTTGACACCAGCAGCGTGAAGTGCGCCAAGGCTGACTATGCCTTTATCCTGAACGGTGCAAGCATGAAGTGCACCACCGTCAAGGACGAGGCCGTGGGCGTTCACAGCGAGGGCACCGTCCTCATCAGCGGCGGCACGTTGACGCTCAATACCTATGACCACGGTATCAAGAGCGACTATGACATGGAGATCACCGGCGGCACCATCACCTACAGCATCAACGGTCCTGCCAGCAAGGCACTCAAGAGCGAGGGCAACATGCACATCACCGGCGGCAACATCAGCGGCACCGTGAGCGGTGGCGGCCAGACAGCCAGCGACCAGACGACCAGTGCCAGCGCCGGCATCAAGTGCGACAACAACGTGACCATCGACGGCGGTACATTCGACCTCAAGGCCACCGGTAAGGGCGACAAGGGCATGAGCATCGACGGCGAACTCATCATCAATGACGGCAACATCAAGGTGACCACCACAGGCACTCGCTACGGCACGACCAGCAGTGGCGGCGGCATGGGTCCCGGTGGCGGTGGTTCGACGAACAGCGCCAAGCGTTCCTCGCCCAAGGGCATCAAGGTCGATGGCAACATCACCATCAACGGTGGTACCATCACCGTGAGCGCCACGGGCGGTGAAGGCTCGGAGGGTATCGAGTCCAAGAAAATCATGACCATCAATGGCGGCTACATCGAGGTAACTAGCTATGATGACGCTCTCAACAGCGCATCTACCATGGACCTCAATGGAGGTTATATCTATGCCGTGGCTACTGGTAACGACGCCATCGACGCCAACGGCAACATGAACCTGAGCGGCGGCTACATCTTCTGCTGCGGTAGCGAGGAAGGCCTCGACGCCAACAGCGAGGGTGGCTACAAGGTTTATATCAAGAGCGGTACCTACCTGATGGCCATCGGCGGTAACATGGGTGCCATCGAGAGCGGTGCCAGCATCAGCCAGACCTGCTATCAGGGCAGCGTCAGTGCCAACAAGTGGATTGCCCTCCGCAGTGGCAGCAACGTAGCCTTTGCGGCCTACACACCGACCTTCTCCAGCCAAGGCGGTGGTTACCCGTGGGGTGGTGGCTCGACCTCAAGCAAGACCATTGTTGTGACGGCTCCTTCCACCCCGAGTCTCTACACGGGTGTGACGGCTAGCGGTACCACCTTCTGGACCGGTAAGGGCGCTACCAATGCAACCGGCGGTTCTCAAGTGAGCCTCTCGACCTATTCTGGCGGTGGCGGCTTCGGTCCCGGCTATTAATCTATCATGTAGTTATAAACCATGACATCATTATTATATAATAGATTCAAGATTATGAAAAAGACGATTATAACGATGCTGATCGCACTGGTGGCGATGTTCGCCAGCGCTGAGACCTATAACTACCTGAAGTTCACCAAGACCAACGGCTCGACCGTGACCTATTCGGTAGAAGGCCTCAAGCTCACCTATGACAATACTAACGTGACCATCACCAATGCCGAGGGCACAGCAACCATCGCGCTTGCCGAGGTACAGGACATGTACTTCAGCAACGAGGCCGGCGGCAGCGACTTCATTCGTGGTGATGTAAACGGTGACAGCAATGTGAACATCACCGACGTGACCTCGCTCATCAATTACCTGTTGAGTCAGGATGCCACTGGCATTAACCTTGACGCAGCCAACTGCAACCAGGACGACGGCATTAGCATTAGCGATGTGACCACGCTCGTCAATTACTTGCTGAGCGGCAACTGGTAATTCAAGACTAGACAAAACACTTCACACGACGGCATTGCGCTGGCTGGACTTCCCGGCCAGCGCAATCTGTTATCTAGAGACACGATAGTTGCTATAGTTACTATAGATACTATAGATACTATAGTTACTATAGGTTTTTGGGGCCTATTGAAAAGAAAATTCTTAAAATATGTTAAAAAATTTGGAGGATTCAAAACTATTGTTATACCTTTGCAGTGTACTATTAAAGTAGTACACTAAGACAGTAAAAGTTTAACCATTTTAAATAACTATCTGTTATGTTAAGTATCAATAATATCAGCTTCAGTTACAACAAGCGAAGTGGCGAGCTGTTCCACGATTTCTCGCTTGAATTGAACGCCGGCAATGTTTACGGTCTGCTAGGAAAGAACGGTGCCGGCAAGTCCACCCTCATCTACCTGATGACAGGCCTGCTGACTCCCAAGAGCGGCGAGGCCCTGCTCGACGGCGTGAATGTGCGTAAGCGTCTTCCCAAGACGATGAGCGACATTTTCCTCGTTCCCGAGGAGTTTGAGTTGCCGCGCCTGAGCCTCAAGCAGTATGTGGACATCAATGCCCCGTTCTACCCCAACTTCAGCAAGGAGGACATGCAGCGTTACCTCGACATCTTTGAGATGGGCGGTGACATGGACGTGAAGCTCCAAGCGCTGTCGATGGGACAGAAGAAGAAAGTGTTTATGGCTTTCGCCTTTGCCGCCAACACCCACGTGCTCATCATGGACGAGCCGACCAACGGTCTGGACATCCCCAGCAAGAGCCAGTTCCGCAAACTCGTCACCACCGGCATGACCGATGACAAGTTGATGCTCATCTCCACCCATCAGGTGCGTGACATCAGCGACATTCTGGACCACGTGACCATCATCGACCAGAGCCGCGTGCTGCTCAACACCAGTTTTGCCGACGTGATGAACAAGGTGGCCTTCCGCCCGCTGCGTGAAGGCGATCAGCCGCTGTTCGTGCTGCAAAGCCCCTATGGTTCCCTGGGTGCCGTTCCCGCCGAGGAAGGCGAGGAGACCAAAGTTGACCTGGAGATGCTCTTCAACGCCACGCTCCAGAATCCTGCTGCTATCAACCAATTATTCACCACCTCAAAATGAACACCACTATGAATACCGTCAATCAAATATTCGACTGGAGCCGTTTCACGGCCACCCTGCGCAAGGAAGTAGTAGAGAACTGGCGCCCGATCGTTTTCACCCTGCTGGGCGTTTACGGCCTGCTGACCATGGTTATGATCATCGGCAATGCAATTTCCTTTGATGACGCGGTGAGCGATGCTATGTCTGAGACGATGGTCCCGCAGAAGGTTGTCTATGGCATCCTTGGGTTTTCTGTCATGATCGTCGCTTCGATGGCCTTCAAGAAACTGACTACAAAGGCCGGCCGCATCGACATGATGACCTCACCGTCATCGACGCTCGAGAAGTTCCTCGTCAATGGTGTAGTGTATGTACTGGGATTTGTGGTAGCCTTCTTAATCCTGGCCCAACTGGCTGACCTTACCCGCATCGCAGTCATGCACATCTTCGGATTCCAAGGCTTTATCCCAGGTGTCATCAACTTCACCAATCTGGGTGCTGATTTCATCTATGGCCTGGGCAGTGATCTGTTTAAAGGCCCCTTGGCTGTCACCTATGTGTGGTGCAGTTTGCTGGCAACCTCTGGCATTTACTTGCTGGGCAGCGTGATGTGGCCCCGCCTGTCGCTGCTGAAGACCTTTGCCGCCATCTATGCCGTCGAGTTTGTGTTAGGTGTGTTGGCTATTATCCTCATCTTTGTGTTTAGCGATATGGAATCTTTCGGCATGTGGGTTTTTATGCACCTTGACGGAATGATGCCCTTCATGATGGCCGTTATGGTTATTCAAATCATTGTCGGCTGGGGCCTGGCATGGTACCTGTTCAAGCACAAAGACGTCATTTCACTCAAGTGGTGGAAGTGATTCAAGGTTAAAGGTTAGAGGTTAAAGGGATTTTTACCAAAGACTATATCCATGCTTTATATAACTGCCAAACCTAAACATTTAGACTACAATGAACTTCAAGGATAATAAAGCGATTTATCTGCAGATTGCAGACCGCATCGGCGACCAGATTCTCTCCGGAGTCTTGGTTCCCGAGGGCAAGGTGCCTAGCGTGCGCGAGCTTGCAGCCGAGATCGAGGTCAATGCCAACACCGTGGCTCGCACCTACGACCACCTTCAGCAGAACGGCGTGATCTACACCAAGCGCGGATTGGGCTACTTCGTCTGCTCCGAAGCCAGGGACAAGATCGTGGCTTCGCGACGTGACCAGCTCATGCAGGGCGAAATGGACTACTTCCTGGGCCAGCTCAAGGCCGTGGGCATCACCCCCGCCGAGCTCCAGGGACTCTATCAGGAATATCTCAACAAGTAAACATTCATCAACTACGAATTACGCCAATTGAACTAATCAATCATCAACAATACAAGTTTAGAGATATTAGCGTAATTCGTAGTTTATAAAACAATAGTATTATGGAAAAGCAAGCATTTGTAGCAACGGCAACAGTGGCCATCATCGCCATCGTCTCGTTCATCACCAGCATCATCCTCTCACATTGATGTCAATAGAATAAGTTCTCAGTCAATAACCCTTAAGAACGATAAAAAATGAAAAAGTCAATCATCAACGCAACGCTTTTGCTTGTTGCCATCATCATACTCACCTCGTGCGTCCACGACAACAAAAAACAGCAAACCCCGAAAGAGGTCAAGCTGCAGTACGAGTACAATCTGTTTTGCCATAGTGACATCTTGGAGTTCGCTGATATTGAGATCACCTATGCCGACGGTGACGGAACTCTCATCACCGACACCATCACATCAGAGCAGACAGAGGTGTCCAGCAGCGATTCGGAACCTATGGTTGAATATTTTCATACTAACATAAATATCAATGCCGTTCCCACCCGATTGTATATGACTTTCCGCTATCTGCCCAAAGACGACATCACCGTTAGTACCGACCAGTCGGTATCCACAGCCGGCTGGATGGAAGTTGACGGAAGGTCGGGTATTGATGGCTACCGGGTGTGCGAGAATCCGATCCAGAGCGTAAAAGCCAGTGAACTTAAGGCATTTTTCAATAAGTTCAACGAGAATCCTCCCACCCTTGACTACACCTTACAGGAAAAGTCCGGGATACTAACCAACGCGCTGGAACTCGTCAAGAACAATTGATGTCGATGTGAACACGTGACAGCACTAGCAACAATACATCAACCTCCAAAACAAGACAGCATTATGGAACAGCAAGACACATATATTCCTAACGAGAACAGAACACTTGAGGAACTGTGCCAGGATATCAATCTCAGGGCCGAGAAGTTGTATCTCATGAAAGGCAAAAAGGATAAAACTATCCTGCTCATTGGCATTGTGGCTATCCTGGGGATTTTGGCGCTCGCTTGGTATTTCCTGCGGTTTGAGATTAACTGGTACAGGGACCCGATTGTGATAGCAGCCATCTTGGGGTGGTGCTTTGTTTACATCCTGATCAATAAACTCTTGATTAACAGGATGAAGCGTGCCACAAGTCCCAAGCAACACCTGCGTTTCGCCAAATGCCTGAAATGGTGGGACAAGTTTTCTAAAGCTATTGTGCCTGCAATGATGTTACCTTTGATCTGGTTATCGCAAGAAGATGGAGTGAATTATGGTACTTGTCTTTTGATCTTCATCCCGCTCTTTGTCCTCTTCTTTATAGCCGCTCGCGTCGATGAAGATTTTAATGAAGGTTTGGACGAATTGGAGTACCGGCTCCAGGAATGAGTTCCGCCGGACAAGGGATGATCTGAAACCTATGTAAATCGTCGCATGATGGGATTAAATGGGTTCTGGCCTTCAAGCGACATCAGAAAACGGATTTCCGGAACCTGCCAATAGAACTATGAAACAGCAAGATTTGACAAAACTCAGCAAAGAAGAGCTGATGCAGCGCATCAAGACCCAGAATGCCGAAGACCTAAAGGCCAATACAGGCTGCGGAACTATTTTTCTGGTTATCCTTGTGTTGAATATCTTCTCTTTTGTAGGTCATAATGAAATTGACTGGAGTAATTGCATAGTGCCCGCCTTCTTCGTTTTATGGAGCATGATTGAGATATGGTGGAAAAAACGGATAGACAAGTGTAATGGCTCCGAGGAATTGGTGAGCATGCATAAGAAATACATCAAGTACCGCAAGACAGAGTTTATCGTTGCCCTCGTGTTGATGGTAATATTGACTTATCCATTATATTTAAAATATACCGCAACTACCGTTCCTGTATGGCTCAGCATAATGGTCTACGGCCTTTGGGTGGCATTGTTCTGCTATATCTTGTGGCGCTTGCTGAAACCAAAAAAGTCAACAACCGAACAAGAGATCGACCGTCTGCAGGAACTCATCGGTAACTGACCGTTCAGATAAATTATCAATAACTAGATACAAACCTCCAAAACAAAACAGTATTATGGAACAGATAGATTTGACAAAACTCAGCAAAGAAGAGCTGATGGAGCGCATCAAGACCCGATGTGCCCAAGAAAAGAAAAGAGACAAGCTGACATATGGGCTTATCCTCTTCAACCTAGTGTGGATGTCTTTATACATGGTCTTGAGCAACAATACTGCAAGATGGGAGTTTCCCCTTTTCCTTATCATTCTTCTTTTCGTTATGATTGAGGCTCTTATTGATGGCTGGTCGTACAACAGGTTGAGCAAGTGTGATGACGCCGGGACACTGGTGGACACCTATGAGAAGTACCTCAAATTTGAGAAAGTGCACTTGATTGTTGTCGCCGTAGTAGTAGTGCTTATCGCTTGTCTTATATTTTCGGGGATTTTACCGTTAACGTTAAAGTCACCGCTATTAGTCGGCCTTCTGATATGCTGCATTCCCTTAGGCAGCTTGGGTGCCTTCAATAGAAGAAAATCAGCTATCGCTCAAGAAATCGACCGCCTGCGGAAATTAATCGGTAACTGATCTATCATCAATAGTTATTAACCATTTTCAATCCTCTTGAACTATGAAAAGAATATCTATCATCACAGCGTTGATTCTGGCAACGGTAGCCATCGTCTCCTGTAGCCAGGGCTCTGGCGACAACCCTTACGGTAAGAAAATACTGCGGACCTCCATCCAGGTGGACGCATCCGAGGACCTGATTGCCGCCAGCGACATTGAAATCACCTACAAGGGCCAAGGTGGCATTAACGTCACCGACACCATCACCTCGACCTCATGGAAAAAAACGATTGACAACGACACGTTCCCGACCGAAGTAGGCATTGTCAATTATCGCATGCTTGTCAAGCCTGACACAAAATTTGACAAGGACAGATGTCAACTGGGGTTGAAACTCAAATGTTTGAGCACACCACTGTCTCTATTAAATATGCCAATTGTTGATTGGACCGAGAGTCCAATTGACATTGATGACATTGCTAGCAGTAAGGTTGCAGCCTATCTGGAAATGAAAGAATTGGCGCCTGGCCTCTTTAACGATGGTTGGCGAGGTTTTCACTCCCTGGTCCAAAAGGTCATCATCAACAATGGCAAGTTTGAGGTTGAAAACACGGATGTCAATTCGGAAGAGTCAAACGAACAATAACCCTTTAAAGAAACAGAACGATGAAAAAGCTATTATCATACTCCGCAATCGTGATGCTTGCCGCAATGGTGATGACATCCTGTGGCAAGAAGCAAGCCGAGACTCAAACCGATGTGCCGCTGAAGGTCACCTACAGTATTGATTGCTCAAGGGACTTGTTGAACTTGTGCGATATGGTGGTCACCTATAAGGGAGACGATGGAGCCAACGTCGTTGATACCATCACTGCTGATCCTGATGACTCAGCAACGACTCAGACATGGAGCAAGACCGTGGGCACTCACCAGATTCCTGTAAAAATCGGCCTGGATTACACCTTTGTACCGAAGACCGATACTTTAATCACCGACCAACCTACTGCTTTGCTCTCAGCTAAATGCACTATTATAGCAGAGAAGATGGGCATCGTGAATGGTATTCGCATTCCGAATACAAAAGTCATCAATAGCAAGCGCAACTTCTATATGGAGAACTGGCTAATCAATGAGAAGGTCGCCAACACCAAGCAAAACTTGGCCACCATCATCGACATCTATAATGACCGTCAGGCCTACAAGCGTGGATCCGCCGAAAACAATACTTGCTTTAACATCACTCCCAGTACTAAAAATAGCAACTTGAAGGTCAAGACAACCTGCTGGAACGACGATGCCGACAAGGCCGCCGGCGAGAGCCAAGCTGAAAAGCAGTGATCCGGGCATCATTTTTATCGCATTTCTCACGATGAGTTGAAAAAAAAAGTACTTTTGTGTAGTTATTTTGCCAGGGACTGCGTCTAATGGGCAAAAATAAGAAACAAACAAGCAGAATATACTTTATTCGAACATTAATGATGAAGACTAGAAGAACCATATGGATGGCTGCAATGCTGGCAATGACAGCTTTGATTTTCACATCATGCATCAACGAGAGAGTCACCAACTACAGGATGTCATTCTCGCCCGACTTGATCGAGACGTGTGACGTGACCGTCATCTACAAGGGAGAAAACGGGATTGAAATGACCGAGAGCGTGACCGATACGCTGTGGGAGAAAAGCATCAACAACGACACGCTTCCGCTGATATTCGGCCTGGACTACAAGATTCAACCCAAGCAGGACCTGAAAACTGAGAAGGAACAACTGGACTTGCAAGCCAAGTATTATATTGAGCTGAAGCGTGACAAGCAGTCCCTGTTTACCAGCAGCAGCGATAGCCTCATCAACGAGCAGGTGCGAGCCTCGCAGCTGGACAGCGTAGCCCAGGAGATGGTTAAACACCATGCCGGACCATTCTATTTCATGGCCAAGAAAGACGGCGTGTGGGATATGGAATGATGCCATGGCGCTTGTCAATCAGATCAGAGAAGACTAAAAATTAATTCAACTATATCATTTTAATTATTCATTGATTATGAACGTAAAAAAATTATTTGCTGCATTGATGTTGATGCTGATGGTGTTCAGCACCAATATGGTAATGGCACAGCAGATGCCGCCCATCCCCGTGGACGACGCTGTGCGCATTGGTAAGCTGGACTGCGGACTGACTTACTACATCCGTCATAACGACTATCCCGAGCACCGTGTGAACTTCTACATCGCCCAGCGCGTGGGCTCCATCCAGGAGGAGGAGAGCCAGCGTGGTCTTGCCCACTTCCTGGAGCACATGGCCTTCAACGGCAGTGAGCACTTCAACGGTGAGGGCAAGGGCATCATC
>JBGUJU010000222.1:0-2388 GCA_045114065.1 Sodaliphilus sp.
CGCCAAGGACGTGTGTGCCGCTGTTGCTGCAGAGGCTAACCTGAAGTGCGACGTCATCATGGGCGTTCCCTTTACCCACCTGATGGCAGTTAAAGAGGTCATCGGCGACGCTAAAGTAGGCCTGGCTGCACAGAACTGCGCCGACCACACCAGCGGCGCTTACACCGGTGAGGTTTCGGCCGCTATGGTTGCCTCGACGGGCGCCAACTACGTGATCCTGGGTCACAGCGAGCGCCGTGGCTACTACAACGAGTCCTATGAGATGCTCAAGACCAAGGTTGACCTGGCACTGGAGAACGGCCTGAAGGTGATCTTCTGCTGCGGCGAGAGCCTCGAGGAGCGCGAGAATGGCTCGTTCAAGGAGGTGATCGGTGCCGAGATCCGCGACTCCCTGTTCCACCTGACCGCCGAGCAGATGGCCAATATCGTCATCGCCTATGAGCCCATCTGGGCCATCGGTACCGGCAAGACCGCCACGAGCGACCAGGCACAGGAGATCCACGCCTTCATCCGCGGCCTGCTCGCCGACCAGTACGGCGCACAGGTGGCCGACGACACCACCATCCTCTACGGCGGCAGCTGCAAGCCCAGCAACGCCCCTGAACTGTTCGCCAAGCCCGACATCGACGGCGGCCTCATCGGCGGCGCCTCCCTTAAGGCCGGCGACTTCATGGGCATCGTCACCGCCTTCTAAAGGCTATCCTGACAACCATCACTGGTCCAATTGGTCACCCATGTCCAATTGGACCATTTCTTTATCAGGCACCCACCCGTGTCTCATCGTGCAAGCTGAGTGTCGGTGTATTGCAAGGCTCCGCCTTGCACATCACGCCCATTTCTACACGCCTTTACCCCATTTCACCACAATAAATCATTATTTCCTAGAAAAAATCCCCTATTACGGAAAAATGCACTATCTTTGCGGCAAAATTAGACAACAACACATCTATAGCTATAATGTTCAAGAGATTACACATCCGTCTGGTCAGCCTCTGCATGATGCTTCTCATTGCTCTGGCTGCCACAGCACAGCGTCCACAGATCACCGAGCGCCTCAACAGGAACGGTCAGGTGACCGTCGACGCCCCCAAGGAACTCGTCAAGCGCAACAACGCTGACCTGGGCAAGCAGCAACAGCAGTCCAACAGCAAGGACAAGAAGGTCAAGGATAAAGACAAAAAGAAAGATAAGGTCGAAGAGGAAAAACTCAACGAACTAGACGAGGATGACAAGAGCGTCAAGAAAGACGAAGACAAGAAAAAAGACGAAGATAAGGACAAGAAGAAAGAGGAAGTGACGCCCAAGAAACCCAAGCGCCAACACACCTCACAACAGACTATTGAGAACCGTGGCGTCGGCTACCGCATCCAAGCCTATACCGACAACAACCCACGCACCGCCAAGGCTTCTGCTCAGAAGCGTGCCCGCGACATCGCCATGAAGTTCCCGCAGTATCGTTCTTATATCACCTACAAGGCTCCATCATGGCGCCTGCGCATCGGTGATTTCAAGACACAGCAGGAAGCAAAAGCCGCATTGCACCGCATCAAGAGCGTTTATCCTAACTTCGCACGTGAAATGGTCATCGTCCGTGACCGCATCAACATCTGGAGCAATGATTAAAATGAAATTTAGCGACGAGGATATCCGCCTCGCCGAAAAGATAGCAGAACACTACCGCGCCATCATCGAGCTCATCGGAGAAGACCCAGACCGCGAAGGCCTGGCCAAAACTCCCATGCGTGCCGCCAAGGCGCTCATCGAGAACACCCGTGGCTACAGCGAGGATGCCGACGCCATTGTCCATAGCGCCATCTTTGAGCACGAGGGCAGCGAGATCGTTATCGTCAAGGACATCGAGTTCTACTCCCTGTGCGAGCATCACATCCTCCCCTTCTTCGGCAAGGTATCCATCGGCTACATCCCCGCTGGAGGCATCGTCGGCCTCAGCAAGCTCGCCCGCATCGTCGACACCTTCTCCCGCCGCCTGCAGGTCCAGGAGCGCATGACGCATGACATCTGCGAACTCCTCACCCGCGTGCTGCCCAACCGCGGCGTCATCGTCTATGCCGAAGCACAGCACATGTGCATGAAGATGCGCGGCGTCGAGAAGCAGGACTCCACAACCATCACATTTGAGTATAGTGGTGAGTTTGAGGACATTCACCGCCAGAACGAGTTCTTCACTCTACTAGGCGTAAAAAAATAATTTCAAAAAAAGTGATTTTTTTGGCAAAAAATTTTGCCAGTTCAAAAAGTCGCTATATCTTTGCACCGCAATTCACGAAAGCACCCCTCCAGAGGGGTCAGAATTGACTGCGAAAGTAGCTCAGTTGGTAGAGCACGACCTTGCCAAGGTCGGGGTCGCGGGTCCGAGTCCCGTCTTTC
>JBGUJU010000223.1:0-2580 GCA_045114065.1 Sodaliphilus sp.
ACAGGACAATGTCAACATTTTGTTTCATCAATGCGGCTTCACGGTATCATTCCTCTCCCGTCAAGCAGAGGGCCGTGCATAAAGACAGCAAAGGAGGGATCGCCACCAGGCGTTTCGCTACTTACATCTAACTTTTCCTTAGCAGTACTCTGTATGCAAAACGATTAATAAATCTCATGTTTTTTGACTAGAAGATTATTTTTTTGTACTTTTGCAAAACAAACTGAAGCAATGATTTATTATGAAACAACTTTTGATATTATTCATGACATTGGGAACAATCTTGCCTATTTTAGGAAATGTTCCCGTTGAAACCACACTCATTGCTAGTTCACAGAATAGTGATTGGCAGTATGTAGGGGAGGTATATGTGATTGATGCCTACTATACTTATTATTATGACAGGCAAGCGTGGTGCCATTCAACTGCACTCCATGATACTGAGAATTATGATGGCAATAAATTTGAACTTTACGGGAAACGGTCAATGTTTGGCGTAGATTTAGCAATAAACATCACTTATGGTTCCTACAAAGGTCTTTATTCCGTAACAACTGGCAGTTTTACTGTTATGGAGCCACCAAGCGGTTCCTATCGTTGTAATTGTAAAGCGCAATACGCTAGCTCGAGAGCCCTCTTTTTTAATTTGAGCTACTAACTAACGGAGGACTTGATGAGTTGATTTATTAATTGTTTTCTTTATCAATTCCTCTCCCGACATGTAGAGAGGCAAAATCGAAGACGAAGCAAGGAGAGATCGCCCATCACGGGCGTTTCCCTCCTTACCTTGATTCAGAATAGAACCGCCATCAGCGGTTTATGAGTTTTCACTAAATAGTAGTTATTATCTACTGCTTTAATTTATTGATAATGCATAACATAAAAGCAAAAATACTGTACATCATCTATTGATCTCTCGGTTTCATTCGGCTAAGATACATGTTCGCGATGAAGTCATCCCAAAAACCGGGGTCGAAGAGATCTTTCTCTTTAGCTAGTAGAAACCTCTTATTCCTTTCATCTACCTTTGACTTGTCAAAGTCTGGTGGTGTGATTTTGAAAGTTTCAGGTTTATTGTTCTTCTGTTCAGTAAGAGACATCTTTTGGAAGTTCCTTAGAGCCTGGATATTTAATTGAGAAGACAAAACAACAGCTTTATTGTCATCAGTATTTCCTCCCTTTACTCTCATTATATTCATAGTTATTCTACTTGAGGGCTGCGTGACACGCGAATCCCCATAACGAGAAGTGTTGCTCATAATAAAAAACAATGTAAGTCACGAGAGCAAGATTCTGCGATATTATTGAAATAGTTCGTATCGCGATTTAGCACAGAGCAATATATGGCGTCAATTAATGACAAGAAATGTCCTCTGTCTTTGATGCTAGTCAACTCGTAGCAATAGAAATTTGTGAATACATGTCCATTCCAATGATAAAGAATCTTCCATTTTGTTTTATAAGATGGAATTTTTAACTTTTTGTCCTCCTCAATCATTTTATACTCACCTGGAGCATAATAATTCTTCAATCGTATTATCGGGATTGCGTCGTTTTGGCCATAAAGGATAATAGGAAGACAGGTCACAATATAATTATATACTTTACCATTCTTAACCACATATTCCATACCTGCAATAAACGCTTTCTCTTTTTTTGCGGAATATTGGCAGAACTCCTTTAGTTCATATAGTGGTAAAGTCAGCTCGGGCATCATAAATAAATCTGTATCAGTAACAATCGTAATCTTGTCAAGAATGCTTCTCATCAGATTTACTTTGCTATAATCAATTATACCAAAACTATCAATGGTTTTACCAAGAAGGCTCTCATCTGTATCCATTTCAATTACAGAAACGGTTAATTTTTCTGGTGGCGGTAATATAAAAAAACTAGTATTAAACTCCCATTCATCTCTACTCTTTCCCTTATGCATGAAGACTCTCCATTCATCTTCATTTCGCACATCAGAATTCAATGATTTGTAAATCTCGTATGCTTTCTGGTAAATCCCAGGATTAAACTGTTTACCTATCATAAGCGCGCATACTATATCATAATACTTGACATAATATGGCATCCATCTATATTTGAAAAGTTCTTTATTGAAACTCAGCTTTGTCATTGGCAGCCGTACGCCATCTGTGTTATACTTCTTTGCGAATTCTTGAAGGGGAAATTGATTATAATAGCTCCTCACCATGAACGTATCTAGATAGAGCGTATCAATTGAAGCGTCTTGTTTGTGCAGGCTAACAGCCATTAGATACGATTGTTCCAGGTGAGTGAAGAGTGTTTTCTGAATGATGTTTGTTCCTACAGTTTTATTCTGAGCAAATAAAAAACCATCAACCTCAACTGCCTCAATTTCTTGGACAATTCGTTTGTAAAACGCATCTATATAGTTAAACTTTCCAGAGAGAACAAAGGACGTAAACATCTTTTCCCAAAGCATGTAGTGCTTTATCAAAAGATGAGAACGGAAAAATTTAAACCTTAATTCCGCAACACTATAATTTAACTTTATTTATAAGTTCCTGAGCAACAAAAAGTTGCCCAGGATTTTGCCATGTCAGAATT
>JBGUJU010000224.1:0-52640 GCA_045114065.1 Sodaliphilus sp.
CTCGCCGATGGGCATCTCGTTCGTCAGCAAGGTGGCTCCTCCCAAGTACAAGGGTCTGATGATGGGTGGCTGGTTTGGTGCCACCGCCATCGGCAACAAGCTGGTGAGCGTCGGCGGTTACCTGTGGGGCGACCTGCCCCTGTGGGCAGTATGGACAGTGTTCATCGCTGTCTGCCTCGCCGCAGCCATCTTCATGTTCGCCATGATGAAGCGCCTCGAGAAGGTCGCTAAGTAACCATCCCTGACAGCGAGCCGGAGGCTCGCAATACCTCGACAACCACGGCAGGCCAGTCGGAGTATTGCGAGCCTCTGGCTCGCTTAAAAATTGACAAGACATGGACGACAAGCGCAATGAGGGCCGCAAGCACTGGGCACAGAAACACCCCGACGTGCCAGCCACCACCTCGATGAAGCGGCGGATGGTCCAGCATGACTACAAGGGCAGGGCCATCTACCTGATTACCCTGTGTGTAGAAGGGCGCACGCCACGGCTTGGCACCCTGTGTGGTCCCGACGAGAACCACCTGCAGCCCTGGGTGAGACTTTCACCATTGGGCGAAAGCGTGAAGGCTGAATGGTTGGGGATTCCTCGCTACTACCCTCAAATCAGGATGCTGGCTCTCACTATCATGCCCGACCACATGCACGGCATCCTGTTCGTCACCGAGCCGCTGCCTGTCCATTTGGGAAAAGTCATCAATGGCTTCAAAACCGGCTGCAACAGGGTGGCACGGGAATTGGGGCTGGCCCTGCCTCTGTGGGAGGCAGGTTATACTGACGGTGTGCTACGCGGCAAGGACCAACTGGACCGCTGGATCGCCTACCTGCGCGACAACCCTCGACGGCTATGGTTAAAGCGGAATCATCACGATTTATTCACACCGTCTCATCACCTCGCTGTTGGCGGTGCCACAGTTATCGCGATGGGTAATCATCAGCTCCTGCAACACCCGTCAATCTTGCAGGTCTATTGCTCACGTCGCATGAGCGAGGAGGAAATCGCTCGCGAGGGCGACCGCCTGCTTGCTCAGGGAGCCGTACTTGTATCCCCCGCCATCAGTCCTGGTGAGAAAACCATCATCAACAGGGCACTCCAAGCTGGAGTCCCCGTCATCCTCATCATCAACAATGGGCTCGGCGAAATGGCGAAACCTGGCGGGAAATTGTTTGATGCCTGTGCCAGTGGCAAGCTGCTGATCATCTCCCCGTTCGAGCACCACAATGACTATCAACCATTGACCGCAGAATGCTGCCGCAAGATGAACGCCCTGGCAAGGGCCATCGCCACCCGACAGTGAGGCGTTACTGGGAGTCGCTACTGGGAGTCGCCCCTGACAGCGAGCCGGAGGCTCGCAATACCCCAACAGGCCTGACGACCACGACATCCCGCAACAGGCATGGCATCCTCGACAGGCCTCGACAGGCGTGACGTGGTTGTCGCCTGTGGCTCGCTTTTTTCTTTTTTACTTGAAAAAACTGAAAGGCTGTAAACCAACAAGTGAAAACTTTGTAGTATCTTTGCGTTTTTAATTCTTTTATCATATGGAAGAAATCACCTATCAGGGGCTGACATTTGAGCCTTATATCAGACGAGAGGAGATTGCCAAGCAAGTACATCGCCTTGCTCAGGAAATCACGCGTGACTACGAGGGAAAGACACCGCTTTTCCTGTGCATCCTCAATGGCGCGTTCATCTTTGCTTCAGACCTGTTCCGTGCATGCAAGCTGCATGACGCCGAGATCGCGTTTATCCGCTACAAGTCCTACCTGGGCACGGAGTCCACCGGTGAGGTAAAACAGCTGATGAGTCTGACCGAGGACGTCACCAACCGTGACATCATCATCGTGGAAGACATCATCGACAGTGGCATTACCGCTGCTCAACTGCGTAACGAACTCGCCAAGTACAACCCCAAGTCGGTAAAGATGGTCTCGCTGCTGTTCAAGCCCGATGCACTCACCATCGGTGGGCCGCCGGAATACGTCGGCTTTGAGATTCCCAGCAAGTTCATCCTGGGCTACGGTCTGGACCTTGACGGCCTGGCCCGCAACTTGCCTGACATCTATGCGCTGAAGGAGCAACGATAGACTGATAGACAGCTATCAGGTAACATAATAGTTATATAAAAGTATTATTAAGACTATGTTGAACATTGTGATTTTTGGTGCACCCGGATCGGGCAAAGGCACCCAGAGCGACAAGCTAATCGAACATTACAACCTGTTCCATATCTCGACCGGTGACGTGCTGCGCGACAACATCAAGCGTGGGACCGAGCTGGGCAAGACTGCTAAGGGCTACATCGACCAGGGACAACTCGTCCCCGACGAACTCATCATCGACATCCTGGCTCAGGTGCTCGACGAGAACAAGGACCAAGCTACCGAGGGCGTCATCTTTGACGGTTTCCCTCGCACGATACCTCAGGCCGAGGCACTGGAGCAACTGCTTGCTGACCGCGGCACCCAGGTTGACGCTGTTGTGGGTCTCGAGGTTCCCGAAGAAGAACTCATCAGGCGCATCCTGCTGCGTGGACAGCTGAGCGGCCGCTCAGACGACAACGAGGAGACAGCCCGCAAACGCCTGGAGACCTATCATAACCAGACATCGCCCTTAAAAGCCTATTATCAGGAGCAGGGCAAGTACCGCGCTATTGACGGTCTGGGCAGCATCGACGGCATCTTTGAACTCATCAAGGAAGCCCTCGACAACAACTAACCCTCATCGTACAGGGGGACGGTTCTCTTGTACAAAAACAGCAACTTTTGGTACAGGAGAACCGTCCCCTTGTACAAAACTGACGCGTGAATGAGCGATAACGAACAGAAACAGGCGAGCCTGTGGCAACGGGTGATGCGGAACGTCCAGTACTGCATCAATGACGTGTGGAATGACCAGAGGTCATTGCGCTCGATCAAGGCGGTGAAAATCATCAACCTGAGCACTCGCGCCTTTCTGGACCGCGACCTGCAGATGCGCTCGTGCGCTTTGACCTATAGCACGGTGCTTGCCGTGGTTCCCGCCCTGGCCATGCTGTTCGCTATCGCCCGTGGCTTCGGGTTCCAGAACCTGATGCAGAGCGAGTTGTTCAAGTATTTCCCTGCCCAGCGCCAAGCATTGGAGACGGCACTGACCTACGTGGACAATTACCTCGCCCAAGCGTCCCAAGGCGTGTTTATCGGCATCGGTCTTATCTTCCTGCTGTGGACCCTGATCTCGCTGATGAGCAATGTCGAGGACACCTTCAATCACGTGTGGGGCGTGCAAACCAAGCGCTCCCTGCATCGCAAGTTCACCGACTACACCGCCCTGTTCCTGTTGTTACCCGTGCTGATGGTGTGCTCGGCGGGTATCTCCATCTTCATGAGCGATGCCGTGCAGCACGTATTTGAGGGCGAGCTGCTAACACCGATGATGCACCGTCTGCTGGGATTCATGCCGACGGTCATCTCGTGGCTCATTTTTACCGCAGCCTACTACCTTATTCCCAATACAAAGGTGCATTTCAAGGGAGCCCTGTTTGCCGGTATACTTGCAGGCACCCTGTTCCAGATGGTTCAATGGTTATTTGTGAGCGGACAGGTCTATGTATCAAAGTATAACGCCATCTACGGCAGCTTCGCTTTTCTCCCCTTGCTGCTCGTGTGGATGCAGCTGTCATGGCTGATCACCCTGACTGGCGTGGTGCTGACCTACGCCTGGCAGAACTTCGACAGTTTTGCCTATCGTGACAAGGTCAAGAATATTTCCCAAACCTACTCCAACCACATGGCCATCGCCGTGCTTGCCATCGCCGTCAAACGGTTCAAGCAGCAGCACGGAACACTCACCCGCAGTGAACTCATCCATGAATATGACATTCCCGGGCCACTCGTTGACAAGCTGCTGAGCAACCTGCTACAAGCCAAGCTGCTCAACAAGGTCAGTTCCGATGTGAGTAAGGACGAAGAAGATGATGTTGCCTATCAGCCGTCCTTTGACCCCGACGACTTCACCGTCAACAATACCGCCGACAAACTTGCCGACATGGGCAACAGCAACTTTATCCCCAAAGCCGACAGCCATTTTGCTGAACTGCTGGCCCGTATCAGCGCACTGCGTGACAAACAACGAGGAGCGGTGCCCGACATCAAACTACTGGACCTGCCATAGGATGGTGGTCCTGAGACGTTTTTTATTGATAAAACCAGAAAAAAAGGGCCAAGACAGCAATCTTTTGGCAAAAAGTAGTATCTTTGCACCCGAAAATAGACCGAATGCCTGAATGGTGGAATCGGTAGACACGAGGGACTTAAAATCCCTTGGCCATTGCGGCCGTGTGGGTTCAAGTCCCACTTCAGGTACTAAAATTGGCTACTAATCAAATGATTAGCAGCCAATTTTTATATTTTTCAAGAAGCCGTCAGGTGTGACTTGGCATCACCTCATCACCTCGACAATCGCTTTGCCCAAGTGATCGACAATATCACTTGCCACCATGCCATAGATGCCATGCTCCTGAGCCGCCAAATCGCCTGCCAGTCCGTGCAGATAGACACCGAGGACTACCGACCAGTCGGCAGGATAGTTCTGTGCGATGAGCGCCGAGATGACACCGGTGAGGACATCACCGCTGCCAGGCGTAGCCATACCGGGGTTACCACTGCTGTTGACATAGATCTTGCTGTCGGGGCGAACCGTCATGGTGTAGTGACCCTTCAAGACAATCGTGATGTTGTAGAGCTGTGAGACATCAAGGGCCTTCTTGAGGCGTTCCTCGTCGGTATTATGCTCGCCGAAGAGGCGGTCGAACTCGAGCGCGTGGGGAGTGATGATGGAGCGCATAGGAATGCTCTTCAAGAGCATGGGACGGCGTGCAATGCAGTTCAACGCATCAGCATCAAGGAGGCAGGGGCGCTTAAAGTTCATGATGAATTGATGGACAGCCTCGAGGGTATCATCGTTGACACCCATGCCAGGTCCCAGAGCGACGACGCTATAGGTGTGACGCAGGTCAATGTTGGTGGTCATGATCTCGTCACGGTCGGGCTCGAAGAGTGCCTCGGGCACAGCGGTCTGCAACACGTGGTTGCCACAACGGGGAGCATGGACTGTCACCAGTCCTGCGCCAGCGCGCAGCGCGCCTCTCGCCGCCATCACAGCAGCGCCCATCATGCCGTAGCTACCCGCCACGAGCAGCACTGTACCGTTATCATACTTGTTGCTGAAGGGATTGCGCGGTCGCATCACCTCATGGACATCATCACGCTCGATGAGGTAGAAATCGGTAGGAGTGCTGGCAACGCTCTTGCTGTCGAGCTCGATATCAAGCACCTTGCACTCGCCGACGCACTCGGCATTCTCCGAAAAGTAGAAGGCGAGTCGCTTGCTCTGATAGGTCAGCGTGAGGTCAGCGCGAATGATGTTGCGACGATCATTCCCGGCATTCCACTCACCGAACATGCCCGATGGGATATCAATGGACACGACATAGGCGTTGCTGGAGTTAATATACTGCACCAGAGCGGTGTAGCCACCCCTGAGCGGGGAACGCAGGCCATTGCCGAACAGTCCGTCGACCACGACATCATTTTCATCAAGTTCAGGCGGGGTAAAATTCTGGATGACCTCAATAAAGTCGATATCCTCGCCTGCCGTCTCAAGCAGACGGTCACGATTGATGAGACAGCACGGTGAAAGGTTAGCCGACTTGATATTGAACAGATAGACCTCGGGACGGTAACCCTGCTCATACATCATGCGTGCCACCGCAAGTGCATCGGCTCCGTTATCACCAGGGCCTGCAAAGAAGACGAAGCGCTTGGAAGTCCTCCAGCGCGATATGAGTTCATAGGACACAGCAGATGCTGCCCTCTCGATGAGGTCAATCATCTCTATGCCTTCTTTTTCCACAGTGCGGTCGCCGATGCGACGCAGTCCATCGTTGGTAAATATTTTCATTGCTATCGAGTGATTTTCAAGTTTTGTTTATTTGAGCCAACAAAGTTACTTCTTTTTTAGCGTTTTTAATGTAAAAAAAACAAAAATCTGCTGAAATATTTTTTTGCCTCGATCAGCAGACAATTGTCAAGAAAAAAGTTGGATGAGACTTCCCGCCGCTTCAATAAACTTCTGCTGAAAAGTATTCATGCTGTCGAAGGGAATCTGGTAACGAGGGAACGGTGTGAGCAGTACCACCAGGATGTAGGTGTAAGGCGAACTGAGCACCCTGCTGCTTGTTATCCACCCATGCAACCTGGATGATGCCGGAGTCAGCCGTGGGGCGACAGTGACCTCGCCATGTGCGAAAAGATGATAGAAGAATAGCGAGGAAATCACCAGATAGGGCAAGGTGCGTCCCCAGTCACAGGACAAGACCGTGAACATCGGCATGATGGCGACAAACTGGATCAATGCGACATTGCTCAGGCGCGTGTGGTCTGCCTCACGCGCGGGATACAGCCCCATGTCAACAGCATCGATGCGGGTGAGCAGGTAATAGGTCGCCACAAGATTGAACAGGCTCATCGGCACGCCCCACCAGGTGGGATGATAACAGCCGAGATAGGAAGTGTAGAGATGATTATAGAACGTTTGCCACGTGTCCCAGCCTAGGGCCTTCACACCCTCGCCCAACTCTGCTGCCGACGCATCGGCAGGGAAAGCATTGAACACATCGGCCCAGGAAGCCCAGATAGCCTCTGCCATGCCCTGGTCACCCTTAAAGATACAAACAAGAGCCATGACGGACAGTGCAGGCAGGAAACGTGATACGACATCGGCGAGACATCCCATGACCGACCTGCCACAGGCACTGCTAACGTTGTAACTGTAGACCATCAAGATGGGGAAAGTGTAGAAAAAAGATGACTCATGGATGAGCAGTTGCAGCACCGACAAGGCATGGAACGCCGTCCATGCCGCTAGGCCTCCACGCCGATCCAGCGCATTCCTGAAAGCCAAAAACACCCAATAGGTCATGGCCAAGGAGAGCATATCCCGACGCGCCCACAGGTTGAAAAACGTGAAACCCAAGAACAGCCCAGTGGGCAAGACAAGCACCGCCCAGCCTTCCTTCCTGAAGAGGCGTATCAGGATGCCAAGCACCACAAGCGACGACAGGGCACAGATGGCAGCGATGGCAAGCCTGACGTCAAAGGGATGCACCTGCTCGGCGAGCCATAGCAGTTCGCCCATCAGTCCACGCCTGACGAAGCCACTCTCATAGTTAATCAGCCAGTCGCTGATTTCCCATGACTGATAGCTCAGGTGCCTCAACGACATCATCTCCTTAATAACATTCAGGCAGACAGGGACCGAGAACAACAAGAACACCAACCAGGCGAACAGGCGTTGACCGTTCACCCCAATCCGGCGATTATGTTGGCTGTTGCTCATCTTTACAATCATCACTCAATGAACGGAGTCTGTTCCAACTTTCATGACAGACCCCGTCCACGTGAAAATACAAAATTACTCCCATTCTCCCTACACGGGGCAAGCGCCCGCTTGATTTAACATTGATTTAACACACACAACAGGGAGACAGGCTCTTATAGTCAGCCAAAAACAATGATAAATGGGGAAATATCAGCCATTTCACTGATTATTTCCTTAAAAACTGGGTGATTGGACACGCGAATCAAAAAAAATTCATAATTTTGCAGCGTTTTTTTGACATTAACATCATTCAATAGTGTTTTACAAAAAATGAAAAAGCAGTTATTTATGGTTCTGGCACTCATGATGACGGGAATCGTATCATGGGGACAGACCCTTAACATCGGTGGCCATCGTGCCCCGTTAGACACACTCAACCACATCTGGTTGTGCAGCATCCCTCAATTCATGTTCGGCGACAACTATACCGCCCAGATCAACTTTGGTGAGGAGATGAGCGAGCTCGTCATTGAGGGCGTTGAGGTCGCTAACGACGACCCCATCACCTTCGAGGCGATTGAGGGTGGCAAGCTGTATGCTGTGACCGTTCAGATGGGCGACAGCCTGTACACTGGCGCCATCACGTTCACCTGGCTGCCCATCGTGGAGCTGTTCGGTGACTTCAACGAGGATTACAGCTACGGTTCAGTCTATGTGAGCGAGCCCGACTCCGCATTGGCCGAGCCGCTGATGGCCAAGGTAAAATGGCGTGGCGGTGCTACCAATGTTGACGGCAAGCACAAACGCAACTACCGCATCAAGTTTGTAAATGAAGAGGACAGCACTAAGGAGAACCATCGTTTCTTCGGCCTGCGCAATGACAACAACTGGATCCTTGATGCCGGCCAGATGGACTTCCTGCGCGTGCGCAACCGCGTGAGCACCGACCTGTGGCTTGATATGGCTCGTCGTCCCTGGTACAGCGACACGTTGCCCAACGCCCACAATGGTTCCCGCGGCCAGATGGTCGAAGTCATGCTCAATGGCGAGTACCGAGGCATCTACAACATGTGTGAGCCTATCGACCGCAAGCAGTTGAAGCTCAAACGCTTTGACGAGGAGAACCAGGTCATCCACGGCGAACTGTGGACAGCCTACAAATGGACCCGTACCGTCACCATGAGCGATCCTGCCAGGCGCACTAACAAGGTAAGATGGGACGGCTTTGAGCTCAAGTATCCCGATTATGATGAAGTCCACATGGCAGACTGGACCACTCTGGAGAATGCCGTATGGTTTGGCAAACGTGCTGACCACGACGACCAATTGCTCGTCGACAGCATCGGCTACTACTTTGATCTGCCCGTCATGCAGGATTACTTTATCTTCATCGCAACTCTGCAGGCCCTCGACAACGAGAGCAAGAACATCTATTACGGTTGCTATGACATCACCGATCATCCCCGCTTGACCATGGTGCCTTGGGACTTAGACATCTGCCTCGGCCAGCCCTATTCACCTAGCCTTAAGCCCGGTGCCAATGATTCTCCCACGCGCCCGTTCAACTGGGTCTGCCACTTGCCTATGGCCGACATGTGGGCTATAACAGACATGCACAACGAGATCGTTGACCGTTACAAGAAACTGCGTGAAACCGTGCTCAACACCGACAGCCTGGTGAACCGTTACCGCACCGCTATTGAGAATCTGCAAAACTGCGGTGCTGCAGCCCGTGAGGAGAACCGCTGGAGCGGCGACACCGACCTGGCCAGGAAGACGCTCGACCTGGGTGCCGAAATGGATTATGTCGAGAACTGGATTCGTGAACGCATGCCGTACCTCGACGAGTTCGTATTTATCCCGAAGATAGATCCCATTTACCTGCCCGGTGACGTGAACGGTGATGGTGAGGTCAACATTGCTGACGTCAATGCCCTTATTGACATCATCCTTGGTGGCGATGCCGATGCAGCAACGAAAACTCGCGCCGACGTGAACACTGATGGCGAGATCAACATTGCCGACGTAAACGCCCTGATCGATATTATCCTCGGATAATTTCATCAAGACATCCTATAGCGAAGGGTCCTGGCAACTGCTGCCAGGACCCTTCATTGTTTTCTGGGGGAAAATCTACTTATGAAAATTTAGTAATTCAAAAAGATATTCTAAACTAGTACAAATTCAAAAAAAAACACTAATTTTGTGTTTGAAACCAAGAATAGTCATGAATTATCTCAAAGGAATAGTACTTGTCTTGGGGGAGATAATTGCTAAACTACTAGTATTTATCACCTCTCATTTACTATTCTCTTTTTTTGCACTCTTATTGTTATTGGTGAATGGCAAAGCCCTCTCATTATCTCAAACAATTAATTTATTTTATATTGCATTTGCTCTTGATTCTTTTTTGTTTATTGCAAAATATATTTTCACACAAAACCAATGTTTCAAAAAACTCAAGAATGATTTAGATAATCACAAATTCGGAGAAATCCAAAGGTATGATTCAGATCTTACCCACAAATTCATTGATACCGCTATAAATCTTGAATCCGACCTCTATTATTATATCAACAAGCCTAACATTGCTATTTATAAAGCCACCTCCATATACAATCCAACTACCTACGCTATCAATAAAAGAAATGCTATCATTTTTATAAAGAATAATTTTGATGATGAAGAACCAATAAATCGATATCAATTAGCTCACGAAGTTGGCCATGTCTTTCATGCTACTAGAAGAAACAAGAGATATGATGCACCAATAGCACATGCTATTATGGCATCATTCATTTTGGTTAACGGTCTTTATTTTCATGATATTGGTAACTTAACTATATTGCCATTAATATTATACTCTGCAATCGTAGACATCTTCAATTATACTGATGAGATAGAATCACATGCCGATTTTACGGCGCTCAGAATTATTGAGGAATTATATGGACCCGCAGAAATGAAATCAGCCGCAAATCATTTATTTCTTGTAAGGATTCGGGCAGCAAACCGCAATTCGTATTTCAGAATCCATAACAACACTTTTGATTCGGTTGGTTTACTAGCTCATTTTTTAGAATATAACGAGGATAAAACGGAATCAACAGAATCAGACAACACTATATGCCTAAGGGATATCCTTGATGAAAGTGAGATAAGTGCCATAATAGACAACCCAGATAAGAATCAGGGCATTATTAGATTTGCAAATTGGGTAATTTCAAGATTGCAGAATTCACCAAATCTTGATTCAACAAGTCAACTGAATCTAATAAAGAATGTTTATGATTATATATTTACAGGAACAAGCTTAATAGTAACTTCTTATTCAATCTATTCTGTATTCTCGAAGCCTGAAAACTTTGATTTATTGTGCAGGTTTTTAGCTTCTCCAATTTCTTTATTAGTCTATTCTACTTTCTTTATTATTGCAGTAATCCTTTTATTAATATATCCAAAATCATGGGACAAAATCAATTCAGTAATCACCCAGAATGGTCTTTAGTTGAAGACATCGCCAGAATCGTCTACAAGAATGACATCAAGCTCCTAACCAAAGCCGACATCAAAGAGATTGAAGAATCCATTGATGATGGAACACGACTATCAATAAAGAATAGCGGTGTAGGGGAAATGAACATAGAAATTGGCATTATTAAGGATTCCGTATCGATAGGTTTTACAATCATTGGAGCAATCATCAGTTACCTTTCATGGAGATATCCTTTGGCTAGAACTCAAGCCGATGATACTACTAATCAACATCCGAACATTGATTTCAAGGCCATTGGTCAGCATCAAATAAAAGAAGCTATTCTTGAGCTTATCAATGATCCAAATACTCCAAATATCATAAAAGAAGAATTATTAAAACGTGGTGATATCATACTATCTGCTATCGTTGCCATCATCCTGAAACTACAGAACCCACGTGATAAGGAAGACTCAAACAATAAATAACTATGCATAATAATCATGACTGCAATCCTCAAAAGAGAACTGCAGTCATAATTATTTGTGATTCGCGTGGGATTACAATCCACGACTGATTATCAATTAGTTACATAACACAACAACAAAAAAGTTGTGGTTTTGTTGTGGGAAAAAGGCTGGAACCCCTTCCCAGGGACTCCAGCCAAACCAATTAAATGATTTGCTTATAGCAATATCATTGCTGCAAAGATACGTCTTTTTTTTGTCTCCATCATTCTGCATGAAAAAAAAGACTGGCTCACCCGTCTATCACGAGCCAGCCAGTCACGGGTTGCTTTATTCGCTTTCACAAACCCTATAAACCTACAATTATATCGTTTGTTCCATCCAGTTTTTCATCTTGTCTTGCAGTTCCCGGTCATCCCTGGCCATCCATGACAACCAGCATCCACCAACATCATAACAACCTTTGCAGACGCGTTGTGCAACCTTATCTTCAAATATAGGTTTGCAATTACGGATGCTGACCGATAATCGTACTATCTCATCTTCAATTTCCTTTTCAGTCTTCGGTTGCTCGTTTTTGTGGAGCCATTGGGATAACTCCAGGCTATCAACTTCCCCTGCCTGGAGCCACTGGAGCAGTTGGATTTTGTTCTGCTTGTCTAACTTAATTATCGCCATTGTCAATCTTGTTTAAGAGTTCATCAACCACATTCCCCAACTGCTCATCCGACAATGACGTCAAGTCAATACTTGTGGCCACTGATTGCTGCTTGGGGACAACATACTGCATGAATTTTTCCAGCATGACAAGTCGGTCTTTGGGATCAAGCGCGTCAAGGTCTCGCTTAATCTTCGTTTTATTCTTATTGACTAACTCCGTCAGCCAGTCGCGAATTGAAGACGTGACTTTGTTGGGAGTGCCTTTTGCTCGGCCTCCCAACCTTCCACGCCCGTCATTTTTCGGTCTTGCCATACTAAACCAAACTAATTTAGTTTTGAAAACTCGGCCTTTAACTCTGCGGGATCAATGCCTGCCTGGTTGTATGCCTTCTGCTCATCATCGCGCATCTCATATAACCACGCGCGGCGCGATTGCATAAATTCCAGGTCTTGTAGTTCTTCAATTGAGGCTTTACCCCTGCTGGGCATAACTGCAAGTATGTCTTCACACTCGGCGATCATCGCATCAATCTTGTTGATGTTATCTTGTCTTACGGCGCGTTCTCCCATCGCCTGCATTTCTCGGTCAAACTTAGTTATAGCCATAGTCAAATTATTATTTTCTCATAAGTTCAATAAATTCTGTCAAGTTGTCATCGCCGACTTTAGCGATAGCCAGTTTTCGCTCGGCTTGGCGCAACTTATCGGCAGCTGCTGCCCTCTGCGAAAATAAACTGCTGCGTTCCCTTCCAATTTCATAGGAAATCTTGTTGGATCGGTTAAGTTCGTCAATGCGGTTATTGATTTCTTTTAGACGTGCCCGCGCTACTTCCACGCGCGTTTCTTCAAGGTTAATCGCCGACTTGCGTCTGCTGACTGCATCCTGGTACTTGGAGCAAATTGCCTTGTACCTTCTTTCATTTTCCGTGTTGTTCAAATAAGCCATAATTAATTTGTTTATTGAGTACCTACAAAGATACTACTTTTATACTAAAAATCAAATGTTTACGATAAGAATTTACCATCGTTTTTTCTTGTGCCATGTGGTTGTATGGTTGTAGGTTGTACCCATCACAATCTACTATATATCAACCGCTTGCGCTACAACACCCATACAACCAACAATAATATAGAATCAATTAACCTGGTTGTAGGCTGATTTAAGGATTGCAACCTAATAGCCAACAAGTTAAATCGCCTACAACCTACAACCCATCAACCACTACTTTTGATTCAGTGTTTTGTTGATGTATTGCGGTGTTGTTCCCAGTGAACGGGCAAGTGCAGACTGGTTAAGGTCAGGTTTGCACCGATAGAGTTGCCGGATTGTGTCGGCCAGTGTCGGCTCACCTCGCTTGTCTCCGTGCAGGATTTTGAGCAGCGCCACCTTTTGCCCGTTGATAAGGTAATCAACGCAATCAACCGAATACTGCATGGCTGGAGCAGTAATGATGTCTTCATTTCTAAGCCTCGCCACGATGATACTAAGGCGGCACAACTGGTAGTTGGCCTTTTCAAGAATAGAGCAACAAACATCCTCGTACAAATCGCCGCTACTTAAATCCATCATTAGTCGCTCTTCATTGCGCCAGCGATTCATTGCGGCCACATGTATGTCATAGGCTGCAGCATGTTCGTGAAGGGTACCAACATCATTCCCTCGCAAGCTATCTATATAATCCGCCCAGGTATAGCTTGCATAATCCGTGATAATAACTGGCCTATATTCGGGCACCTTCCCGGCGATATTGATGTAGAGGAATCGCTCAAAGAATCCGTTTTGCAGGTATGGTGTCATCAACTTTTTTAACACTGACGGCTGTGTGGTTGAAATGATGTTGAGTGCGGGTGCCTTGATCATCAAGTTATCGCCACTAACTGTTTCTTTTGAAAAATTCGCACCACTAAATATTGATAGCAGATTACCAACTATCATCCCGGCACCACCATTGGAGTATTTGCCCATCCCGCCTAATAGGGTCGCAAATTCATCATGTTTCCAGCAAAGCGCACCCTCATTAAGTGCGAGTTTTTTTAGTAGTTTCTCATCCGTGATATTACCTGCTATCCTTGAGTGCAGCCTGGGAGCCGCGCCACGGGTTTCACGTGGCAATGATTCCCATTTTGCATGGTCGGTGTCAAACCGCTTAAACTCTGCAATCTCATACTCCATTAAAGGCTTATATACCCACTCCACGGGTGCCGACTTGCCGCTGGACGCCTTGCCGACAATCACAAACCACAAAGCAGGATAATTGCGGTAGTTGTCCGATAGGCCGACAACACTTTTACCTAAGGCTGTACCCGCTGCACTGAATATCGCCGCGGTCACTATGCTTGGGTCACATTGGTAGCCTTCGGCCACTTCCATGATGACCCGCTGCAAATCATTGGGCAATCCCCAAACCGGGAACTCTTTTAGATCATCCGCTGGAGCCTTCGTGTCTCCACCTGGCCTCCACTTCTCATCCTTTGGCTCCGTTGGTGCATTGATAAGCACCCGTGGCAGTCCAATTGACGTCTTTATTGGCTTTGGCCTTTTTTCCATAGTTGTAGGTTGTTGGTCTAACATGCTATTAAATGCTCTTGCCTTTAACCTGCGCGGCTCGTTCTACATCTGCTCTGCGATAGCGGACTACACCGCCAATCCTAATCCTCGGCAAGAATCCCGACTTATCCCAGCAGTGCAAAGTTTTATTGGTTACGCTGAAAAGCGCGGCCACCTCTCTTGGTGTAAGCAGTTCTTTGTCATCGTTACCAGCTGGAGGCGGTGTGAGAGCCTGGAGCCTTGCGGCCACCTTGTCTGCAACCTCATCCATTGCACGGTTAAGATCGTCAAAGTCCATGACCACCATCGCGCGTTGTGTACCTTGTATATTTGTCATATTCATTGAAGCGATTCTTCCAGTCATAGCGAAAAAATGCCGTGACTTCGTAATCGTCACGGCACAAAGGTAATAGCGGGTTTTCCTACACTTTGGGGCACACCCAAAAGCACCCCAAATAACCCAAATATTATTTAACTACTTTTGACAAATAATCCTTATTTCGGCTGCTCGTTTTACTCTTGATTTCTTAGGATCGCTTGTGTTCTTCCTATATCCTTCTTGTGCGCTATGTATAAGTTTTTCCATGTCATCCTTTGGAACTCCTACCCATCGCGCTACGTCAGTCCAGGCAAGGCCTGCATTGTCAATGTCATAGTTCTTCCACAACTCATAAACAAGCGTCCAAAAACAAGCAGGTGATTTTTCAACCCAGTGGCCATCAACGATATATTTTCCATCAACCAACTTTTGGTAAATATCCGTCAAGCCTTCCAATTTCATTGCAGCATCCGTCAAGTTTTTTGAGTTGGATTTAGGCTGCTTGTTTCTTGATACTGGTTGAGTGGGTTTGCGTAGCTTGTCATAGTTGGGCAGCAATTCAGTTGCAATAGAATCTACCATATCACTAAGGCGATTACTCTTTACTTGATTCGCTGGAGTGTTGCCACCATCCATGAGAATCATGATTGCATCTGCAACCATGTCATCCAAAAAGTCCTTCACACTATCCTTAGACCAACCCTTCAAGCGTTCTATCACTTCACCACGGGTCAATCGTCCATCTGCGATTTGTTTTATATAGTCCTTCATATCACTTTATCCACGATTAATACTTCATCTTTGATGCAGTCTACCGCTATTGAAAATTCCTTGAATGGCTCATACATCCTCAACTTTATGAAAAGTCCGTAATCTATGCCAAGAAATTGTTTTACCAGCGGATAAGGGAAACATGGGTTTCCAGATAAAGGTGTTACCACCACAACTCGGTCTCGGTATTGCTCCCAATCGTTTAGAAACTCATTCCTTTTAATCAAGTGGCAAAGTAAATACGAACCATCGGGAATCCTTATTGGACTTTCTGCACTATCCATGCACCCTCCATGAGTAGTTATAATGATGTATCGATTATTAGCATTGTACCCGTCAATCGTATTGGGATTGATTCTTTTATACCCTATTATCTTGCTCTCGTTCATTTCCATTGTGATTTGAATTGGTGTGCTACCATCTTTGCGTTTTCGGCCTCGCTGACCTTGATGTAAGTTAAGAATGACTTTTCGGTCTTGTGGCCAGTAATGGCCATGATTGCCAGGGTCGGGAATCCTCGCTTATACATATTAGTGGCAAAGGATCGGCGCGCGGTGTGGGCGGTCACGGCTTGCCACTTGGGGCGGCGGGTCTCAACGCGTCCGGGAACAAATTCGCCTTTGTCTTGCTGGGTGTGGGTGGTTACTACTTCATCATCCAGGTGTGCCAGCTGGGCCACTTCCTTGATATAGTCATTAAAGCGCTGGTTACTGATAGGCCGCGGCGGCTGATAATCGTATTTCTCCAGTATCGGCACAATCGGCGGCAAAATAGGGATTACCACCTTTGCGCCCGTCTTTTGTTGCTCCAGGCTAAAGTAACTATCGCCATCTTCATTGACGATATATTTGCGGGACAACTTGCCCAAGTCGCTATATCTGCAACCCGTCCAAGCCAGCAAAAGGAATTGGTCACGCACCCGGTCAAGGTAGGCATTATCGGCCAGATCAAGGTCGGCCAGCGCTTTCAGTTCCTTTTCGTTGAGTGCGATATTATCTATATCTTCCATGACCGCGGCGCACTTCTTCGGCTCCACGAACTCGCACCCCACGCGCTCGGCCATTGGTAGCGAGTTAATGACGGATTTAATGCACTTGACGCGGGTGGCTATAGTGTTCTGCTTGTACCCCTGGGCATACATATAGCGGACAAAAGAATCATAAAAGGATTTATCGGCGCGCTCAATGGTCACACCATCCGCGCCCATGCCTTGCAGATTCTTTAATACTTGCTTGTAGTGGTTAAGCCTGGCGGCGCAAATCGGTTTACCTTTGTGCCTGATCGTAGTGGGTGCCGCTGCGATGAAATCTTCAACGGCCTGGATTAATGTTTTGGGCGCGTCCTGCTGCGTCTTTTCCTTTTTGGTGGGGTGTAATACATCCTCAACGATTGCAGTAAGCCAGTCACGGCCTAAAACCGATTCGGGAGTATTCGCCGCGGCGGTCTCTACTTCGGTCTTGAGTGTTGCAAGTCTCTTGTTTACTTCAATGACTTCGGGTTTGATAAGCGGGTTTATGTTCTTTGGAATCTTGTGTACCTGGTCATCACTACTCCAGTAGTCACAAAAGCCATACAATCCCGTCCTGCATCGCGCACGAATATAACTGGAGTTAATACTACCTTGTGTAAAAAGCAGCTGGAACTCGGCGCGGTCTCCTCTTCTCTTCAGTAATTCAAATTTAACTTTAGCCATAATAGAATCATTTAATTGGTTGATGCAACAAAGGTATAATGTTTTTCCCTATCAAGCAAAAAAAGTTGTGGTTTTGTTGTGGTATTTTGTAATTTTCCGTAATAATTGGTAATTGTCAAAAAGTGGAAACCAATTTGTAACTGCTTGAAAAATACGGCATTTAGGGATAAAAAAATGACGGGCGATTACCCGTCATTGTGATTCGCGTGGGGCTCGAACCCACGACCCCATCCTTAAAAGGGATGTGCTCTACCTGCTGAGCTAGCGAATCTCCCAAAAATTGCGGTGCAAAGGTACTGCCTTTTTCTTTACCCGCCAAATTATTTGGTTGTTTTTTCTAAATATCGTCTTTTTAAGGGCCTTAAGGACCTTAAAGTCCTCAGGGGCTTTAGGGTCCTTAGGGTCCTGTGGGTTGTTTACTGGGCGACGATCTTGCAAATCTCGACGATGGTCATCATGGCCTTCTCCATCGAGGGGATGGGCACGTACTCAAAGCGTCCGTGCATGTTCATGCCGCCAGCGAAGATGTTGGGACAGGGCAGGTTCTTGAACGAAAGCTGGGCACCGTCGGTGCCGCCACGGATGGGCTGTACCTTGGGGGTTACGCCGGCATTCTCCATGGCCTGCTTGGCGATGTCGATGATGTTCATCACCGGCTCGATCTTCTCGCGCATGTTGTAGTACTGGTCCTTGATTTCGCAGGTGGCGCAGTCGGGGAACTCGGCATTGATCTTGTTGCACAGGTGCTCGATTTCGCGCTTGCGGCTCTCGAAGCGGGCACGGTCGTGGTCGCGGATGATATAGTTCAATGTGGTCTGCTCGACACCACCCTCAACGCGGATGAGGTGGTAGAAGCCCTCGTAGCCCTCGGTGTGCTCGGGGGTCTCCCAGCGCGGCAGCATCATGGCGAACTGCATGGCAACGCGCATCGAGTTGATCATCTTGTGCTTGGCGGCACCGGGGTGAACGTTCAGGCCCTTGAAGGTGATCTTGGCGCTGGCGGCGTTGAAGTTCTCAAACTCCAGTTCGCCCACGGCGCCACCGTCCATGGTGTAGGCCCAGTCACAGCCGAATTGCTCTACATCGAAGTGATGGGCACCCAAGCCGATCTCCTCGTCGGGGTTGAAACCCACGCGGATGTTACCGTGCTTCACCTCGGGGTGCTCCTGGAGCCACTCGACGGCGCTCAGGATCTCGGCGATACCGGCTTTGTCGTCGGCACCGAGCAGAGTGTCACCGCTGGTGACAATGAATTCCTGTCCCTTATAATCGTTCATCTCGGGGAACTGAACGGGGTCAAGGACGATGCGGGGCTCCTCGCTCAGGACGATGGGCTCGCCCTCATACTTGACGATGCGGGGCTTGACGTCGTGACCGCTCATGTCGGGCGCGGTGTCCATGTGGGCGATGAAACCGATGGTGGGCACGGGCTTGTCGGTGTTAGCGGGCAAGGTGGCAAACAGGTAGCCATTGTCATCGAGGGTGATGTCGCTCAGGCCCATGGCGTGCAGTTCACGCTCCAGTTCCTTGGCAAACACCATCTGACCCGGCGTGGAGGGTGTCAGGTTGGTGAGTTCGTCACTCTGAGTGTCGAACTTCACGTACTTCAAAAATCTGTCAACTAACTTTGTCATAGTGATATACTGTTGTTAATGGTTGTATTCTTTTTTCAATCTGCAAAGATAGTAAAAAGAGTTTAGAATTTAGTTATTAGAATTTAGATTTCTTTTACCGAGGCGGAGCCTCGGCCCACGGGACACGACGGGAGGGACGGGAGAGGAGCAGACACGGGACACGACGGGAGGGACGGGTGGAGCAGACACGGGACACGACGGGAGAAACAGGCGGAGCAGACACGGGACACGACGGGAGGAACGGGAGGAGCCAGGGAGGGGGAAGGAGGGGTGGAAATGTTAAAATAATGTTAAAAATAGGGAAAAGTATTGACAGATGGATTAAACGAATATATCTTTGCGATATCAAAATGATATCAAAATTAATATGAACTATATATTAACTTTTCAACTTTTACGATTATGGAAACGAAGGAATTTAATTTCAAAGGCACTACCCTGAATGGTTTTTTGATGCTATTCGTAGTCATCTTGTTGCCCATCCTCAGTGTGTGGGGCATCTACCAGAGCATTGTGATGTTTGACGAGCCTGGAAGCAACATGCCAGCCACAATATTGCTCATCGTGAGCATCCTGTGCATGATCCTTACCTTATTTCTCTTAAGCGGATTCCTGATGCTTGAGCCCAACACGGCCCGCGTGACCACCTGGTTCGGCAAGTACAGTGGCACCTTTAACCGCACTGGCTTCTACTGGATCAACCCCTTCTACGGTACCAAGAAGGTCTCGCTGCGCGCCCGCAACCTGGACGCCGAGCCCATCAAGGTGAACGACAAGGTGGGTAATCCCGTGATGATCGGCCTGGTGCTGGTGTGGAGACTGAAGGACACCTACAAGGCCCTGTTCGAGGTAGACTCGCAGACGATGGCCTCGACCGACGGCACATTGAGCGGCAATGCCAAGGGGCTGATGCGCGCTCTGGAGGACTTCGTGAGCGTACAGAGCTACGCCGCCTTGAGGCAGGTGGCCGGCTTGTATGCCTACGACGACAATGACGAGGACACCAAGGAACTGACCCTGCGCTCGGGTGGCGACGAGATCAACGAGCAACTCGAGGAGAGGCTCAACGAGCGCCTGTCGCTCGCCGGCATCGAGGTCGTTGAGGCCCGCATCAACTACCTGGCCTATGCTCCCGAGATTGCTGCCGTGATGCTGCGCCGCCAGCAGGCCAGCGCCATCATCACCGCCCGCGAGAAGATCGTCGAGGGCGCCGTGAGCATGGTGAAGATGGCCCTTGACAAGCTCTCGAGCGAGGAAATCGTGGAACTTGACGACGACAAGAAGGCCTCGATGGTGAGCAACCTGCTCGTTGTCCTGTGCGCCGACGAACAGGCCCAGCCCGTTGTCAATACCGGCACACTGAACATGTAAGTGTCATTTAATAACAACTGAATTATCTGATTATTCTGAGGGCTGCCGCAACCTCAACAATTCTAGAGCAACTGACAGTTCCAATCAGAACAAAACAGATAGGCAAAAACTCAGATTTCTCAGATGATTCAGTTGTTTCACAACCAATTTCACCGTTAAAGATTTAGCAGACTATGGCAAAGAAAGCCACAAAAAGTTTTATCCTTCGTGTCGACAGCGACACGATGGATGCCATTGAGAAGTGGGCAGCCGACGAGTTCCGCTCGACCAACGGTCAGTTGCAGTGGATCATCACCGAGGCGCTGCGCAAGGCCCGCCGTCTGCCCAAGAAGAAGAAAAGTGAAACCGATAACGAGGAGGAATAGCAATGAAACCGATTACTGAACCAAAGATGAAACTGTTTCGATATGCCTATGCAACGATTATCTGCTTGCTAAGCGGCTTGCTGATCTGTCTTGATATCTTCAGCCACAAATGGATGATGTATGTTCTCGTCTTCGTGGGGGTTGCCCTTGGGTTTGCCCTTGAAAATTTCCTCAAGAAGAAGTATCCCGCGACTTTTCCCAAGTCGGAGAATGAGAAAAAAGCCGAGCAGCTTGTCAAAGACATCGAGGAAGGCAACCTTGACGACGATACCATCGACCTGCCGCGCACCCTCTTCGGAACCCTGTGCGAGATCCTGACAGTCGGTATCATCGGTTATGCCCTATATCGGGCGTGGACACTGGACCAGCGCATCTGGCCAGTCATCGGCCTTTCGGTGATCAGTCTCTTCAAGCTAATTGCATCCTATATTACAAAAATAAAGAAGGAAGAGTACGATCCGAAGAACATGAGAGCCTACATGGCCCTGGTTAACCGTGGCCATGTAACCGCAATACTAGCTGCGTTATTGGGACTTCTATTGACCTACTTCACTGATCCAGAAACTACTTATTACAAGTGGAGACCACTTTACCTGTGCGGCATTATGCTTCTCGCAGCCAGGATACCCATCCAGCACTTCATCTACAAGAAAAGTGCAGCCCTGATGGCCAAGGTCAACAATTACAACCCTGCCAACGTCCGCGTTGTGCGCACTGTCGAGGGCTCGGCCTTTGAGATTGTGACCATTCTCATGCTCATCGGCGCCTGGTGCGCAGCAGCGCTCAAGCACCAGCTGTCGGGCTGCGGGATTCTTGACATTCCCCTTGCCGATCTCATCGTGTGCTCGGTATGCTCTATCGGTGCACTCATCCTTGCCTATTTCCCGACGTGGATGACCGACGCCAGCACGTTCAAGAACGACGAGCAAGTCTTGGCCAGCATCAAGCGATGCCGCATTGCAGCCGTCATTGTCGCCCTGTTTGCGCTGTTACTTCCGTTCATCATCACCGACCTGGACGAGAAAACGCTTGGATACCTCTATGTCGCAGTGCTCATTATTATCGCAATCTGCAACTACAGTTTCAGGTCTGACAGACAAGATTCACCCACTAATAACGAATAGAATCATGAAACTCAATAGTAATCAAGCATTCAACCTGCTGGGCATCATCTGCTTGATCGCCATCTTCGGCGCTATGATAGTGGCGGCCTGGGCCGGGTTATCGACAGCGGGAATCATCATCACGGGAGTCGTTGTCGCCATGATCGGCAACTTTGTGGGCATGATATTGCTGGCCAAGTACAGCAGCGAGCAGGACGATCCCATCGACGGTTTCAATGTCGATGAGGTGAAGGTGGCACGCACAGCCCTGAGCACTGGGATTGAAATCCTCGTCGGCGTCCTGACTGCCCTGGCATGGGTCATGGCAGTGAAAAACGGTCTATTCACCGAGGAGGACGGCAGTTTCGATTTCGAGAAGTTACTCGGCCTGTTCGTCCTCACTGGCACCATCGCCTTCATGCTTTGGGAGACCTACACTCCCGGCAACATGAATAATGCGGGCATGCTGACTAATATCAAACAGGTCAAATTGGCCGTTCTCATGAATCGCCTGTTGGCGGTGCTGATGGCGGCGGGAATGCTGATTTACTCATTCCCTGCACTTCATCATCAGAACTGGATCTGGATTGTGCTGGTCACGATAGGGGTCGTGGTCTTTGTTGCCGGCCGCATCCTCATCCGCAGGGCGAAATGAATCCACCCTCGCGCCATGCAATCATATCAATATCTCTTCTTAAAAATGAATAGCTATGAAACAGCTGAATAGAAATATTTATCTCCTTCTTATCGGAATTATTGAAGCGATCTTCATCATCTACACGATCGTCATGTCTAGAAGGGAAAATATTGAGTCCTGGGAACTTATGTTCGGTTGCTGGAGCATGGCAATCATGGCGGTGATATGCATTGCTATTGCTTTCATCAATAAGGCTGATAAAAAGGGCGGTCCTGTGCTGGACTTAATCGAAGTGCCGCGCTCCCGCGAGGGAGCCATCTTTGAAGTGCTCACACTACTGATTATCGCTATTGCTTGGATAGTGGCAATTGTCACCGATCGGTTTTGGATGATGGAAGACTTCTTCTTCCTCGAACCCGTAACCATGTTTACACTGACAATCCTTGCCATCACCGTCTTGTGGATTGTGTATATGCCAAACTTTCTTTCAATGGTAAGAAGGCATACTAATGTGAAGCAGGTGGCCCTGGAAGTCCGCATGTGCCGCGTGCTGGCCGTTGAACTTGCGTTGTTAGTCCTTGCGCATGCCCTACCTTTGGGAGATTTTTCAACAGGCGTCGACTACCAAACAATCTTTTACTACATTACCGGAGCGGTCGTTCTTGTCACCATCGCCGTCTTCCGCTACCTCATTTACAAAGCCCAGAGTAATCCCGAGGACACCAAGCAGGACGTTGCCGTTGACAGTGCCAACATGAATCAGATAAAAGTGCCGAATACCGTCTTGAGCACCTCTGTTGAAGTACTTGTCGCCGTCCTTGTAGTCCTGGCATGGGTACTGGGAGCGATAAAAGGCGTCTTTACCCAGGACTACAATTACCTCAACTACGATAATCGACTTTCTACCTTGGTCTTTTCTACCTTCCTCGTCATCTGGACGCTCTGGTATGTCCATCGCCCCGTCGAGATCACAGAAAATAGAAAGTGGCCCAAGGTGACCAATTTCAAACAGGCTAAATTGATTAATTGGCTGTATCGCGTGGATGCTATTATCATTGCCATATTCATGATGTTAATTCCCTTCCAGCGTTTTAACGCAACTTGGATTATATATGGAATTGGGATAGTGGCGTTCATCCCGGGGATCATTTTTCTCGTCCTCATTCACAGGGCTAAAGAATAAGCGACAACACCAATCATTATTCATTAATAAAACGAAAAAGTCATGGACCGAAAGAAAGCAATTTATACGTTCGCCATTATCTATTCACTAGTTAACTTTCTCATCATAACCCTGTTTTTGCTGGGAGTGTTGGATCTGACGGGGTTCATCATCGCATTTGTTGTCGCCATGCTGATCTCGATGGGCATAGCTTTCGTCATCATCCGCAGGGCGAAATAAGCGGACATCAAACTGCAGTAGCCGATGCACTGCTGGCTCGCGGCTATGAGTATGGCCAGAGCCGCGTCATTGCAGGATATCACTGGCAGAGCGACGTCGATGCCGGACGCCTGGGCGCATCGGTACTGTATGCCAAGTTGCAGGGCAACGAGCGATTCCGCGAGCAGCTGGCCAAGGCCCGTCAGGAGTTTATCGAAATGACGCAGGGTCCCAGCAAAGTAAAAGAGATTAATGCCCCTGTCGGCACCTCGAGGGCTTACACCATCACCGGCGTTCCCGCCACGAGTGAGACACGAGGCATCATCATCCAAAACGGTCAAAAGTTTTATCGTCCGTAAGCCTCGAGCCATCAGGACAAATTTTTATTATCATCACGGGAAGCTGCCTCATGCGGGCAGCTTCTCTTTTTGTGCCCGAGTTAGACGTGAAAGGATTTCCCGCAATTATTTCCTTGGATTTTGGTAAGTTTTGGCTAATTATTACCTTGGATTTTGGAAGATTTGGGTATTTTTGTGACTATGAAAAAGCAGATTGAGCGGTTGTGGCAACGGTGGGGCGATGCCGTCAGGTTCCTCTTGTGGGGCCTGACGGTGGCGTTGGTATGCTTTTTGCTGTATCGCGTCATCGTGAACAACAATGCTCCACATCTGGTGCCCCTTAGTGAGGGCGGGCGCGACAGCCTGATGACCGTCGGCATTCCCAACGGCATGAACGACACGCTGGTGAACTACGGCGAAGCGTTCGCCGTGCACTTCAACGATGGACGAGGCATCGCTAACTGCGCGATTTATGAGCTCGTTAACAACGAGCTAAACGGAACTGCCGAGCGCAGGGGCGAGTTCATGACGGATCTCGGCGTAAAGGGATGTCCTGAACCTGCCGACTATGCAGGTAGCGGAATGGACCGTGGGCATCTGGTACCCGCGGGAGACTTGAAATGGAGCGAGGAGGCCATGCGTCAGTCGTTCATGCTGACCAACGTCGCCCCGATGCACAAGGCCCTGAACGAGGGTGGCTGGGCGAAGCTGGAGGAGAAGGTGCGTGAATGGACGGCACGGGACAGCGCACTGCTGGTGTTCACGGGGCCTGTCGTGAGCGAGGGCGACTCAACGCTAGCCAACGGACGGGTGACGGTGCCGAGTGCCTACTACAAGGTCATCATGGCACCCTGTGTGAGACCGATGCGTGCCATCGCCTTCATCTACCCGAACGGGCACAGCGGCGGGCGGCTGCAGCAATATGCCGTGAGCGTCGATGAGGTGGAGCGAAGGACGGGGCTGGACTTCTTCCCCACCCTGCCCGACGAGGAACAAGGGCGAATTGAGAGCACGGTCAATCTTGACGCGTGGACCAATTAAGCGCCTGCGGCACTGATTAGAGATTAGGGATTAGAGATTAGTGAGAACAAGAGCATTAAAAGATGAGGCAGATAGTTAAGATTTGGATGCTGGTGGCGGTGATGGTGATGGGCGGAGCCCTGCCGCCACAGGTGACGGGTGACAGCAGCATCACCTCGCAGTGGTGTGCCCAGGCCAAGAACAAGAAGAAGGACAAGAAGGATAAGAAGAAATCCAAAAAGGAAAAGAAGAACAAGAAGGATAAAAAATCAAAGAAACAATCCGTCTATAATTCTTCCAGTTCCCAACTGGTGACCGTCCCCACCATCGGCAAGACGGCGACCGCTACTGTCGTGCCGCAGCAGAACACCAATGCGCTGCTGGCGGTGACCATCCCCAAGGGCGTTTCCAACCAGGTGCTGAACTATCAGGCTATCCGCGTCAACTTCAACCCGTCGCTCAGGATTCCCAACTGTGTGGCCTACGAGCTGACGGCAACGATGGTCGCTATGGCCGATGCACCAGACCATGAGGTGCGCAAGAACTACAACTATGCCAAGGATGCCAGCGTGAAAGGCTGCCCCGAGAATTGGGAATATCGCGGCAGCGGCTACAGCCGTGGCCACATGGCACCGGCGATGGACATGCGCTGGGACAAGACAGCGATGACACAGTGCTTCTACATGACTAACATGTGCCCGCAGGACACCAAGCTCAACAACGACCACTGGCGCGTGCTGGAGGAGCGGGTGCATCGCTGGGCCAAGCGTGACAAGCGCATCATGGTCTATACCGGTCCCATCATGGGCAAGAATCCCAAGATGATCGGGAAGGACAAGCAGAACATTGCCGTGCCCGAAGCCTTCTTCAAGGTGCTGTATGCCCCCGAGCAGGGGCGCGCCATCGCCTTCATCTACCCCAACAGCCCCAGCCCAGGCGGCATAAAAAAATATGCCGTCACCGTCGCCGAGGTGGAACGCCGCACGGGGTTGACCTTCTCCAGCGCCATTCCCAAGCGCCAATGCAAGATTGAAGACTGGGAATAATACCCTCATGATAAAAATACGATGAAAGGACATGGTGCCCATGTCCTTTTATTGTTGTATCTTTACTGCCTGAAATTAAACACTAACGCTTTAGGCTTATGAAAAGATTATTGTTGTTTGCTGTTGTGGTGCTGGCAGCCATGCAGGCATCGGCACAACTGCAGGTAATGAAAAATGGCAAGGCGCGGGCGGCGATTGCCATCGTTGAAGAGAGTGAGGTCAACCGGGATGCAGCCATGTTGCTGAACAAGTTTGTTGAGCGCATGAGCGGTGTGAGGTTGTCGATCTCAATCGATAAGGACAGGAAAAACCTGATCCTCATCGGAGGCACGACCGACGAAGTCGGCGAGGACGGCTTTGTCATCGATTGTCATGACGGCCTATTGACCATCAAGAGCGGTGGCGGCAAGGGCGCCCTCTATGGCGTGGCGACGCTGCTGGAAAACGAACTAGGGGTGCGCTACTATGCCGCTGGCGCATGGACCATAGAGCCGCGCACCAACATCACCATTGCCGCTCAGCACCATGCCGAGACGCCCTCGTTCCGCTATCGCCAGACGCAGACCTACGGCACCGAGGATCCCGACTATGTGGCCTTCTACAGGCTTAAGGAGCCTAAAGAAATCTTTGCCGCCAACATGTGGGTCCACACCTTCAACCAGATTCTGCCCGCAGCGGTTTATGGCAAGGCACATCCCGAGTATTACTCCTTCTTCAACGGCGTGCGCCATCCCGGTGCCCACAGCCAGTGGTGCCTGACCAATCCCGAGGTCTTTGAGCTGGTCGCCGCCAAGATTGACAGCATCTTCAGGGCCAACCCCGGCATGAAACTCATCTCGGTGAGCCAGAACGATGGCAATAACACGCAATGCGCCTGCCCCGAGTGCAAGGCCGTGGACGAGTACGAGGGTTCGCCGTCGGGCAACCTGGTGCGCTTCATGAACAAGCTAGCCCAGCGTTTCCCTGACAAGGAATTCTCGACGCTGGCCTACCTGTACAGCATGCAGCCACCCAAGCACACCAAGCCCCTGCCCAACGTGAACATCATGCTGTGCAGTATCGACAGCAAGCGCGAAGTCCCCTTGACAGAGAATGCCAGCGGACGCGACTTCATGCGCGCCCTGACGGGTTGGGGCAAGATATCGGACAACATCTTCGTGTGGGACTACGGCATCAACTTCGACAACCTGGTCACGCCCTTCCCTAACTTCCATGTGCTGCAGCCCAACATGAGGCTGTTCAAGGAGAACCACGCCACGATGCTGTTTGAGCAGGTGGCAGGCTTCAGGGGCGTGGACTTCAGCGAGCTGCGTGCCTATATGATATCCAAACTGATGTGGAACGTCGATGCCGATACCGACAGCCTGATGCACACCTTCCTGGACGGCTACTACGGCAAGGCTGCCCCCTATCTGTACCGTTACCTCAAGATGCGCGAGGGTGCGCTGCTGGGCAGCGGCAAGGACCTGTGGATTTATGACTCGCCTGTCTCGCACAAGGAGGGCATGCTGCGACCCTATCTGCTGGCGCAATATGATGACCTGTTCGACCAGGCCGAGGCGGCAGTTGCCGGTGACGAGACGTTGCTCAAGCGCGTCCATGCGGCACGGCTGCAGCAGCAGTACAGCAAGCTGGAGCTCGAGCGCACCTCGACCGAAGGCGACCGTGAGGAGCGCATCCGTGAAGTGGAGCTCTTCCGCCAACGCGGCAATGAGGCAGGCATCAAGTCCTTGACCGAGCGCAAGAACTCGGTGAATGATTACTGTGACCTGTACTTGGAGCGCTTCCTGCCGGGCATCAGCAACAACCTCGCCCTGGGCGCTAAAGTCACCTACAAGAACCTGCCCGAGTACCGATTCGTCCCCATCTCGGGGACGGCGCTGACCGACGGACTGTTCGGTGGAGCGACCTACGGGGAGAGCTGGGTCGGCTGGGTCGGCGAAGATGCCGAACTGGTGGTCGATCTGGGTGAAGAGAAACAGTTCACGACCGTGCGGATCGACTGTCTGCACAACCTGGGCGCCTGGATTTTCCTGCCCAAGAGCGTGTCCTATGCCCTCTCGAACGACAACGTGAATTTTACCGACATCGGCACCTTCAACTTTGAGGAGGACCGTGACATGTCACCCAAGTACCGCTGGGCGACGGTAACGCTGCCCCAAGCTGCAACGGCCCGCTATGTCAAGGTAAACCTGAAGACCATCGGTGCCTGCCCCGACTGGCACTTCGGCGTCGGCTATGACGGCTACTACTTCATTGACGAGATTCAGGTGAAGTGAGTTTCTAGTCACTAGTCACTAGTTGGGCATCCGCCAACATCTAAAGTCTAAAGTCTAAAGTCTAAGGTCTAACATCTAAGGTCTAAATCTAAAAAATTAGTAACTTTGTCGCCTAGTAACACTGATGACAATGAAGAAGAAACAGAAAAGGAATTTATACTATCTGCTGGCAGTGGTTCTGCTAGCACTGGCCGGCTACCACGGCTACCAGAAGAACGGGTTCTACAAGAGCGCCTATAACGACGAGCTGCCCACCGAGCAGACCCAACAGGACAAGCAGGAAGGCAAGGAGTACCAGTCCACGGGTGACCTGGGGCTGCTGGACGTGAAGCTGCCCGACAATCTGGAAAACCAGACGGTGCGCTACAAGGCCATCACCGTGTATTTCAACAAGAATTACCGTGTGCCCAACTGCGTCGCCTATGAGCTGACCAGCACCATGACGTCGATGGCCGACTCGCGTGAGGCCGAGAACCGTGCCGACTACAAATTCGAGCGCGACCACGACGTGAAAGGGTGCCCCGACTGGTGGGAGTATAAAGAGAGCGGCTACACGCGCGGGCATATGGCTCCGGCGATGGATATGCGCTGGAACAAGACGGCGATGGAGCAGTGTTTCCTGATGACCAACATCTGCCCGCAGCTCGACGAGATGAACGACGGCGAGTGGCGACACGTCGAGGAAGCTGTGCACAAGTGGTCACGCACTGCCGGGCGCCTGATTATCTTCACGGGACCCATCTTCTCGGACGACATGGAGTACATCGGCAAACACGATGACATCGCCGTGCCCAAGAGCTTCTTCAAGGTCATCTATTCGCCCAGCCACAACCGCGCCATCGCCTTTGTGATGGAGAACAAGGCAATTCCCAACAGCTGGACCAACTATGCTACCACGATCGACAAGGTGGAGCAGCTGACAGGATATAACTTCCTCTCTTCGCTCGAGGACAAGGTAGAGGACGTTATCGAGAGTAAGGAAAACATTAAAGACTGGCCTAAATACTATCCACGCCGATGAACACATTAGAACTAACAGGAAACACCGACACGATCTGTGCCATCTCCACCCCGCAAGGTCGTGGCGGCATCGCCGTTATCCGCATTAGTGGCCCGCAGGCACTTCCTATCGTGCAACTGCGCTGGCAGGGCAAACCGCTCGCCGACATGACGACACACACCGTCCACCTGGGACAATTGACCGACACCAACGGCGAACTCCTTGACCAAGTGATACTCACCATTTATCGCGCGCCCAACTCGTTCACGGGCGAAGATGTGGTGGAACTGGCATGCCATGGCTCGACGTGGATCCAGCAGCAGGTCATCCAGACGCTGATTGATGCAGGTTGCCGTCATGCCACGGCAGGAGAATTCACGCGCCGCGCCTTTTCTAACGGCCGCATGGACCTGTCGCAGGCCGAAGCCGTCGCCGACATCATCGAGGCACAGTCCCGGGCAGCCCATCGTGTGGCGATGACCCAGATGCGCGGCCGTTACAGTGACGAATTGAAGAGCCTGCGCGACAAGCTGCTGCACTTCGTTGCATTGATCGAGCTGGAACTGGACTTCAGCGAAGAGGACGTGACCTTTGCCGACCGTGGCGAGGTGACCGCGCTGGCGCACGATATCCACGGCTTGATCAGCCGTCTGGCAGACAGCTACCGTGACGGCAACGCCATCAAGGACGGTATTCCTGTCGCCATCGTCGGCCAGACCAATGCAGGAAAATCCACCCTGCTGAACGCCCTGCTGCACGATGACCGCGCCCTGGTCAGCAATATCCACGGCACCACGCGCGACACCATCGAGGACACCGTCATGATAGGCGGCACGCTGTTCCGCTTCATCGACACGGCAGGCATCCGCCAGTCGAGTGACGACGTCGAGCGGATGGGCATCGAGCGCACCTGGCAGGCCATCGACAAGGCCAACGTTGTGCTCTGGGTCGTTGACGTCACCAGCGCCGACACCAGTATGGTCCATGACATCCTCGACCGCTGCACCGGCAAGGCCCTCATCGCCGTGCTCAACAAGACCGACCTTGACGACGATGTCGCCGCGAGGAGCGAACTAAACGACGTCCTGCCCGAGGGCATACCAGTCGTTGCCATCAGCGCCAAGCGCGATGCCGACGTTGAGGCCCTGCGCGACCTCATCGTCGAGACCGCTTCCCTGCCCGACGTCGCCAGCGACGCCGTCATCGTCACCAACGCCCGCCACTATCAAGCGCTGACCCGTGCCCGCGACGCCATCGCCCGTGCCATCGACGGCCTCAACAGCGGCCTGAGCGGCGACCTCCTCGACCAGGACATCCGCGAGTGCCTCCACTGGCTCGGCGAAATCACCGGCGAAATCACCACCGACGCCATCCTCGGCGAGATCTTCTCCCACTTCTGCATCGGAAAATAGAGCCTTAGAAACAACTCTGATTAACTTTGAACAACTTGAAGTAAACCGTTATAAATTAGCGGTTTACTTGTTTTTAACACTTCAGGTTGCATATTTTTTTCTTCAACTTTCTCGTACTATTTTTGTACCATATTTCTACCGCGAGTGTAAACTGTGTTCAAATTGTCTTCCAGTATGCAATATTTGGGACAAACGTGATACACCATGAGAAACCCCAAAAACGCTATCGACGGGACAATATGATACACAGTGAGAAATTGCGAGAAAGTGTGAGACAAAAATGGCGGATTTTCCGCAGAGTTAAACCTTTATAATGACGCACATTTATGGAAATAGAGAAACGATGTCAGTGGTGCGGGAAACAATTCATAGCACACAAAATGACGACTCTTTACTGCTCTTCAAGCTGTGTTAACAAGGCTTACAAGGCAAAAAAGAGACAGATGAAGAAAGAGGAAATTGAATCAGAGCAGGACTCAAAATTGCCAACAGTGGAGAGTATCGGACAAAAACCATTCCTTTCACCAAAAGAGGCAGCTTACCTTCTTGGCATAAGTCTGCCGACTATATATAGATATATGGCAAAAGGAATGTTCAAAGCACTGAGAACACCGGCAAAAACAATTATCCGATGGAGTGATCTCGAAGCTTGGTTTGACAACGCTCCTGCATACGTCAAACGGAACAACCGCAGGCATAGGATCGAGCACGATAGCTATACAATGAAGGAGATTTGTGAGAAATATCAAGTGACCCGAAAAGTGGCCATGCGACGGATTGAGCAGTTCGACATCCCAAAGATATACGAGGGACGCAATGTGTCCTTCTCAAAAACTGCCGTTGACAGGTACTTTTCCGAACTAATCGAGGACTTTGATAAGGAGAATTACTACACCATCCAACAGGTTATGGAGAAGTTCAACATGTCCTACTCTGCCGTCATTTCTTTTGCCAAACGGCATAAGTTACCAAGGGTTACCAGGCGGAGGGAAGTGTTCTATTCCAAACCCCATATCGACAGCCTGAAAGGTAATGGTGAAGCTATTGATCCTCTCTACTATACTTTTAAGGAGGTGATGGAGAAGTACGGATTCACAAAAGATCAAGTGAGCCATTATCTCCATACCTATCATATAGACCGCTTCAAGCGAGGCACCTTTACAATGATTAACCGGAAGGAGTTTGACAAGACTATCAAGGAACGCATGAATGGATTCACAAGCATCTCTGAACTCAACGCAAAGATTGAAAAAGTAAAGGATGATCGAACAAGAACAGAGCAAATCACACCTCATTCTGGCAGCATTGAAATCATACCAAGCGTGGAATCAGAGAATGATGCAGATGGGTACGAAGGCTATATTAATGCCGAGGAGATAGCAGCACGATACAAACAAAGTAAAAAGTGGGTTGGCTTCCTGCTGCGTCAGAAAAAAATACCGAGGGTGCAGGTAGCAGGAATCCTGCTCTACGATGAGACAGCGGTTGAAGATGTCTTCAGCAGATATTCGTCACCAGCCTCTATCACAGAATGGTACACCACAGATGATATAGAAAAGATGTACAACATGACACCTGTGGCCAGACGCAGCTTTACTCATCGTCACAATATCCCTACAAAAAAGGAGTATGGCATCACGTATTACTCCAAGCTCCATGTTGACTTTGCACGTAATCCAGGACTCCAATATGCCGAAGACTACTACATGGTCGAGCAGATTATGGCCAAGTATCATGTTGACAGGGAAACTGTGTATGGTATTGTCAGATACAAAAAAATCCCGAGCGTCAAAGACGGCCAGTTCAGAGTGTATCTTAAATCCGCCATTGATAAGTGCTTTTCCGATAAACAAGAGAGAGACAATAAGAAATAATAAGCTCAGACTTATCCCAGCATTATTTTCAATTATAATCCGCTGATTGCCATCAGCATAAAATAAGTAAAGACATTTGCAAACTAATAAAACAATAAAGACATGCAGTACTGCAAGACAATCACACTTCGGAAACGCATCCTCAAATGCGGGATGATTTCCCTCTATCTGGACTATTATCCAGGCTATCGTGACATCATTTCCATGAAGACCATCCGTCGTGAATCGCTTGGTATTTACATTTATCCCAAGCCCCAAAACAAACGTGAGAAGGACTTCAATAAGGTAATGATTGAAAAAGCTGAAGCCATCCGCTGCAGGCGTTTTGAGTCCATCGTGAACGAACGTTATGACTTTTTTGACAAAAAGAGATTCAACGGCGACTTCCTTGCCTACTTCTATCAGATGCTTCAAAACAAAGACCCCAAGTGGAGGTTTGTCTATGAACACTTCTCATACTTTGTTGGCGGCAAGTGCCGCTGCGAAGAAATCGACGTTGAACTGTGCAACCAGTTCCGCGAATACCTTCTGACAGCAAAGAACATGCGCAACGGCAGACCGATGGCCATCAACTCAGTCGCTGGCTATTGGTCAACATTCCGTGGCTTCCTGAATATTGCTTACCGTGACAAGATGATCCGAACTAACCCCAATGACTTCTTGGACAAAATCAAGACCATTCCTGTTGACAAACAGAGTCTGTCAATGGAAGAGCTTCGCAGGCTTTACCGTACTCCATGTGACATCGACGTACTGAAAAAGGCATCAATTTTCGCTTGCTTAACAGGTATGCGCCGAAGTGACATCATCAATCTCAGATGGGAAAACATCAAGGAATACACCGACGGCAACAAGTATGTCGAGTTCTATGCACAAAAGACTAAAACTCGTAACCTTATCCCCATCACCATGGGAGCATACGAACTCATCTCTGAGGGACGGAAATCCTTATATGGGCCCGTATTTGACGGGTTTGAGATAGACATGGCACGGAAACCGCTGAAAACCTGGCTTGCTAAGGCCGGTATCAGAAAGCGGATAACATTCCACTCATTCCGGCATACTTTCGCATCGCTTCAAGTGGAACTTGGCACTGATCTCTACACCGTCCAGCAGCTCCTGGCACACAAGAGTGTCACAACCACACAAATCTATGCTTGTCATGCCGACCCAAAGAGACGGGAAGCTGCCGAAAGAATATCATCCATGCTTCTCGGTGATGATGGTAAAAAAGAAACGACTCAAACCAAGAAAACGAAGAATTGTGGCTGAAGATTACGAAACCCCTCAATATATTGAGGCAATGAAGAAATAAGCCAATTAACCACAAAATCAATAATTATGATGGATTGATTGCTGTTATTAGTGGATAATTCCGTAACTTTGCGCTCAAATTATTGATATTTCATTAATATGAAGAGCAAAAAGGTTACGGAACTTTTCTTTTTGGTTGTAGGCTGTATTGCAATGGGTTTATATATAGCAATGCTTTTCGAATGGATTGATTGTGCCGACTGGTTCATACTTCCCTCAAAGTTCATCAGCGGACAGTATGAGCAAGCAAAAGCCTTCACACTCATCTTATATATTACCCTAGCGCTGCTGGTTCTTATCAGGATGACATTCATCAGTTATGCAATGGGCAGGACGGTAGTTGTTATCCCTCATAGTAAGCAGCAGTTGCGTCTTGTCACTGGATCAAAAAACGATTTAATGACAAAAGAGCCGGAGAAAGATAAGACTGAGGTCATCAGAGAACGCCATCAGCAGCAGCTCATACAACGTAAGCGTCAAATTATGACATGTGTTTTGGATTACGTGGAGCTCACACTGGCCCCCTACATGAAGACCTCTGACCTCCATGTCTTTTGTAACAACATCAAAAATTGGGAGACCTCAAAGGACATTGAACCTTCGCCGTCCATAACCAACGGGCAACTTTCAACATTGGACCTCAGACATTTAGCCTGGAACATCGGAGAACGTTTCAAGTGGAATGGTGAGCAGCGGGCCATATTTATCAAGCGGTCGTTCCCCAATGAGTTCCGAGATCTTGAAATCAAATCAATCCGGCAAAACCTGCGACAACATGGAACTTGCATCATCCCGATAGACATCCCGGACAAAGGCTGTTTCAAGTTTCATACCCCATCCGCCAGCTTGCCATAAAACATTTACCTGCTTGTTACAACTTATTCTGACTTATTCCAAACTTAACTTTTGATGACATCATCCAGCATTGAATCAGTCTGTTACTTTGCCCTCGGAATCATAATAATTTCGACAATATGCAAGAACAGATTACATTCAACGACCTTCCCATGATGGTCTCACAGGTGCTCAGCAAAATGGAGCGGCTTGAACGTGTAATTGAAACCATCAGAGAACGGATAGACGGCAATTCCACATCTTCAGCCGAACATATTCCAATGACTATTGACGAGGCATGTGACTTCCTGAAGATGAAGAAATCAACAATGTACTATCACGTAGAACGTGGCAACATCACAGTCACCAAACGAGGGAAAAACTTCATTTTTTTCAAAGATGAACTTGTGCATTGGCTTGAAGGCGGCAGGAAAAACCAGGAAAGCAGCATGAATCCAGACGAAGAGAATGACATGCGCCTGGCTTCATTTAGACGAAAACCCAAAGGATTCTATCCAAGAAGATGACTCATCCCCACCCAAGATGCGCCCATGCCAAATTTCTGTGTCTTTCTACTTGCCAGCCATTGGCATCGCTTTTGTCCATCACGTCTCGGCCTTTCGTGCAAGCATGAAAGCCTTCGCAGTATTGGACAATGACCAGTGAGAGTCGCCGAGAAACTCTGTGATGTATGTACTGGAGAACGCAAGTCTGACAACAGACATGCCTTCTCTTTTCCGTACATATAACACGGAGTTTCTTTTTCGACGACACTCACAGGTCACCACCATGCAATGGCCTGGCAGGCAGATTCATTGTTGGCATGGACTGCATCACCACCCTCATTCATCTGAAATATAATAGCTTCATATGAGATTGCTTTATTTTCTTGTAGCGATGTAGCGAAGCACGAACATCCCCATTTTTCTTTTTAAATATCAGCGACTTACGCTTCGCTACATGGTTTATTTCAGGTTTTGTTTCGCTACAAAAAACAGGGGCGGCCTGCCAAAGGTGACCCCTGCATTGTTTTATTAAAAACTAGTAGTATGAAATGAAAAAAGTTAGTTGGTGTTTGTATTGCTGCGATTATCTGAACTCATTACACTTTGGACAGTACCAGTATGATTGCTTCTTCTTTTTACTATACACGCTTATCAGCGGCAGACCGCATATCGGGCAAAACTTGATGACAGGCTTCATCCGCAGGTCCGCATAGAAGATTGGTTTCATGGTAGTCGGATGCACACAAGAATTCTCTTGACAGATCCAGAAATGCTTCTTGGTCTTCGGGGAATACTTGCGCACAAGCGTTTTACGATGGCATACAGGACATTCCCTATTGGGAACTTCCTGGTCTTCAGCTGCCTTGAACGTCAATGACATACGAGGGGAACACTCTTCTGCGAACTTAATGTTCTCCCGAACCATCCTCTCGGTCTGCTCCAAAAAGTCACCAAACCCCATCTTGCCATCAGCAATAGCCGAGAGATTATACTCCATTTCTGCCGTAAGGTCGGGCTTGGTCAATGATTCGTGAATGCTCTCGATCATCGCCATACCGAAGTCTGTCGGAACGAGCTCCTTACCCTTTTTCTGAATACAGGGAAACGAATGAGACTTTCCTGACGATATGGCGAGCAAGTCAGCAATGATGCTATCACGAGTTGCCGGCGTTCCAATGCCTTTGCACTCCTTCAGTTTCTCTCTGTTAGGATTGTCTGGGTTGACAAAACGCCAGATATTGGTCATCGCTGCCAGCAGCGAGCCTTCCGTAAAACGCTTAGGGGGAGAGGTCTTCTTATCCTCTATAATATATACAGGTATAGGAAACTCATCTCCAACCACTAGGTTTGGAATGTCTTTAACTTCATCATCCTTGTCATCCGACTTCGCAACGCTTCGCCATCCTGGACTGACAACTGCCTTGCCTGCTCCTGCGAACATACGCCCTTGAGCCTCTATTTCGTATTTGATGGCGTTGTATTTACAAGGGGGAAAGAACTGGATGATGTATCGCATGGCTATCATGTCATAGATCTTGCGCTCCCATTCGTCCAAATCTTTTGGGACAACGCCAGTAGGTATCAGTGCATGATGTGCGCTGACCTTGTTGTCATTGAAGCAGCGACTCTTAATTGTGGGGTCGGCATAGAGTGCAGCCTCCATGCCATATTCACCAAGGGCTTTCAATATCCTGATACCATCCTGGTGTTGGCTTGATGGGATGTAATTACAGTCAGAACGTGGATAGCTCACGAACTTCTTTTCATACAAGGACTGTACCCTTGCAAGCACACTCGACGGAGACATGCCATAACGCTTATTGGCTTCCACCTGCAAAGTATCGATGGAGTAAGGCAATGGCGAACTTTCAGTCTGGCTATGCCTCTCGCAGTGGGTGACCCTTGCGGTTTTATTTTTGATTTCTTCCTTGATCCGCTCCAGATATTTCCGGTCAATGATACGCCCTTCGCAGTCAGTCGGAGCATCCGCTGTCGATGTCAATGTTGCCGTGAAGGGGATGCCGCCCTTTGAGAGGTTAGCCTTCAATTCATAGTAGTTGATGGAATGGAAATCTTTTATCTCCTTTTCCCGATTGACCACCAAAGCAAGCGTGGGTGTCTTCACACGCCCTACACGCCAGACACAACCATTACCGCCTGTCCGGGCACTGATCGTATATGCCCTCGACAGATTGATGCCTACTAACCAGTCTGCCCGTTCACGCGCCATGCCTGCATGGTACAATGAACGAAACCGTTCATTCGGCACGATATTGTCAAACGCCCGTTTCATACTGTCGCTGTCTTTGGCATTGATGAGAATGCGCCGTACATCCCCCTTATAGCCTACATATTCCAATATTTCGTCAATCAGCAACTGCCCCTCACGGTCAGGGTCACCGCCATTGACTACGACATCGGCCTTCTTCAAAACAGTGCGGATATACTCAAATTGTCCCTTGGCTGTTGGCGAGGGGAGTTTCTTCCATTCTGTCGGGAATATGGGATATTTCTTAAAATCAGCATATTCCTTACCGTAGGCCTCAGGCATAGCCGTCATCAAGATGTGGCCAAACGCCCATGTCACGATGACATCATCTTTCTGGTAGCAGTGCTTGCTCCTACAAGCGGCATAATCAGTCCACAAGTAAGACGCTATAGCTGTGGCGATGTCCGGCTTTTCTGCAATATAAACTGTCATAACGATTATGTTTACAGGTTCCTTTGAATGATATTTGGTGACTGGTGTCTTGTGCGGACCATCGTTGGGTATTCCAGCTCCACATTGTACATGTGGAGAATCCTGTAGATGTTGCTCTTCCCGTGATAGCCCGTCCTTGACATGATTTCCTTGATGCTGTAACCCGCATTGTACATATTGATGACCATGCGGTATTTCTTCAGTTTCTTCTCCTGGTGCTTATCTGCAATGAGTTCCGCCTCAAAGTCATCAAAACCTTCATCACGCTTGTCTGTACGCACATTGACAATGGCAGAGAGCACATTCTTGGTGCTGCCATTTGGGAACAACTCATCGGAGGTGTCCAAACCATCGAACAAAGAAATAATCCGAATGTGCCGACTTAGGCAGTATTTCAGGAAAAACACCAGATCTGTGTGATTCTTGAAGGCATTGTCAAATGACAGAAGCACCGCTGCGTCGCCTTCATTGAGTTTGCCGAGAAAGCACTTCCATTCAAGACGATCATTGTCATCCTTGTCCTCAATATGGATAGGGGAACATTGAAGCTGTTTCATCTTTGAAACCCCCACTTCAATATTATCAACATATTGAGCATTATTTATATAGCCGACGCAACTCATGTTGTACCTCTTGCTGCTAATATTGAGCGCAAAGTTATATTATAATTATTTAATAGACACTTTATTTGTCAACTTTAACACTTTGTTTTGCAATCAAATAAGCAATTTGGTTCTGTTTGGTTCTATTTCTCAATAAAATGATACCAATAATTAAAATATTAGGAAATAATATCAATATATTGAGCAAAACACAGTAGTTTTGCATCCTGTAAATCAACCCAAACATTTTTTATAAGGATATGATCACATTTAACACGTTCAAAAACTCAAAACATTTGACATTAAAACTATGTTCATTATGCCTGACGGTTTTCCTGTTTTCATCATGCTCCAGTGATGACAAACTTGATTTCAGATCTTCAAATGATGCGTTAAGAGCATATCAGGATTATCTGAGTTCCGTCAAAGAAACAAAGACCTGCAACACTTCATCATTCTGTAAAGAAATCAAGGTATGGAAGGAGATCTCAGATACCGTTTACCACTTTCTGATGAAGGATTCCACATTCATTAAAGACTTACATTGTGCAAATGACTATGCATCAATCCACGACTCCATTCGTTTTGAGTTTCTCAGACTGACTGAGACATGGCGGTACTCATACGAGGATGTTCTGCAAATCAAGGAGCAGACATCCATATTCCATGAGGACAATGAGCTGCACGAGGCCGTTATTGAAGCGCAGCCTTTCTTTGTCGCATTAGACAGTGTCCCTGTCTTTGTAGCCAACAAGAAAGATATTCTTTCTCAATATCGCAGCCTGTTGAAGCAAGCCATACAATCCGGCATCCATGATAAGGCGGCCATGCTTGACTTCATCGGCAAGGAGGATATTTTGTTCCGCTCATTCCTGATTCACATCTATGAGATGGATAACGAGCCGTTATCTGACATCACACAAGAAACGGAACGGATTTGCCGGAACATCTTTATTGCTGCGAAAAACGGAGAGATTGCTGCACGAGACGCCATGGTCTATATGTCTATGCGGACGGTCAGACGGCTTTTGCAAAACTCCACCGCCTGCATATCGGACATCAACAGTCAGAAGACAATGAGCAAGGCACAGGGAAATGCCTATCTCTGGATGATTATTCAGCCGTTCATCAGCATTGACCAGTTTTCGATCGCCACACTCACGCCACAGGAGCATAGTCATTTCAACAACATCATCGCACAACTGCCGAAGTCGGTCAAATTTGCCAAGACATTCGGCATTGACCAACGTACCTTAAACTATCTCCTTCCTCAACAACTCTTGAAAATGTATGTATTAACACTCTAAATATTCAAGGATATGATTAAAGACGAAGTAACCAGATTTATGGCCTTAGCGCCGCTCATGCTGCCAAAGTTGATAAAAAACACGACAGCCGAAGAAACGGACATCACAGACGATTCCGCCATATTGTATTTCACATTGGAGGAGGCATTGCCAATCAGCCTCGTGATGGATATGCTTGAAGATGACATGGAATTGTCGCTGCTTTATCATGGCACAAGTAAGGACAACGCAAAGCTGCATCATTGCTGTTTCTTTACAAGCCCTGCCAATGGAAAGAACATGTTTAAGTTCAACATGGTCTCAGATAACCGTGAATATGTCAGTGACCTGACCATTTCCATTTTCGACTCACTTGACACAATGGAGAGTGAGCTGGAATCAGATCTGACGTCACATGCCAAAAGTTTCGACTTCATTCAGGCCATGGAGGTTTCTGAAGTGCTTGGCTTATTCTGTCTGTTGGAATGAGAACAGAACTCCTATATAAGATAGCCGACATGATCAACGCCAACAGCACGAAATATCGTGCTGTCATCCCTCGCGCTAAAAAGCAGTATATGACACAACAGGGCAAAATCCTTGTCAAGTCCACTTGTCTTGTCCTTAATGTCATGGTAACGACCCGACCGAAGAACCATGTGAATCGGAGCATCTGGAACATTTATGAAAATGACATCGACAGAATTATCACAAAAATCAGTCGCAGGGATAAGGCGTTTGCACAGCGGATTGACAATGGTGAGCCGACCCTGTTTGACATTGAGGTCATTGTGCGCCGGGCATCATTCCAAGCGCTTAAACTGAAGCTTGTCAATACGGCCTACGACATCTACGCTGAGAACAGTTAATTCAATATTATCCGTATTACTTGTATTACTAAAATTACATATGATAGCAAAGATCATATTCTTCGTATTTCCCTTATTACTGATATTGCTTCCTTTATTGCTTTATCGGAAATACAAACCACCGTACATCATCGTATGGCTTCGCTTGGCATTCGACAACAATGCCAGAAAGATGGCAACGAACATCACACAACTTGTGCTCATTTTCTTTCATGTCACATACTTTGCCGTGTTTCCCGAAGACTACGGTTTTATCTTTTCTTCCTTCATTGTATTCTTCATGTTTGCAACCAAAACAACTGTCCGGCTGATGCTCGCCACCAGACGGAACAAAGCCTTGTATCGGCTCATGGCCATTGCAAGCGTTGCGCTGCTATTCGCACCTCACGCATTCTCGACTTCTTTCTCTTTGGCATTTATCCTGGAATGTGCAACATTCTTTCCATCCAAAGAATCTGAGGACTTTCAGGAGAAGCATCTTATTGAGGAAGGAATGGACAAGAAATTCGTTGACTCCTATTTTAGTTGAAAATAAACATTAACACCATAATAAAACCAATTCGTCATGAAAAAGAATCAGAAAAATAGAACTATCCACAAGATGACATTTGACAACACTCTTCTGGAAATCCTTAAAACGAAAGACAATCACAAGCTGTCTCGTTTTGACGCATTCATGTGGTTAGCGGAGCATATCCTTGATGGATTTCCTTGTTCCCAAGGAGAAGGCCAGTTACAATTGTACAAAGTCACAAACAGTGAACTGGCAAAGCTATGGCATTGGAGCCGCCCAAGCGTCCAGAAATTCACCCAGGAACTCATCGATCTGGGTTTACTTAGACGGGGGCGTTTCGGCAAATATTTTGCCTATTCGCTGAGTGCCGAAGCAGAGAAACTCATCAAGTAAATTGATTGCAGACTCTTCAATCTTCTCGAATATGAGCAGGCAGCAACAATTAATGATTGGAACTTCACTCTCCCAAATGGAGAGCTTGCTCCTCCGAACAAAAGGATATGATGTCGAACAAAGGGAAGGGAGTTTTATAAAAACTCTTAGCCTAATAAGAGTTAACATTCATTAACTCATTAGGCTGCCTCTCCTGAAGGAGTTCCTACGGGGAGCAAGCTCAGGCAAAAGTGATTAATAGACACAAAAAAATGGCAGAAAAGAAACAAGTAATGGATGTGCGTCCGAACAAGGATGGCATATCAAAACTGGAAAGCAACGAGCAGCAGCGCAACTGGTCAGAAAACCTTTGGGACAGAAAATCCAAAGACAGCCTTGCCAATTACGACCCGACTCGTGCCCATCTGAACTTCGAGGTTACAAAAGGAGGAAAGATTCAGCCGATAGACAAGTCCAAGAGCATTGACGAGAGGATGAAAGACATCCTCAACTCACGTGGTATCAAAAATCCTAACGCCAGGGCTAAGGCACGCAGAAAGCAGCGGATCCTTGCCCAGATGATATTCGGCGGCAGTAGAGGGCGCATGTTGGAAATGGCGTTCGGGGAGCAGGACTTAAATCTCAATAAAGGGGCGGATAACTCAAAACTAACGAGAACCAAGGACATTGAGACATGGGCGGCTGAAGTCTATGGCTTTGTTGCCCGAAAATTCGGCGAGGAAAACATCGTCAGTTTCTACGTTCATTTGGATGAAACGAATCCTCATTGCCACTGTACCGTCCTACCCATAGACGAAAAGAACCATCGGATTTCATGGACAAGCTTTTTCGGGAAGAATCCCATGGAAGAAAAAGCAACTTTTACACGACTTCATAATGAACTGTACGAGGAGGTCAACAGTCACTGGGGACTTGAACGTGGTAGCAATAAGGCTGAAACAGGCGCAAGGCACCGCTCGACAGAGGAATACAAGCGTGATCTCATCAACCAGGTGCAGGAGCTGGAGAATACCAAAGAAGGATTACAGAGGCAGATTCGTAGAGCAGAGATCAAACTTAAGGGGCTGTCCACGATGATAGCGAATTTACAGATTCGGAAAGAAAAAATAAACGAAGAAATAGGACTTATCGCACAGCAACTTGGTGAGGATGGACAGGACAAGGAACAGTTGGCCAATCGCATGGAAGAGCTCCGCAAGCAGATGGAGGACATCGACCGGAAGATGGCGGACAAGCAAAGGATGTTGGACGAAACAGAATCCGAACTATCGAATGCCAAAACGGAACTTGAAAAACTGAAGCGAGCGCATGGAGAAATGTCTAAATCAATCGGAGATGACATCGACAGAAGGGCTGAAATAGTTCACTCAAACATCAATGCCACTTATTATAAGATGGTGGCGTCCTCGATGGAACCTCTTTTGCCTACCCTTAATGCGGAACAACATGAGATTTTAGATAAGTCTGGCTTCTTTGACCTCAGAAACAATTCTCAACACATCATCAATTGCGCCCTTCTGTTGGCCATCAACTACATCAGTCAGGCCACGACCTATGCAGAGTCTTGTGGCGGCGGAGGCAGCGGTAATATGTCTGGATGGGGACGAGACAAGGATGACGATGATGAGCGCTGGTGGATGAGGTGCATCCTACAGGCAGCCGCAATGGTCAGACCTGCGGGTCGAAAAATCAAAAGAAGCAGATAATCATCAATATGAGTAATACAAGTCATATCAGTATCATTAGTAATATCAAAATCAATTACATCATGAAGAAAAGTATTCTGAGTTCACTTTTAGCCTTGTCAATGGCGACAAGCGTCCACGCAAGTATGATTGACAGCCTTCAACGAGTCACAGTTGACAACCCGGATTTACATCGTCTGACTCCGACATTGACGACTGACTATGTACAGCTGGGCATAGCAAGTCAGCACTGGTTTGTTGGTGCCCAAGGTGGTGCATCGGCATTCATTGGGAACCCGATAGGATGTGGCGACCTGTTCGACCGCATCATGCCTTCATTCAATGCCTATGTAGGCAAATGGATCACACCTGCTGTTGGTGTGCGATTAGCTTTTCAGGGATTTAAGTACAAGAACAGTAACCTAGACATGGGTGACTACCAGTTGGGACATGCTGACCTGATGTATAACGTCGCTAACTTGTTCCGACTGCCATCGGAACGCTTGTCCAAGTTTGACTTTGCTCCTTTTATAGGTGCAGGACTCGTTCATGGCGCTGACCAGTTCTGTGTCGACGGTAGCAAGGATCGGAACTATTTGTTTGCCCTTACCTATGGCATCCATACACGATGCCATTTCGGGGAACGTTTCTACCTGTCTGGGGAATTGGGGAACTTCACTACATTCCGAGATTTCGACGGTTATGGTTCACATGAAAAGCTATGCGACAACATGCCGTCTTTGACGTTCGGCATCGGATTCAACTTTGGAACGCCACGATGGAATCATGCCGTTGATGCAAATCCTTTCATCAATCAGAACGACAATCTGCTTGCTTACGTAGAACGGCTGGAACAATCCAACAAACATCTTCGTGACCAACGCAATATCGACCGAAAGACTTTAGATGAACTGAAAAAGATTTTGGAGATTGAAGGACTATTGGGCAAGTATGGCTATCTTTTTGATAACAGCGACGATGGTAATGCCAAGAACAATTACAGAGGACTGCTTTCACTGCGTTCTCGCATGAAGGGCATGAATGAATACGCCACGCCTTACTCATTACAGGACAGACCGAATGTTTTGAACATACCCATATACTTCTTCTTTGAGCTGGGTAAAGCTAAGTTGACAGATAATTCCCAATTGATAAACCTGGACGAATTGGCAAGGGTGGCTATCGAGCATAATCTCAAGGTACATATTGCGGGTGCAGCCGACAATGCAACGGGTTCTGAGAATGTCAATTCCGCATTAAGCAAGGAGCGCGCCAGGTTCATTGCAAAAGAACTGTCAAAACGTGGTGTGCCAACAGATAGGATGAAAGGCGTTTCACTTGGGGGCATACAGGAGTTCAGTAACCCGAAAGACAACAGATACAGCAGAGTGTCACTCTATCTGGAAATTGACGACGAGCAATAGGTCAATTAAATGGACGATTATCGAGTCATCATAGCTGGCAGCCGCTCCTTCAGTAACTATGAGTTGCTGAAGGAGCATTGCCTTTCCCTGCTTCAAGAGAAAAGGAGGACACATCGGGTCATCATCGTGTCCGGCCATGCCCATGGTGCTGATACAATGGGTGAAAGGTTTGCCAAGGAACAAGGCCTAACCGTTGAACTTCATCCTGCAAAGTGGAGAGCCTTGGGCAAGGCGGCCGGCATGATACGCAATGCAGAAATGGCAAGAGCCTCTGATGCTCTGATAGCGTTCTGGGACAGAAAAAGCAGCGGAACGGCTCACATGATCAGTTTTGCCAAGCGAAGAGGATTGAAGGTCTCTGTCGTGGAAGAATTGAATCTGAAATCCTCTTTCACATCACACCCAGACAAACCTGTAACTTCCTTAGTACATGATGAGAAACAGTCATCAAAATCATGGCATCGATGAGTGTTTTTGTAATGATGACAAAACCGTAAAACAAGGTATTGATTGCATGTAATATTATAAAATAAGGCCTTGATTGTAAATAGAAGTATCGAATGCCCCGACCAAACAATGTGAATGGTGGTGTTCCAAAGTGCTACAAGTTGCCAAGACTTTGAATGATTATGACGATTTGAATAATTATCCTGCATCGATGAAGCAGGCCCTGACTAACAATCGGATCTCCAATGATGTATTATTTCGTAAAAGGGAGCCTCTCGAACGGTTGGAAGAATTGAAGTGGTTTATACTTAATTAACGTGAGTTTGACTAAAAGAGTCAAAAAATAGTCAACTGGTTATCAATTTCACGCTCCAATTGTATCATCGGTTTCTTGGGAGAGAAGCTGTAGGGAGCTATTCCAGACATAAGGTTATTGATAACGTTATTTAATGACCTGTGCCTTGAGTGCTCAATCTGAGCCATGTTCTTTAACTCGTCATGAACCAATTCGATGATTGATCTTTTCCTGAGCAGCACGTCATCCGAGACGCTCATCCACTTACCTTCAGGATGGTTTTCATAAAGACGGTCAGTTTGATGATAGCCCGTTTCTGCAACTCTACAAAGCGATTGTAGGACAATGTTTTAGGAGACAGATGTTTCATATGCTAGTACACATATTCAAGGTAAAAGTGCTTGGGGCATCAATAACCTGAATTGTGAAACTAGATCAGAATAGTCATATCCTCGGGGTACGACATATTACCGTCACGATAATAGTCATGTTTATTTTCGCTATCGCCATCAGTTATCGCATTTTGGATACTTTTGTCAAAAATCTTGCTAAACACATCACACATAAAAATTATTTCTGTAATTTTGCAATTAGGAAACGTAGCGGTTGTTTTTAGTATTTGTTTTTAGCACTATATAATTTCTAGAAATTCCGCTATGTTCTTAATTTTTAGCTAATTAATTTTCAATGGACTCATGTTTATTAAGTTAATGATTTGGGATAATGGCAAGAAGAGGTTTAAACTATTATTACCTTAGAGATCGTTATAACGGCGTACTCCCACGGCCAACGTTGGAGAAACCAAGGGTCTTTATTAGTCATCAGAAGAATGATTCCGATGCAGCGAGGGCTATTGCCGACTATCTACAGGATGCAGGCATCGATGTGTACTTTGACCAATACGACAGTAGCATCAATAGATCCGATCCACATTCAGTGGTTAGTGCAATTAAGAGAGGTATTGAGAATAGCAGTCACATGTTAGTACTGTTCTCACCCAACACTTTTGGATCTATGTGGGTACCTTGGGAAATAGGCTATGCTTATAATTCTGTTGTCACGCTGAATGTTCTCCGCTTAAAAGGCGTTGAGAAAGATAAACTGCCCGAGTATTTGAAGGTAGTAAATACTGTAATGAGTATTTATCAACTCAATAGCTTGATCGCAAGTATTAGAAGAACTAACAGAGACCAGTTTATATTAGAAAACCGTTCGTTCTCTGAGAGTAATGCATCGCATGTACTTAACAAAATTATGGATTCATACGCATGAAAAAGAATTTAGCTGTTTACGTTTTGTTTCATAGTCAGTATGAGCAAGGCAAAGCCACTTATAGTGATATCTATAAACTACTTTGTCGTGATGCAAACCATCCTTTTGAGGACGGCTTAGACATCCCTGTTTATCTGCGAACTGGAGATGACGAGAAGATGAGCGATATAAAGTCAATCAGTTTGGATAATACAGACAAAACATTTATCTTACTATTAGTAGATGACGAAATGTATTGTAGTGATGTGTGGAAAAAGTATTTAGGAGAAGTGGTGGCACTAGAACATGATAATCCTGATAAGGTACAGATTGTTTGTGTTGAATTGAGCAAATTTGCCTTTGACATCGGTCATGGTCTATCTGACAAACAGTTTATACGCTTGAAGTCATTCTCTATACGAGATAATTGGGAGGAATTTCAGATACGATTATTTGACAACATTATCCGTTTTATTATCAGAAAAGAACTGACAAAACTAAAGATTTTTATCAGTCACTCAAAGAAAGATGAGAATAAAATTGGTCAAAAACGTGCAATAGAATTCAGAGATTTCATTCGCTCAAAAACAAAGTTGGATTCATTCTTTGATGCTAGTGATATTCTCGATGGACAGGACTTTGAAAATCAAATAAAGAACAATGCAGCAGGAGAACGATCACTACTCGTCATCTTGAATTCAAATACCTATTCTGAAAGAGAATGGTGCCAAAAGGAGGTCCTCCTTGCAAAGAGTAATAAGATACCTGCAATAGCAGTGAGCCTACTTGATGGTGAAGTGAAACGTTGCTTTCCATACATTTCTAACATACCGTATATCCGTTTCAACGACAACTGGGTAGATGTTCTGATACTGATATTACGAACAGCATTAGATCAATATTGTCAAGCACAGTATTTGGAGAACCTTCGTAAGGAAATGGAGGAACCAGACAGAAGCACATTTAAGGTATTACCATTTTCACCTGAGGCCTATTCTTATGTATATGAAGAACTTTCATCGAATATCATTTATCCTGAGCCACCTCTTACTAAGGATGAATTGGATGTCTTGAAGAAGATAGCGGGAAAAGAAAAGCTGTTTCTCACTCCGATGCAATTGCTAGCACAAACAGTAAATCTAAAAGGAAAGAGTGTAGCGGTTTCCGTGTCAGAAGTTCCAAATTCAGATGTACTAGGATATGGAACAGATATGATACGAGACTTGACCATAGAACTCTCACGACATTTGCTAATAGCAGGTGCTAATATGACATATGGGGGCGATTTAAGGCGAGATGGCTTTACGGAACTTTTTAGCGACATGTCATTACAGTATAAGAATTATCAAGGCAACGTAGATAGAGAAACATTCTTTTTTCGCAATTATTTTGCATGGCCAATTCATCTTAGTTTTACCACTGAGACAAGATTGCAATATGTAAATAGTCGTGTAAAACCAGTATTCGTAGAATGCCCTGAAGAATACAGTGGAGATAAAAACAAACCAATTGCACCGATCAATAATGATAATAACTATATCTATGCGTTATCATTATTGAAAATGCGAAAGCAGATGGAAGCTGATACGGATGCTAGAATTATACTTGGTGGACGCACAACTGGCTTTAGTGGTTTTATGGCTGGCGTAATAGAGGAATTCGTTCAAGCAGTGGAAGTTGGTCATCCAGTATATCTGTTAGGTGGATTTGGTGGTGCCGCTTCTCTACTTACATCTTTGATAAAAAAAGAAAAAGTGGTTGATGATGTAATAATAGAAGCGAGCAAGGCACCTCGTTATGCTGAGTTCATGTCTTTCTGCCGTGATAAGAATATAGACATCGGCTATGACAAATTGGAAGAATTTGTAGCAGATGGTTTACCCTGCCTTAACAATGGGCTGGAAGATGAAGATAATTATATCTTATTCCAATCTACAGATGTTATCGAGATTGTAGGTTTGATAATTAAAGGACTAAAAAATACTATTGGACATGCATAGAGTATTCGTAAGTTTTTACCATCGTGATGATCAACATTATAAAGATTGTTTAGTAGAGTGGGCTAAAGAAAATGACATTTTTATTGATGGCTCAGTTGATACGGGAGACATTCCAGACGACTGGGATGATCAAAGAATACGAGAGACAATTCGTGATGAATATCTTAGAGATACTTCTGTAACAATTCTACTTGTAGGGCCAAACACTCGACACCGTAAGCACGTGGATTGGGAGATTTATTCAAGTATGTATGACGGTAAGATTAATAAAAGATCAGGGATTGTTGTAGTGATGTTGCCAGAAACCCATTGTGATGATTGCCATATACCATATGCTAATGAGAAGGCGCAGATATATCCTGAAATTTCAAGTTGGGTTCATGTTGATTCAAGAAGTGAATACGAGAGACGTTACCCTGATATGCCCGAACGCATTATAGACAATTTGTTGAAAGATGGTGTCAAGATATCGGTGACAACATGGAAAAAACTAACACCTGAAAACCTCAGAATGATGCTAGACAACGCCTATAACAACCGACAGACACAGCCCTATGATTTGAGTAGGAAGATGAGGAGAAAGAATGGTAATTATTAAGTTTTCATTTTTGATGCCATACTTAGTATAAGAACTGGATGCTAATGATTGGTAGCAAATAATGTAAAAAGGGTAGACTGCTACAACAAAACTGTAACAGCATAGTCCGTTTTGGGGTATTGTATTTTCATCTGCGGGTGGCACAGCACGCTCCGATTATCCTGTCAATGGTTTGCTTTTCACCCCAAGTGTAAAAAAAATACTTCGTTATTCATTGGTAACGAGCGAATAGTAAATTTTCTACTCCCTGATTAGCAATCATCATTAATTGCGTAACACGACAAAACAGCGGTCATTGATTCATCCTGACACCTTTAACAATATACTCAGTTATTGCCATAGTTACAGCATTAAATGGTTTGACTTATCCAGATTGAGAGCTTTACGGTTTTGCACATATAGTTAATGGAAACTTTGTAGATTGAAAGCGTTGAATCTTCCCACGCAGTATTTGGCAATTCTCATTTGTCTAATGCCGAATGAACAAATTATTCGTTGGGAAATGCTGCAATATGGTTGTTGTTCGTTGGAAGAAGTGTGTCGAGGTTTCATTAATTCATTGAATACAAACCAGATGAATGCAGCTATATCGTCTTCGGCTATTTAGGGCAATAACACAAAAGATAAAGAAATTTAAAATCCGTATTAAAAGCCAGCTCAACGGATTAGAATCAATAGTATATGATATGACGGTCATAACTCAAGGTGCCGAAGATGCCCCATCCATTGACGATGTTGCTGTATAAGCCAATAGGATTCATATATACATCATCGGTGGAGATGCGAAACACCTGATAGGATTTCAAGAAATAGTACAGGTCTTGGCTGATTGTTTCAAGTTCAACAATCACGCGAGGATTGTCGCAGTATCTTTTCCGAGATTCAACTGTAAAGGTGTAACTCTGGCCATTAAACAAGTGATCATCGAACACGTTGCTGAATCCCGCTTTCCAATCACCAAAGGGTTTAGTCAATTGGTTGTCGGCAAAAATGATATCATCTGAGTCAAAGACATCACAAAGCGAATAAAACCGACGAGTGATTGAGCCAACAATTACTTCTTCTCCCTCAGCGACACCGCGCACTTTCAGTCGGTAGAAGTTGTGTTCCCCAACAGGGTCGTTTAGACGCATTGTTATCAACATCACAGAATCGACCCCATATTTGAATAACGGATTTACCATTATCGTGGAACCATCATAGCCATTCTCTTTATAAACCACTTCAGTTTTGACTATCTCTACTTTCTGAGCTTTCTCAACTTTGGCTGTAGCACTGATGGCCTTATATCCCGCAGCATTGACTGTTATGGCAATATTGTCGCCCTCCTTTGGTATGTAATCGCAAACGTAAACATAGGGTTTTGTTTCATCGTAATGCAAGGAATATTTGTCGGCACCATTTACGATTACTTCGGCAGTAGCATCTTTTATCACGATCTCAGAACGATAGAGGGAATCAATTTCGCTGTAGTACTCCGAGTAGTGAGAGTAAATGACAACCGGGTTGTCGTTCACGCTGAACGAATGCGAAACTCTCAAAGTAAAGGGTTCTCCGGGCATAACGAGGGAATAAATCGCTATGCCGCTTTCATATTGACTGTTGAAGTCAATGTCTTTCTCGCAACCCGTCAAAAAGACGACCAAAGCGGCAAGAATAATTATTGTTGATTTCAATTCATTCATGGACTAAAACTTTTGGGTGAAACTGATTGACGGCATCAATGGGAAAGGACATATACCTTTTAAGACGGCCTTATTATCCCTGTAACCGATATACACATTGCTGACGTTGTAATGATTATAGACATTATAGATGCCGAGGCCTATCACGCTTTCACCAAGTCGGTGCTTGATGGACAAGTTGGCATTGACGTCAAGATGGTGTGAATCGGGAAGTTTAAAATCGTTGATATTTCTAAATGAATGGAAAGGCTGCACGTCTCCTGCCGGGCTACCCAATCGGGTATCAATCCCGATATCGCCTAAAACAGTAGTCCAATTTTCTATGTAAAACAAGACCTCTCCATAAGCTACCACAGGATAACGACCGACAAATTCATATATACTTTGACCATAGGTGATGCCATACGGCACTGTGCCGCGACGGCCAGACTGATAACTCCAAGCGGCGCTAAAGTCCAGCCCCAATTTCTTGGACAATGCGAAATGATGCATCACATTGACAGAGAAATTGTGTCGGTGGTCAGTTGATGCATAGAACTCTAGACCACCATTGATTTCATTGCCGGGGCGGTCAAAAGTACGAAGTGCTTTAGACCATGTGTAACTCAACCAACCAGTAGTGTTGCCAACCTTTCTCTCGACAAGCACCTCAAAGCCGAAACTACGCCCCTTGCCAATGGCTACTATATCCTGCCAGTTGCGGGCGGTGATGAAATAAGATGCGCCATTACGGTATTCAAGCACATTGTCAATGGTCTTGTAATAACCCTCTACAGCAAAGGTGATCCCCTTCCACTCATAGTTTATTCCCAAACCATAGAGATTGCTTTTCATCAGTGGAACATCTTTTGTTATCGGCACCCAGATGTCACTGGGCATGATTAGGTTGTTTGTAACCAACCGGTGAATACCCTGAGTCATATTGGAATAGGAGACTTTGAGTGATAAGTGGTTACTAAACAGATACCGTAACGATACTCGCGGTTCGAGGGCAAGATAGGATCTGTCGGTGACGAAATATGAACTTAGACGCAGTCCATAGTTGAGTTTGAGATTGTGAAATAGCGAGAAGTCGTCCTCAGCATATAACGCGAGATTGTTGATGTTCATTTCCTCACCACTGGTGTAGTCGATATATTCACTTGTCTCATCATATTTCGGGTTATATAATGATTCATCGCCATCATAGTTCAAGCCGCCACGGTAGCGTTGAATCGTGGCATCCTTGAAAACCGAAGTGTTTGGATTGAGCCACTGCTTGGATAGCTTGAGACCATAGCGCAACCAATGGTCTTCATTTGCTTGCCACGAAGCATCAAATGTCAATGCCAAGTCTTTGATTCCCGAATGTGAGGTGATACGGCTCGTTTCCTCATGGTTATAGTACAAACGGTATAGGTCGGTGATTTTGTTGTCAATCCTGCTGGTGACAGCCATGTCATACATGTACTGGCTGTAATTCAGGTTGACGTTCAGCCGATGG
>JBGUJU010000225.1:0-18196 GCA_045114065.1 Sodaliphilus sp.
CTATGTAATCATCGACAAGGAGAAGGCTCTGGTAACCATCACCAACAACGAGCCCGGCGCAACCGTACACTATGTAGTAACTCTGAATGGTGTTGTACAGGCTGAGGGTGACTTCACCGGTGACACTTGGGAGTATGTAGCTGCTGGTGTTGGTGACTGGGTTGTAAGCTGTGTAGCAAGCCTGCCCGGCAAGAACGACAGCCAGCCTGGTGGTGTATTCTTCCCCATCGCTGAGAACCAGTATCCCACCGCAGTAGACGAGATGATGGCTGGCAAGACCATCAGCAACGTACGCTACTTCAACGCAGCTGGTCAGGAGATGCAGGAGGCTAACGGCATGACCATCGTCGTTACCACCTACACCGACGGCACCACCAACGCTGTTAAGGTTGTGAAGTAAGCTATCGAGTAAGCACTTGGCAGCCTAGCTGCCATCCACAAGACAAAGCGCACAGACGCTTTACACCTAAAGAGGGCGGGCAACCGATTGGTTGTCCGCCCTCACTGTTGTTATCACTGATTGTGAAATATCACAATTCTCTTACTCCACTTGCCAGGTGTCACCAGCCATGATGACGTCCTCCAGACAGGAGAAACCGTGCTGAGCCTTGGCCTGCTCGACCTGCTCGGCAACAGCAGTCTCATAGGTGGGTGCCTCGACAGCGCGGATGACGCCGAGAGCCACGGGCAGGTCGGTGCCGTCCATCATTGCCAGCATCTGGTGCAGGAAGAAGCTCTCGCAGTGAGCATCATGAACCAGGATATCATCTATCGTGTAGCCGTCCTCGCCGATGGTCACAGCCTTGAGACCGAAACCGTCCTGCACGAGACCACGATTCATGTCTTTACCGAAAATCATCTTCTCGCCATGGACGAGGTGAATGGTGCGGTCAGGGCGATGCTCACGGTCGGTAATATAGTTGTGGATACCGTTATTGAAAATCATGCAGTTCTGCAGAATCTCGACAACGGCACATCCCTTGTGCTGGGCAGCTGCCATCATCACTTCCTGACTGATGTCGAGCGCCACATCGAGGCTACGGGCAAAGAAGGTGCCGCGCGCGCCGAAGGTCAACTCAGCGGGGATGAACGGATCCTCGGTCGTGCCATAGGGGGACGACTTGGACTTGAAGCCACGGGCACTTGTGGGTGAGAACTGGCCCTTAGTCAGACCATAGATGCGGTTGTTCAACAGCAACAGGTTGACATCGATGTTGCGGCGCACCTCATGAATGAAGTGGTTGCCACCGATGGCGAGGCAGTCACCGTCACCCGATACCTGCCAGACAGTCATGTCGGGGTTGGCGGTCTTGAAACCAGTTGCCACTGCGCCACCACGGCCGTGAATGGTGTGGAAAGCGTAGGTCTTGGTGTAATAAGGCAGGCGCGAGCTGCAACCGATACCCGAAATCACTGCGGTCTTCTCGGGCGGGATATTCAGTTGTGCCATCGCCTTGAGCAAGACATTGAGCACGGCATGGTCACCGCAACCGGGGCACCAGCGCACGGGCTGGTTATTCTTGTAATCCAAGGGCTTGTGAGCCATAGGCTGTTGATTATTGTTCTGTTCCATTAGATTTCCTCCTCCATCATGATGTTTTTAACTCCGTCAACGATTTCCTGAACCAGGAACGGCTGTCCCTGTACCTTATTGATATGGCAGATGTTCAGGTTAGGTATCTTGCTCTGCAGGTAGTTGGCCAATTGGCCGGTGTTCAACTCGGCGACAATCACCGTCTTGAAGCGGCTCAGCAGCTCGGCGGTGTTCTTGGGCAACGGGTTGATGTAGCGGATGTGGGTCATCGCGATACGGATACCCTCATCATTCAAGCGGTTGACAGCATCCAAGATGTGACCATAGGTACTACCCCAACCCAGAATGATGGTGTCAGCACCACTGTCGCCCTTGAGCTTGAGCTCGGGGATGTCGTTGGCCACATTGGCAATCTTCATGCGACGCGTCTCGACCATGTGGGCATGGTTGATGGGGTCGTTGCTGAGCACGCCCAGGTTGTAGTCCTTCTCCAGACCACCGACAACGTGTTCCAGGCCCGGTGTGCCGGGGATGGCCCAGTAGCGGATGCCCAGGGCATTGCGCATGAACGGGGTCCACGTCGGCTTCAGGGCCTCGGGGACATAGTTAGGCTTGATGGGGGGATACTCACCCTCCTCGGGGATGCGCCATGCCGATGAACCATTGGCAATGAAGGCATCGGTGAGCAGAATGACGGGGGTCATGTGCTCGATGGCCAGGCGGGCAGCCTGGAAAGCCATCTTGAAGCAGTCGGTGGGCGATGCAGCAGCCAGCACCACGAGGGGGCTCTCACCGCTACGGCCATAGAGTGCCTGCTGCAGGTCGGTCTGCTCGGTCTTGGTGGGAAGACCCGTTGAGGGACCACCACGCTGCACGTCAACGAGCACGAGAGGCAACTCGGCCATCACAGCCAGTCCCAGCGCCTCGCTCTTGAGTGCCAGACCAGGACCCGAAGTGGTCGTCACTGCCAGATGGCCAGCAAAGGCTGCACCGATGGCTGAACAGATACCGCCAATCTCATCCTCCATCTGGATAGCCTTCACGCCCAAGTCACGGCGCTTGGCCAGCTCATGCAGGATGTCGGTAGCGGGGGTAATGGGATAGGAGCCGAGGAACAAGGGACGTCCACTCATCTCCGAAGCCTTGATCAGACCCCAGGCCGTAGCCTTGTTACCGCTCACGTCGGTGTAGGTACCGGGGCGCACATCGTCGCTCTGGATGCGGTAGGTCGAAACCGTGGCATGAATATTGTGACCGTAATTGTATCCGCCCTTGATAACAAGCTCGTTGGCGGCATAAATCTCGGGCTTCTCGGCAAATTTAGCCTTCAGGAACTTCAATGGCGCCTCCATGGGGCGGTTGAAGAGCCAGCAAACGAGGCCCAGGGCAAACATGTTGCGGCACTTCAACTGTGCCTTCAGGTCCATACCAGTGTCCTTGAGGGCTTCCTTGACCATGGTGGTGATGGGAGCCTCGATTACCTGTGCCTTGAGGTTCAACTCCTCATAGGGGTCATCGGTGGTGTAGAGGGCCTTGTCAAGACCAGCCTGGTTGAAGGTGTCGATATCAACAATAGCGGCACCACCCTTACGCAGGAACTGAGCGTTCATCTTGAGCGCAGCAGGATTCATGGCCACCAGCACGTCACACTCGTCACCCGGCGTGTGTACACCGTGACCGATGTGAACCTGGAAACCGGAAACACCACCCAGCGAACCCTGGGGAGCGCGCACCTCGGCGGGATAATCGGGGAAAGTAGAGATGCGGTCACCGAGTCCTGCACTCACATTAGAGAAAATGTTGCCAGCCAACTGCATACCATCGCCGCTGTCGCCCGAAAAGCGCACGACGATACTCTGACGGAACTGGACTTTTGCTTTTTCTGTTTTTTCTGCCATGTTAACCGAAAAAAATTGTAACAGTTCTTATTTTTGATAAGCCTTATAAAAATCGCTGCAAAATTACAATTAATTTCCCGACTAGAACACTTTTAATGAATAAAACTGCACATTTGGTGAGCAACGCTCTCCTACCCCATCAATGCCGCTGCCACCATGATGCATCAATCGGCAGAAAACTGCACCGATTCTTTCACAAAGTTTTTAACAGCAAGGGCATTTTTTTGACGTAAATGCTGTTTTATTAAAAATAAACTTGCTATCTTTGCAAGTTGAATGATATGTATTGTTGTCAAGGATGACTATACGTTCAGAAGTGTGTATTACTTTGATAGCGAGTTTATTTTCATATATTAATTTTAAAACATTAACGTCTATGAAAAAAATTTTTACTTTATTGACGATGGTGGTAGCGCTTGCCTTCTCTTCACAGGCAGCCTATTACCTTGTTGGTCAAGAACCCTTCGGTAAAGGATGGAATCCTGCAGACGGAGTGGAGATGACCCTGAACGCTGATGGCACCTATAGCTTCACGGCTACTGTCAACGGTTCACTCTGGTTCGTGTTTGCCGATGCGCTTGCTGAGTCAAGCAGCGACTGGGTAACCTTTAACAACACTATGCGTATTGGCCCGACTGAAGGCTCTGACATTGAGATTACCGCTGGCGAATGGCTCCCGTTCCAGAAAGCTGGAGGTGACAAGGGTGCTTACAAGTTTACCGGTAGCGGTAGCGAGTACACGATCACGCTGAACCCCTTCAGCAACAAGTTCAAAATTGACGGCTATGTAGAGCCCATCGTTATCGACACCTATACTGTAGCAGGTACTCCCGCATCAGTATTTGGCACCGAGTGGGACGCTACCAACACCGACAATGACATGACCCTGATGGAAGACGGCATGTACGAGCTCGACAAGTACAATGTCGCTCTGGGCGCCGGTTCTGAGCTGGAGTTCAAGGTTGTGGGCAACCATGATTGGGGTTATTCATGGCCCGATGAGAACCGCACGATCACCCTTGACCAGAGCGGTATCTACAACCTGCGTTTCACCTTTGACCCCGCCACCACCTTCTGCGGTGTTCAGGCTTCGCTTGTTGGCACTATCGACACCAACACGGGCGACCTGTTTATCCTGGGTGAAGTAAACGATAACACCTGGGGTGCCAATATCGGTCTCCAGATGGAAACTGAGGACCAGAACATCTTCAAGGCTACATTCACCACCAAGGGTGAGAGCATTGACGAGACTGACGGCATCGGCTACAGCTACTTCTCATTTACTACCAAGCTCGCCGAGAACGACGATTGGAGCACCATCCAGGCCTATCGTCTGGGTGCTATCGAGGAGAACTTCCTGATGAGCGACGATCAGATGGGTATCGAGCAGCAGCTGGCTGCCAATACCAACAGCTTCAAGATTCCTGCCGGCACCTATGAGGCAACCGTTAACCTGAGTGCCAAGACCCTGGTAATCACCAAGGTGATTGAGATTGAGAAGACCGCTACCCCCGTCATCTCCTACGAGGTGACCGACGACAACGTTATCATTACCGTAACCGGTGATGGTGAGGTTCACGTTTATGTTGACGGCGTAGAGGTTGAGAATCCTTATATCATCCCGCGCGGCGAGGAGGATGTAACCGTTGTTGTTACCGCTACCGCTCAAGAAGAGGGCAAGGAGATCAGCGAGACCGCTACCGAGGAGATCACCGTTCCTGCCAAGGTTGGTGACGAGCCTGGTGACGACTACAAGATTGAGCCCTTGTGGGTTATCGACGACCTGTCATTCCTGCCCACCGCCGATGTTCGTCAGGGCTTCGGTATGGACGGCAAGTTCTACATCAACAACAAGGCCGACCAGAAGGTTCTCATTGTTGACGAGAATGGTCTTTCCAACGCTGAGTTTGAAGGCGGTGCCAACTGTGGTATCACCCGTGATGAGGCCGGCAACATCGTTGTCAGCAACGCTGCCTTCCCCAATCCCTGGACCGAGGCTACCATTAAGGTGATCAACCCCGAGACTAACGAGATGAAGGAATACATCGTTCCTGAGGAGTGTGGTCTGCTTGGCCGCTGCGACTTCCTGGGCTTTGCCAAGGGCAACCTCATGGAGGATGGTGTTATCTACCTGACCGGTGGTAACGTGAATGCCACTCCCGAAACCAACCCCTTCAACACTGGCGTGGTTGTCCTGACCATCAGTGGTGGCGAGGTGAACGTCGATGAGTGCTATGAGGCCACCTGCGAGGGTATTTCTTCGACCACTTCGACTGTAATCAACTATTACGTTGACCTCGATGGCGAGGAGTCTCTGCTCTATGTAACCCGCAACGCTGCCCTCCAGAAGCTCGCTGCCGATGGTGACAACTTCGTTGCCGAAGCCTTGACTCTGCCTGGCAAGGGTGCTTGCAACGGTACGTTCCCGTTCATCTGGGACAACAAGGAGTTCTTTGTATATCCCACTCTGCCCAACTACTTCGATGGCTTCGCTGTAGCTGAAGCTGGCGCCGAGGCTCCCATTGTAGAGATTCCCGCTGTTGCTACTGCCAACGCCAATGGCTATCAGGCTGACTGGCTGAATGCCGAGGTTTGCACTGACAACAATGGCAAGGAGTACGTGACCATCTATCAGTACTATCCCGGTGGTCGCATGGCCGTTTACATGCTGTACAAGGGCGATCGTCCCGATGTTGGTGGCATTGAGGAGCTGATCAACGATACCGACAAGGTTGTCGCTGGTGTACACTACTACAACATTATGGGTCAGGAGATGAAGGAGGCTAACGGTCTCACCATCATCGTAACGACCTACACCGATGGCAGCAGCAAAGCTATCAAGGTGATGAAGTAAATTGATTAAGCTGATAGCTAAAGCTGACAGCTTAAACTGAAAAAAAATGGAGACGCTGAATTCAGCGTCTCCATTTTTTATGATGTGTCTAAGGGGAAGTTGCTGTGAGAACTCACTTCACTACGCGATAGGTGTCATCGTCAAGATGCTCGACAAAACCCTCATCAACGAGGAAAGAAAGCATGGACAGGACTTCGTCTTTTGGGAACGAGAGCGTGTTCAGGAATTCCTCTAAACGACGTGGGCGCAAGCCTGCCATATACAGGATGCCCTGCTGCACATCTGCTGGAACATGGTCTTCACGCTTGCGACGGTCGATGCACAGGTCGCAGTGGCCACATTGGTCGCCAGTCTGCTCACCGAAGTAGCTGAGTAACATACGCTCACGGCAACCTACGTTGCCATAAGCGTAGTTGATGATTGCTTCGATTCGGTCACTCATGCGCTGGCGCAGTTCTTCATAAACAGCTCGAGGAATCAATACGTGCTGAGGCTCCTCCCTGGATGTCGTATAAATAACATAAGGTGTTCGCTTGCGGGGCACATAGTGCAGGATGTGCATGCGCGTCAACTCCAGCAAGGAATTATAGATGGTCTCCTGATTGAGGCCAGTGCGAAAAGCAATGACATCCTCGTTGATGAAGACATAATCGGCAAAGAGGCCCGTATAGAGCCGTAGTATGGCCTGCAGGACCTGGTCGGCACCTGGCGTGCTGGTATCCAAGTCATAGAGTTGTTCCTTGCGAGCCAGAATCATCACGCGTGACTGGGTCTCGATCTCCTCGACAAACTCGATATAGCCGGCCTGAGTGAGAATCTTCAAGGCATTGTGAGTGGGCAGTACGGGTAAGTCAAACGTGCGGCAGAACAGGTTGAAGTTGAAGTCATACATCTTCTGGAAGCCCTCGCCCAGACAGACCCCTAAGAAATCACCCACTCGCTCATAAACGGTGCGGATAAAGTCCTTGTCGGGGAAAGCCTCAGTGATGTGGCGCCGCAGGGTGCGCTGGTCGGTGTGTTTGACCAGTAACACGGCATAGGACCGCTTGCCATCACGGCCTGCCCTACCCGCCTCTTGATAGTACTCCTCAAGAGAATTAGGAATATCGACGTGAACAACGAGGCGCACATCGGGTTTATCAATTCCCATGCCGAAAGCATTGGTCGCAACCATGACTCGGCACTCGTCGGTTGTCCACTTGTTCTGCTTGTCCTCCTTGTCCTCGACGTATAGACCGGCATGATAATAGTCGGCACGTATGCCAGCACGATTGAGTTCATCGCTGATCTGCTTGGTGCGCTTGCGGGACCTCACATAGACGATGGCGGTGCCAGGCACAGAGCGCAGGATGTGGATCAGCTCGGACACTTTTTCTTCGGTGGGACGCACGACATAGGACAAATTGGTGCGGGCGAAACTCATCGAGTAGACGTTAGGCGCCTTAAATTTAAGGCAACGCTGGATGTCCTCGACCACAACGGGGGTTGCTGTAGCAGTGAGCGCCAGGACAGGTACCGCGGGGAAAAGCTTCCGTACCTCGGCAATGCGCAGGAACGACGGCCTGAAGTCATAACCCCACTGTGAGATACAGTGCGCCTCGTCAACGACAATGAGTTTGACAGGCATCTGCCGCAATCGCTCAAGGAAAGAGTGCGACTGCAGGCGTTCGGGGGAGATATACAGGAATTTGCAATTACCGTAGAGGCATTTCTCATAGGTACGGTTCACCTCGGCGCGAGTCAGTCCGGCATACAGGTAAGTAGCCTTGATGTTCAGTGAACGCAGGCGGTCCACCTGGTCCTTCATCAACGAGATGATGGGCGTGACAACGAGGGCCATGCCGTCGATGGCCATCGTGGGTACCTGAAATGTAATGGACTTGCCGCCGCCGGTGGGCATCAGCCCCAGCGTGTCGCGGCCGTCAAGAACCGATTCAATGATGTCCTGCTGTAACGGCCTGAAGGCATCATAGCCCCAGTATTTCTTGAGGATGTCAAGAATCGGCTTGGATGAAGTCAGCATCATCGTGCAGTTTTATAGCCTTCACCATAAGTTGCACCGAAGTGTTCACGCGATGCCTGGTCTCCTCGATCGTGTAGCAGATGTCGATGGGGTGGCCGGCCTTGAGCGCGTCATTGAACTGAGCCAGACCGAAGGCAATGGCATTATTCACGGTGTTGCCCTCTTCGTCCTTGAGGTCAAGCTTGATATGCTCCATCTTCTTGCCTACCACCTTGCTCGTGCCTGCATCATAGACCTTGCGGGTAACGAACACGGGCTTGCTATTGCCTGGTCCATAGGGATTGAGCATACGCAGGTAACGCAACAAGGGACCGTTGATGTCACTGAACTTGATCTCGCAGTCAATATCCATTGCCGGAGTGACTTGCTCGTCTTCAATGTGATTCTCGACATACTCGGTCAGGCGCCTGCGGAACTCAGGAATATTCTCTTCCTTAATGGAAAGGCCGACAGCATTAGTATGGCCGCCGAAGGTCTCCAGCAGGTCGCGGCACGATTTGATGGCTGTATAGACATCAAAACCGCGCACCGAACGTGACGAGCCCGTAGCAATACCGTCGGCATAATAGGTAAGCACAACCGACGGGCGGAAGTAAAGCTCGGCGAGCCTTGCTGCCACGATGCCGATGACACCCTTGTGCCAATTGCGGTCGTAGATGACGATGGGTTTCTTGCCGTCAAGCACCTGGGCGTGACGATCGATGATCTCATTGGCCTCTACGGTCACTTGGCTATCCAGTTCCTTGCGGTTGCTATTATACTGGTCGATGCGCTTGGAAATCTCCATCGCACTCTGCATATTGCGGCTCACCAACAACTCGACGGACTCTTGACCCGACTCCATGCGACCAGATGCGTTGATGCGCGGACCGATCTTGAAGATGATGTCGTTGATTGTCAAGTCATGACGGTTCAGTCCACAGGTGCGGATAATGCTGCGCAACCCCACGTTGGGATTGTTGTTCAACCGGCGAAGGCCATAGAACATCATCACCCTGTTCTCGCCCGTGAGCGGCACAATGTCGGCGGCGATGCTCACAGCCACGAGGTCGAGCATGGCCTCGAGATTGTACATCGTCCCCAGGCCGTTGCTCTTGGAGAACGCCTGCATGAACTTGAAGCCTACCCCACAGCCCGACAGGCCCTTGTAGGGATACTCATCGTCAACGAGCTTTGGATTAAGGATTGCCGCAGCATCAGGCAACACATCGTCCGGCACATGGTGGTCACAGACGATGAACTCGATGCCCCTCTCCTTGGCATACGCGATTTCGTCGATTGCCTTGATTCCGCAATCGAGCACAATAACCAATTTCACCCCAATCGATGCTGCATAGTCGATGCTCTGCAGGGAAATGCCATATCCGTCGTCGTCACGCGTCGGGATATAGTAAACCAGATTGGAGTAAATGTTCTGAAGATACTTATAGACGAGCGCTACAGCTGTGGTACCATCCACGTCGTAGTCCCCGTAAATCATGATCTTCTCCTTGGCCCCTAACGCCTGGTTGAGCCTTGCCACAGCCTTGTCCATGTTCTTCATCAAGAACGGATCGTGCAGCTGTTGCAGCGACGGGTAGAGGAAGTCGTGGACGTCGTCCGCGGTCTTCAAGCCCCTGAGCACCAACAGCCGAGCGATGGCGGGGCAGTTGGGGAACTGGGCCACCAGCTGCTCCTGGGCAATGCGTTCGTCGGATGTTAGAGGTAAGTAATTCCATTTACTTATCATTTATGTTTATTTTTTAATATGCAATATCAGGGGCTCACTACCGCAGTCGCAGCGAGCACGTGGAGAAAGGGGTATATATCATATTGGGGATCAGCTTGTTGAGTCGCCGGTTTTCAAAAAGCCCCATCGACAGGATGCCACCAGCGGTCTCTACCCCACTATTTTAGTGCCACAAAATTACTGCAAAAAGGAGATTTTTCAAAGAAAAGCGACAATTATTTCACGTTCATCATAGGATTTTATAGAAATTTAACATCAATCATCCATCACATTCCTGATACATGGCAAACCAACTAAGAACAAAAATATAAAGTATTACTTTATAATCAATTAATTAATCAATTGTTTATTAGCGGTTAATAAGTATATTATCAATAAGAATCCGAAACATCAATCAACAGTATCGGGTACAAACAAAGAATCACCGGCCGGAACTTCCAGTCGGTGATTCTTCGTGAGGTCGCTAGCGGACTCGAACCGCTGTGCCCGGTTTTGCAGACCGGTGACTAAACCACTCATCCAAGCGACCCTTCGTGTTTAGCGGTGCAAAATTACTGCGGATTTTTGACCTGTGCAACTTTATCGGCACATTTTTTCACAGAATTTTTCTCTGGTTTCTGGCAAATGTCCTTTAATTTGCATGCAGCACAGGCAGTTAAGGCGGTCTTGCGACCCTTAACGGCACGCACGATCGAACGGATCGTCACAAACACTGCAGCGGCCACGATCAGGCCGGCAAGTAGATATTGGACCACATTGCTCATATTATATAATGATTATTTGGCCTTGAAATTCTTTTTCACCAGTTTGTTCAGCTGGGCAGGAGTTGAGTCGGCAGGATAGTCGGCAAAAGGCAAAACAGTGTGGCAACCATTATTATATTCGCTACAACCAAAGGCATTCTTACCCTTGATAAGATGGCCTTTACCACAGACAGGGCACGGAATCTCCTCAATACTCTTCAGACGGGGTGCCCTGGTTTTCTTGGGTTTGTCTTTTCCGCCTGACGGAGACTTTGGCTTAGTGGGCTTGCCCTGCTCCACAGCGATGCAGCCACTATTGTTGTCGCGCAGGACGTTCAGGACAATCTCGCCGATCATTTTCTTGAGTTCATCAATGAATTGAGCCGCTTGGTACTCACCTCTCTCTATTTCGCGTAACTTTTTCTCCCACAAACCTGTAAGTGATGCACTTTTAAGTAATGGTTCATGTATGGTATCTATCAGTTGGATACCAGCCAGCGTGGGTGAAATGCTCTTGCGTTCCTTGCGGATGTAACGCCGCTTGAACAGCGTCTCGATGATGGCTGCACGTGTTGAGGGCCGACCGATACCATTTTCCTTTATGGCGTCTCGCAATTCCTCGTCGTCAACGGTCTTGCCCGCCGTTTCCATCGCCCGCAGCAGAGTGCCCTCGGTAAAGGGCTTAGGCGGCTGTGTAGTACGCTTTAGTACAGACGGCTCGTGTGGTCCGCTCTCCCCTTTTTCGAAGTGCGGCATCACACCATTGTCCTCATCATCAGCCTTTTCTTTGGTGTCCTCGTCAGTATTCTTGTCACCTGGTTTGTTGAACAGTTCACGCCAGCCGGGTTTGAGAATTTCCTTGCCTGTAGCCTTGAAGCCATACTCCCCCACCTGAGCCATCACGGTTGTCGTATTGAACTCACAATCAGGGTAAAATGCCGCGATAAAACGCAAAGCAATGAGATGATAGACACGTTTCTCATCGGGCGTCATCGCCACGGTTGCAGGATTGACATTAGTGGGTATAATAGCGTGGTGGTCAGTAACCTTGCTGTTATCAAATACCTTCTTTGTCTTTGACAGCTTATTGAGTGCGAGCAACGGTGCCGTCAGGTTGGCATAGGGCACCATCGCCTGCAAGATGCCTGGAATCTGAGGATAGATGTCATCGCTCAAGTAGGTCGTATCCACACGAGGATAGGTGGTCGCCTTTTTCTCATACAAGGACTGGATCGTTTTGAGCGCCTCATCGGCCGACATGCCGAACTTCTTGTTGCACTCCACCTGCAGACTGGTCAAGTCAAACAGGCGTGGAGGCGCCTCCTTGCCCTTTTTTGTCTCAACCGAGGTCAACTCAAGTGGCAACTGCTTGATATTCTCAACAATAGCACTAGCTTCGCCTTCGGTCTTGAAGCGCCCTCGGGTGCTGTTGAAGGTCACGCCACGGTACTTGGTCTTGAGTTCCCAGTAATCCTCGGGGACAAAATTCTCGATTTCACGATAACGGGCGACAATCATGGCGAGCGTAGGAGTCTGTACCCTGCCAACTGAAAGCACATCACGCGAACGCGAATACTTCAATGTATAGAGGCGCGTAGCATTCATGCCAAGCACCCAGTCACCGATAGCGCGAGAAAGCCCCGCAAAGTACAGATTATCAAAGTCTTTTGCATCCTTCAGTTGCTCAAAACCCTTGCGGATACTCTCGTCGGTCAACGATGAAATCCACAGTCGCTTGACGGGCTTGTCACAGCCTGCCTTCTGATAAACCCAACGCTGGATGAGCTCACCCTCCTGACCGGCATCACCACAGTTGATCACTTCCTCGGCGCTGTCAATCAATGTCTTAATCACATTGAACTGCTTCTTGATACCCTCGTCGTCCTTGAGTTTAATTCCGAATCGAGGAGGGATCATGGGCAGCTGGCCCAGGCTCCACCACTTCCACTGGTCTGTGTAGTCGTTAGGCTCCTTTAGCTCACATAGGTGCCCGAAGGTCCATGTCACCTGATAGCCATTACCCTCGAAGTAGCCATCGTGCCTTTCATTGGCACCAAGCAATCGGGCAATGTCACGCGCCACACTGGGTTTCTCAGTAACACAAACCTTCATTGATTAATTCAGTTTTTAGTATCTAATTATTAGTATTTTATTTATCTATAATTAAAGTGATAGTTCATATAACTACTCACCTAATCCTTGGGCTTTGGCTTCGTTCCAGAGCTCATCCATTTCGGCTAGGGTCAACTCGTTGACATGGCGCCCCTGTTCGTTGGCTTTCTGCTCAATATAGTTAAAACGAGCGATGAACTTGCGATTAGTGCGTTCAAGGGCATTGTCGGGACGCACGCCATAAAGACGCGCCGCATTGATCAACGAGAAGAACAGGTCTCCGAATTCCTTCTCGCGGTCCACGTCGCTATTGCCCTTCAGCTCAGCTTCAACTTCATTGAATTCCTCACGCACCTTGTCCCAGACATCTTCACGCTGTTGCCAGTCAAAGCCCACGTTGGCAGCCTTTTCCTGTACACGCTCGGCCTTGATGAGCGATGGCAGACTGCGAGGTACACCACTGAGTACCATCTTGTTACCGTCCTTCTCGCTCATCTTGATCAGTTCCCAATTCTTGAGCACCTGAGCGGCAGTATCGGCCTTTTCCTCACCAAAGACGTGCGGATGACGGTAAACCAACTTATCACACAAAGCATCGCACACGTCGGCGATGTCAAATTTGCCTTTCTCGTCACCAATCTTGGCGTAGAAGACGATGTGCAACAATACGTCGCCCAGCTCTTTACGAATCTTATCGTCGTCCTCGCCCATGATGGCGTCGGCTAGTTCCATAGTCTCCTCGATGGTGTTGGGACGCAAGCTCTCATTAGTCTGCTTGCGGTCCCACGGACACTTCACGCGCAGCTCGTCCAGGATGTCAAGCAATCGCCCGAAGGCCTCCAGTTTCTTCTCTCTGCTATTGTTAGGCATATTTCTATAAATAAAAACTAAATATGGTAATTACGCGACAAGTTATCAGTATCTGGGTTTAAATGTCACATTCTCTCTAATCGTGTCAAAATCAATCGGAGCACCAGTCAAGCCACCAAGTATATATCTTGAATTGGACACATCATATTTATCATTGATAAAACTCCTTTCCGGGCAATAATACTTGGTTTCGACACCTGCAACCTCAAGTAAGAAATGAGACATAAATGCTGTAGTGATTGGCTTCTGTCTTGATTCAGCGAGTCTACTGACGATATCGGGATACTGAGATTGAAATGCCTTTGATGTCCATATCATCATTGGTACCCTTATCTGATATTTGAGAGTAGGCCTTGAAATCGCATTGCCGTGACCCATAAAGTCATCTATCTCAAATAATTCCTCACCATGATCCGAGAAATAAACAACGATACAGTTCTTGTCTTGATACTTTCTAATCACTTTATCCACAACGTAATCATTGTAAAGTGTCGCATTATCATAATGGGCGATTTCTTCCCGCTCACTTTGAGACAAATTCTTGCTATAATCCGCTTCAGAAAAACGCTTAAAGTCTGAAGGATAACGATTAGCATAAATGTAATGTTGACCAAATAAATGAATCAGTATCAACTGTGGTTCAGCAAGGTCTGGTATTTCAGTGATCAGGTTCTCATCGAAACCCACTTCATCAGTATTGCGGTAATCAAACATTATATCGGATAACTTTTTGTCCGTTAACCTTGAGACAGCTTTTCCAGCAAAGTACTGATTATCAACCAACACTGTTTTAAACCCTGCTTTTCTAAATAACGTCGGGAACAAGACCTCATTGCAATAAGGCTCATCAGAGCCATTTACCGTTAACACCGCTGTCACCACATTTCCTGTATGGTCATGAGGTGAAACGACATCATCATACAGCAACAATGAGCCTTCCTTCACCCACTCCGATAAACGTGGATTTGTCTGCTTGGAATAACCATACAAAGAAGAATGGTATCGACTAAAACTCTCACCAATAATTACAACGACCACAGGCACACAGTCCGACTTCTTGGCTGCAGTAATCTCTTGATTAACGAGTCGCAAATGCTCAATAAATTGAATTGATTTATTAAAACTAACTAGCGAGTACCCCATTCTAGTGAACGAGTGTAATTGAGACAAAGACATACCACCTTCACCTTTAATCACATGACTGCAAGCCATCTGCCCATAAAGCAATAGACCTATTAGTGATAGAACCATTGAAGCCAACGCAATCACCCTATTACCGATCAGCTTGCGGGCCAACCTTACAACAAACCAAATAATAGAAATGGCTCCAACGATAAAAAGAATCAAGTTCTCAACCGAAAGATAAGTGGTAAAGAATGAGTCTATTTCTTTAGGTGTCGTCTCTGCTATAATGCCGATAGAATCTATCGTGAAAATTTGACGAAAGTTCACAGCAAGAAACACGTCAACAATAGCGAACAACACATGGAAGGCCACAAGAACCCACATCAAGATGTTTCTAACCTTGGAACTGCGAAAAAGACGGCAGAAACAAGATTCAACAGTTGCAAAAAATACCGAGATACATATTATTGTTAATACCGACCATACATCATTGTACACTGTTATCGCAACAGCGTTTGTTAAGATATTGAATAAGAGGAGAATCAGAAACGTCCTATTTCCCCATATCTTTGTCACAAAATTGTAAAATGAAGCTTTTGAAAGCATATTTTATAATGATATCACTAAATGTATTTCGTAATTCCTGAACAGTAAAAACAGTCCAAAATACAGTCTTTTTAAAACCCTACAATATCTGTACTACAGATAACGACAGTAGTTTTTGAGCCACAAAAGTAGTCATTTTTTTTGAGAAATGTAGTAATTTTGCTGCATGAGTAAAATCAAACTGCTACTATTGTGTTTGGCACTGGCCATGAGCGGAAGCCTCAAGGCGCAAATCCTGTGCAAGGAATTCATCTATGAGCCTAAAGCGTTCCCTTCATGTCATGCCTCTACTATCGCATGCCTGCAAAATGGCGACCTAGTGACGGCATTCTTCGGCGGTTCCTACGAGGGCAGCCCCGACGTTTGCATCTGGGTCTGCCGCAAGACAGCAGGAAGTGACCACTGGACCGAGCCAACGATGGCTGCCGACGGCGTCATCAACGACACCCTGCGCAAAGCCTGCTACAATCCCGTGCTGTACCAAATGCCAGACGGCGAGCTATGGCTTTTCTTCAAAATCGGCTCCTGTGTGGCCGACTGGAGCGGATGGCTGACCCGTTCGCATGATAATGGCGCGACATGGAGTCCCCGCGAACCGTTACCAGATGGCTTCCTTGGTCCCATCAAGAACAAACCCGAGCTCATCGGGCACCGCCTTGTGTGCCCGTCCAGCACCGAGAATGACGGATGGAAGATTCATTTTGAGATATACGACCTTACTAGCCGCCAATGGCACAAGACTCCAGCTATTGAGGCCGCACCGGCTCCCTCGTTGCAAAATCCCGGCACTATCGCTCCCATCGGCGCCATCCAGCCCTCCATCATCCGTCTTGCCGACGGCACGTTGCAAGTGCTGTGCCGCACCCAGAACGGGAAACTTGCCACATCCTATTCCCACGACGAAGGAGAGACCTGGAGCCGTGTAGAACTGACCGACATCCCCAACAACTGCTCGGGCACCGATGCGGTAACCGTCCACCCCACCCTCCACGCTCTGGTCTATAATCCCGTGGAATCTATCCTGGGGGACTACCGTGATCCACGCACACCGATAGATGTAGCTACCAGCATGGACGGCATCTACTGGAACAAACTCGTCACCCTCGACCATGAGCCCGGCAGCGAGTTTTCCTACCCTGCCGTCGTCGTCGACCCCACCGACGGCACCCTCCATATCACCTATACATGGAAACGGCAGCGCATCGTCTATGCCCATGTGAAGCCCTGAAAAAACAGGCTAATTACTAAAAACGAGAGGCTTTTATTTGGTGGAGGCATAGTTTTGGAGTAATTTTGCAGCCAATTTTAGAAACCATATCACGAAAACTGCAATGACAAAGAAATCTATGCTGCTCGCCTTGTGTGCTATCCTGTTGGGAATGAGCGCCATGGCGCAGGGCAACAACACACGTATGGGTGGTGACGAGAACGACGACACCGAGTCACTCGCCGAACGCATCTTCAATCTGGAGAAGAAGACCGACGCATTTAATTTCCACATAAATTTTGCATCAAGCCTGGTGGCCGAGGACGCCAACCACGGCGAGTGGGACTCAAAATTTGTGTGCCGCGACCTGCGACTTGACATCAAGGGCGACATTACTCCCAAGGTGTTCTATCGCATCCGCCACCGTTTCAACAGCAACCAGACGGCAAAGGGCCTTGACCGCTTTGCCAAGGCGACCGACATCATGATGGTGGGTTATCGCCCCAGCGAGAAAGTCGATATTGCAGCCGGTAAGTTGTGCCAAATTTGGGGTGGATTTGAGTATGACCAGAACCCCATGGAAATATACCGTTACAGTGACCTCATCGACATGATGGACATCTTCATGGCAGGCGCTATGGTGAGCTATCGTCCCATCCCCTCCCAGGAAGTAGCAGTCCAGATCACCAACAGTTATAACGGATCATTCACCGAGGACCTGGGCGAAGACCCGCAGATTGTCACCAGCGACCTGCAGCAGCCGGAGAAGCTAAGCCGCAGCCGCGCCCCGTTCACCTACATCATCAACTGGAACGGCAATTTCTTGCAGAATCAGTTGCAAACCAGATGGGCATGGGGTCTCCAGACCCAAGCCAAGCACAAATACAGCCGCATGATCACCTTGGGCCAGCGACTGAATCTATTGAATTACCAATTGTATTTTGACTACTTCGGCGAGTGGGACGACGTGGACCGCCTGCACTATGCCACGACCGACCTTCAGAATATGATTGCCCCGGGCTCCACCCACCTGGGCAAGGTGCATAGCCACACTTTCATCGCCAAGATGAACTGGCAGTTCGCGCCCAAATGGAATCTGATGCTCAAGGGAACCTATGAGACAACGAGTATTGCCAAGATATCAGACCTGCATAACTACCGCAAATCCATTGGTTATCTGGGCAGTATTGAGTATTGGCCAATGCCCAAGAAGCTGGATTTCCGCGTTTTTCTGGCTTATCTGGGACACAAGTATGATTTCAATCACTTCAGCGGCCTCAAGGACTACAATACCAACCGCGTGGAGCTTGGCTTCATGTACCGCATCAAGTGCTATTGATCATTACGGCGGCTATGCCGCCGCCCACGTAACAGGACAACAGGGAGGCGACTCATTGAGCACAAAAGAGGAGGGTGTGTCAAAATTCTGGCACGCCCTCTTGCTGTAACATGTTGTAAAACATATAACAAAGCCTCTACTTTCCCAAGCGGAGGC
>JBGUJU010000226.1:0-15080 GCA_045114065.1 Sodaliphilus sp.
GAAGAACTTGATATCGCCATCCATACAAATGGGGCGTGAGATATCCCATTCCTCGTCGTTTAATGATGCGGCCAGCACGTTGCGTGCGAAGCCTTCGCTAATGCTCTTGGCAATGTCCAGAGGGGTTACTCCATCCTCGTATTGGCGTACATTGCCGTCAGGAAACTTGATGTTAATCATATTAAGTTATTAATAATTAAGTGTTTGCGTTGTACCCTACAACAGTACAACAATTCAAACTGCAAAGGTAATAAAAAGGCTTTAGGTTTTAGGCTTTAGGCATTAGTTTTTTTACATCCGCATCATTTTTTCTTTCGACAAAGCTAGTTGACGGGCTTCCGCACTCAATTTTTAGGACGGCGAATTACACGAATTACACGAAGGGCATCCGCGCTTATAATAAAAGGAAAACAAGAAATACAATAAACACTATGCTATCCAGGGCGCAACAGGGGTTAAAGACAACTCAACTGAAACAAGCTGAATAATTTGAAATGTCTGATGTCAACCACATTGTAGAGGTTTTCCTTTGCGTGACCGGCCACGCAAAGGAAAACCTCATGCTCGGTCACTATTATAGTTTCTAGCAATTCCTGATGTTCATCTTCTTAATCAACTTGCACTTGTCAAGGATAGCCTCCTTCAGGTGATAATCAATCTCGGTTTCGCCTGTAGTATCTTTCATGATGATTTTTTCATCTGGCGTTTTGATAATCTCCATGAATCGTTTTAAGCTATTGATGGTTTTATTGAAGTAGGGATGACCGAGAATTCTTAATTCTTCTTTATTTTTAGGATCGTTTGGATCGTTTGGATCGTTTGGATCGTTTGAAGTGAAACATCTCTTTAAGAAATCGATAATAGTAATGATAGCAGCAACAAGTTCAATGCCCTCTATCCAGGGATTTGGGTCAGTTAGTGATATGACTATGCTTCCTTTCTCTATGCGTTCAATGTGAAGTTCGCTTTTTCGGTCTATTCGTGAAGGCAAATCTAATAATATACGGTCATCTTTTGTCGCAACCTCTCTGCGTAAAACCATAGAGTATAATTCATTAAGACCGTTCAGCGAAGTAGTAAAATCTCTAATAGCAATAGGATTATCCTCACTATAATTAAAGGCGAAAGCAATGCGCTTTGAATCGATGTCGAAATTTGGATTAAGCTTTGACATAATGTTTTGGTTTTTAATAATTGTAATCCCTCAAAGGGTTTACATCGATTGATAATAACAGGAATAACACATTGGGTAATAATATTTTGGATGCAACGGGAGCACACTATTCTACAAGAGATGTGTAGAGGGTGAAGAGGCGGGCGACGATTTCGGGCTCGGGCATGTTGGGCGCGAAGCCGTAGGCGGCCATGACGGCGCGGTCGTTTTCGCGGTGGGCTTTTAGCAGTTCGGGCGGCATGGTGACGGGGTCGTACAGGTCCGCCAGGCTGCTGTCAGGATACAGGGCACGCGCGTCAAGGATGGCCTGAGCGGTTTGAGCAATGCGCTGACGCTGTTGCTCGTCCACCTCTGGCCACGGGAAATTGTTGTAAACAATATCCTTACTATACCGGTAATCACTCTTTAGTCGTCCGCAAACCACCCGCATCCATGCCATGTGTACGCTGCTCTCCAACATGCCGAAGTGATATAACGTAGCATCGGGAATAATCAAGACGAGATTGCTAGCAAATACCGTTGGTGGCATAAATCCCATTGGGACATATATCCTTCGCTCTGATGAAACCGATGGGACAATAATGTAATTGCCCTTGGGCATGTTCTCGACCTGGAAACGAGTGGGGCGATCAGCAAGTTTTCTTGTAGAAACTCTCTTTGATGCAAGGCGTATTTCCCTAACAGTTTCCACTCGCTTGAGGCAATGAGGCATACTGCGCAATTCGGCAGGGGTGCAATCTCCCAGCCATAGGCAATAACGGGGCCTTTGATTGATAAACTCTACTGCTCCATACCAAGGATGGAAATGTGTCTCTGATTTTGGCTCGAATTTGATGAAGGCTTCCATATCCTCTTTTTCAAAAAGATAATTTCCTCCATCAATCGGCTGGTTACCAATTCCGATTTCGGGTACGTCACATAGCAGTCTGTTACGGCTGCCTACAAACGCATCGGGCCCGTCAATCAAGTAAGCATTGATGTGATTGACATGGATAACGTTGCCATTATCAAACAAAACTTTGTCTTTCTTGTCTTCATAACTGAAGCCGACGATAATGCAATGCACATGCGCTTTGATGGCGGCCTCGCTGTCCCAGCGGAAAGTTCGGTGGGCAAAATTGATGATAATGCCGTCACGCATCAGCGGTTCCCATAGGTTGGCGACTTGCTCGCCTTGACAAATGGAGTTGGTGGAAACAAGGGCGGCTTTGATTTGGGTGTCCCGCATCAACTCAGCAGCTTTCTTATACCAGCCGCAAACATAATCAAGGTTGCCGACATTCTTCCACTTGGCACCAAAGACGTTGATAAGGTCTTGCTTTTGCTCGGCAGTAGCCATCCTGGCCCCGATAAACGGCGGGTTGCCCATGATGTAGTCGGGCAATTGGATTTCAGAAGTCTCAGATTCTTCAGTTGTTTGATTAAAGAGACTACGCCAGTCGATGCGCAAGGCGTTGGCCTCGACGATGTTGGGGTAGTCCTTGAGAGGCAGGAACTCGAAGTCGTGCGAGACGATGCGCTCGGTCTCGGCCAGCATCTGTGCCTCACTGATCCATAGGGCTGTGGCTGCCACGGTGACGGCAAAATCGTTGATCTCGATGCCGTGGAACTGGTAGATGCTCACCTTGACGGGATTGATGAAGTCATCGCCACCGATAAACATCGAGTGCCCCTCATAGAGCGCACGGATGACGCGGTTCTCGAGTTTGCGCAGCGAGAGGTAGGTCTCGGTCAAGAAATTGCCACTGCCGCACGCCGGGTCTAGAAAGGTGAGCGACGCCAGGTAGTCTTGAAATTCCCTGAGGCGCTTTTGCCGCTGCTTGATGACAGGCTCGGCTAGGATATCGTTGAGTTGCTGCTTGAGGTCGCCGAGGAAGAGCGGGTCGATGACCTTGTGGATGTTCTCGACGCTGGTATAGTGCATGCCGCCGCTGCGGCGCGTCTCGGGGTTGAGGGTACTCTCGAACACAGCACCGAAGATGGTGGGCGAAATCTCACTCCAGTCAAAGTCGAGCGAAGCGTGGCGCAAGAGCAGGTCGCGTATCTCGTCGTTGAGGCGCGGTATCTCGATGTCGCCCTCGAACAGGCCGCCGCTGGCATAGGGGAAAGCGGCGAGGTCGTCCTGCAAGTAGGGGTCTCGCTCGTCGAGTGGCGTGTTCAGAATCTGGAACAGTCGAATGAGGGCGTTGCGCATGTCCATCGTGGCATAACGGGCCAGGTAGTCATGGAACATGTCGTGTTTGCCGAAGATGCCCGCGTCCTCGCTGTAGAGGCAGAACACGAGCCTGACGCACAGCACGTTAAGCGACCGTAGCGACTCGGGATTGGTGGGGTCCTTGTATTCCTTGAGCAGGGCTTCATAGAGTTTGCCCACGATAACACCGGCCTGCATCGACACCTGCATCTCGCGGTCCAAGTGGTCGGCATTGGTCTCGACAAGGAAACGCAGGCGGTAGTATTCCTTGCCCAGGTCGGCAAGCTGTATCTCAAAAGGCTCACCTTTAGGGTGCTCCATGTCATAGACGAGAAACGTCTCGAAGTTGCAGGTCACAATCCAGCGGGGTCGCTTGCTGTAGGGCAAACCCGCACTGTAGCGCTGGGCCTGCTGGAAGGGCGTGAGCTCTTTGCCGTCGCTCTGCTTGATGGGCGCTCGCAGGTCCTTGCCCAGCGACTTCTGCTCGATCATGGTGTGGGTGCGGTCGATATAGCCGTCGATAAACGACGTGTGGTCGAGCTGCACCTGGTCCTCAAAGGAGATGATCGTCGATGGCTCCTCGATGCCGAAGACCTCGGTCAGCAGCTCCAGCCAGAAGACCTGACTCTGGCCCTTCTCGTAGCCCTTGCCCGCCCAGCGCTTGGCAAAGCGCCCGGCAGCCGCTGCAATTTGTTTCTCGGTTTTGTTCATAGAGGTCATTTGGTTTGAATAGGCAAAGGTAATAAAAAAGGCTTTAGGATTTAGCATTTAAGCAATAGTTTTTTTGCATCGACACACCGCCCCCACGTTAAGGCGCTAAGACGCCAAATTTTTATTTTGCATCCGCACCATCTTTAATAAAGGAAAACAAGAAATACAAGAAATACTATGGTATTATCCAGGGCGCAACAAGGGTTAAAGACAACTTACACAACCAAAACAACTTTCTTTTTACTTACACCGTGAATGACCATTAAAGAATATTCATGGCTATTCGTGGACATTTCTGGACATTCATGTTTAATTCTCACGAATGACCATTAAATAATTTCATGGCTATTCGCGGACATTTATGTTTATTATATGACTTAAAAAAGCATTCTCTTTATCTCGGCGGGGCTATAAATCGGGAATTATTTCTATATTTGTGGCAGTAATACAATAAAGAATCATTGGAAATATGAAAACCATATTGAGACTCATCGGGGGAATGCTCGTCGGAGCCTGTTTCGGCCTGATTATTATCATCCCCATCATTGCCATTATCGACGGCGAGTCGATTACGACGGTGGCGAGAACGATCTTCACCAAGTTTTCCCTGCAAGACGTGTTGGAGATCGTCTGGATGCTGATTGCAGTCTTGATCGCCTTCATCCTCAACGTCGTTCTGCACGAGGGCGGCCACCTGGTGACTGGACTGCTGACGGGCTACCGCTTCGTGTCGTTTCGATTCCTGAACTGGACACTCATCCGGAGGGACGGACGCCTGCAGTGGCGCAACTATGAGTTGGCGGGCACTGGCGGCCAATGCCTGATGGCCCCACCCGACCGCCCCATCGACCAAATTGACACGCGCTGGTATAATGCCGGCGGTGTGCTGGCCAATATCCTCATCGTAGTGATTTCAGCCCTGCTGTTGTGGGCATTTGACTTGCCCGACTGGCTGGACGAACTATTGGTGATGTTGATCATCCTTGGCCTCTTTATCGGACTGGGGAACGGTATTCCCTTGAAGATGGGGGGTGTCGCCAACGACGGACTCAACTTGCTGCAGCTGGAGAAGGACATTCCCGGCAAACAATGTTTCTGCAACATCCTCGAGATGAACGCCCGCAACCAGGAGGGAGAGCCCTGCAATGACATGCCCGAGCACCTGTTCATCCTGCCCGAGCCCATCGACTGGAAAAACAGCATGCACGTGGGTGCCGTGCTGATGACTGCAACGAGGATGATGGCCCTGCACCAGTGGGAAGAGGCCTACCAGCCGCTGACCGAAGCACTCAGTCACAAGGATAACTACATGAAGCTCTACCAGCTGGAAGTGGAGTGCATGATGACCGTGACCTGCATTGCCACGGGGCGCGTTGATGAGGCACGACAGCACTATAGCAAGGATATTGCACTGCACATCACCCGCCATGCAGCCACCCAGAGCGACAAGCAACTCGTGGCCATGGCAGTGGCACTGGTCCTGGACGGAGACCGCCCCAAAGCCGAAGCCCTGTTCCATCAACTCGATGCCGACCGCGACAAGTACATCCACCAGGGAGACGTGGCCATGAGCCTCGACCTCATGCGCTGGCTTCTCAACAACCAGCAAGCATCATAGAAAAACAGCCCCTGATGGGGCTGCTACCCTTTATAGTGTTATTCTATCTTATGCTGTAATTACTGCAAGCCCTGAGTGAGAAAGCGACGCAGGTGCAAGTGTGTGATACCATTATCATCGCTGCGATTGACCAACGGTGACATCGAAATCACATACTTGGGATAATTATCCCTAATGGCCTTGAGGTTGCCAAATTCCCGCTGGTAGGTGGTGTCATCGGCTACTAGATAGGCCACTTGAACATATACCCGTGAACCGTCACTCTTGCTGCAGACGAAGTCAATTTCGCCTGCTTTGAGTTGACCCACCCGTACCGTGTATCCCAAGCGAATGAGGTGCTGATAGACCACTGTTTCCAGCACCTTTTCTATGTCTCCCTCACGTTCTCCTCCAGCGATAGCATTGCGCAGGCCATGATCCTCAAAATAGAACTTGCCATTGCTCTCGAACAGTTTTTTGCCATGAACTGCAAACCGTTTGACTTCACTTATAATATAAGATGCACTCAAAAAAGAGAGATAATTGATGATTAATGTGGGAGTTATCGTGAGCCCCTGCGACTTCATGAATTTGGAGATATTGTTAGCCGAAATCAATTTGCCTGAATTATCGGCCAAGTACCGCACAAGGTCTTCAAGGAAGGGCACGTTACGAATCTGGTTACGCATTACCACATCTTTGAGCAACACCGTGTTATAAATACCCATCTGATAATCCCGCGCGATTTCTTCATCCAAACCCATCACAACAAGACCAGGAAGTCCACCAAATGTAATGTACTTACCCAACGACTCATCATTATCGGGTAAGGTGTGAAACATCAGGAACTCCTCATAACTCAATGGCAAGATACGAATTTCCTTGTAGCGACCACCGATCAAGGTACTCAAATCGCTACTCAACATGCGTGCATTGGAACCTGTAATGATAACATCTATATTAGGTTCGGTGCGGTAACTGCGAATGCTGCGTTCAAACTCTTTGATATCCTGTATCTCATCAATCAGGATATAATTGTGCTTTGCTCTGTCTATATGCTCTTCGATGTAGGCATTCAAGTCCTGATAGGTTTGGATTGCATCAAACTGTCTTTTTTCTTTATCAATGTAGATGACATTGTTTGCCGAATCCTTGGATTTCAGTTCCAACAGTTGACGCAACATGTAACTTTTGCCCACTCGTCGTTGGCCCACTATGACGATAATGGTTTCCTTGCCCAAGTACTTTTCGATCTTATCAATATAAGTTTGGCGAATGATTGTCTTCATAATGATCTTGTATAAAAGAAATTTTTGTGCAAATATAGCAAAATTTCTTTTATACAAGAAATTTTTCAATATTTTTATGATTTTATCTCTTATAAAACAAGGAAATTGCAACCGATAGCAATCCTTTTCTCTAGATGAGAAAATATATTGTACCTTTGTGGCGGGAAAATCATCACAATGAGTAACACATCGGCCATAGCGCAGCTGCAAAGGCAGCGGGAACTGCTCCGCCTGGAATACCAGGAGGAGAAGGAGGCCTATCGCCAGCAGACCGAGAACATCGGGCTGGCGCGCAAGGTGACGCGCGGCGACGCCTGGTTTCCGCTCAAAATAGGCCGCACCTATTATAACTCCCTCAACCAGTACTGTATCGAGGTGACCCGTCAGGGTGACGAGGAGATTGACCACAACTTCGAGTATGGCAGGCCTATCGTGTTCTTTAGTGCCGAGGCGCCTGCAGGCGACCTCAAGCAGGCGACAGGTATCCATTACTTCGGTTTCACGGGCAGCGTTTCGTATGTTGACGGCAACCGCATGGTGGCCGCCATCCCCGAGGGTCACGCGCTGGAACTGCAGAACGCGCAGCATCTCGTGGGCGTGCAGCTGTTCTTTGACGAGACGAGCTACCGCATGATGTTTGACGCCCTGGAACGTGTCATGGGCGTCAAGGACAACCGTCTCGCCTACCTGCGCGATCTGTTCTACAGCCATCAGACGGCACAGACGTTCTCCTTTGAGGCAATGCGTTTCCCGTGGCTCAACACCAGCCAGGAACGTGCAGTCAACGACGTGTTGCGCGCCAAGGATGTGCGCGTGCTGCACGGGCCTCCCGGCACCGGCAAGACGACGACATTGGTCGAAGCCATCAACGAGACGCTGATGCGTGAGACGCAGGTGCTCGTGTGTGCCCAGAGTAATACCGCCGTTGATTGGATCAGCGAGAAACTGGTGGACTGCGGCATTCCCGTCCTGAGGCTTGGCAACCCCTCGCGAGTCAACGACAAGATGCTGAGTTTCACCTACGAGCACCGCTTTGCCGACCATCCCGATTACCCCAAACTGTGGCAGATCAGACGCACGATGCGTGAGATGCGTCGCAGGCGACGCGAGAAGGTTGAACATTTTCACCAGAAGATGGAACGCCTCAAGGAAGTGGCCATCGAACTCGAGGTACGCATCAACAACGACATCTTCGGGCAAGCACGCGTCATTGCCTCGACCCTCGTGGGAGCAGGAAACAAGTTGTTGGACGGCAAGAAGTTCAGCACCCTCTTTATCGACGAGGCAGCCCAGGCGCTCGAGGCAGCCTGCTGGATTCCCATCCGTCGTGCCAGCCGTGTCATCTTCGCAGGTGACCACTGCCAGCTGCCGCCCACCGTGAAATGCCTCGAGGCACTGAAGGGCGGTCTGGGCAAGACATTGATGGAGCGTATCGTTGAGAACAAACCCGAGTGCGTGTCGCTATTGCAGGTGCAGTACCGCATGAACGACGAGATCATGCAGTTCAGCAGTGATTATTTCTACCATGGCCAGATGCGCTCGGCGCCCGAGGTGGCACATCGCCTGATCCACGAGGGTGACGCACCCATCCTGTGGTTCGACACCTCGGACATCAATCTGGGCGAGGACGAGCAAGACACCTTCAAGGAACAGTTCATCGGCGAGACCTTCGGCCGCGTCAACAAGGGCGAGGCCAACTTGACCATCAGCCTGTTGCAGATCTATTTCCAGCGCATCGGCAAGCAACGCATCCTGGACGACCGCATCGACGTGGGCATCATATCGCCCTACCGCGCCCAAGTGCAATACCTCAAGCGCCTGATCAAGAAGCGCCCCTTCTTCAAGCCCTACCGCCACCTGATTTCAATCAATACCGTTGACGGTTTCCAGGGTCAGGAGCGCGACGTCATCCTCATCTCGCTGGTGCGCGCCAACGACAAGGGCCAGATCGGCTTCCTGCGCGACCTGCGCCGCATGAACGTCGCCATCACCCGCGCCCGCATGAAGCTCTTCATCCTGGGCGACGCCCCCACCCTAACGCGCCACCCCTTCTACAAGCGCCTCTACGACTACATCCAGCGAGTCCGCGGCCACTAACACAACTTTTAAGACAACAACTGAAAAGGCTGAATATTCTGGGCTTCCACATACGCCAGACCTCACGCTAAGGCGCGAAGGGATTCTTTGGCATCCGCACACATATATAAAAACAAGAAATACACGAAATACAAAATGCTGATTGACAACAAATTGTATTTGTTGTATTTCTTGTTTTCTACTTATTATTTAATTGTTTCGCTTATCGCTATCGATCAATGGCCTTGGAGCAGAATGCTGACCAGTGCGGTGACATCGCCGATGTCAATGCGCTCGTTGCCATTCACATCGCAGCAGATGTCACAGCCCCCTGCGCCTGAGAGCAGACGATTGATCAGTTCGGTGACGTCGCCGATGGTTAATGCACCGTCATGGTTCACATCACCCAAATCAAAGTCATGGCTGTTCTCAAACAGGGTCACCTTCTCGCTTTTGCTCCAGTCGCTGGACGTGCCGTCAACATAGTGGGCCTTGACCCTGTAGTAGAACGTGCCGCCCGGTGTAAGATCGGCGACGGTGTAGTTCTTGCTGGTGATTCCTGTGACGACACGGCTGTTGGCATCTCCTTGCTCGGCAACAGCGCGCAAACTATTCTCATCAAGTACTCCTGCATAGATCAAGATTTTCTGGAATTGGGGATAATTGCTCGTGCCGGCAAAGGTGAGCTGGTCCATTTCCTCGCAATTGAGTACGACAACATAGGTCTTGAATTCTGTTCCGCCAGGACAGGTGATCTCGCGGCTGGCAATGCCTGTCGAAACAGTGAATCGTGAACTTCCGGTCTTGGGAATCGACTTGGCAGTAATCACCACGGTCACCTTATTATAATCTGTCAGATCATAGACCGGCGTGATTAACGAGCTGCGGTTATTGATCGAGATGCTTGCATTCTCGCACCAGATGGCCGAACCGCTGAACGTCCACCCCTCGGGCATGAGGAAATCGGGATCGTTGGCATAGTTAGTCGTGTTCTCGACGATATCGGTCCAGTCTGCCACGTCGATCAGGGTGGTACCCGGCCTGGTGTTGATCTCGAGCGTGTAGCTGTCCACATACTTGGCTGCGGTCAAGTCGGCCCAATCGGCACGGAATGAGGTCAGGTTGATATAAGCACTGTCAGCCGGCTGCATCACCGGGGCATAGGTCTCCAGCGTAGAGACGCCATGCAGGGTGATGACGACATCCTCGGCGCCAGGGCTGCTCAGGGTCACAGTTGCCTCATGGTTGCCGCTGGACTGGGGAGAATAGGTCACGATAACCTCGTGTGCCTCCTTAATCTCTTCGGGAGTGAAGTTTGTGGCATCCAACGAGAAAACACCGTTCTCGTCATTGAGCACCAGCGACACATTACCCGTGAGCGCTTTGCCCTTGACGGTAAAGGAAGCGGTCGCTGTCTGGTCGGCATAGGCCGACATGTCCAGTTGAGCATTATTCACCCTGATTGTGGGAGAGGTGATGGGGGGCTGCAGACCTTTGATGAAGGCTTGCTCGACATTGAATGAATAGTTACCATAGTAGAAGGCATTGAGTGCAAAGTCTCCGTTGCCGTTGCCACTCCATCCCCAGTTCACATGATAAGTGTTGTCGGCGGTATTATAGCCATCCACGTTGAAGGCATGTCCCGACCAGCCGGTCCAGCTATCGTAATCATAGGCACAATAGACCAACGGACGGCCCTCGCTCAATTCAGTCTGGAGCAACTCGGCCCACTCCTCGTCGCTATAGTTCGGTGTCTCGTTGCCATAGTTGTCGGCTATCGCCTTATATACTACCTCGGCATCATGGTCATAGCCGAAGAATTTCACGGCGCGCAGGATGTCTTGGGCCTGGGCACCACTGATACTGACGTTGTAGTCCATTTGTTCCACCTGACCGACATAGCGCATGAGCCATGCGACGGCTTCGGCCTGAGCCGTGCTGTAAGTCGTGTACTTGTCCAGCATGTTGTCCCAATCAAACGTGATGGACGGTAATGCCGGCACCTGGGTGTTGATGCTCGGTGAAATATAGGCGGGAACCTCGGGCGTGGGATCCTTGGGATACTTCCAGTAGTAGAACACCATCGACAACGACGTGGCGGGGCATCCCGTCAGGCAGTGTGTTCCCTCATAGACGGGACAGTGGTTGAAATAGGGCTCATCCTGGTCCCATTCGGCTGTGAGCAACGGAGCCACCGAGGGTGCCAACTTGGTATTCCTGATGGATTTCGGCTTCTCAACGACTATTCCGGGATGGGCCTGGAGGAATTCGAGTTGTCGCTTGTACGTACTCAACCAGTACTTCATATTCTCGGGCATGCGGGCTACGTCAAGAGGACGGTCACCATGGGCCAGAATCGCCTGTGCGCGGTCTTCGCCTGACACGATGACGAATCCCTGCTTGGCGTTCAAGATGTAATAGACAGGGACAGCGGGATTTACCGTGTTTCTCTCGATATGAGCAATCTTGAGGTCCCCCTGGGCGGGAGCAGTCATTCTGCCTTGAGCGGACAAGGTGTTCAAGAAACGATGTGCCTGGGCACGGGCTGTCGCCTCATCAACGTTGGCAGCCCACGTCTGTGTTGCCGTCAACAAGATGGCGGCAAGTGCTAGAAGTAATCTCATTTAGTAGTGTTTTAAGTGGTTTATAGTTAATAGTCGCGACAAAGTTAGTAAAAATCCGCCTGATTTCTACTGATATCGGTTAAAAAAGAACTTAAATACAGATACGAGCCCCACACTAAGACGCAAAGCCGCTAAGTTTAATGTTTAGAGATGCATCCGCATTGTAGGGCCTCGCCTTGGCGTGGCCGCCCGTCATTTGACAGAAAACCCCACGCTAAATCACTAAGGTTTATTATATTGCTAGTCATTTTTTTTTGATTTCTTGCGAGCCATTGCGAGCAATCAGTAAATGTTTAGCGTGAGGAGCGTGGCCTATGTGGGGATTTTCTTGAGCCACTGGCGGTAGCCGAGGACAGCCATGATGGTGTAGAAGGCGTAGAGGCAGGCGGTGAAGGGAATCTGCTTGTAGATGTAGAGGACGGTGCAGACGGCATCGACGACGAGCCACAGGAGCCACTGCTCGGCATACTTCTGAGCGAGCGCCCACAGGGCTACCATACTCAGGGCGGTAGTGAAGCTGTCACACAAGGGGACACTGCTGTCGGTCCACGTGATCAATATCCAATAAATCACAGCCCACAACACCAGGCCGACGATGGCGACGGGCAGTACGCGACTCAAAGGGAAACGAGTAATGGGGCGCTCCTGCTCGGGAGACGCATGATTTTGAGTCGCTGCAGTGCGTGACCTGGACCAGCGCCACATGGCGTAGCCGTAGATGGCGGCGAGGACATAATAGACCTCCATACCGAAGTCGGCGTACAGGCCCCGGGCCAAGTATAGGTAACCATGGACGATGGGCATGATGACACTCACGAGCCACAGCCAGATGCTCGCCTTGAACTCAAGCCACAGGTAAACAAGCCCCAATACCAGGCCAGCCAAATCAATGGCCTGGACCCATGTAAACTCGCTGAAATATTGCGTTATCGACTCAATCATAATGTTCAGTTTCTAGAAGCGTGGTGCAAAGGTAAGGTCTATCCCCGAAATGTGCAAATTGCAAGACAAATATACCTATTTCACAATATTTAATCTTTACAAACTTACAAATTGCTTGCAACATTCTGTAGAAATGACTACCTTTGCAGTGGTAAAATTTCAAAGTCACAATTTGCACCAACATTTAAAAGAAATAAAATCATGGCATTAACAAACGACAAATTGGTCATCGTCGGCGCTGCCGGCATGATCGGCTCAAACATGGTACAAACCGCCCTCATGATGGGCTTGACAACTGACATCTGCCTCTATGACGTATTCTCGCCCGAGGGCGTGGCCGAGGAAATGCGCCAGAGCGGTTTCGGCGACGTGAAGATCACCGCCACCACCGACGCTAAGGAGGCTTTCAACAACGCCAAGTATATCATCTCTAGCGGTGGTGCTCCCCGCAAGGACGGTATGACCCGTGAGGATCTGCTCAAGGGCAACTGCGAGATCGCTGAGGGCCTCGGCAAGGACATTAAGACCTACTGCCCCGACGTGAAGCACGTCGTCATCATCTTCAACCCAGCCGACTTGACGGGTCTGGTAACCCTGCTGTACAGTGGCTTGAAGCCCTGCCAGGTAACCACCTTGGCAGCCCTCGACACCACCCGTCTGCAGAGCGCGCTGGCCAAGAAGTTCAACGTGATGCAGAGCGAAATCACCGGTTGCGCTACCTACGGTGGCCACGGTGAGCAGATGGCAGTGTTCGGCAGCCATGTCGAGATTGCCGGTCGCAAGCTGACCGACATCATCGGTACCGACGAGTTCCCCGCCGAAGAGTGGGAGCAGATGAAGGTTGACGTCACCAAGGGTGGCGCCCAGATTATCAAGCTGCGCGGCCGCAGCTCGTTCCAGAGCCCCGCTTACCTGTCGGTAGAGATGATCCGTGCTGCCATGGGTGGCGAGAAGTTCCGCTTCCCCGTGGGTACCTACGTGAACAACGACAAGTACAACCACATCATGATGGCAATGGACACGACCCTCGACGAGAACGGCGCTACTTACAAGGTGCCGCAGGGTCTGCCCAGCGAGAACGAGCGCCTCGACGCCAGCTACAAGCACCTGTGCAAGATGCGCGACGAGCTGGTTGACCTGGGCATCGTTCCTCCCATCAGCGAGTGGAACAAGATCAACCCCAACCTGTAAATTCTGAAAACAGAACATGTATAATTTATAGGGCAAGAGTCCAACAATCTTGCCCTATTTTTTTTAGGCGAGAATGAGCAAGGAACAAACCAATTTCATCAAGGGAATAGGTATCCTACTGATTATGATCCACAACTATGTGGACATCCTGTTGGATATCAATAGCAATGAGATGATCTACTCCCAAGATTTTACCGATGCTTTCCTATCCCATGTCTTTACAGCCGATTCGATATGGTATATCTTTTCTTTTGTAGGATGGATTGGTGTTCCGCTCTTTTTCTTCACTAGTGGATATGGACTGACAAAAAAGTATAACGACAAGCCCATAAACACACGTTCATATATCCTCAACCACCTTATCAAGCTCTGGATACTCCTCGTACCGATATATCTGTTCTACTACTGTATCTATACAACGAATATCCAGTCGGCAATTGCCCAAGTCACATTTACCATCAACTTCTTCAGTAGCCTTATCAAGGGGTTTGTCATTGATCCTGGTGCATATTGGTTCTTCGGTGCAATACTTCAGTTCTACATCTTATTTATCTTCCTGAGGAAACTGGATTCCCGCTGGCTTTGGGTTTTATGTGTCGTTTTTATAGCTATCCACTATTATGCTTTCTACGGTGCCAGCAACGAGATTTCAAAGTGGATACGACTCAATTGCTTAGGCTGGGGGGTACCATTTCTGTTGGGAATCATTGCGGCGAGAAACGAGATCAAGCTTTCCTCAAGCACGAATCTACTCCTCTGTGTTGCGTCTTTCTTTGCCCTATGCGCATGCATGGTTATTAAATGGCTCGCACCATTCTCTGAGGTCTGCATGATTGTATTTATAGTTACGCTGTCAAGGATGATAACGCCACAGTGGATCTGTTTTATCGGTATCATCTCGCCCAGCATATTCGCACTTCACCCATTGATAAGGATGCTATTCTATAGTATCTATTTCGAGCCAAAACAAGTCTTGATACTGACAATCATCTACATAATTGTAGTATTAACGTGCAGTTGGATTCATCATCGACTGTTGAAATACACCGACCGATTTAAGTTGACGGCAAAACGTTAACAACTACAAACACATATAGTATTGCAACTCAATCGCTAAAAAACTAGCTCATTTTTTTTGGCAATCGGAAAGTTTGGAGTAATTTTGCAGTGCTTTTCGTGAGAGAGGCCCAATTATCGGGCAGTTAGCGCAGTTGGTTCAGAGCATCTGCCTTACAAGCAGAGGGTCGGGGGTTCGAATCCCTCACTGCCCACAATGAAAACT
>JBGUJU010000227.1:0-32269 GCA_045114065.1 Sodaliphilus sp.
CATCAGGTGGGTAAAGGGAACGCCCATGATGACGTCGCACTTCAGGTTAGCCTCTGCAGCAACAGCGGCACACACGTCCTTGGCGAGCTGTACGCCCTCGGGCACGGTGGTATTCATCTTCCAGTTGCCCGCAACAATGTTCTTTCTCATTTTTCTCTTATTCAGTTAAAACAATAAAATGTGATTTGATTCAATGCCACAAAGGTACAACGTTTTCCCGAAACCCGTGCGACACTTACATGAAAATGTGCCACACGACTATCGGTAAATATAAAATGAAAACAATAAATACAATAATTACAAAGGCCTGTGCTACTTCTCACCCAAGCGTTTTAACGCCTTAATGGCATTTTCATTACCCTGTTCGGCGGCTTTTTTATACCACTTGACAGCCTCCATATAGATGCGTGGAACTCCATGGCCATTCTCATAGCATAAACCTAACATGAATTGTGCGGATGCATTATCCTGTTCTGCTGCTTTCCTGAACAGTTTAGCTGCTTCTTCGTCATTTTCCCAAGTCCCTATGCCGTGATAATAGCATAAGCCTAAATGGAATTGTCCTCCGTCATGATCTTGTTCTGCTGCTAATTTATACCAATGAAAGGCTTCTGAGAGATTCTTTTCAACGCCATCTCCATATTCAAAACATAATCCTAAGTTGACTTGCCCTACTGCATATCCCTGTTCCGCAGCTTTACTATACCATTCAACGGCTGTGCTTGCGTTTTTTGTAACCCCTTCGCCGTCTTCGTAACATACTCCTAAAGCGCATTGTGCTTTTGCGTGTCCTTGTTCTGCTGCTTTCCTTAACCACTTGACCGCCTTGTGATAGTCTTGTTGGATGCCGATGCCCATTTTGTAACAAAGCCCTACCTTGTACTGAGCGTCTTCATCTTCTTGTTCTGCAGCTAACTGGTACCAATCAAAAGCCTCAGAATAATCTTGTTGAACTCCAATGCCATTCTCATAACAATAACCTAAATTATACTGTCCTATAGCGGACTCTAGCTCAGCGGCTCTCCTGTACCACTTGACAGCTTCATGAGTGTCTTGCTTAACCCCTTGGCCGTTTTCGTAACACACTCCTAAAGCGCATTGTGCTTCTGTATGCCCTTGTTCCGCTGCTCTCTTGAACCACATGACGGCTTCGTCAAATTCTTGTAAAACTCCATTTCCTGTTTTATAGAAAAGACCCAGTTTATATTGAGACCCTTTATCTCCTTGTTCTGCTGCTTTCAGATACCATTTGAAAGCTTGATGTGGATTCTGTTCGAGTCCCAGGATGCCATTCTCATAAGCATATCCCAAAGTAAATTGAGCACTGCTGTTTCCTTGATTGGCGGCTTTCTTGTACCACTCGAATGCTTTGTTGTAATCTTCGTCAACACCCAAGCCGGCTTCATAGCAGAAACCTAAGTTGCCTTGTCCTGCTGGGTCTCCTTGTTCAGCAGCCTTTCTGTACCACTTGAATGTTTCAGCGTCATCTTGATCAACCCCAAGGCCACTTGAATAACAATCGCCTAATCCATTTTGTGCAGGGGCATAGCCTTGTTCCGCCGCTAATCTAAAATAATTGACGGCTTGCTCAAATTCCTTATTGTCGTAATGGGCTTTACCAATTGAGTACAACTTTTCAGGCGAGTCTTCAGCTTGTCGTTGTTCGTTCTTATTTTTTGCAAATGTTTTGCGCTCACAGCCGTGTGCTGACAATGATATATACAGTCGTTCAATAGTTGATGCTGGGCGAGTGGGTGCATATTGGATGAAATCAACGTTCACAAGGTCAAAGTCGATGCTGTCTTCATATTCCGTGTCATCGAGCTTGATTGGGATGATGGTCTTGCCTTTTTTCAGGGAGTAGCTGATTTCTTTGACGGTCCATTCGGATGCGTTGGAATTGACCGAGGAGAAATAGAGCACGATGGCTGAATCCTTAATGGCCCTGACGATTTTTGCCTTGAACTGGTCGCCGCTGTAGATGCCTTCGCGGTCGATCCACACACGATAGCCGGCTTCTGTGAGCCGATTCACGAATTGATCAACGATTGCAGTATCTTTTCTCGAGTAACTAATAAAAACGTCGTATTCCATATTGGAAGGTTATTTTATCTGGTTTTTGTTCTCGCAAAGATACAACCTTTTCCCGAAACCCGTGCGACACTTTACAGGAAAATGTGCTACATTCAGGTAGGGGAAAAAAAGAAATTATAAAGGCTGCGCTACCAAGCGTTCAGGCGCTTTAAGGCTTCGATGGCTTCTTCATCGCCTTGTTCGGCTGCGGGTTTGTACCAATTGATGGCTTTATTCAGATCTTTTGGAACTCCTAGCCCCTCTTCGTAGCAACCGCCTAAATAGCATTGTGCGTCCGTGTTCCCTTGTTCAGCAGCTTTTCGGTACCACTTGATTGCCTCCTTGATGTTTTTATTCACGCCCTCTCCGTTCTCGTAGCAGACACCTAAACAATATTGTGCTTCGGCGTAGCCTTGCTCTACTGCTTTCCTGAAGCAATTGGCGGCTTCTACGTAATTTTGCTCAACACCTAAACCTTCATAGAAACAAATGCCTAAGCGTGTTTGGGCTGCCTTATTGTTATCTTTTTGCACAGCTTTCCTGAACCATTTGACGGCTTCCTTGTAATCTTGTGTAACTCCGTTGCCTTCAGCGTAACATATGCCTAACAGTAACTCTAAATTGCTGAAATGATTGGCATCTTTTGCTGCGATACGAAGCCATCTGATGGCTTCATTATAATCTTGCTCGATGCCTATTCCAAAGTAGAAGCATTCTCCCACAGCTTCTTGAGCAAAACTCAATCCGTGTTCTGCGGCTTTCTTGAACCATTTAAAGGCTTCTTGCTCGTTTTGAGGAACTCCATCACCATCTCTATACATAACCCCCAGATTGTATTGACCACCAGGATCATTCTCTAATGCTTCATGAGACCATTTATCTGCTTCATGTAAATCTTGAATGACGCCTTTACCATTCCTGTAGCAATTACTTAATGAATACTGTGCGTCTGTTTGTCCTTGCTCTGCCGCTTTACGAAACCATTCAAAAGCTTTTTCGAGGTCTTGAGCAACTCCTTTGCCTTCTTCATAACAGCACCCTAACTGATATTGCGCATCTTCATATCCTTGTTCGGCTGCCTTTTGGTACCACTTAACAGATTCATTATAATCTTCTTCAACATATTCGTAATAAGTGCCCAGCATGTGTTGAGCAGGAACGTGCCCTTGTTCTGCCGCTTTATAAAGCCATTCATAAGCTTTTTGGGTGTCATCTTCGTCTTCGGTATAATAAAAGTAACAACGCCCCAAATAGTATTGAGCACCAACGTCATCCTGCTGTGCTGCCATTTGAAAGTACTTTACGGCTTGCTCATATTCATTGTTGTCAAAGTAAGACTTTCCAAGCTTGAACAGTTCTTCAGGCGGCAAAGTGAACTGATTTGTGTTGTCTGCAGATGGTTGGCGTACACCGATTTTGGAAGCAACCGATACTAACAGTCGGTCAATGGTTGATGATAATTGATTTGGGTCGCATTGGATATAATCGATGTTCACCAGGTCGAAGTCGATGCTGTCCTCGTATTCAGCGTTGTCCAGCTTGATTGGGATGATGGTCTTGCCTTTTTTCAGGGAGTAGCTGATTTCTTTGACGGTCCATTCCGATGCGTTTGAATTGGCCGACGAGAAATAGAGTACGATGGCCGAATCCTTAATGGCCCTGACGATTTTTGCTTTGAACTGGTCTCCGCTGTAGATGCCGTCACGGTCGATCCATACACGATAGCCGGCTTCGCTGAGTCGGTCCACGAACTGATCGACGATGGCAGTATCTTTCCTCGAGTAACTAATGAAAATATCGTGTTCCATGAGATGGTTATTATATCGTGTTCTGTTCCTGCAAGTTGCAATCTTTCCCTGAAAAAATCAAATTGCAAGGATAATTGAAAGGCAAAGTGTGCAACTTTTTTGTGGCTTTTTGTTTTTATTGATGTCCTGGTTATCAGATAGTCTGTTACAATTGATTAAACCGTTACACCCATCCATTTCAAATGTTTGATGGCGTTTTGATGCCCTTGCTCAGCAGCCTTGCGGTACCATCTCAAAGCTTCCTCACGGTTTGGGAGAACTCCTCTCCCATTCTCGTAGCAGTAACCTAGATCGTACTGCGCAGGAGCATAACCTTGTTCAGCTGCTTTTCTGTACCATTTCACGGCCTCATAATAGTCTTGCTGGGCACCCCATCCATTCAGGTAGTGCTTACCCAGGCTAGACTGCGCAGGAGCATAGCCTTGTTCTGCTGCTTCTCTATACCACTTTAAGACCTGTTGGTCGTCTAGGTGTATAAGATCATCATGTGTGTAGCAGAAACCTAGGTAGTATAGCCCGGGAGCGTATCCTTGATCAGCGGCTTTCCTGTACCAATAGAAAGCTTGCTGGTAGTCTTGTGGTATTCCTATGCCATAGTAATAGCAAGAGCCCAATCGGCATTGTGCGTCAGTATGTCCTTGTTTGGCCGCTTTGTAATAGTATTTTACTGCTTGCTCGTATTCCTCGTTGTCGTAATGTACCTCGCCAAGCAAAAAAAGTTCTTCGGGAGACATCCCGGGTTGTGTGTGGGTGCTGGTTGTTGCTTCACTGCCGCGACGTTCGCATCCGTGGGCGGCTAGCGAGGTGATAAGCCGGTCGATGCTTGCCGATGGCTGCTGAGGGTTGTATGGAATAAAATCGATAAGTGTCAATAGGAAGTCGATGCTGTCTTCATACTCAGTTTCATCTAGGCGGATTGGAATGATGGTTTTTTCCTTTTTCAGAGCATAGCCGATTTCCATGACGGTCCATTTTGATGAATTAGAATTGGCCGACGAGAAAAAGATGACAATAGCCGAACTTTTGATGGCTTTTGGTATGATTTTGGTAAATCGGTCGCCGCTCGAGATGCCGTCGCGGTCGATCCATACACGATAGCCAGCATCAGTTAATGAACGCACAAATTGATTGACAATCTGCATATCTCTCCTCGAGTAACTAATAAAAATATCGTATTCCATACAAACAGTATTTTTGGGTATCACAAAGGTACAACCTTTTCCTGAAACATCAAACAACCGCCTTGGAATTATCGAACAACAGGAACAACGATTAACAACCTCAACAACTTTTTTTAAGATTGTTGCGGGCGGGTGAGGAACTCGATGATGGCGCTGGGCTGGTTGTCGATGGCGAGGGCGACGATGTAGCCGCCGTCGATAGGGTAGAGGGTGGGAGTGAGCAGGTCGCCCAGCTTGGCGGCGATGCGGTACTCGACGCGCATGTCGTGGACCTCGAAGCCCTCGGGCAGCAGTTCCATGGCGATGCGCACGTAGTTGGCGTTGTTCATGTGGCGGTTGTAGTCGATGTCGGCGCGCATGACGCGGACGGGGTCCAGCATGGTGCCTTCCTGCTTGGGCAGGATGATGCGGCGGCCGCGGTAGTTCATTTCCTGCTTGGCTACAAGGGTGAGCGAAGCGATGGCGCTCTCAGAGAGGCGGGCGAGCTTGCCCGTGGCCAGATCGACAAAGGCGCCCATGCTCCACGTGCGGTAACAGGGCTGGCCCTGGGCGTCGCGGATGAACGTGTTGCGGAAACCGTACATCGGCAACACCTCGTAGATAGACGTCGTTACCGTCAGATCTTCCTTGAAGTGCGGGACTCGCACGACCTCGACCTGACGCGTCGCCAGCAGCTGTGTCATGTTGTTGTCACTGAAGAACTTGCGGGCGGCAGGCTCGCTGTCAATCCACATCTCGGAGCAGTCCTGCATCATCTGTAGGGCCGAGTAGAGTTTCAGTTTACCTTCGCTGTCGCAGCAGCTGGTAGTCACTTTGTAGTTGAGTGTGTACATGAGTTGATGGTGGTTAAATGTCGTGCAAATATACTCCTATTATTGGAAATAGTGAAGATAAATCCACATTATTAATATACTTTAAGGGAGTGGGGTGGGTGAGTATGCAAGTTTTTTTGTACCTTTGCGGCGCTTTTTGTGTTTTTAAACACAAGTGGCTGTAAATAAAAAGAATATCAGCATAACAACCATAAATTTAAAGAATACACTATGGGTTTAAGAATTATTGTTCTGGCTAAGCAAGTGCCAGACACCCGCAATGTGGGTAAAGATGCGATGAAGGAAGACGGCACGATCAACCGTGCCGCTCTGCCCGCCATTTTCAACCCCGAGGACCTCAACGCCCTTGAACAGGCGTTGCAGCTCAAGGATGCTCATCCTGGCTCGACGATCACGCTGCTGACGATGGGTCTGCCTCGTAGCGCAGAGATGGTGCGCGAGAGCCTGTACCGCGGCGGTGATGACGGCGTGGTATTGACCGACCGCCCCCTGGGTGGCGCCGACACCCTCGCCACGAGCTATTCGTTGGCTCAGGCCATCAGGCACATGGGCGAGTTTGACATCATCGTGGGTGGCCGCCAGGCCATCGACGGCGACACGGCCCAAGTGGGTCCGCAGATCGCCGAGAAGTTGGGTTTGCCCCAGGTGACCTATGCCGAGAACATCCAGGTTGCTGATGGCAAGGCTACCATCAAGCGCCGCATCGAGCGCGGCTTTGAGACCGTGGAGTGCCCGCTGCCCCTGGTAGTGACTGTGAACGGTAGTGCCGACGCCTGCCGTCCCCGCAACGCCCGCCTCATTCAGAAGTACAAATATGCCGTGACGCCCAGCGAGAAGGCCGCTCTGTCCGCCGACCGTCAGGCGCTCGTGGAAGCCCGTCCCTACCTTGCCATCAAGGAATGGGGTGTGAAGGAGATTGAGGCCGACCCCGAGCAGATCGGTATGGCCGGCTCGCCCACCAAGGTGAAGACCATCGTCAACGTAGCCTTCCAGGCCAAGGAAGCCCGTCGTATTGACGCCGCTGCCGACGCCGAGCTCGAGGGCCTCGTGAAAGAATTGATCGCCGACCACATCATCGGATAATTTTAATAGGCATTAGGTGTTAGGCATTAGGCTTTAGGATTTGCATCCGATAGCTGACCCCCTAAAACCTAAAGCCTAAGACCTAAAAACCTATAAGAAAGAAAATGGAAGACAAGAATAATCTGATAGTCTATTGCGAGTATGACGAGGGCCGCATCGCCGACGTCAGCCTCGAACTGTTGACCAAGGGTCGCCAGCTGGCCACCCGCTTGGGCTGCCGCCTCGAGGCACTCGTGCTGGGCGACAAGCTCGAGGGCATCGAGCAGGAGCTGTTCCCCTACGGCGTTGACGTGGTCTATAAGGTGCAGGACGAGCGCCTGTTCCCCTACACGTCACTGCCTCACTCGAGCGTTGTGACCACGCTGTTCAAGGAGATTGAGCCGCAGGTGTGCCTCATGGGCGCTACCACCATCGGCCGTGACCTGGGTCCCCGTGTGTCGTCGTGCTTGCATAGCGGTCTGACCGCCGACTGCACCTCGCTGGAGATCGGTGACCACACCGACGCCGCCAAGGGCAAGGAGTATAAAGACCTGCTGTACCAGATCCGTCCCGCATTCGGCGGCAATATCGTCGCCACTATCGTCAACCCCGAGTGCCGTCCCCAGATGGCTACCGTGCGTGAGGGCGTGATGAAGAAGGAAATTTTTGACCCCGCTTACAAGGGTGAGGTCATCAACCTGGATCCCGACAAGTATATCGATCCCGCCAGACTCGTGGTGAAGATCATCGACCGCGAGATTGAGCAGAGCAAGGTCAATATCAAGAATGCCCACATCATCGTGGCTGGTGGCTACGGCGTGGGCAGTAAGGAGAACTTTGACATGCTGTTCGAACTCGCCGACGTGCTCGGCGGCGAGGTGGGTGCCTCGCGTGCTGCCGTCGATGCCGGCTTCACCGACCATGACCGCCAGATCGGCCAGACCGGTGTCACCGTGCGTCCCAAGCTGTACATCGCCTGCGGTATCTCAGGCCAGATCCAGCACATCGCCGGCATGAACGAGAGCAGTATCATCATCAGCATCAACACCGACCCCGATGCTCCCATCAACGCGATTGCCGACTACGTGATCACGGGCAGTGTCGAGGACGTGATTCCCAGGCTCATCAAGCACTATAAGAAGAATTCAAAATAATAAGCTAATAGGTTTTAGGTATTAGGCATTAGGTGTTAGGACTTGCTATTGCCTACAAAACCTAAAGCCTAAAACCTAAAGCCTAAAACCTAAAAAGAATATGGCTAACTTTTATACCGACAATAAAGCGCTCCAGTATCACCTGCGTCATCCGCTGATGAAGCAGATCGTTGCCCTGCGTGAGCGCGACTATACCCAGAGCGAGAAATTTGACTACGCGCCCCTCGACTTCGAGGACGCTATGGACTCCTACGAGCGCGTGCTGGACATCATCGGCGAGGTGTGCGGTGATATCATCGCCCCCAATGCCAAGGATGTGGACCTCGAGGGTCCTCACCACGAGAACGGCCGCGTGCGTTATGCCAAGGGCACCGAGGAAAACCTCAAGGCCCTGAACCAGGCCGGTCTGATGGGCATTACCTTGCCCCGCCAGTATGGTGGTCTGAACATGTCGTCGATTCCCTATATCATGGCAGCCGACATGGTGAGCCGTGCCGATGCAGGCTTCGTCAACGTTTGGGGTCTCCAGGACTGCGCCGAGACCATCAATGAGTTCGCCAGCGAGGACCAGAAGGAGCGTTTCCTGCCCCGTACCTGCAAGGGCGAGACCCTGGCGATGGACCTCACCGAGCCCGATGCCGGTAGTGACCTGCAGTCAGTGATGCTCAAGGCTACCCAGGACGAGGACGGCACTTGGCGCCTGAACGGCGTGAAGCGGTTCATCACCAACGGTGACGGCGACATCTCGCTCGTGCTGGCACGCAGCGAGGAGGGCACCCGCGACGGTCGTGGCCTGTCGATGTTCATCTACGACAAGCGCGACGGCGGCATGACCGTGCGCCGCATCGAGGACAAGATGGGTATCCATGGCAGTCCCACGTGCGAGCTCGTGTTCAAGAACGCCAAGGCCGAGCTGTGCGGTGACCGCAAGCTGGGTCTGATCAAGTATGTGATGTCGCTGATGAACGGCGCACGCCTGGGTATTGCCGCCCAGAGCGTCGGCGTGAGCGAGGCCGCCTATCAGGAAGCCATCGCTTATGCTCGCAGCCGCGAGCAGTTCGGCCAGCCCATCATCAACTTCCCTGCCGTGAGCGAGATGATTGCCAACATCAAGGCCAAGCTCGATGCCTCACGCACCCTGTTGTATGAGTGCACCCGCTTCGTCGATATGTACAAGTCGCTGGAGGCCATCAGCCGCGAGCGTACCCTCGCCCCCGAGGAGCGCAAGACCATGAAGGCCTACAACCGCCTTGCCGACGCCTTCACGCCGCTGGCCAAGGGTATGACGAGCGAGTTCTGTAACCAGAACGCCTATGACTGCGTACAGATCCACGGCGGTAGCGGTTTCATGCGCGACTATGCCTGTGAACGCATCTACCGTGACGCCCGCATCACCAGCATCTACGAGGGTACGACCCAGTTGCAGGTGGTGGCAGCCATCCGCCACGTCACCACGGGCACCTACCTCAACCAGATCAAGGAGTATGCCGCCCGCGAATATAGCGAAGCTGTCGCTCCCATGAAGGCCAAGCTCGAGGCAATGACCGCCACCTACGAAGAGACGATCGAGAAGGTAAAGGCTGTCGAGAATCCCGAGTACATCACCTTCCACGCCCGTCGTCTGGTCGAGATGCTGGGTCACATCATCATGGGCTACCTGCTCATCGGCGATGCTAGCAACGAGCCCGACCTGTTCATGGACAGCGCCAAGGTCTATGTCAACATGGGCGAGGCCGAGGTCGCACGTCATGCCAAGTTCATCGGCGGTTTCAATCCTGCCGATCAGGCCGCCTACATGCGCCAGTAAGTTTTAAACTACGAATTACGCGAATTGAACTAATTGGCATCCGCATACTTATTATTTCAAATTACGCGAATTGACTCAACAGTTAAAAACTACAGGTTATACCAATTAAGTTGTGTATAAATGCTTAGATCAATGAAGAAGTGCTATCTTGCATTGATGGTCGTCTTGATGACCCTGGTTTCGGTCGGTTTTACTGCCTGCGACGACGACGAGCCTAAGGTCGCTGACATCGTTGGGACTTGGCAATACGATAGCCCGAAGATCTACGGGGATGCTGCATGGCTGTTTCAATTCACCAAGGATGGTATATTTCATCAAGTAGTCATCAACATCAGAGCAGATGGCAAGACTGATTACTTTACTTTTCATGGAACATATACCGTGAAGAGGAATCAGTTGTCCTTTGTCTACGATGACGATCAGGGTTTCGATCCAGAGGATGGCCCCTTTACTGTCGAATACATTGTGCAGGGTGACAAATTGATGCTTATGGATCAAAATCATAGCACATTTATCCGTGTCATGAATAGCGTCATTGAACCCTATCTATAAATGTTTATAGCTAAACAAGAATATGTGTAATCACGGAATTTTGTAGATAATGTGGCCGTTACTCGTTAATTTGTGTTAATTATTTTGCGGGAATAATGGTTGATTTGCCATTGTGACGTAATTATGCCACGATTTTTGGTAATGGGTTATAGTCTTAAAAAACTGTTGATAATAGCATATTAGAGATTAATACTTTATTTATTAACAGTTATATTTTTATTTAATTAACAAATTATTTATTTTTTATGAAGAAATTGTATTTTTTCTTGACGGTCATGTTGCTGTCTTTGGTTTCAGTTGGTGTTACTTCATGTGGTGATGATAAGGACGAGCCCATGGGCGATGGCCTCGTTGGCACCTGGCAGCTCAAACTCGTCGATGAAGAGGGTCGTTCCATTGAGAATCTGGTTCAGTTTACCAAAAACGGCAAATGGAATTCAGTAGAAATTGTAACCGATGATATTGGCATTTCGGTTGAGGTTGAAAAAGGAACCTACACCGTATCTGGAGATAAGATCACCGTGGCTTACACTGAGGATGGTAAGACCGTTACCGAAATGATCACCTACGTGGTAAAGGGTAACAAATTGATGCTTACCTACGAGGATGTTCCCGTTGCAATTACCTTTGATCGTGTTAAGGACAGTGTTATTGAGCAGTATCTCTAAAGATTCATAGCGAAATAATGATATGTGTCCCTGCCGATGTCCTTCGGCGGGGACACTTTTTTTAGATGCAGATAATCTGTAGCACAGTCAGAGGCCTCTATTCGTGCGTTGCAATCATGTAAAGAGTTCCGCCACTCTGCACTACAATCCTTGCCTATAACTTGATTAAAAGTAAGCCCCTGCCGATAGATATGTCGACAGGGGCTGAATCGTTGATTATTTCAATATTCCCTCTAGATAATCGAGATAGGTCGATTTAGAAAGTGGGCGCTTTATCAGTTATAGTACCATCGGCTTCGAGATACAAGCCGTAGGCGTACTTACTGCGCTTATTGAGAATTTCGATAGTCTTCTCTTTGCTTGAATTAGTGAGATCGAGGATCTTCTCGCCAAGGTTTCTGGTGCTACTACCGATTTTGGCAGCTTGGGTCAAAGTGGCCTTGAAGGTGTAGGAGTTCTGAGTCATTTTGTCTTCTTTCACCTGATAAACGAAGTTGACACCCATGTGGACGGGAAGGCCATTAGGCTTGATGGTCTTGCTCCAGGTGGTAGAAGTGACCTTCTCCTGAGCATTCTTGCCACTGGCATCCTTATAGTTGGCGGTGATGTCACAGATGTCGAGAACTATCTGATCGAATTGTACAGAGACATAATACTCAACGTTCTTGTCGGTGGGCTGCATGGGCTCATCTTTCTTCTTGTCATCGTCGCTGCCGCAGCTCGTGAGAGTGAATGCTGCCATGAGCACTGCGAGGCTCATAAAAAAGAATTTCTTCATTGTGTCTTTTGTTAAAAATAGATATTATAATTGTTGAACAAATAGCGTAGTATTACGCTAGCTTGAAAAAGCGGGTGCAAAGTTACTGCTTTTTTACGGGAAAAAGCAGGATGCAGAGCCTAAAAACGGCGATTTGGTTGATGTGTTCCTAATTTGGTCAAAATACATGAGTAAATTTCGAGGAGAGTTATTAATGATTAGTGAGTGGCTGTATTTGTGTTTTTGCGGCATGTGTTGGTGGGATGAGGAAAAAGGTATATCTTTGTCGCGATGTTATGAACCGGGAGAAAGAGATATATAAGGTGACGCTGGTGGGCAGTGCCGGCAATGTGGCGCTGCTGACTTTTAAGTTCATTGCGGGTGTGATGGGGCATAGTTCGGCGATGATTGCCGATGCCGTGCACTCGCTGTCGGACTTCATCACCGACGTCATCGTGCTGGCCTTCGTCCACGTGAGCGCCAAACCTCAGGACAAGGACCACGATTATGGTCACGGCAAGTACGAAACCTTTGCCTCGTTCATCATCGGTCTGGCACTGATGGCTGCAGCCACGGGTATCATCGTCTCGGGCGTAACCAAACTGATTGATTGGGCTGGGGGCAAACAACTGCCTGCACCCGGTTGGTTGGCGTTGGCAGCTGCTGTTATCTCAATTATCGTCAAGGAAATCCTCTACCGTTACACCGTTGTCAGCGGTAAACGTCTCGACTCCCAGGCGCTGGTTGCCAACGCTTGGCACCATCGCAGCGACGCCCTCTCGTCAATCGGCACGACTGTGGGCATTGGCGGCGCCATCCTGCTAGGCAACCGTTGGACAGTGCTTGACCCCTTAGCGTCGGTCGTGGTGGGTGGTATGCTGGTCAAGGTATCCATCAACCTGCTGCGTGCGAGCGTGGGAGAGCTGACCGAGTCGTCTCTCTCAAGTGATATCGAGAAGGAAATCGAGCAGATCATCTGCTCGTTCCCCGACGTAAGCGAGCCCCACAACCTGAGGACACGGCGCATCGGTAACCGTTTTGCCATCGAGGCCCACGTCCGTATGGACGGCAATGCACCACTCACGGTAGCCCATGACCGAGCCACAGCCATTGAGCAACGGATCAGGCAGCGTTTTGGTCCACAGACCCACGTCACGATTCACATGGAGCCGGTCAAGTAATAGCATGAAAAAAGAGAGGCGCAAAATTTTGCGCCTCTACAAATATAGGAAAAAATAATCCTGTGATTGTCTTAATCGTCGTAGTTCAGATTGTTGGCGGGTGAAACGTCGCCGTCAATAGTTACTTTGAAGCCTGTTGAGTTGCCACTATACTTTTTAAGTGTGCTGACCACCTTGTCCTTCTTTACAGCCGAAGCGTTGATGATGGTTACATTCTTGGTGTAGCTGGCGCCCTTGCTGGTCTTGAAATTGAAGTTCAAGTCACAGGTAAGGTCATAGGTCTCCTGAGTCAGCTCGGCATCCGACTTGGTGCTGAACTTGTACATTACTCCGAACTCGGCAGGGAACTTGTCGCTGGTGACCGTCTTGGTCCACCAGGGGGACGTGATAGGCTCTATAACGTTGCGTCCGTTCTCGGCCTTGTAGGTGATGATGACATTGCAGGCATTAAGCAGATCCTGGGAAAACGTCATGTTATAAGTTGCAGTAGCCGTGACTTTCTCCTTGGGCTCGTCGTCACCGCATGAGGTCATAGCGAGAGCAGTGGTCATCAACAGCACTGCGATATACAAATACTTCTTCACAGTCGTATGGGTGTTTAAAGTCCTACTTATTTGCTCAGGATGATGTCAATGACCCTGTTCACGTCGGCAACATTGACCTCCTTGTCCTTGTTCACGTCACCCTCCAGACCTTCCTGTGCGGGTGCAATACCGAAGATCGACACGCTGATGGTCTGACCGAGCGAATCCTTCATGTCAATGAAAAGGTCGCCGCTGATGGCGGTGTCAATAAAGCGGGCTGTTGCAACGGTGGGAACGGGACCCAGCATGGGGCCCAGCCAGTAATCATACTGAGGATCATCGCCCTCGGTGATGTAGATCGTACCATTGAAGGTGAGCTTGGTGAAGCCAAACTCGTCAACGCCTTCAACACCCGTAACGGTGACATTGCCCACAGGCATGTATGCACCCTCGGAAAAGAGAACGAAGTTCTTCAAGTTCAGGTCATAGGCTCCATTGTTCTCGTTGACTTCCACTTGCACCTCTTCCTGCTCGGAGGTCGTAGTATTGATGACGACCTTAACGTGACAGGTGTAGGTAGTGGCGCTCAGCGCCATTGCGCAGCCAGCGGCTGCCACGAATGCTAAAAATTTCTTCATTGTTATACGATATTATAGATTGATTAATTACCGGATAATAACTTGTTAATCAGAGTGGTGACATCCGAGATGTTGATATTTCCATCACCATCGACATCTGCATTGCCCAGGTTGATACCGTCGGCGTTCTGGCTCAGCAGATAGTTGATCAGTGCGGTCACATCAGCAATGTTGATATAGCCGTTGTCATCCACGTCGCCCTTGATACCGGTGGGTGCTGTCACGTTGATGATGTAGCAGGCAGCGTTCTGCAGGTCGGCCGAAACGACGCTGATAGCGATGCGGTAGCTGCCGTCGGCGTTCTGCTCCATCGACTTGGTGAGCACGGCGCTCACGCCCTCGATGGTGGCATCGAAGTCGTCCAGATTGGGCTCACCGGCCATCTCCATGTTATAGGTGGTAACGGCAGGATCCCAACCGGCGATAGTGGTGCCCTGGTAGCGCAAGTCGGTGATGTTACCCAGATATACCAGCTCCATGTCGTCAACATAGACGGCATCGTTCTTGCTGCCTGTACCAGGATTGCCATTGGTCGAGAATGTCACAAAGATGGCATTGGTGGCAGCGCCATTGGCAGCATAGCTGTCGTAGTCGAAGTCAAATGAGTATTGCGTCCAGTCACACACAGGAATGATACCGCCCACGATGCTGCCCGAGAGGTTGGTATAGGTCTTGTCGACAGGCTCCTGATAGTAGGTGCCGTCAAAGGTCTTCACGCTGACGCTAGCCTTGTTGTTGGCATTGGCGGTGCCCTGAGTATATTTCAGCCACACATTGAACTTATCAGGCTTTGCATACAGTGCCATGTAGAAGTCATCGGTGCCATTGGCCATGTCCATCTCGGCATGGTTCAGAGTGCTAGCGGCGGTATATGATCCAGCCATGAGCTTACCGTTAGTCATGGTGCCATTGGCAATAGTTCCGATCAGAGGCACTTGACCTGCGGTCATGACTGCACTATGAGTTCCGTTAGAACCCGGGCGCACGTCTGTGCTACTGCCTAAGCTCGCAAAACTTGCCGAGGCGGGAGCGTAAGTCCCACCGGCGCTCTTGAAGCCGTGCCAGCGGTTGGGCTCATTATCGTAGCTGCTGTTCCAGTCTTCCATGTCGCTGTTGGGCATCTGGAAGTGGTCGCCCACGGTGTTGAACCACATCGTGGTGTTCTGGGCGGGGATAGCGACATCAGCGGCCATCATGCCGTCGATGGTGCGGGCAAACACGATGGTGCGCATGTCACCGAACATGGTGGTCACGTCACGCTCAGCGCTATAGACAGTGACACCCTTGTGATAGTCGGAATGTACGTCATTCATCGTCATAGTGCCGAAACCGGGGACTTGCAGCACGAGGGTATGGAGACCGTCATTCTGCTCTGTCACAGTCACGGTAGCGATGGCGTTATTGATCTGTCCGTTACGGTTAACAACGATGTTGCCGCTGTAGGTCTCGGCTTGGAGGGCCAGCACGGCCGTCACAGCCAAACAAATAGTAATTAATAATTTCTTCATTGCTTTTTTAAAAATGTTATGATAATTCAGTTATTTTCAGTGAAGTTGTCTTGTCTAACTCCCCCTCTAAGATTAGAGGGGGTTGGGGGCGTTGACCCCACCTATATGATCAGTAGGCGCATCAATCTCGTGTAAGATGGCGTCAATTATTACTCTTGGATGCTCAAATACAATTCTGTTCTCAAAACGGAGTGTTTTGATCCCGTGTTTGCTCATGAGTTCTTGGTCGCGTTTCCAGTCATGCTCAGGCATTACCATATGATAGTGGTAATCTCCATCAAGCTCAATGGCAAGTTTCAGAGCAGGACAGTAAAAGTCCAAAATATAACTGCCAACGCTGAACTGACGTCTAAACTGGAGGCCTCTAATCTGCTTGCCTTTGAGCCAATTCCAGAGGGCTCGTTCTGCTGCAGTTGCGTTAGAGCGGAGTTCACGTCGATGAGCTTTGGTCTCGGGACAATTGAATACTTGGATGGTTTTTTCTTTATCACAGTTTTTCAACGCCCCCTGGCCCCCTCTAATCTTAGAGGGGGAACTGGATGCCGTGTCTGTATGTAAATCTCTAGAAGACATGTATCGTCGTTAGTTCTTTACTTGATGCGGTAGGAGATGCCCAGGACACCATACATGGGGCGTAGCGTCTGGACTGAGTGGAAATCGCTCTTGAACAGGCCGCTGAAGCCGTAGGTCAGTTCGGCAAACAATCCCCATCGATGGTGGAATTGCCAGTCGGCACCCACATCAAGACCCCACTGCATGTGGCGCATGTTCTGGTCGAAATCGAAGTCGCCACGGTCGCCCGGTTCGCGGCCCATCTCGATTTTAGCTCCCACGGGAGTGCCCTCGCGCAGGTAGCCGTCGTAGGCCCACCCCCAGAACCTGCGGTTCGTCAGCCATCCCATGAAAAGGCCGGCGCGCAGCTTGAATTCTCTGGAGAAGTCGTATTGTGCCTGGATGGGAAGTGTGATGCGGCGCTGGCTGGACTTGATGCGAACATTGCCCATGAAGATGCCCTTGAGTGACTCGTCACCCCTGACAACCTCGATGTCGTAGTTCTTGACACGGCTGTCGATATCCATGCTGCCCAACTCGTAACGCAATCCAGAGTGAATGGACCAGTTGTCCTTGATGGGCATGGTAGCCTCGAGTGACACCGAGAAATTGAGACCGAGGTCAAAACTGTTGATGCCGCGGATTTCCTTGCCGATGTGGGTGGGAATGGTACCGCCCACGGTATAGCCCAGTCGTGCATCTACCTTGAGGCTATCGAGCACCGATGCTTTACCGCTTGTTGCCGATATCAAGGCAACAAGGAACACAATTGCTATCTTATTGATATGAATCATTGTCGTTATCGTCAATGAATAGATAATTCCTAACTTCTTTCTTCACAGCCATGCCGGGGCGAGGCCTTACTCGCTTGTCGCTATCAGCACCTATTGCTCGTGGGTACAGATAAGTCGTACCTTGTCCACACACAAGCGGCTGCCGATAGCACCGATAAATTCACCGCCTGCCGAACTCGACGAGAACACGATGGCGAGGCTGTATCCACGGTTGGCGAGCAACTGCTCGTCAACATCCTTGCGATAGACAAACTTCACGTCCCATGGCGTCCACGTTGACGTGGGTGCGACATACTCCAACTCGGCAACGGCGACAATCAGGTCACTAGTCAGCACGTTGTCGCCATAGAGAACCACCTCGTTGCCGGCAGCGTCGTGGTTGCGGTAGAATACTGCATAGACGTCAGCCGAGTCGACGCGGCCCGCAATGGGATTGCCATAGAAATCCTGCACCGTGGGACCGGGCTCAAATGTATAGTAGCCAGTGAACCTGTCGGGCTTGCTCGTGAAAGGCAAGCCGAAACGCGTTGCATGCAGATGGTCGCTCATTGCGATCTTGATATCAAATGTGCCCAGGAACATGTTGCCGGCAGCCAGACGCTTGTTGGCCATCTTGCCGAAGGGGCCCGTGTCGCGGGTTGTCAGACAGACAGCAGAGCCGTCATATCCGTCAATCAGCGGAGTGGTGGGGTAGTCCATGGGCTGTGCGCTACCCATCGAGATGCGGAAGCCATCGTTGGCCGTCGACCAGTCGTTGCCCAGCGAGCCATCGGGCAGCGTGTTGTGCCAGATATAGAAGCGTTTATATGTCGGTTCCAGCTCATAGTGCTCAAAGTTGTAGAACAGCGTGTCGGCTACGGTGATGAGTGTCGGCACCACGTTCACGCGGTAACGACGATGCCACTTGCCGTCCTGGGAGGTCACCGTGTAGATGACAGGACCCTGGCCGAAGTCGTGTGTGCTGCCGCTGGCGGGCGACACTGTCGCGCCGGGCGACAGCGTGAATGTGGGTGACAGGGCGCTCACGTCGGCATCGCCACGCACCGAGAAGGTGATGACACTGTCGGTCGAGAAGACCGTCACCATCGAGTCGGTAGCCTGGAAGAAGAACTGTTGCGGGTTGGCCACGTGAAGCGTCGCTGTTTCGATGTCTGCCTCGCAATAGTCGGGCTCGTCACCGAAGCATGATGATAACATCATTGCCATCACAGTGACAAGGCAAGTTACGAGGGGTGTATGCCTATATAAACTAGTTTCCATTGCTATCTTTTTCATTTCAAACCGACAAAATTACAGAAATTATTGCTATTGAGAGCTATTTGCGCCCACATTTTTTATTATAGCATGGTTTTTTAGTGGATATTATTGTTTGTTGAAAAAAAAACTCTAACTTTGTGCCTTAAACCTTGCTGATCTGATGTCGTGAGTGAGAACGCTGTGGGCGGTCATGACACTATGGTCAACACATGCAGCTAAATTGAGAAAAAACTTAAGATGGAGTTGTTTATTAATAAATTGCTGGATTTGAGGATTTTCAGGGCTTTTAAGGTCAGGACGACCCCCCGTTGGATTATCCTGCTTCTTGATATGCTCATCGTTCTGGCATGTTTCATCGCGACGGTTGTGGCTGATATGTACTCGCTGCACACCGTCCTCCCGTCCCAGACTATTCTGCTTAATGCCGCCATTGTCCTGGTCGTTTATTTTGCTATCACATACCTGTCCAAGAGTTACACTTGTGTCATCCGTCTGTCGGTCATCGAGGACCTGTACCGCATCTTCATGGTCATTGTCATCTCCACGTTGGTGCTTATCGGCTTTAACGTGGTCAAATTGGCGGTGACAGGATCACCTTTCATGAAGTTCTGGGATATCCTGATTATTGGTGCCCTGTCCTTCTCGATGATGATGATTGAGCGCTTGTGTATCAAGTACTTGTATATGCGTATGACCAGTGCTACCGAGGGCCGTAAGCGAGTGCTCGTCTTGGGCACATCGTTCTCGTCGGTCTTCCTTGCCAATGCGCTCAAGGGTGAGATTGGTGGCAAGTACCTCCCCGTCGGCTTGCTCAGCATCAAGGCAGGTCCTGAAAATTCCGAGATCAACGGCTTCAAGGTCTATCGCTTTGACCCCACCAAGATGACCGACCTGTTTGTCGAGAACAACATCGATGCCTTGATTTTTGATTCCAAGAGTACCAACCTGATGAGCAGTGGCTTTGCCGACTTCTTTATCAAGAACGATATCGCCCTGCTTGCCATGAACAAGGTCGCTGAGTTTGAGCAGGCTGGAGGTGAAAAGGAAAACGAGAACAACGGCATCTCCACCTACATCAAGGAAGTCCAGATCGAGGACTTGCTGGGTCGCGACCCCATTGTGCTCGACAACCCGCTGGTGAGTCAGCACATCAAGGGCTCCTGCGTGCTCATCACCGGTGCCTGTGGTTCTATCGGCAGCGAGATCGTGCGCCAGGTGGCTAATTACGGCGCCAGCAAGATTGTCCTGTTTGACCAGGCCGAGACTCCGATGCACGACATCTCGCTGGAGATGAAGAAGTACTATCCCAATGCCCATATCGAACTGATCATGGGTGATGTTCGTGATCGTGCACGTCTGGAGAAAGTCTTCGTCAAGTTCCGTCCCCGCTATGTGTTCCATGCTGCTGCCTACAAGCATGTGCCCATGATGGAGCTCAATCCCAGCGAGGCTATCCTTGCCAATGTGCAGGGAACACGCAACGTGGCGGACCTGGCACTGCAATACAACGTTTACAAGTTTGTAATGATCTCGACCGATAAGGCCGTCAATCCCACTAATGTGATGGGCTGCACCAAGCGTCTTGCCGAGATCTACTGCCAGTCGCTCTTCTTTGACGCACAGCGCCTGGGCAAGAAAACGCAGTTTATCACCACACGTTTTGGCAACGTGCTGGGCAGCAACGGCTCGGTGATTCCGCTGTTCCGCAAGCAGATTGCCTCTGGTGGCCCCGTCACGGTAACCCACAAGGAGATTATCCGCTACTTCATGACCATCCCCGAGGCCTGCTCCCTCGTGCTCGAGGCAGGCTGCATGGGCAGCGGTGGTGAGATCTATATCTTTGACATGGGTGAACCGGTCAAGATCTATGACCTGGCTCGTCGCATGATTTCGCTGGCTGGCCTCAAGCCCGATGTGGACATCAAGATTGAGGAGATTGGCCTCAGACCTGGCGAGAAACTCTACGAGGAGCTGCTCAACGACAAGGAGAAGACCACTGCCACCGTCAACAAGAAGATTATGATTGCCAAGGTCAAGACCTATAACTATAAGGACGTGTGCGCCAACATTGACCGCATCATTGACCTGGCGGCTAGAGGTGATATCCACGGCATGATCTATGCCATGAAGGAGTTCGTGCCCGAGTACAAGAGCCAGCACAGCCAGTTTGAGTCGATCGACAAGGAGATCGAGAACGGCAGTGCGCAGCCCGTCGCCCAATAGTTTCGTACAAAGGGACGGTTCTTTGGTACGAAAAAGAAGAAGATATGGAGGATTTTGCTGTTTTTATAATGGATGACCTGCATCGTTTCCTGGTGGGGCGTGGGGTCGTTGATGAGCGTCTGCCCGAGTGTCCCGATGTGGAGGGAAAATGGCCGGCTATTGCCGAGGCCTATCTGCCCGATGGCGCACGTGAGTTTGCCAGCTATCCTGTGGCATCGCTGGGATGGATGATGTTCATCGCTATGGCGGTCGCCAAGTTCTGGGACCTGGATTGGGAGAAGTATGACAAGGTAGAGAACCTCTACCTGATGTTGCGTGACAAGCGAGGCTATGACAACCTGGATGAGTATATCCTCGACGAGGTGCTCGACCTGCATGGTGATGCTGCCGAGCAGCTGCAGACACTGGTGGGCGATTGTGCCGAGCGTGTGAAGCGTGCCTTGTTTGCCCGGGATATTGAACCTGGCACGGTGGAGGCATTCAAGGCCTATGTCGCTTGCCTGCAGACGATGTACCAGATGGGCATGTCCATCCAGCTCAAGGCGATGGGGTACCACATGGTAAAGAGTGAGGATACTACTCTATAGAAACTACAGTTATTATAGTCACAATAGATACTATAGTCACTATAGATATTATTGACAACGATGAGAAAGAATCAGGACCCGATGGGCCAAGCCATCGCCGACTACCATGCTACAGGCAGGGCGGCTCGGCTGCGCGTGTTCTCGCCGATGTTTGACGAGGACGAGATTCCTGTCGCTACATTGTTCCGCCGATTTGACGAGATGCCTGCCATCGAACAGGAGGCGCTGAAGGTCGCCGATGGCGCCATTCTCGACGTGGGCGCTGGTGCCGGTTGCCACTCGCTGGCCTTGCAGGCGATGGAAAAACGTGTTACTGCCATCGATATCTCTCCGCTGGCGGTGGAGACGATGCAGCAGCGCGGCGTCAAGGACGTGCGCGAGCAGGACTTCTTTACCCTTGACGGGCGGTTTGATACCATCCTGATGTTGATGAATGGCATCGGCATTGTGGGCACGCTGTCACGCCTGCCTGCTTTCTTCATGCAGGTGGACCACTTGCTCGCACCTGGTGGACAGGTGTTGTGTGACTCGAGCGACCTGTGCTACCTCTATGAGGACGAGGACGGCATCATCGACCTCACGGGCATCGAGGGTTACTACGGTGAACTCTCCTATCAATTGCAGTACAAGGCAATCAAGGGCGAACCGTTCCCCTGGCTCTTTATTGACCCCGAGACCCTGCGCGAGCAGGCTGTGACTCAAGGTTTCCACTGTGACATACTCGCCCGTGGCGAGCACTACGACTACCTCGCCCGCCTCACCCGCCGCACGTGAAATCAGACAACAGAGACAACATCAAAGACATTATTTGTAGCCATGTTGAAGCAATTATTATCCTTAAGGTATATCCAGTGGCGCCGCAATTTCAGTTGGAGGAAATTTCTGATGGTGCTTTATCTCGTTGGTTTTATGCTGCTGATGATTGTGTCTATGCTCTATGCAAGTCACGATTTGTTGGCAGATCTGCTGGACGAGTTGCCGCCTGCAGCTTTGGCTATCACGTTGGTAACGACGATGGCCCTGCCCGACTTCATGATGAAAATGATGTGGAACAATGATGCCGTGGTGATGGACGACTTCCTGCGCACCAAACCCATTCCCTCCCGTGTGTGGAACCGGTTCATAGCCGTTATACTTGCGGCCGACCCTTGGAACTTGGTGATGCCGATTTTCGTGGCCATGGTGGGCGCATGGCTGCTGCCCGCCGGAGTGACGGTCCTGGCCGTTGTGGCGACATTGGTGCAGACGCTGATGCTGTCGTGGCTGGTGGCTGATATCCACAAGGCTCCTGACATCGAACACTCGCTGCCGTTGTGGATTGGAGCGGTTGTTTATTACTTGGGAATGACGAGCTTGGGCGTCATCCTGATTGAGTTGGCTATGAGGTCTGGAATGACCCTGCAATTGCCAGGTTCGCCGTGGACCGAGCTGGTGTTATTCATCGTGCTGGACATTGTGCTGATTGGGGTGCTCTACCTCTACTTCTGCCACATGCGCGCCTATGACGAGCATGAGCAGCACACCAACACCGTTCGCTCGGTGGGCGACGTGACGCTCTTTTCTACCGAATACCTGAGCGTGTGGCGCAGCAAGCGCTTCCGCGTCCCGATAATCATGTTCACTATCCTGTTCCTTTTTCAGAGCTATACGATGCCTGCCGATGGTAATTATCGTGTTCTTATCCCTCTGTACTTCCTATTATGCTGGCCGTCACTGTTCCTGGGTCAATGGGTGTTCGGCATCGAGGGCAACTACTTTCACGGATTGTGGACAAAGCCTTATTCCATCGAGCACATGTTACTGAACAAGTATAAGTTCTTCATCCTGCTCACGTTGTGCATGGCAGTATTGCTTATCCCAGCCATTTTCTTCTTGGGGCTGCGTCCCACGACGCTCTTGGCCCTGATCCTGTTCTTGGGTTGCGGCCAGAGTCTGTTGATGATGCCGACGTGCCTGTTCTCCACACGCTTGGACCTGTTCACGTCGTCTTTCTTCAACTATCAGGGAGCAAATATGAGGGTGAACATATATTCGCTCATTCTGTTTATCCCGTTGGCTATTTATGTATTTTGTACCCTCGCGCTGCAACCGCTGTGGGGTGATGCTGTGATGGCAGCCATCGGCCTTGCCGCACTGGCTATTCACCGTCCCTGCATCCGCATGCTGGCACGGAAGTGGGTGTACAATCGGTATGAAAATATGGAGAGGTATTTGAAATAATTTAGAGTTTAATATTTAGAACAGATGGATATCAAGATAACAAACCTCAAGAAAGTGTATGATTGGGTCACGGTGCTCGACATCCCCGACCTGACCCTGGCCTCGGGCGAACTGATTGGCCTGGTAGGGAATAATGGTGCAGGCAAGACCACGCTGATGCGTCTTATCCTCGATGTGATTGGAGCCAGCTCGGGCTATGTGGAGAGCGATGGCCGGCGGGTAGATGAGGACGAGCTGTGGAAGACCTATACAGGTTCGTTCATTGACGGCAATTTCCTCATCGACTTCTTCACGCCCGAGGAATATTTCTCCTTCATCGGACGCATCTACGGCATCGACAAGGACACGCTGGAGCAGCGCCTGAAACCCTTCGAGCCGCTGATGCACGGTGAAATCATGGGCACAAGTAAATTCCTGAAGGACTTCTCACAAGGCAACCGTCAGAAAATCGGCATCATCGGGGCAATGATGATTCAGCCCAAGGTGCTTATCCTGGACGAGCCCTTCAACTACCTGGATCCATCGTCCCAGATTATCGTGTCCCGCCTCATCGAACAGCAGAACCGCGAGTTGGGATCCACCGTGCTCATCTCCAGCCACAACCTCAGTTTCGTCACCGACATATCCTCCCGCATCCTGCTCTTGGAGAAAGGTGTTGTCGTCAAGGACCTGGACAACCGCGAGGGCATGGCAGAGGGTGTACTCAAGGCTTACTTCCAGGAACAGGACCCCATGCCTCCTACACAGGAATAGGAATCAGAGAATAAGCTCCGTGAGGGGGACTTCAATTTATTAATCCCATCAACGGGTCAAGCCCTATGTTTGTACTGCCAAAGTCAAACATAGGGCTTGCCTAAATAATCAAAGTGCGCTTTTCATGGTATGTGGTTTAAGGTTCATGCGGTGGCTTGGAGCAGGGCGGCGATGGCGTCGGCGGTGTCGGGGTTGTCGATGAGGTACTGCTTGGCAGCCTCACGGCCCTGGCCCAGGCGCATGTCCTGCCAGCTGAACCAGGCACCGCTCTTCTTGACGATACCGGCCTCGACACCCATGTCCAGGATCTCGCTCTCGCGGCTGATGCCCGTGCCGTAGATGACATCAAACTCGGCCTTGCGGAAGGGTGGGGCGACCTTGTTCTTCACCACCTTGACGCGCGTCTGGGCGCCCAGGACGCGGTCGCCGTCCTTGATGTGTGCCAGTCGACGGATGTCGAGCCTGACGCTGCTGTAGAACTTCAGGGCGTTGCCACCGGTCGTCGTCTCGGGGTTGCCGAACATCACGCCCAATTTTTCCCTCAACTGGTTGATGAAGATGCAGCATGTGCGTGTCTTAGCAATGGTTGCAGTTAATTTTCTCAGGGCCTGGCTCATCAGGCGGGCTTGCAGGCCCATCTTGCTCTCGCCCATCTCGCCCTCGATCTCGGCTTTGGGGGTGAGGGCGGCGACGCTGTCGATGACGATGACGTCGATGGCGGCGCTGCGGATGAGCTGGTCGGCAATCTCCAGCGCCTGCTCGCCGTTGTCGGGTTGCGAGATCCACAGGTTGCGCGTGTTCACACCGACCGCCTCGGCATAGGAGCGGTCAAAGGCATGCTCGGCGTCAATATAGGCGGCGATGCCACCCATCTGCTGCGCCTGGGCGATGGCGTGCAGCGCCAGTGTGGTCTTGCCCGACGACTCTGGGCCGTAAATCTCGACGATGCGTCCGCGTGGATAGCCACCCACGCCCAGGGCACGGTCCAGCCCGATGGAACCGGTGGGGATGGCATCGACGTCCTCGACGCTCTCGTCGTTCATGCGCATGATGGCACAGGTGCCGAAGGCCTTCTCAATCTTGGCGACTGCATTCTGCATCACCTGCAGCTTCATGGGGTCCACCTCAACGGTGCGCGGGGTGTGGTGCGCACTCTCGGCGACATGGTTGCTCACAATGTCGGGCGTGGCGATGCTCAGCACCTGCTGCCCGTCAATCATTACCTCTTGTTTTAAAATCTGCTCAGTCATAGTTGTTAGTTTTTAGTCGTTAGTCACTAGTCGTTAGTTGTTGTAAAGGTCTTTAAGGACTTTAGGGACTTTAAGGACTTTAAGGACCTTATACCTTATCGTCCCGGGGCGGCCTTTCAACCTTTTCACGCTGCAAAATAACAACAATCAAGTGCAAGAAGTTGGCACTACCAATGGAAAGAAAGTTAAATCTCAATTCAAGTCACACACACACGGTCCGTACAGGGACCATAGAAAGAAGACATCCGCACTCCAGGTGGAATGCGGATGCCAATGCTTGGAATCTTAGCGCCTTAGCATGAGGTCTGTAATGCGGACGCCTTCACTAATCACTAATCATTAATTAATGGGCATCGTCCATCGAACTACCAGGCACCTGACAGCAGGAAGTTGATGAGTGCTGTCACATCACTGATGTTGATGTTGCCGCCCTGGTCACAGTCGGCTGCATTGACGTTGAAGCCCGATATAGTGCCGCCCAACAGGTAGTTGATCAGATCGGTCACGTCGCTGATGTTAATGTTGTCGTCACCGTTCACGTCGCCACGGGTGTAGCTGTCGGGTGACATCAGTACCCAGGTGCCGTTAACGTACTTGTAGGGCAACCAGCGCTGATTGATGGCGGTGGTGATTTGGGCGGCGTTCATCGTGTTGCCCTCGTCGGTATTGTAGATGGCGAGCAGGACGCCGGGCTGGTCATCGTCACATGGCGGCAGGCTGTTGACCAGCGTGGTCATGCCGTCGCCAGTAATCTGGTTCTTGTAGCACTCGATTCTCTGCAGGTAACCGCAACGTGAGACGTTAAGCGAAGTCAACTGGTTGCCGTAGCAGTACAGACTGCTGAGTCTTGTCAGTGTTGACAGATTGAGCGCTGTGATAGCACAATTATTGCAATTGAGCAGGTTCAGATTGGTGCAGTCCTCCAATCCGGTGATAGCGGTCAGCTGTGGATTGCTGGAGCATACCAGGGTATTCATCAAGTTGTTGCCACTCACGTCGAGGGACGTGAGGCTTGCTCCAATGCAATACAGCTCATAGAGTCCCGTGTTGTTGGCGGCATTCAAGGTCTTCAATGTGCTGACGTTTTCGACATATAACACGTCAAATCGGTTGTTGCTGCAGTTGAGGGTTTCGAGCGTGCTGCTGTTACCGAAGACGATGTCAACCAGCAGGTTATTGGCGCAATTCAGTGTATTCAAACGGGTGTTGCTAGCGACATTTACCGTCCTCAGGTTGTTGTTTGCACAATAGAATGTGTAAAGTTTGGTCAATGCTGACACGTCGATAGTGGAGAAGTTACATTCTCTGATATCCAGGTAGCTGAGATTAGTACATGCCGACAAATTCAGGATGGTTTCCAATCTCGGGTTTTTGGAGCATTCCAATCTGCCCAGCTTGGTGTCACCGGCGACTTGGAAATAGTTAAGATCGCAGTTGGAACATGTCAGTGTTGTCAACTCACTGTTGGCTCCCATGTTGAGTGACTTGAGATTGCTCCTGTTGTCTAAATAAAGGGTGGTTAACTTGTTGCTGTAGAGATTGATGTACTCGATAGCTGTGCTATTAAGAATTCTGAATGTTGTCAACTGGTTGTAGGTTGCGTCTAATCTAGTCAGAGCGGGACAGTCGGTGGCGACAAGAGAGGTAAGCTTGCAATGGTTGCAATACAGGCTGGTCAGCAGCTCGCAATTCGCGACGTTGAGCGTCTTGAGATTAGAGTAGCTAAGTGTGAGAGAGGTGAAATTGTTATTACCACAATTGAGCGTTTCAAGCGCACTATTGTTTGAGATATCAAGATCAGAGAGCTGGTTATCGGTGCAATCCAATGTCTGAAGATTGGATGCTGGACTCAAATTAATGGAAGAGAGCTGGTTACCGCTGCAATTCAATGTCTGAAGACTGGATGCTGAACTCAAATAAATGGAAGAGATCTGGTTATTGCTGCAATCCACTGTTTGAAGATTGGATAATGAACTCAAACTAAGGCTGGTGAGCTTACAGTTGTTGCATTCAAGAGTAGTGAGCGCGGTACAGTTTGCCAGACCTTGAATGGTTGACAAATTGGGGTTGCTATAACAATAGAGTGTCTTCAGAGCAGTGTTGCCTGTTACATTTAATGATGTGAGCACATTGTTACTGCATCTCAACATCGTCAATTTGGTGTTGTTTGAGCAATTAAGGGTCTTCAGGGAAGAGTAGTTTGAAAAACCCAGCGAAGTAAAGTTGTTATTGCTGCAATTGATGTTGGCAAAGGCGGGACTAAATTCGGCATAGATTGAGGTGAGCTTGTTGTTGCTGCAATCGAGGGTGGCCAAAACATCGTTACTCGAGACATTAAGTGAAGTGAGTTGGTTATTGCTGCATTTGAGCGTTTCCATACTTCGGCACACTGAGACGTCCAGGCTGGGGAGTTGGTTGTTGCTGACGTCGACGGTTTTAATGTAGCGCTTGCCGTAGCAAGTGAACGAGGTGAGTTGGTTGCTGTTGGCGATCACCGTTTGGATATAAAATAGATCTTGTACACTAAGGCTGGTCAGACCACAATGGTCACATTTGAGTGTGGTGAGAGACGATAGTGTTGACAGACCGGTAATTTCTGTCAGATTGTAGTTGCCATAGCAATCTATATAGCTCAATGCGGTACAGCCTTCGACATTAAGGTGTGTCAAGTCGACGTTGCCATAACCAGTGCACGACAGCTCGACCAGTGAGGTGCAGTTGGCGACCGAGAGCGTATGCAGGTTGGGAAGACCTGTGATGACCAGCGACGTGAATCCGCAGCCTTCCAGATTAAGCAAATCCAGTAAGTCACAATTGCCCAGTCCAGTGATTGTGGTGAGGTTGGGATTGTGGTCGGCCAGCAGACTGGTCAGCGATGTCAGTCCACTCACCTTAATCGATGTCAGCTTGTTGTACCGGCAATACACTGATAACAGGTCGGTGTTGGATGAGAGGTCCAGCGATGTGAGCAGGTTGCCTGAGCATTCCAGATATTTCAGTCTTGTGAAGTAGGCGATGCCCGTGAGTGAGGCAATGTTCTTGTCTCTCACATCAAGACTGGTCAGCGAGTTGATCTGGGACGTGGTGATGACTCCGCTGGGATAGCGCGACAGCAGATAGGAACGGAAGTTCGCATCAGGGAAGTTGGTGCTGTTGATGGTGACGTCGGCCTGAGCCGCCATCGTGGCCATCAGCACTGTGATGAGGGTAAAGAGTAATTTTTTCATAGCACAATGATGTTTATGTATTAATAATGTGAATTCTTAAAAATGAATTTCTTCAATTTGTGACAAAAATAGTATTTTTTTAAAAAAAACAAAAGAATTCGGGGTAAAAAATAAAAAAATCACCAAGATTCAAACATTAAATTCTTGACTCTAAGGCGAATAAAGTTCTAAATATCATGCAAAAGAAACCTGCCGCGATAGCAGATGAACTGTCGCGGCAGGTTAAAAGTTGATGTATTTCTCGCTCAAGAAAGGCGGATGCTCTCTTCATCCATTATCCACCAAGCGAGCTTGCTCGCTTGGTCCTAGAACTCGGCGTTATTGGGCGTGCGCGGGAAGGGGATGACGTCGCGGATGTTGGCCATACCCGTCACGAACAGGATGAGGCGCTCGAAGCCCAGACCGAAGCCGCTGTGGGGCACGGTTCCGTAGCGACGGGTGTCGAGATACCACCACATGTCCTTCATGGGGATGCCGCGGCGCTCGATCTCGCTCATCAGCTTGTTATAGTCAGCCTCGCGCTCGCTGCCGCCGATGATCTCGCCGATCATGGGGAACAGCACGTCCATAGCGCGAACGGTCTTGCCGTCCTCGTTCTGCTTCATGTAGAAAGCCTTGATCTCACGCGGATAGTCGGTGAGGATGACGGGGCGCTTGAAGTGCTCCTCGACGAGGTAGCGCTCGTGCTCGCTCTGCAGGTCCACACCCCAGTCCACGGGGAATTCAAACTTCTTCTTGGCAGCCTTCAGGATCTCGATGCCCTCGGTGTAGGTCAAGCGAACGAACGGCTCCTTCAAGACGCTGTGCAGGCGCTCGATGAGCGTGTTGTCGTACATCTTGTTGAGGAACTCGAGGTCGTCCTGGCAGTGCTCCAGCGCATAGTTCACGCAATACTTGATGAACTCCTCGGCCAGGTCCATGTTGTCGGTGATGTCATAGAATGCCATCTCGGGCTCAATCATCCAGAACTCAGCCAGGTGGCGCGGCGTGTTGCTGTTCTCGGCGCGGAAGGTGGGACCGAAGGTGTAGATGGCGCCCAGCGAAGTGGCACCCAGCTCGCCTTCGAGCTGACCCGACACGGTCAGGCTCGTGGACTTGCCGAAGAAGTCCTTCGTGTAGTCGGTCTTGCCGTCCTCGGTCTTGGGCAGGTCACCCAAGTCGAGCGTGGTCACCTGGAACATGTCACCGGCGCCCTCGCAGTCACTGGCGGTGATCAGCGGGGTGTGCAGGTAGAAGAAGCCCTTGTCGTTGAAGAACTTGTGGATGGCAAATGCCAGGTGGTGACGGATGCGGAAGACGGCGCCGAAGGTGTTGGTGCGCAAGCGCAGGTGAGCCTTGGTGCGCAGAAACTCCAGCGTGTGGCCTTTCTTCTGCATGGGAAAGTCGTCGTCACAGGTGCCGTAGATCTCGATCGTCTGGGCCTGGACCTCTACGGTCTGGCCCTTGCCCTGAGACTGGACGAGCAGACCCTCGACGTGCAGGCTGGCGCCTGTTGTGATGGGACGCAACTCCTCCTCGCTGAACTTCTCGAGGTCAACGACAATCTGCAGGTTGTTGATGGTCGAGCCGTCGTTCAGTGCGATGAACTGTACAAACTTGTTACCACGGCGGCTGCGTACCCAGCCCTTGACACACACCTGTTGACCCACCAACGCGGGATCAAAGATATCGACGATTTTTGTTCGTTTCAAAGCCATTTTTTGTTTTTGTATTCAGATTTAAACTCCGATACCATCTCTCGCTAAGCCGCTAAGTCGCTAAGAAAAATCAATACTGTTTTCATTTAAAATAATACTTAGCGTCTTTGCGTCTTAGCGTGAGCCTTGGGAATCGGTTGTGTTGTTATGTTTATTCAAATGAGTTTTGCTTCAAGAAGTTCACCTCTTCCTGGGTGAGGTAACGCCAGCGTCCGCGGGGCAGGTTCTTCTTGGTCAGACCGGCGAAATAGACGCGGTCCAGCTTCACCACATGGTAGCCAAGGGCTTCAAAGATGCGGCGCACGATGCGGTTGCGGCCCGAGTGGATCTCGATGCCTGCCTGCTTGCGGTCGGTGGGGGAGACGTAGCTCACGGCATCGGCGTGGATGGGACCGTCGTCGAGCTCAACGCCGTCGGCGATGTGCTGCATGTCCTCCTCGCTGATGGGCTTGTCGGTCCACACCTGGTAGATTTTCTTCTTGATATATTGCGGGTGGGCGAGCTTGGCTGCCAGGTCACCGTCGTTGGTGAGCAGGAGCACACCGGTGGTGTTGCGGTCCAGGCGTCCCACGGGATAGATACGTTCCTCACATGCACCCTTGACGAGGTCCATGACGGTCTTGCGGCCGTTGGGGTCGTCGCTGGTGGTGACGCAGTCCTTGGGCTTGTTGAGCAGGATGTAGCACTTCTTCTCGGTGGTCACTACCTCGCCATTGTATTCTACAATGTCCTTGGGGGTAATCTTCATGCCGAGTTCGGTAACTACCTCACCGTTGACCTTAATGAGGCCCTTCTGGATATATTCATCAGCTACACGGCGTGAGCAGATGCCGGCGTTGGCCATGAACTTGTTCAGTCGAACCTCCATGTTGGGATCGATAGCGGGCTCCTCGTAGATAACGCGTTGGGGCTTGGGCGTGAAACGCATCTGGGGCTTGGGACCCTGCTGGCGCTTGGGACGCTGCTGATAGCCGCCCTGACGCTGCTGGTAACCGCCCTGCTGGCGCTGCTGGTAGCCGCCCTGCTGACGCTGCTGATAGCCGCCCTGCTGGCGCTGCTGGTAGCCACCCTGGCGCTGCTGATAGCCGCCTTGCTGACGCTGCTGATAGCCGCCCTGGCGCTGCTGGTAGCCGCCCTGACGGGGCTGATAACCACCCTGACGGGGCTGATAGCCGCCCTGGCGAGGCTGATAACCACCCTGACGGGGCTGATAGCCGCCCTGACGGGGCTGATAACCACCCTGACGAGGCTGGTAGCCGCCCTGCTGCTGTTCGGGATTCATTGGCGTGCCTTCGGCATTAGGATCTTGTTGTTCACCGGCATCCTGGGGCTGCTGGTAGCGCTGGTTGTAGCGGGGCTGATAACCGCCCTGACGCTGCTGGTAGCCACCTTGACGCTGGTAACCGCCCTGGCGGGGCTGATAGCCTTGACGAGGCTGATAACCGCCCTGACGGGGCTGATAGCCTTGACGGGGTTGGTAACCTTCCTGCTGGTGATTTTGGTAACCTTCGGGTGTAGTAGCTTCTTCTCCTCCCTGATTGGACTCATGGGTGCCATACTCTACTTTTTCATAGCGGCCATGCTCCATGCTCTCATCATGATTAGCATTTGTCTCACCGATTCTGGGTCTTTTCGGCTTTTTCTGATTCTCGTCCATTGTCGTAACAATTAAAATTGGTTAGAGTTTGATAAATTAACAGTAATGTAAAATAGTAGTTATGTGGCCTCGCGGCCGTTGCCATTAATAATAAATACTAGTGTCATTTGAACATATCCAAACATTATAATAACGTGTGGAGTGTTCTTTTTAGGGTGCGTCATGAACGCTTTTAATTATTTTTAGCACATCAGTAAACACTTCGTTCTGCTGTGGACTAGTTTTCATTGTGGGCAGTGAGGGATTCGAACCCCCGACCCTCTGCTTGTAAGGCAGATGCTCTGAACCAACTGCGCTAACTGCCCG
>JBGUJU010000228.1:0-6014 GCA_045114065.1 Sodaliphilus sp.
CCGACCGCCACAGGTCTATAGAACCGCTGTTCAATATCGGGAAAAAGTGAAATGCCACCTAGGGTGACGCATTGACGAAGTCAGGAAGAAGGCCTTCTCCACGTGCTCGGCACTGTATTGCTGCACTGTGGGGTTCATCACCTGCATGAACGATTGCAGGTCAGAATGGGTTGCCAGCAGGTTGTTGACTTGAAGCTGCAAGACTGGTGATAGCACGGCAGACCGCTTGGCGACGGGATTCTCGCTCAGATTGTCGGCGGGCAACTGGGTCGGCAATAAATCGTTGACTGTTTTCATGGTTTGATGGATTTGATGGATTAGTATGATAAATCTTGATAATATAAGGCAACTGGTTGACAAAGTGGGCCTTGGCATGCGTCAAGGTCTCGCGCAGGTCTCGTTCCCGCAGGTACTTGATGAAGTCTGCGATATAGAGTGCCATGTCCTGCTGGCTGATATTACGGCTCATGCACAACTCGTCGAGCCATGGCTGTTCCCGTAACATCTGCTCTTGCAGCTCCTCCCATTCCAGCACCACGGTGCGGGACACGGGGACGGTTGTCTTGTCCCATTTTTCCTCACTCGCGCATGCGATTTGTGAGGGAGTTATAATATTATTATTTTTTTTAATTTTTTCTTCTATAGGGGGTGTGGGGGAAAGGTCTTCTTTTTTGCTTTTTTTTAGGGTTTCGTCATGGTTTTTCTCTGCGGGAGAGGCAGGATTTTGCGTTTCTACAGGCTCGATGGGCTGCTTGCGGGGGCGGCCGCCCTTGGCGCCGTTGGAACGGTTCAGCGCCAGGCGTTGCAGGCTGTCGTCGATAGCGGGAGACAGCAGGGCAAAGGCAAGCCTCAGGCCCGAGTTGTTGAGGTACTGCTCGGCATCATCGCCGTTCATACGTGCCGCCAGAGCATGGAACAGCCGTCCCAGCTCGCTATACTTGAGCGTGGCAGCCACCGTCATCATCATCGCGGGGTCAATGTCTATGTTGAGCGTCTTTTTCATTTCAAAAAAGGGGTTTACTGATGGTTTTTGAGTTTTTCTTCGTGCGACAAAGATAATACTCGGTCACTGCACGCCACAATGTCAAAAAGCAAAATGCGTATAATAAGCCATTAGCCATTAGCCTTTAGCCTTTAGCTGGCATCCGCGTTCTTATTAAAACTACGAATTAGTCTGATTTTTCTGATGGCATCCGTGTTCCTGTCAAACGGAGCGCGGATGCTTCATCTGTTTATTCGTATAATCTGCCGATAGCAAATAGAATAAAACGCGGATTACGCTGATTATCGCTGATTATTTTAATAAATTCGTGTAATCCGCGTAATCAGTGTTTTTTAAAAACCGATTGCGTCAGCCCCTTAAATCTCCTTAGCGGCTTAGCGTCTTAGCGTGAGGTAAAAGAGTGCGGATGCCGTCTAAAGTCTAAAGTCTAAAAACTGACGTCTAAAGTCTAAAAACTAAAAAATATTTACTATATTTGTGGCGGAATAACATGAATCTAGTATTAACCTCTAAATTGGAAGAATTATGGAACAAACTACAAGACATTTCTTGCGATCCATGGGCCGGTGGCTCATGGCGCTGATGCTGGTGATGCTCTCGTCACTGGCCACAAGGGCTGCCGAGGCCTATGCCTGCTACACACCGGCGAACACGACGCTGACGTTCTACTACGACGACCTGCGCAGTAGCCGCACGGGCACGACCTATGACCTGAACGAGGGCGCCCGCCAGCCGGATTGGGTCATTGATGAAACCAATAGCCAGATTACTCAGGTGGTGATCGACCCGTCATTTGTTGATGCGCGTCCCACTTCGACCTGCGCGTGGTTCTTTTGTATGGAGCATGTCCAATCCATCACGGGTCTGAACTACTTGAACACCGAGAGCGTGACCAACATGGGCGCGATGTTCATGGGCAGCACTGGTTTGATGAGCCTCGACCTGAGCCACTTCAATACCACGGCGGCGAGAGACATGTTTAACATGTTCAATGAATGCAGCAACTTGACAAGTCTTGACGTGAGCAGTTTCAATACGGCAGGAGTACAAGACATGAGGGGCATGTTCAGGGAATGCCGCAAACTGACGAGCCTAGACCTGAGTAGCTTCAATACTGCCATGGTGGAAATCATGAATCAGATGTTCAGCGGCGATACTCAACTTGTCACCATCCATGTCGGCCAGGACTGGAGCACGGAGTCCCTTAATTACTCCTACGAGATGTTCGAGAACTGCACCAGCCTGGTGGGCGGCATGGGCACGACCTATGATGCCAACCACATTGATGCTGAATATGCCCACATCGACGGTGGTCCCAGCAACCCGGGCTACTTCACTGGGGAACCCGAGGCCTATGCCTGCTACACGCCAGGGAACAAGACGCTGACGTTCTACTACGACACCCAGCGCAGTTCCCGCCCGGGCACGACCTATGACCTGAACGAGGGCAACAGAATTCCCGCATGGCACAGCATCGCACGTAGTGGGACCAATGTGGTCTTTGACCCGTCATTCGCTGGCGCCCGCCCCACGTCGACCTACGATTGGTTCGGGGACATGCAATATTTGTCGTCCATCTCAGGCATGAAAGAATACCTGAACACCAGCGAGGTGACCAACATGTCTGAAATGTTCTCTAACTGCATTGGTTTGACAAGCCTTGACGTGAGCAATTTCAACACGGCCAACGTGACCAACATGAATTACATGTTCTATGGCTGCTCTGCCGTGACCAGCCTTGACGTGAGCAATTTCAACACAGCCAACGTGACCGACATGGAATACATGTTCACGTATTGCAAAAAAGTACCGAGCCTTGACGTGAGCAATTTCAACACGGCCAACGTGACCCATATGGACTACATGTTCAATGAATGCTATGCCTTGACGAGCCTTGACCTGAGCAGTTTCAACACGGCCAACGTGACCGATATGTCCACTATGTTCAGTGACTGCTATGCCTTGACGAGCCTTGACCTGAGCAGTTTCAATACCGCCAACGTGACCAATATGTGCTATATGTTCTCTGGCTGCACTGGCTTGACAAACCTTAACCTGAGCAGCTTCAACACGGCCAACGTGATATTAATGGACCACATGTTCTATCGCTGTAGCAATCTGACCACGATTGATGCCGGTAGCGAATGGAGCACGGCGGCAGTCATTAATTCTGTCGACATGTTCTCGGGCTGCACCAGCCTGGTGGGCGGCATGGGAACGACCTATGATGCCAGCCATGTGGATGCCACCTATGCCCACATCGACGGCGGGTCCAGCAACCCGGGCTACTTTACTGGGGCGCCCGAGGCCTATGCCTGCTTTACGCCCGAGAACACGACGCTGACGTTCTACTACGATGGCCAGCGCAGCAGTCGCACGGGTACGACCTTTGACATGAACGAGGGCAGCAATCCTCCCGGATGGTACACTGGCGGCTTCAATTCCCGTGTGACCAATGTGGTCTTTGACCCGTCGTTTGCTGACGTCCGCCCGACGACCACCCATTTTTGGTTCTATTACATGCCAAGTCTCACGTCCATCACGGGCCTCAGTTACCTGAACACCAGCGAGGTGACCGATATGTCATCCATGTTCTATTACTGCTCTTCCTTGACGAGCCTAGACCTGAGCAGTTTCAACACGTCTAAGGTGACCGATATGTCATCCATGTTCTTTTACTGCTCTTCCTTGACGAGCATAGACCTGAGCAGTTTCAACACGTCTAAGGTGACCGATATGACACGGATGTTCCAAAACTGCACTCGTTTGACGAGCCTAGACCTGAGCAGTTTCAACACGTCTAAGGTGACCAGCATGTTCTACATGTTCTATAACTGCGCTGTCCTGGCGAGTCTTGACGTGAGCAGTTTCAACACCGCCAACGTGACCGACATGTCAAGCATGTTCTTATTCTGCTATGCCTTGGAGAGCCTTGACCTGAGCAGTTTCAACACCGCCAACGTGACCAACATGTCAAACATGTTCACTAACTGCAACAATTTGACCACCATCTATGCAGGTGATGGATGGAACACCGATGCAGTGACTACCTCCTCGGGGATGTTCGCTAACTGCACCCGCCTGGAGGGCGGCATGGGCACGACCTATAAACTATCGAACCCAACGGACAAGACCTATGCCCACATCGACGGTGGCGAGAGCAACCCTGGTTACTTCACCGATAAGACGATCGAGGCCTATGCCTGCTACACAACCGGGAACAAGACGCTGACGTTCTACCGCGACAACCTGCGCAGCACCCGCACGGGTACGACCTATGACCTCAATACGGGCAGCAATCTTCCCGGATGGTACATTGACGGCACCAATGCCAGTGTGACCAAGGTGGTCTTTGACCCGCTATTTGTCTACGCCCACCCGACGACCACCTACTGTTGGTTCTATGACATGCGTAATCTCACGACCGTCACGGGCATGAATTACCTGAACACCAGTGAAGTGACCGATATGGCTAGGATGTTTGCTAACTGTTACACGTTGTCTAGCCTTGACCTGAGTCACTTTAATACCTCCAAAGTAACCCGCATGTCTGCCATGTTCGACTCCTGCAATAAACTGACGAGCCTTGACCTGAGCAGTTTCAACACCGCCAACGTGACCAACATGAACGACATGTTCTTTGCTTGCACCCAGTTGAAAACAATCTATGTCCGTCTAGAATGGAGCACGTCGGCTGTCACGACGTCCTCTGAAATGTTTATGAACTGCACCAGTATCAAGGGCGGCATGGGCACGACCTACGATGCAAACCATATTGATGCCACCTATGCCCACATCGACGGCGGCGTGAGCAACCCTGGTTACCTCACTGGTTTAACTGAGGCCTATGCCTGCTACACGCCCGAGAACACGACGCTGACGTTCTACCGCGATAGCCAGCGCACCTTCCGCCCGGGCACGACCTATGACCTGAACGAGGGCAACAATAATCCCGGCTGGTACACTGACGGCACCAATGCCAATGTGACCAAGGTGGTCTTTGCCCCGTCATTTGCCTACGCCCGCCCGACGACAACCTACTGTTGGTTCGCTAGCATGAAAAATCTCACTTCCATCACGGGCATGAGTTACCTGAACACCAGCGAAGTGACCAACATGGGCAGCATGTTCGGTGGTTGCGAAAGCTTGACGGGCCTTGACGTGAGCAGTTTCAACACCGCCAACGTGACCAACATGGCAGGCATGTTCGTAAACTGCGATGCCTTGACAAGCCTTGACTTGAGATCGTTCAACACCAGCAGGGTGACCGATATGGAAGGCATGTTCGCTAGCAGCTACCGCTTGACGGACCTTGACGTGAGCAACTTTAACACCAGCAGGGTGACTAACATGCACCAAATGTTCATCGGCTGCGATGCCTTGACGAGCCTTGACCTGAGCAGTTTCAATACCGCCAACGTGACCAGAATGGACGAGATGTTCATGGATTGTAGCCACTTGACCACCATCTATGCGAGCAACGCATGGAGCACAGCATCCGTCACCAGTTCAGGTTACATGTTCTTTTGGTGTGGCAATCTGGTGGGTGGCATGGGCACGGCCTACGATGTCTACCACATGGATGCTGACTATGCCCACATCGACGGCGGCCCCAGCAACCCGGGCTACTTTACCGCGAAGAATGCCAGCCTGCGTGGCGACGTGAATGCTGACGGCAACGTCACCATCACCGACGTGACCGCCCTGATCAACTACCTGCTGAACAACGACGCCACGGGCGTCAACCTGACGGCTGCCGACTGCAACCTGGACGGCGGCATCACCATCACTGACGTGACCTTCCTGATCAATTTCCTGCTCTCGGGCAGTTGGTGATCATGCGGGCTATGCCCGCAGTTTAGAGTTTAATGTTTAGAGTTTAGAGGAGCATCCGCGTTCCGGGGCCCACGCTAAGGCGCTAAGACGCTAAGAGTTATAAACTACGAATTACGCGAATTGAACTAATTAGGCATCCGCATTCTTATTAATTCAAATTTCACTAATTATGCAT
>JBGUJU010000229.1:0-2114 GCA_045114065.1 Sodaliphilus sp.
GCACCCACGCCCGACACCTTGTCGATGGCTGCGGGGCCCCGCCTGTTTGAGGAAGTGCCGCTGGAGCAGGTGCTCGCCGAACTCGCTGCCCACTATGGCGTGGAGGTGGAATACCGCTCGGACGACGTGCGGTCGTTGCGCCTGTTCTATCAATGGGAACCGGAATACTCACTGGACAAGGTGGTCGAGATGCTCAACAGCTTCGATGCCATCTCCATCCGGCACGAGGGTAACCAGCTGATTGTGGAATCGACAGACTCAAAGTAATCCTATCCATGAAGCGAACAATCTCATTGCTCATGTGCATGGCATTTGCCCTGCTGCTCACGGCCGTTGCACAAAGTATCACGCACACCTTCAGTGACGTGTCGATGAGCGATGCCCTCAAATACCTGCAGCAACACACCAGCCGCTATAAGATCGTCTTCATCTATGACGACCTGGAGGACTACAAGGTGACGACCACGGTCAAGAACAAGTCCGTGCCCGACGCCATCCGCCAGATGATTGGTTTCTATCCCATCAAGATGACCAGGAAGGAAAACCGCGAAATCTACGTCGAAGCCATCCTCAAGACCGAACGCCGCCTCAAGGGCGTGGTCGTGGATGAGCACAACCTGCCGATGCCCTATGCCAACGTCACCCTGCTCAACCCTGCCGACTCGTCGATGGTGGGCGGTGGTGTGACCAACGAGAGCGGCCGCTTCGTCATTCCCATCGAGCACGGCAAGGTCATCGCCCGCATCACCTACGTCGGCTACAAACCCGCCTATCGCCTGTGCAACCGTGACAACGTGGGTACCATCAAGATGCACCCCGACATTACGGCCCTCAAGGAAACCGTGGTGACCGCTGCCAAGATGCAGATTGAGCGCGACGGCGCCAATTACACCCTGCGCAACCTGGGCGGCACCATCATGGGCAATGCCGGCAACGCACTCGACCTGCTGCGTTGGACGCCCGGTGTTATCGTGGGCATGAACGAGGACATCTCCCTCATCGGCCGTGACGGCAAGACCGAGGTCTATCTCAATGACCGCCGCATCACCAACAACGCAGAGCTGAAAGCCGTCACCTCGCAAAATATCAAGCGCGTGGAAATCATCCGCGAGCCCGATGCCCAATATGCCTCCAATGCAGGATCGGTCATCAAGGTCTTTACACACAGCCCCGTCAAGGACCACCTGGGCGCAAGTCTCACCAACGTGCTGGACATCAAGCGCAAGGTCTCCAACACCACGACACTCACCCTGGACGGCAAATACAAAAAACTATCTGGAAACGCCTCCTTTTCTTATGGCCGCCTCAATACCGAAGTGTCCAGTCTTGGGGTTACCAAAATCGCCGATGAAAATGACGGCACATGGCTATATAACAAAGCCGACATGTCCAACTCTATAAGCGGGGGAGACAAGTTTACCGTCTTTGCAGGACTGAACTACGCTCTTACGCCCAAAAGCGTAATCGGTGCACAGTACAATGGCAGTTTCTATCAGGTGGACATCAACGAGCGAATCCGGCAGACGATGGTCCAGCTGCTGTATGGTTCCAAGCAGATGACCGACCGCGTGACGCGCAACAGCACATCGGCAAGTTACCTGTGGCAACGCAACGACAACTCGCAACTGCTGGTTATCGCCGACTATGCGACAATGAGGCAGAAAGATGCTCAAAACCTGAAGGAGTACTTGATGGTTTACGGTAACGACAATTATAGCGACGTTACCGAAAACACCATCCTCAAACATTATCTGGTGGTAAACAGCAACGACTATGACATCGTGACCGCCACAGCCAAGTACAATTTCGTTTCCCGTGGCTGGAACAACAAGATGGGGTTTGAATGGGGACACACAGGCAGCACAGGCACAGTCCTATTGAACGAGGTGTCACAGACCTGTAAACGCGACAACGACTGGGCGGGGCTTTATTACACGCTGAGTAAGTCCTGGAAGAAATGGCGGATGAATGCGGGCTTGAGATATGAGTATGACTACACACGTACCGATGTCGAGGGCACCAGCCTCAACAAGACTTACCACAACCTGCTGCCCAACGCAAGCGTCGGCCTTCAACTGAGTCCCGACATAGACCTGGCGCTATACTACCGCCGC
>JBGUJU010000230.1:0-3284 GCA_045114065.1 Sodaliphilus sp.
GGGTGGCGTGGACGGTCTGATTCACATCACCGACCTGTCGTGGGGCCGTGTCAACAACCCCGCCGACATCGTTCAACCCGAGCAGAAGCTCAACGTGGTTATTCTCGACTTCAATGAGGAGAAGAACCGCATCGCTTTGGGTCTGAAGCAGCTCCAGCCGCATCCCTGGGATGCTCTGGATCCCGACCTCAAGGTGGGCGACCACATCAAGGGCAAGGTTGTCGTTATGTACGACTACGGTGCATTTGTTGAGGTGGCTCCCGGTGTTGAGGGCCTGATTCACGTCAGCGAGATGAGCTGGTCACAGCGCCTCCGTCCTGCACAGGACTTCATGAAGGTGGGCGACGAGGTAGAGGCCGTTATCCTGGCTCTCGACCGCGAGGACCGCAAGATGTCGCTGGGTGTTAAGCAGCTCACCAACGATCCTTGGGACACCATCGAGGACAAGTATCCCGTTGGCAGCAAGCACACCGCAAAGGTGCGCAACTTCACCAACTTCGGTATCTTCGTTGAGATGGAAGAGGGCGTTGAGGGTCTGATCCACATCAGTGACCTCTCCTGGACCAAGAAGATCAAGCACCCGAGCGAGTTTACCAAGGTAGACGCTCCCATCGACGTTATCGTTCTCGACATCGACAAGGAGAACCGTCGTCTGAGCCTCGGCCACAAGCAGCTCGAGGAGAATCCTTGGGAGACCTACGAGACCATCTTTACCAAGGGTAGCGTGCACGAGGGTACGATCAGCGAGCTAACCGAGCGTGGTGGCCAGATCCGTCTGGATCCCTACGGCGTTGAGGGCTTTGCTACTCCCAAGCACCTGACCAAGGAAGACGGTACCACTGCCAAGCAGGGCGAGACCTTGATGTTCAAGGTGATCGACTTCAACAAGGACAGCAAGCACATCATTCTGTCTCACAGCCGCATCTTCGAGGATGAGCAGCGCAGCGAGGCTCGCAAGGCACGCCGTCAGGCTGCCGCCAACAAGCCCGCCGCCGAGGAGGCTCCCGCCGTTCCTCAGGTAGAGAAGACTACCCTGGGTGACGTGACCGGTCTGGCCGCCCTCAAGGCTAAGCTCGAGAAGGCTGAGGCTAAGGCAGAGGCTCCCGTTGAGGAGGCCCCTAAGGCTGACGAAACTCCCAAGACTGAGGAGTAATCACATCCTAATCGAAATCAACTAAGTGCCGGCGCCCCCGCGAGAGGGTGCCGGCATTGTTTTTGGGTATCGCCCATGCAGGATTGAAAAACCACAGATTCCTCTAACCCCTAACGTCTAACGTCTAATGTCTAACGTCTAACGTCTAGCGTCTAGCGTCTAACGTCTAACGTCTAATGTCTAACGTCTAACGTCTAATGTCTAACGTCTAATGCCTAACGTCTAAACCCTAAAAAATCACTATTTTTACCGTTTTGCATAATTATTTGCCGAAATATTTCCGTAATCCAAAAAATAGGAGTAATTTTGGACCCCGAAAACCGAACATAAACAAATATTTAACTAATAACTAATTCATTTCTACAACGTGAAAATACTTTCTATTAACGACCTCAACAATTTGAGGAAGCGTGCGCAACAAGCATTAGCGTTGCGCGAGGAAAGTTCTGACAAGGAGTCAGAGCAGTGTTGTGGTCTTGCAACTGGAGCCGAACACCTGCAGGTGCTCTGCTGTGGCGGTACTGGTTGTAAAGCATCCAACAGCCACAAAATCGTTGATAACTTGAAAGCTGCTGTCGAGGAGAATGGCATCGCCGACAAGGTGGATGTCATCACTACGGGTTGCTTCGGTTTCTGCGAGAAGGGTCCCATCGTAAAGATCATCCCCGACAACACTTTCTACACCCAGGTGAAGCCCGAGGATGCTGCCGAGATCGTCAAGGAGCACATCATCGGTGGTCGTCGCGTGGAGCGTCTGCTCTATGTTGACCCCAAGACCAACAAGACGGTGAGCGACAGCAAGCACATGGACTTCTATCGCAAGCAGATGCGTATCGCGCTGCGTAACTGCGGTCTCATCGATCCCGAGAACATCGAGGAGTATATCGCTCGTGATGGTTATCAGGGTATTGCCAACGCTCTGCTCAACCAGACCCCCGAAGAGGTGATTGAGATCATCAAGGCCTCGGGTCTGCGTGGTCGTGGTGGTGCTGGCTTCCCCACTGGTATGAAGTGGGGCTTTGCCCGTGGCTATGACGCCGACGAGAAGTATGTGGTCTGCAATGCTGACGAGGGCGACCCCGGTGCATTCATGGACCGCTCTATCATGGAGGGTGACCCCAACTCGGTAATCGAGGCAATGACCGTCTGCGGTTACTGCATCAACTCCCACAAGGGTCTGATCTACATCCGTGCCGAGTATCCCCTGGCTGTTCACCGCCTGAAGGTCGCTATCCAGCAGGCTCGCGAGTACGGTCTGCTTGGCAAGAAGATCCTGGGTACCGACTTTGACTTTGACATCGAGATCCGCTACGGTGCTGGTGCATTCGTCTGCGGTGAGGAGACCGCTTTGATCCACTCGATGGAAGGTAAGCGTGGTGAGCCCACCTTGAAGCCTCCTTTCCCTGCCGAGGCTGGTTACAATATGAAGCCGACCAACGTGAACAACGTTGAGACCCTCGCCAATGTGCCTATCATCTTGACCAAGGGCGCCGACTGGTTCGCTAAGATCGGTACCGAGAAGAGCAAGGGCACCAAGGTGTTCGCTCTGGCTGGTAAGATTAATAATGTGGGCCTCATCGAGGTTCCCATGGGTACCACCCTGCGTGAGATCATCTACGACATCGGTGGTGGCGTGAAGAATGGTAAGGAGTTCAAGGCTGTGCAGACTGGTGGCCCCTCGGGTGGCTGCTTGACTCAGAAGCACCTCGACACTCCCATCGACTATGAGCACCTCGCTGCATCGGGCTCGATGATGGGTTCTGGTGGTATGATCGTCATGGACGAGGACGACTGTATGGTCAGCGTGGCCAAGTTCTACCTCGAGTTCACCTGTGACGAGAGCTGTGGTAAGTGTACGCCCTGCCGTATCGGTAACAAGCGTATGCTGGAGATCCTTACCCGCATCACCGAGGGCAAGGGCACCATGGAAGACCTTGATCGCCTGAAAGAGCTGGGTGAGATTATTAAGGACACCGCCCTGTGCGGTCTGGGCCAGACCTCTCCCAATCCTGTGTTATCGACTATCAACAATTTCTGGGACGAATATGTGGAGCACGTGAAACAGCACACCTGCCGCGCTAAGCAGTGCAAGGCCCTTGTGACCTACAGCATTGAAGCCTCCAAGTGTAAG
>JBGUJU010000231.1:0-23315 GCA_045114065.1 Sodaliphilus sp.
TAATTTCAATGCGAAATTACATGACCACAGTCTTCTATTGCAACTGTTCCCGGCATAAAATCACAAGATGTCAAAAAATCATACACTTTACTGTCAAATTATTTTACACTTCAGGGACTACAGCGACAAAAAACCGGACCAAAATAAATTGGTCCGGTCATTAAATCGTCTGTCGTAAAAGATTATACCGAGTCGGGGACAGTGGGAGTATCCTCGAGTTTCTCGTCGGGGTTGAAATCGTCGGTCAAGGGAATGGCGAGGCTATCCTCATTGAACAGCATCGTCGAGTCAAACTCCTCGACCGGAGCAATCGATGAGCAACCCGAATACAGGTCGGCATTGATGGGCTCCTTGCAGGGCTGGAAGCGCTGGTGATAGCGCTGGAACTGTGGATCGCTCAACACGAGTTGCAGGAAGCGGCCGCAGATGGGTAACGCCGTCTTGCTGCCCTGTCCCAGAGCACCCCAACGGAAGTGGATCTGGCGATACTCGCCGCCCACCCATGAGCCGCACACCAGACCTGGCGAGACAGCGACAAACCAGGCATCGGCGTGGCGGTTGCTGGTGCCAGTCTTGCCACCCAGGTCCACGTCATAGAGGGGACGGGTAACGTAGCCGTTGAGCGCCATGGCTGTTCCACCGGCGTCGGTGCGGCACGCCATGAGCATCTGCTGCATGAGCCATGCCGAGCGGTAGGACATCGCCTGCTTCTGATGGTCGGGGGCATGGTAAATCTCCTTGCCGTCACGGTCCACGATGCGGGTCACGATGACCGGGTCGTGCATCTTACCGTCGTTGACCACAGTGCAATAGGCATTGACCAGTTCCATCAAGTCCACATCACTGGCTCCTAGCGACAGGGCAGGCTTGGGCTCTAACGGCGACTTGATGCCCATGTCGCGGGCAAGCTGGGCGATTTCGCTGAAACCGACCTCGGTGGCAACACGCACGGTGACGCTGTTGATACTCTGGGCAAAGGCGCCGCGCAGCGTCATTTCGGCGCCGCTGAAGGTGCCGTTGGCATTGGTCGGACGCCAGTGCTCCATCTCCTGCTTATCCTCATTATATACAAGGGTGTCGATATACTCGTCAAGCCTGCGGTCACAGGGAACGAGTCCCCGCTCCATCGCCATAGCGTAGACAAAGAGCTTGAAGGTCGAGCCTGGCTGATGCTTGGCACGCACCTTGTCATACTTCCATGTGTCAAAGTCCACATCGCCCACCCAAGCCTTGACGTGACCGTTGCCCGGCTCCATGGCGATGAAGCCGCAGTGCATGAAGTGCAACATGTAGCGCACCGAGTCCAACGAACTCATCTCCATATAGAGCGAGTCATTCTCATAGTCAAACAGGTGCACCATGTGAGGCTGGTTCATGTAATAGTTCACCGAGTCCAGGTCATTGGGATAGCGGGCAAGCAACTCATGATAGATGGGCGTGTTGCGCGCCTTGTCCTCGACGAAGCCTGCGATGGGCTGGTTGTTGTCGTCAAGCCAGCAGTCCTGAGTTCCCCAGTGGCTCTTGAAGTTCTGCTGCACAACCTTCATCTTCTCGCTCACCGCCTGCTCGGCATACTCCTGCATCTTGCTGTCCAGCGTGGTGTAAATCTTGAGACCGTCACGCTCCAGGTCAAGTTTCAGGCCCTGGGCCTTGGCAATGTCCTCAATCTCGCGGGCTACCGCCTCGCGGAAGTAAGGTGCCACGCCGTCATAGTTGGCCTCGAGCGTATATTTCAGGTCGATGGGCAACGAGGAGATCGAGTCATACTGTGCCTGGGTCAGGTCGCCATGCTCCACCATGTTCTTCAGCACCTGGTTGCGGCGCCTGAGGCTGTTCTTGGGATTGATGCGGGGATTATAGGTGCTGGTAGCCTTGAGCAGACCCACGAGCACTGCACTCTCCTCAATCTTGAGCTCACGGGGTGTGGTCTTGAAATAGGTATTGGCAGCCGTCTTGATACCGAAGGCGTTGCTGCCGAAGTCGACCGTATTGGCATACATCTCAAGGATCTCCTCCTTGCTGTAGAACAGCTCCAACTTGGTGGCGATGATCCACTCCTTACTCTTCATGATGAGCATCTTCACGCCTGGGATATAACCCAGCAGACCCGTCGAGTAGTCGCTGCGCGTACGGAACATGTTCTTCACCAGCTGCTGAGTGATAGTGCTCGCGCCACGCGGCTTGCCGTGCAGCACCATATCCTTGGCTGCAGCGCCCAGACCGCTGAAGTCGATGCCGTGGTGATGGTAGAATCGCTCGTCCTCGGTGTCGATGAGCACCTTGAAGAACTGCGGGTTGATCGAGTCATAGGAGACAGGCGTGCGATTCTCGTCATAGTACTTGCCGATGGTCTTGCCGTCGGCGCTATACAGGTAGCTCGCCTCGGGATTGCGAGGATGCATTATGCTGTAGGTGCTGGGCGACTTGCCGAAGAGCCACAACAGGTTGACATCGACGGCAAGAAGGTAGAGCAGGAACAGAACGATGAAGGTCCCGATGGCCGCGAGGGTCTTCATCCACCAGGGACGACCACGGTACAAACCCTTGTACCAGGTCTTGAACCGTCGCCAGTTGCGGGTAATGATATTTCCTGATTTCTTCTTATCGGTCATATTCTGAGTCTATCGTTAAGGGTTCAAAGGTATCGCGTCCATTCTGCTAACGGCTAAAAGCTAATTGCTAAAGGCTAACGGCTAAAGGCTAAAAGCTTACTGCCTATTAGCACTGCCGCGCAGGCGACGCTTCAGGTAGCGGGGGATAAATCCCAGATGCGCCATCGTGGCACGCCCCGTGCCGTAATGGTGGCACATGATGCGGTAACGCTCCCACAACGAGGCCCGATGATGGCGCGTGGTCATGCCGTCGGCAAGGTAACTGATAATGGGAGCTGGACCGGCATAAGCATTGGCTGGGGACTTCTTCAGCACACGGATGCACCAGTCATAGTCGGCACTCAACTTGTACTTCAAGTCATATTCGGGCACCAGGTCACGCCTGACGACAAACGCCTGGTGACACACCACCATGCCATTAAGGAAACTGTTGACGGTTAAGCGCTTGGGCGCTCTCAAGTGACGACTGCCTACCACCTCACGGTCGGCATCCACCAGCTGCGTCTGGCCATAGATGACTCCGGGACTGTCCGCAGTCAGCATCGCCAGTCTAGCCAGTACCGTGTCACTGGCAAAGGCATCTCCGGCATTCAGGAAAATCAAGTATTGCCCACGAGCCCGGGCTATGCCCTTGTTCATGGCATCATACAAGCCGCCATCGGGCTCACTGAAGACACGCATAGACGCGATGGATGCGCCACGCACGATCTTGAGCGTAGCATCGGTCGACGCGCCATCGATGATGAGCATCTCATAGTCACTGCTCGTCTGCCGCTGCACGCTCTCCAGTGTAGGTGCAATCACTTCGGCAGCATTCCACGTGACGGTAATGATGGAAAATAGAGGTTCCATGCCTAGCCTAAATAGTGTTTTACCGATGCAAAATTACAGTTTTCTGGGAACATTTACAATCAAATGACCATTTTTTACGTTAATAAGATAAAATAATGAAATGATATAGCAGACGACCTAGACCCTGCGGGGCTAATGCTAACTTAGCTAATTAGCCCAATTTCACGAATTTATTGAAAATTTATAGTGCAATTTGTTGAATTCGTGAATTTCGCATTAAAAACAAGTGGCTAGGGAAGGCAGCCATATCATTGACTATAATAATGAGCTATAGAATGAAATTTCACCAGATGATTCGGGCATTTGCTGCCCTCCTGTTGCTGGTAACAGCCAGCGCTTGTGATCACATCGACAACAAATCGGTGCCCAACTTCGGCGTGCGCATCGACCTGGGCAACTTTGCCCTGTGGAATACTTACGGCGTGAGCGGCATGGGAGACTTCCGCATCTTCAATCGCGACAAGAATTTGCCAGCCAACTTCCCCTACAACGTGAACACTTACACCGGCTACGGTGGTGTCTTGCTCATGATGGGTATTGATGGACCGTTAGCCTATGACCTGTCGTGTCCCGTCGAGATCAAGCAAGACATTGTTCTGTCAATCAGCGCCGACAACTTTCAAGCAGTCTGTCCCCGCTGCGGTTCCCACTTCGACCCGCTCATGGGCGCCGGTGCACCACTGAGTGGTGTCGCCATCAAGAACAAGGTGGGAATGCGACAGTATCATGTCATGCCCAGCGGCGGCGGATACATCATCACCAATTAGAAACACACAGGGGGGGCTCCTGACCTCACTGTGGCCCCGTGGAAAACGCAGTGATTACTGGCAAAGTAAAAACTGTAATTGTTCCACGGAGGAAGGGGTCTCTACACCCCTCAAAAATCACCCAAAAACCACTTTTTTCATAAAATCGGCATTGACGATTGCATTTTGCAATTTTGGAGGCCGATTTTTTGTGCTTGATGGCTAGTTTTTGTGGAAAAAATCCAAAAAATAAATCTTATAGGATGCCATTTATTGTTAAAAAGTGTAAACTTTTTCATTTTTCATTTCCAAAATTTAAACATTCCAGCCTGCCGTGAGGCCCCATTATTAGGGGAATTGCGTGGAACATTTTGTAAAAATCGCCATTTTTGCTAAATGTTTACAAGTGTTTAAGATGTTTGGTCGGGTTACAGGGTTGGAGTACCTTTGTCATCGCAAACCTGGGCGTACGGCATTGAAATCGTTCTCGATGCCCTTAACGAAAAAGCCGACGATGAGCGGATTTTCCAGTCCAATAAATGATTTATTATGAGTTTTATTAAGAGTAAAATAAGTTTATCGGCATTATTCATTCTTTTAGCAATCACCTTTACAGGTTTTACCGCCCAGGCTCAGCGTCTTGAGACGCGTAAGCAGGGCACCGTACTCGAACAGCTCGAGCAAAACAGTCGCAACAACATCGTTGACCAAGTGATTAAGTACGCTTACCGTTTCCGCGGTACGCCCTATCGTTATGGTGCATCATCTCCCCGTGGCTTTGACTGCTCGGGTTTCACCAGCTATGTGTTCAGGCGCTTCGGCATTGAGCTCGACCGCTCATCTCGTGGCCAGATCAGCGATGGCGTGCGCGTCAAGAAGAATGACCTGCAGCCTGGCGACCTCGTGTTCTTCCAGGGCCGTTCCGGTCGTGGTGGTGTGGGCCACGTGGGCATCGTCACCAAGGTCAACGAGGACAACACTTTCCACTTCATCCACTCGGCTTGCAGCAGCGGTGTGACCGAGAGCAAGAACACCGAGTCCTACTACAGCCGCCGCTACGTCGGCGCCTGCCGTGTCCTCTAAACGACAACAAACCAAATTCTATAACACTAACACAGCGTGCGTTCCCAGTCTGGGGAGCGCACGCTTGCTTTATCTAAGAATTATTGTTGCTGAGTGTAGAGCCTCGACTTGGCGTGGCCGAAAACGGCAGAACCTCAATCGCAATTCAGCAATAAATCAATAAGGACAGTCACGTCGCTGACGTTGAACTTGCCATCGCCATTCACGTCGCAGTAAGCCGGAATGTCCTCGCCGCCCTGCAACAACTGGGTAATCAGTCCCGTCACATCGCTGATACTCAACCTCTCGTCCCCGTTCATGTCGCCCAGGCCATAAACGTTACTAAAGAACCTCCAACCGACTGCTTCCCTATAAGCCGAAACCGAAGCAATAGGAACGCATAGTGGAGAGCCCACGTTTGTCGATCCATTAATGAATAAATTGCTGTCAATTACAGGCGGAATTACGGCAAGACAGATCACGCTTCTTATCCAACAACCACCGAACGCATCTTCACCAATGGACGTGACAGAACTGGGTATCCTCACGTAAGAATAAAGCTCATTAATGAACGCATAATCACCGATGGTAGTGACGGTGTTCGGGATGACGGTGTTGCTGCAACCCGCAATCAACTTATTGCTTGATGTTTCTATGATGGCATTGCAGTTATCGCGGGAATCATAGACGGGATTACCATTCTCTACCGTAATAGTCATCAAAAGGGCATTGCTGGTGAACGCACGAGAACCGATGGAGGTGACAGACTTCGGAATGGTCAGGTTCTTCAGATTACAGCCATCGAACGCGCCACGCGCGATTGAAGCGACTGAGTTGCCAATGGTCACATTCGTCAAACTCGTGCTCCTACAGAACGCAAGTTCTCCAATGGAAATGACCGAGTTGGGGATAACTACACTCGTCAGCCCGCGGCATCCGTTAAATGCCGCATCCCCGATTGAGGTGACCGAGTTACCAATGGTGACATCCGCTAGACCGGTGCATCCGTTAAACGCACCGCTGCCGATTGAGGTAACGGAATCGGGAATTCTCACGCTTGTCAAGCCAGAGCATGCGCAGAAGGCACGACTACCGATAGCAGTAACAGAATTACCGATAGTCAGACTCGTCAGAGCACTACAGAAATTAAACGCATATTCACCGATAGAGGTAACCGAATTACCGATAGTCAGACTTGTCAGATTAGTGCATTCAGAGAACGCGTAATTACCGATGCCGATAAGGGCGTCACCAATTGTCAAGCTCTTCAGCGTCTTACACCTATTAAACGCATAGCCCTCGATATAGATGACCGGATATGACATGTCTTCAAAGTCAACGTAAACTGACTCGGGAATCGTGAGATCTTCACTTGGAGCATAGTTGCCGGTCACTATCGCCACATCTCCATTGATGTGGTAGATGATGCCATCCACGCCAATATCATACCCTTCTTGGGCCAAAGCGGTGAGTGCGGCCATGAGCGCCACAAGTGTTAAAAGGACTTTTTGTTTCATTGTTGTAGATGAATTTTATCAGTTAATAGTATGTTCATTATTGCAGTTACTGGCGTTTGACTGCCGATGGCAAATTTATTGAATACTTCATTGATTAAGCAAACCAATTCTAATAAAAAACAACAAATTGAGGCAATTTTAAGCAAAAGTGTAAAATATTTTTACACTTTGGCCAATTCGTGGTAGTGATACACTTGCGGGGTTGAGACGTTTTTAGTAAGTTTGCAGCTGAAAACCCAGGATGTTATGATAACGAAAAGAAGATTATTAGTATTGACGATACTCGCCGTGGCAGCCCTCGCTGCATCGGCGGGGCACACGCTCATCGACGGCACGCTGGACAAGTCCACCATCTATCCCGGCACGGTCCACACCTTCCAGGTCTATGTGCCCGACCAGTACGATGGCAAGCGACCTGCAGCACTCTATGTAGGCCTTGACGGCGTGCTCTGCAATGCCCCCGAGGTCATGGACTCGCTCATCAGTGCCGGCAAGATGCCCTGCACCATCGGCGTGTTCCTGCAACCTGGCATCATCAAGGACGCCGAGGGCACCGTACTACGCTACAACCGCTGCTACGAGTTTGACAGCACGACGGGGCTGTTCGCCAGTTTCCTGGAGACCGAGGTCCTGCCCCTCGTCGAACAGATGAAAACGCGGCGAGGCAAACCCATCCGCCTGTCACGCCGCCCCGAAGACCGCATGATCTTCGGACTGAGCAGCGGCGGCATCGCGGCATTCAACGCTGCCTGGCACCGCCCCGACCTGTTCGGCAAAGTCTTCACTGGCGTGGGCACCTTTGTCGCCATGCGTGGCGGCAACGACCTGCAGGCATTGGTGCGCAAGACCGAGCCGATACCCCTGCGCATTTTCATCCAGGACGGCTCTAACGATGCCTGGAATCCGCTGTTCGGCCATTGGTACGAGGGCAATCAGATGCTGGCAAGCGCCTTGCAGTTTGCAGGCTACGATGTGCAGTGTGACTGGAGCGACGGCGGCCACAACGTGAAACGCTCCACCGAGATTTTTTCCCAAGTGATGACGTGGATGTGGCGCGACTGGCCAGCGGCACTCACTGTGGGAGAGACACAGAACGATTTCCTGAAGAATCTGCTCGGCACTGAAGACAACGGCTGGGAAAAAATCGGCAATGGCACTGAGGGCAAACCTGTGACGCGCATCATCTACCCCGACTTGACAAATATCGCCATCATCCCCGATAAGCCAGGCAACACCGTGTGGCAATACCTGCTGCAAGACGGGAAGCCCTCCTATGGCGAACCGTTCTACTGGCTGCACAACGACGACAGCCAGCCGCTCGACATCCAGACCATCACCTTCGACGGAGACGGCAACCTGTGGGCAGTCACCAACCTGGGCATCCAGGTGTGTGACCAGAACGGCCGCGTGCGCGCCATCCTTCGCCTGCCGCAGGGCATCGACTCTGCCAACGAGATAGACATCAAGCAGGGCTACGTCTGGCTGCACACCCCCACCAGCAACTGGCGACGCAATCTGAACGTCACCTCTCCTGCCCTAGGCGTCCGCCCCGACAGCCAGGGACAAGGATAAGAAAGTGAGGCGCATAGAGCCTCGACTTGACTTAGCCACCAGGAGTGAGAAGCGCAGGCGCTTCCATTCCTGGTGGACTTCTTGATGATACCCCAATGAAAAAAACTGAAAACTGGAAACCAGAAACTGACAACTTTTTTGTACCTTTGTAGTTTAAATAAAAATATGCGACCCATGATGCAGAACAACAACATAACCCCTGAGATGGAAGACCAGATGATCAATCAGGCCTACCAGAACTTGTTAAATATCTATCTTTCAAGCAATCACCGCAAGAAAGTGGAGATTATTGACAAGGCATTCAAGTTTGCCCGCGATGCCCACAAGGGCATTCGCCGCCGCTCTGGCGAACCCTATATCATGCATCCCATCGCCGTGGCGACCATCGTGATTCAGGAAATCGGCCTGGGCTCTACGAGCATCAGTGCCGCCTTGCTCCACGACGTCGTCGAGGACACCGATTATACTGTCGAGGACATCGAGGCACAGTTCGGCACCAAGATTGCACGCATCGTGGACGGACTGACCAAGATTTCGGGCGGCATCTTTGGCGACAAGGCCTCGCTGCAAGCCGAGAACTTCCGCAAACTGCTGCTCACCATGAACGAGGACATCCGCGTGGTGCTCATCAAGATGGCCGACCGCCTGCACAACATGCGCACCCTCGAGTCCATGCCTGCCAACAAGCAATACAAGATTGCCGGCGAGACGCTCTATGTCTATGCCCCGCTAGCCCATCGCCTCGGCCTGTATGCCATCAAGACCGAGCTTGAGGACCTGAGCTTCAAGTACAACCATCCCGCCGAGTATCAACGCATCAAGGACCAGATCTCGGCGAGCGAGGAGAGCCGCAACGAGTTATTCGCCCGCTTCTCGGCACCTATCCGTGAGCGACTCGACAACATGGGACTAAAGTATGAATTCTTCACCCGCGTCAAGTCCTGCTACTCGATCTGGAACAAGATGCAGAACAAGCGCATCCCCTTCAATGAGGTTTATGACCTCTATGCCGCGCGCATCGTGTTCGAGTGCGACGACGAGAGCGCCGAGAAACGCATCTGCTGGAACATCTACAACGAGGTCACCGAGGTCTATACCAAGCACCCCGACCGCGTGCGCGACTGGCTGACGACGCCCAAGGTGAACAAATACCGGGCGCTGCACGTCACCGTCATGGGACCTGACGGCAACTGGGTAGAGGTGCAGATACGTAGCCGCAGGATGGACGACATTGCCGAGCGCGGCTTCGCGGCACACTGGAAATACAAGATCGGCGAGGGCGAGGAAGAAGAGGAACTCTCCAACTGGCTCACCACCATCACCGACATCCTCAAGGATCCGGAGCCCAACGCCATCGACTTCATGGACACCATCAAGCTCAACCTTTTTGCCAGCGAGATAGTCGTGTTCACCCCCAAGGGGGAAACCATCACCCTGCCCAAGGGAGCGACCATCCTCGACTTGGCGTTCACGCTCCACACCGACTTGGGCACCCACTGCATCGCCGGCAAGGTCAACCACAAACTCAGGCCCTTGTCCTACAAACTCGCCAGTGGAGACCAGGTAGAAATCCTCAGCAGCAATACCCAGACACCCAAGGCCGAGTGGGAGAAGTTTGTCGTCACCGCCAAGGGCAAGACCCGTCTGCGCCAGGCTATGCGACACCAGCGCCGACTCACCATCGAGGAGGGCGAGAAACGCTTCATGGAATTTCTGGAGCAGCACAACATCGCCTTCAGCAACGAGGTCCTCTCTCAAGCCATCTCACGCCAGAATGCCAGCAACAAGGAAGAACTCTTCCACATGATCGGCAACAACGAGATCGCCCTCAACGAGGAGATGATTACCAAGAAGACCCAGAGCGCACGATTCAACTGGTGGCGCCGCAACCCCTTCAAGGGCAAGGAACAGCCCAAGCCCAGCACCCAGGATGCCGGCACGGCTATTGACACCAAGGCCATCTATCATCTCACCACCCGCGACGGCAAGAGCAACTACCAGATAGCGTCTTGCTGTCATCCCATCCCGGGTGACGACACCGTCGGCTTCCTCACCAAGAGCAATACCGTGGTCGTCCACAAGATCGACTGCCCCACCCTGGCACGCCTCAAGGCCAGCCAGGGCTCACGCCTGCTGCAGACCCAATGGGAGGCCCACACCGACAGTTTCCAGGCGACCATCCGCATCGAGGGCATCGACCAGAAAGGCATCCTGCAGTCCATCGTGAACATCATCTCGACCAACATGTCCATCAACATGAAGCGGATGAATGTGACCTCCGACGAGGGCGTGTTCACTTGTGAGCTCGAGGTGCTGGTCAGCGACGCCTCGGTGGTCACTAACCTCTGCCGCGAGATCAAGAAGGTCAAGGGCGTGAACAATGCCAATCGCATGAGTTAAAACCGTTAAACCACCCTCCATTGACAACGTTATGAAACAGAAGAAGAATAAATACTTCATCGCAGCGCTGATAGTGCTGTCGGTCGTGCTCATCGCCGTGACGCTGTTCTTCAGCCGAGAGAACAACCAAGTGCCAAGTTTTGAGGTGGGCAAACCCTGGCAGCACCCCATGCTGGAGGCCGACTTCCAGTTCGACATCGAGCTGGACGAGGCGACACGCGAGCACATCACCGACAGCGTGAACAAGAATTTTGCCAAGATCTACAAGCTCGACAGGCAGAAGGGTGAAGTGAAACGTGCCCTCCTGGCTCGCGCCATGATGGGACGTCCCGGCAGTCAAGCGCTCCTGCAGGCCGTGGACAAACTCTACGAAGACGGCATTGTTGTCAATGACGCTGCCAACGACATCCGCACTGGCAAGCAGTTACGCTTCATGGTGGGCAACAACGAGCTACAGGTCGTCGATGCCACCAACATCAAGACGCAATCCCAAGCCTATGCCTGGCTGACCGATTCCCTCCGTGGCAACGCCGCCATCCAGGAGGCGCTCAAGGCTGTCAACATCAACGATTACCTCGTTCCCAACATGATGGTCGATACCGAGGAGAATGAGAAATGGCTGGGTGAGGACTTGCGTAACGCGCTACGTTCCCCTGGCACGGTCCAGGCTGGCGAAGCCATTATCCGAGGGGGTGAAATTGTCACGCCCCACAAGGCTTCGGCGATCGAAAGTTACCGCCATGAGCTGGAACGACGCAACCAGCAGCGCAATGTCGATGAGACACTCAATCTGCTGGGCCAGATACTTATCGTCGCAACGCTCATGCTGGCGTTCTACTTCTTCATGAAACTCTTGCGCAACCAGGTTTTCTCCAACCTGCGCCGCATGATATTCCTCATCTCGCTGATCACGGTGTTTGTCATCGCCGTGTTCCTGTGCGTCAAGTTCAAGTACAACCTGCTGTACGTCATCCCGTTTGGCTTGGTTCCCGTGATTGTATCATCGTTCTTTGATGACCACACGTCGTTCTTTGTCCATATCGTCACCGTGCTCATCTGCTCGCTGATTGCCAGCGCCCACCAGGCCGAGTTCATCATCATGCAGTTCCTGGCAGGTATCATCGCTATCGTGTCGGTCAAGGAACTGACCAAGCGCAACCAGCTAGTGCGGTGTGCCTTCCTCATCTTCCTGGCCTACTGCATCACCTACGTCGCCATGACGCTCATCAACGAGGGCGACCTGGGCAAGATAGAGATGTATTACTTCAGGTTCTTCCTGGTCAACTGCGTGATTCTCTTTGTCGCCTTCTTGATCATTCCCATTATCGAGAAAGCGTTCGGCTTTACTTCCACAATGACGCTGCTTGAGCTCGCCGACATCAACAACCCGCTACTGCGCAAACTCTCCACCAACTGTCCGGGCACCTTCCAGCACTCGCTGCAAGTGGCCAACCTGGGTGGCGAGGCAGCCCTCAAGATCGGCGCCAACATGCAGCTCGTACGTGCCGGAGCGCTCTACCACGACATCGGCAAGACGATGAATCCGGCATTCTTCACCGAGAACCAGGTCGGAGAGAACCCGCATGACCACCTTGTCAGACCCGAGGACAGCGCCAAGATCGTCATCGACCATGTCGCCAACGGACTCAAACTGGCCGAGGAGGCCGATTTGCCCAAGGTCATCAAGGACCTCATCGCCCAGCATCACGGCAAGGGGGTCACTCGCTATTTCTACTACAAGGCCAAAGAGGCCAGCCCCGACGCCGAAGTTGACCCTGCACCCTTCACCTACCCCGGGCCCAACCCGCAGACCAAGGAGGCTGCCATCCTGATGATGGCAGATGCCTGTGAGGCTGCCACCAAGAGCCTGAGCGACCACAGCGAGGAATCCATCAGCGCTATGGTCAACAAGGTCATCGACAACCAAGTCGCCGACGGACTCCTGCGCGAGACGCCCATCAGTTTCCGCGATGTGGAGACGGTGAAGAAACTGTTCATTGAGCGCCTGCGCACTGCCTATCACGCACGCGTCGCCTATCCCAGCGACATCAAGCCGAGCAGCGAACAGCCAACAACCAACACGCCACCACCCTACAACGGCCGACCTGCCGACGAAGCGAAATAATCAGCCACACCAGGACAATAAAACGGCACAAAAACGTGTTTATATAATAAGATGTTGACTCAGTACATACTACTCGCAGCGGGTGTCATCTGCCTCATTGTGGCGTTGGCATTGGTGCTGTGGCCCCGATGGGTGGCTGCAGTGCCCGCATTCGTCGGGTTGCTGCTCATGCACTGGAGCTACTATATCGCTGTGCCCACGATGACCTTCGTCTTCTGGGGTATCGCCACGCTCCTCGTCGTCGCCCTGTTCTACCTCTTGCCCAGTGGAGAACCCGACGGCAACCGCTCCAGCAACCTGTACATTGGCTTCACGGCCATGGCTGGTGGCATGCTGGGCATCATGCTTGCACCGCGCATCATGCTCCTCGGTGTCATCCTGGGAGCAGCCATGGGGCAGCTGGCCTATAGCCGCACACCGGCAGGCAAGTGGATGCTCAACCCATCCACGATGTTCTGGCACTACTTCAAGGCCAAGTGCCTGCCTGCCATCGTCGCCGTGTCCATCGTGTGCATCGCCGTGATGGGAGTAGTCATCGACTAAGTCAGGAGTAAAATAGCTAAAGGCTAAAAAGAAACAGAATGAAACGATACAACAGATATATCCTCTTGCTTGCCATGGTGCTCACGATGGGCATCAGCTCTTGGGCACAGGCTCAACAGAGCTCACCCAGGCGTCCCGAGCCCAGCAAGTTCGCCATCAAGAAAGTGGATTTTGACCACGTCAAGCAGGTAATTGAAGACCCCAAGAACGTCTATTACTACCCCAAGCTGATGAAAGCCTACACCAGCAACGACACCACCCTGTCGATCGAGGCTTGGCGCAATTTCTACTATGGCTACACCTTCCAGGAGGACTACAACCCCTTCCGCGAGAGCATTTTCGCCAATGTGGTGGAAGACCTCTACTACAGGCAGCCTCATTCACGAGCCGAGTGTGACAGCATCGAGAAGTATGCCGAGAAGTCGCTCAATGACAACATGTTCGACCTGAACCAGATGAACTTCTACATCTATGTCCTCAAGGAGAAGAAAAAACATGCCCGCGCTGCCGTATGCCAGTACCGCCTCGACCGCCTCATCGCCGCCATCATGTCCAGCGGACGCGGCACCAAAGAGGAGCCCTGGGTCGTCATCGCCCCCGAGCATGAGTATAACATCATCAACTTCTTGGGCTTTGTCGCCACCGAGCACGAGACCCTCGACGGTGGCATCGACTACATCAAGGTACAGCCCGTCGCCGGCAGGAGCGCCGAGGGATTCTACTTCGACATATCGCGCATGATGGAAGTTGCTGCCCTCAAGTTCCCCGACATCTGACACATCGTCTCACAGCTAACAGCTGAAATATCCAAGGGCATCTGCGCCCGTCCAACAACTGAACATCCTGAATAGCCTTGAGGGATTCGCCCTCACCGAATTCAGAATGTTCAGTTGTTTTGATACCAGAGGGTGTGGATAGCATGTGATCACCATGTGCTTGTCTTCTTTTTCGCGAGAAAGAGGATTCAAAAAAACTGAAAAGTGAAAACTTTATATTACCTTTGCAGCTAATAAACTGTTTTGACCTATGATGAAGGAAAACCTGATCAAGATTTATGAGCGCAGTTTCATCGACAACTGGGAACTGCCCGCATTGACCGACTACAATACCGGCGAACGAATGACCTATGGCGACTTTGCGCGCAACATTGCCAAGTTGCACATGTTATTTGAAAACAGTGGCGTAAAACAGGGCGACCGCATTGCCTTGATCGGCAAGAACATCCCCAACTGGGTGACCGTTTTCATGGGAACCATTACCTATGGTGCCGTCATCGTGCCCATCCTGCAGGAGTTCAATCCCGCCGACGCACAGCACATCATCAACCACAGCGAGGCCACCATGCTGTTTATCAGCAAGAGCATCTGGGAGAACCTGGAGTTTGACAAGATGCCGCGGGTGCGTGCCGTCATCCAGATCGAGGGCATGAAGCTGCTGGCAGTGAAAGAGGAAGAGAAAGCCATCACCCAAGCCCATGAGGGTCTGGATGAGGCGTTCGATAAAAAGTATAGTGAAGGGTTCTACCGCAATGACATCCATTATGCCGACGTCCCCAACGACGCACTGGTCGAGATCAACTACACGTCGGGCACAACGGGCTTCAGCAAAGGCGTAATGATTACTGCCAACAATCTGGCAGGTAACATCGTCTATGGCATCAACTCGGGCCTGCACTTCAAGGGTTCCCGTGACCTGGCGTTCTTGCCGCTGGCACATGCCTTCGGCTGCGCCTTCGACATGTTGACGCCGCTAGCCGTCGGTGGCCACATCACCCTGCTGGGCCGCATCCCTTCACCCAAGATTCTGGTCAAGGCGATGGCCGAGGTTAAACCCAACGTGGTATTCACCGTTCCCCTGGTGCTGGAGAAGATCTACAGCAAGATGATTGTCCCGATGATCAGCAAGGGTGCCCTGCGCTGGGCGCTGGCAGTGCCCTACCTGGATCGTCGCATCTATGGCCAGATCCGCAATAAGCTGATCGAGGCGTTCGGCGGCGAGTTTGAGGAGGTCATCGTGGGTGGTGCCCCCTTCAATGCCGAGGTCGAGGACTTCCTCTACAAGATCAAGTTCCCCTTCACCGTGGGCTACGGCATGACCGAGTGCGCTCCGCTGGTGAGCCACACCCCGTGGCGCGAGTTTGTGCCCCACAGTGCTGGCCGCATCCTGCCGGGCATCATGGAGTGTAAGATTCTGAGCGACGACCCCGAGAATATTCCCGGCGAGATCTGCGTGCGCGGTGAGAACGTGATGCAGGGCTACTTCCACAACAGCGAGGCCACCGACAAGGTGCTGCACGAGGACGGATGGCTCCACACCGGTGACATGGGTACGCTGAATGCCGACGGCACATTATTTATAAGGGGCCGTCTCAAGACCATGCTGCTCAGCTCCAGCGGACAGAACATCTACCCCGAGGAGATCGAGGCCAAGCTGAACAATATGCTCTACGTGAGCGAGAGCCTCGTCGTCATGCGAGAGGGCAAACTCGTAGCGCTCGTCTATCCCGACTATGACGCGATGGACCAGCTGGGCGTGACACGCGACAAGCTGCCCGACCTGATGGAGGAAATCCGCACCGAGCTAAACAAACTGGTCGCCCCCTATGAGCGAATCGCCAAGATTCAGCTGATGGCAACCGAGTTTGACAAGACCCCCAAACGCAGCATCAAACGTTACCTCTACAGTAACTGATTTTACAGCAAAAATGACCCGTTTTTAAAATAACGCATGCGTCATTAACAAGAATTAACAGACAACGACAACAAGTTGTCTGTTAATTTTATTAGCTGAATATCAGAATGTTATAATCAAAAGAATGGTGATTATCGAAAAATGGGCTTGAAATTTAATACAAAAAAAATCCGAAAAAAGTTTGCAGGTGAATTTTTTGTTATACCTTTGCACCGATTTTAACAACAGATAATTAATTGTTTTATTATTTAAAAGTACTTAAGAAAATGAAGAAGTTAGTTTTAGCTCTTGCTGTTATCGCTAGCGTTAGCATGATTTCCTGCACCAACACCGAGAACGCCGAGCAGGCTGAGGTTACCGAGGACACCACCATGGTTGAGGCTGCTCCCGTTGACACCGTTGCTGTTGTTGACAGTGCTGCTGCCGTTGTTGACAGCGCTGCTACTGAGGCTGCTGCTCCCGAGGCTGCTCCCGCTGAGTAAGCAAGACTTTTACAACAAGAGAAAGTTTGAAGCTGTTCCCGCCGTTGGGCTCGAGCAGCTTTTTTTGTGCCCTGGCACAAAAAACTCACCCTATAGATACTATAGCAACTATAGCGTCTATAGGGTGAGTGCTATCATTCGGGGAAAACCCGAGTAGATTACAGGTTATCCTTCTCGATGTCCTTGAAGTAGCGGTAAGTGCTCACCTTGAGCTCATCGACGGCGGCCTCGTCGGCGATGATGATGGCATGGGGATGCATCTGCAGGGCGCTCAGGGTGCACATGTGGGAGACACCGCCCTCGACAGCCTGCTGCAGGGCGCGCGCCTTGGCATGGCCGTTGACGATAATCATCACCTCGCGGGCATCCATCACGGTGCCGACGCCCACGGTCAGGGCGGTCTTGGGCACCTTGTTCAGGTCGCCGTCAAAGAAGCGGCTGTTGGCGATGATGGTGTCCTGGGTGAGCGTCTTCTGGCGTGTGCGTGAGGTCAGGGATGAGCCCGGCTCGTTGAAGGCGATGTGGCCGTCGGGGCCAACGCCACCCATGAACAGGTCGATGCCGCCGGCAGCCTGGATGCGTGCCTCATAGTCGGCACATTCCTTTACAACGTCGGGCGCGTTGCCGTTGAGAATATTGACATTCTCGGGCTTAATATCAATGTGGGAGAAGAAATTGTTCCACATGAAGGAGTGGTAACTCTCGGGATGTTCTTCGGGCAGGTTGCAATACTCGTCCATATTGAAGGTTATGACATTCTGGAACGACACCTTGCCAGCCTTGTTCATGGCAATGAGTTCACGGTACATGCCCAGGGGCGAACTGCCAGTGGGGCAACCCAACTTGAAGGGTTTCTCGGGTGTCGGGTTAGCCTCATTGATGCGTTTTGCGACATAATTGGCAGCCCACTTTGATACATTCTCGTAATCTGGTTCGATGATCAGTCTCATAATTCTTGATTTTGATTAGATTTGACTTACTGGGGGCAAAGTTACTCCTTTTCTACGAAATCTCCATAAAAAATTGTAACTTTGCCGCCAAAACAAATTGAACCTGACAAATGGACAACAAGAACAGGCCTCTCATCCTCATCAGCAATGATGATGGCTACAATTTTAACGGCATCAAGACGCTCATCAAGGTTGCACGCTCGATGGGCGATGTGTTTGTCGTTGCCCCAATCGTACACCAGAGCGGCAAGTCCAGTTCCATCACCTTCATCAATCCCGTCCGCACCATCCTGGTGGCCAACGAACCTGGCTACACTGCCTATCTGGTGACAGGCACTCCTGCCGACTGCGTGAAGTTGGCGTTGAGCCAACTCATGGCGGACCGCATGCCCGATGTGGTGCTCGCCGGTATCAACCACGGCTACAACAGTGGCTTGAACACGCTTTACAGCGGTACGATGGCTTGTGCCTTTGAGGGCATTCTGCACGGGGTGCCGTCGGTAGCGTTCTCCTTCGGGGACTATAGCTCCGATGCCGACACCAGCGTGTGTGAGCCCATCGTCAAGCATGTGACCGAGCGGGTGCTCAAGGCCGGCCTGCCCAAGGACGTGTGCCTCAATGTCAACATCCCCAAGATGGACGGCGACTTCAAGGGCATGAAGGTGACCACCGGCGATATGGGCCGATGGGTTAATGAGTGGGAACACCGAAAGGACCCCTCGGGGCGCGACTACTACTGGTTGACCGGCGAGTTTGATATCGCCGACAAAGACGAGGGAATCTCCGACTACTATTGGCTCCATCGCGGCTATGTGACGGTCACTCCCACCCATGTGGACCAGACCGACTTTGCGTCGATGGCAGCCATCAGCGACCTGCTGTTGTAATCCAATCAAGATAATAACACATTATATATAATATAAAAACAGACAACAATGGAACGAAGAGTAAGAGTGCGCTTTGCGCCTTCACCCACAGGCCCGCTGCACATCGGCGGTGTGCGCACGGCACTGTATAACTACCTATTTGCCCGCCAGCACGGCGGCGACATGATCCTGCGTATCGAGGACACCGACAGCACCCGCCTGGTGCCCGGTGCCGAGGATTATATCAACGAGGCCCTGCAATGGCTGGGCATCGGCATCGACGAGGGCGTGCGCGAGGGTGGCAAGTACGGCCCTTACAAGCAGAGTGAGCGCCGCGACCTGTACCGCAAGTACACGCAGCAACTCATTGACGCCGGCAAGGCTTACTATGCCTTTGACACTCCCGAGGAACTCGATGCCAAGCGCGCCGAGATCAAGAATTTCCAGTATGATGCCCGCACGCGCGGCATGATGCGCAACTCGCTATCCCTGCCTGCCGAGGAGGTCAAGGCCCTCATGGACAGTGGCGTAAAGTGGGTGGTGCGCTTCCGCATCGAGCCCGACCAGGACGTCGTGGTCCACGACCTGCTGCGCGGCGATGTGACCATCAACTCGTCGATCCTCGACGACAAGGTCCTCTACAAGAGTGCCGATGACCTGCCCACCTATCACCTGGCCAACATCGTTGATGACCACCTGATGGAGGTGTCTCACGTCATCCGTGGCGAGGAGTGGCTGCCCAGTGCCCCGCTGCACGTGATGTTGTATCAGGCCTTCGGTTGGGAGGACACGATGCCCGCATTTGTCCACCTGCCTCTGTTGCTCAAGCCCGACGGAAAGGGCAAACTGAGCAAGCGTGACGGCGACCGCCTCGGTTTTCCTGTCTTCCCCCTCGACTGGAACGACCCCAAGAGCGGCGAGCGCTCCAGCGGTTACCGCGAAGCTGGTTACCTGCCCCAGGCGGTGATCAATTTCCTCGCCCTGCTGGGATGGAACCCCGGTGACGACCGCGAGATCTTCTCGATGGACGAACTCATCAAGGAGTTCTCGATCGACCATTGCTCACGCAAGGGCGCCAAGTTTGACTTCGAGAAGGGCAAGTGGTTCAACCACGAGTACCTGATCAACATGGATGACAACGAGTTGGCCCAGATGTTCAAGCCCGTGCTTGAGCAGCAAGGTGTCAACGTCGCCGACTTCAGCGACGAGTACATCACCGAGGTTGTCGCCCTGGTCAAGAGCCGCGCCAACTTCGTGTGCGACCTGTGGGAGCAGGCCAACTTCTTCTTCGTGCGCCCCACTACCTACAGCGAGAAGGACATCCGCAAACGCTGGAAGCCCGAGACGCCCGAACTGATGAGCCAACTCTGCGGCCTGCTCGATAATGCCGACATGGAAGATGTCGAGGACACCGAGAAGCTGGTCATGGACTGGATCGACAAGAACGGCTACCACAAGGGCAACGTGATGAACGCTTTCCGCCTGACCGTAGTCGGCGAATGCCGTGGCCCGCACATGTTTGAGATCACCCGCCTGCTGGGCCGCGACGAGACCCTCGCCCGCATCAATGCAGGCATCGAGAACATCCACTTGCCCGCCGAGAATGCCTAAATGGCTTTTTGCCATATTGACCCTATTGCTCTCCGTTCCATCTCTTGTCGCCCAAGAGGTGGAATGGAGCATTGATGCCAGCATCCTCATCAACAACCGTGAGGGCGGAGAAGACCATTCCACGCCCGACCAGACCTTCGCGTTCACACGCCTCGCCCCCGAGGTAGGTGTCTCGTTCATGGATGGCAGCCACGTGCTCAAGGGTGGTGCCGTGTGGTACCAACCCATGATCGACAACCTGGATGGCTACAAAATCCTGCCCACGCTTTATTACCGATACAACGGCAATAATGGTTGGCATGTGACGGCAGGCCTGCTGCCACGCACGCTGATGGTAGAACGTGTCCCCCGATTCATGTGGAGCGACTCGCTCAACTACTGCCAGCCCAACATCAGGGGCATCATGGCACAGTTCATCAAACCAGCCGGATACACCGAGCTTGTCGTGGACTGGCGGCAGATGCAGACCGAGCGCCAGCGCGAGGCATTCACCCTGATGGCCAACACCGACTGGCGCATCGCCGGACCGCTCAGGGCTGGCGGACACCTGCACTACAGCCACCTGGCGATGACGCGCAACCACATCGAGGAGCAGCACGTCAACGACGACGTCATCATCAACCCGATGTTGTCGCTCGACCTGTCACATAGGACGTCGCTTGACTCGTTGAGGCTGTCGGCAGGCGCCATCATTGCCATGCAGCGGGACCGAGGCATCGATGAGTGGGAAAGACCCGCCGGATTCTTAGCCACAGTAACAGCGCGATGGCGCTGGATCCAGCTCAACGAGACCTTCTACACGGGCCAGCGCTTGATGCCGTTGTATGCCCGTTTCGGGAGCCAGCTCGTACAGGGCGATCCCTATTTTAATAACAAGACCTACAGCCGCACCGACCTCGTCTTCCACATCGTGAACAACCGCTTCGTGGACCTGACAGGCTCTCTCACGTTGCATGTCACCGACCGCAATACGGGTTTCTGGCAGCAAGTATCCTGTCGCTTCTATCTTGACAACCACGTGTGGAAACGTCGCCACGACAATGACTGGCTCAAGAAAAGCCACCTCTCATCCCTCTATTAAAGGTCTAAGGTCTAACATCTAAAGTCTAAGGTCTAAAGTCTAAGGTCTAAGGTCTAAGGTCTAAAGTCTAAGGTCTAACATCTAAAGTCTAAAAACTAACAACAATGGATCCTATCTATAACCTAGGTGTCGCCACCTATCGCAATGCCGTGAAAATCGCGGCAGTCCGCAACCCCAAAGCCAAACTCATGCTCAGGGGGCAGCGCCGTTGTTTCCGCACCCTGCAGCGCAAACTCGATCCAGCAGGTGGCTACATCTGGATCCATGCCTCCTCGTTAGGCGAGTTCGAGCAGGGACGCCCCCTCATCGAGAAGATCAAGCGCGAGCAGCCCGATGCCCGCATCCTGCTCTCGTTCTTCTCACCGTCGGGCTACGAGGTGCGCAAGAACTTCAGCATGGTGGACACCGTGGTCTATCTCCCCTTTGATCTGCCCAACAATGTCAAGAAGTTCCTCGACATCGTCAAGCCGTCGATGGCCATCTTTATCAAGTATGAATTCTGGGGCAACTACCTGAGTGCGCTCAGGCACCGTGGCATCCCCACCTATATCATCTCGGCCATCTTCCGGCCCAAGCAGATTTTCTTCCGACCCTGGGGCGGCATGTTCCGCAAGATGCTCAAGTGCTTTGACACCCTGTTCGTGCAGAACGAGCAGTCGAGGGACCTGCTTGCCAGCATCGGCGTTGACAATGTGATCGTGGCTGGCGACACGCGCTTTGACCGCGTGGCCGACGTTCGTGCCGCTGCCAAGGAGTTCCCCCTCATTGCCAAGTTTGTCGAGGACGCTCGATTCACGCTGGTTATGGGCAGCTCATGGCCCCCCGACGAGGACATCGTCCTCCCCTACTTCAACGCCCACCGCGAGATGAAACTCATCATCGCACCCCACGAGTTTGACCGTCACCGTCTGCATGTGCTCATGTCCAAGCTGTCTCGCCCCGCCCGCTTCTACAGCGAGGCAACGCCCCGCAACATCCAGGGCGTGGACTGCCTGATCATCGACAGCTTCGGCCTGCTCTCATCGCTGTATCGCTACGGCCAGGCAGCCTATGTCGGTGGTGGCTTCGGTGCCGGCATCCACAACATCAACGAGGCGGCTGTCTACAGTATCCCCGTCATCTTCGGTCCCAAGCACCACAAGTTCCAGGAGGCGAGCGACCTCATCGCCCTCGACGGCGCCATGAGCATCAACGATGCCGACAGCTTCTCGGCTGCGATGGACCCCCTGCTGGAGAATGAGCCGTTGCGCGTCAAGTGCGGCAGCACGGCGGGCGAGTACATCCAGTCCCACCTGGGAGGAACACAACTCATCTACGACCACATCTTCAACTCCCGCACCGCTCCTCAAGAGCCGGACACTCCCCAGCAACCCTAAAGTCTTTAAAGTCCCTAATGACCTTAAGGACCTTAATGACCTTAGTGACCTTAGTGACCTTAACGACCCTAAGGTCCCTAACGACTTTCCAGCTCTTTCATCTTCAATTCACAAAAAAAACGTGAAAATCGTTGATTATTAGCGGGATTTGTTATACCTTTGTGGCGCTTTAACGAAAATTTCAGACGATGGTAGATGCTTTGAAGTTGAAAATCAAGACGTTACCATTTGGCATTCATGCGGTTGAATGTCATCTGGATGAGTCGTTTTTCAATTCCGACGAGCAGACCGAGGTGCGTCGAGCCGATGTGGATGCCACCATCACGGTGACCCGCAAGAGCGAGAACACCTACCGCCTGGAGATCGTCTGCCACGGCACGGTGACCACACCGTGTGACCGTTGCCTCGACGATCTGGATTTGCCGGTGGATGTGGACTATCGACTGAACGTGGAGCAAATGGGCACCGAGCTTGACGACAGCAACGACGGGATGCTGATCGTGCCTGAGGACTGGCGAGAGCTGGACACCGCACCACTGGTGCGAGACACCGTGTTACTCGCCTTGCCGATGACGCGCCATCATGACAACCCCGAGGATTGCAACCCCGACATGCTCGATGTGCTCGACAGCCACAGCGTCGAGGCCGTCCCCGACGATGACGACAACATGAGTGAAACAACCAGCACCGACCCCAGGTGGGAGGCGCTTAGGAAACTGAAAGAACAATAATTTTTAAATAAAACAACAAGAAAATGGCACATCCTAAAAGAAGACAGTCTAAGACTCGTACCGCTAAGCGCCGCACCCACGACGTGGCTGTGGCCCCG
>JBGUJU010000232.1:0-29986 GCA_045114065.1 Sodaliphilus sp.
GGCTACCCCGATCGGTGCTATCGCCAAGTTTGCCGCTGCCGGCAAGCGCGTCCGCAAGAAAGACCTGGGTCTGATTGCCAGCACCTACGGCTACGTTTACGCTGCTCAGATCGCTATGGGCGCCAACGACGCTCAGTGCCTGAAGGCTATCCGCGAGGCTGAGGCCTATGACGGTCCTTCGATCATCATCGCCTACGCTCCCTGTATCAACCACGGTATCAAGGCCGGTATGGGTAAGGCTCAGGCCGAGGAGAAGGCTGCTGTTGCTTGCGGTTACTGGCACCTGTGGCGCTACAACCCGCAGCTCGAGGCCGAGGGTCAGAATCCCTTCACCCTCGACAGCCCCGCTCCCAACTGGGACGAGTTCGAGAACTTCCTCAAGGGCGAGGTACGCTATGCATCAGTACTCAAGCAGTATCCCGACGAGGCAGCCGAGCTGTTCAAAGCCGCCAAGGAGAACGCCCAGTGGCGTTACAACAACTACCGCCGTCTGGCCCGCCAGCAGTGGGGTGTTGCTGAGGACTAATCGCTTCCTAGGTTTTAGGCATTAGGCTTTAGCTAATGCCAACCACAGACAAAACGCAGGACTGGAACGAGTTTCCAGCCCTGCGTTTTGTCTCTATACTTCAATGCATTATTAACGTGAGTTCGACGTAAATATACTTTAGATGTCAATGAGTTAACCATCTGAAACCTGTAGAGACTAGAAGCATTGAGCATCTGTACTTTAATTTCGTCGAACTCACGTTATTTAATGTTGGCTATACGGTAGAAATTGTGTTTTACATTGTAGTATGTTGATTAATCATTTGATAATAAAATAGGCATGATGGGTATACCTGTGGTCCTACTAGCCGCTCTAGCTTGCGAGGTTACGGGGGGACAGTTGCGGGTAGGGCCTCGCCTTGACGTGGCCGTTCGGCTCCTCAAAAAACGCTTATCGCGAAAAAACTGCGTTAATTTGCATAATCGTTGAGTACATACTGCTTGCCTCAGTGCGGCCACGCCAAGGCGAGGCCCTACATCCTGCAGTTTCTACACCAATGCGTTTTTTACCGGAATGTTGTTCCATGTTGTTTGATAACCTGGCACACGAGCGAATTGTCGCATAATGCGCTGAGCAAAATCGCCCAAAAACATGCCTTCCAATGGGTTATTTATCGTCAAAAATGGCCCCAATATTGATTTTTTCTGTTAATAGAGTCCAATTTTCTAGGAAAAATTTCGGTAAATTCTAAAAAATTGCTAATTTAGCGGGCTGATTACAATGACTGATAGCAATGATGACCACCAATCAATCAACATGATATCATCACATTAATTATAATTAACCATATTTATTCACCAAAAAACTAAAAGGCATGAAAGAGAAAGAAAACCTTTTCAACTTCATCAAGAGAACCGGCTTGACGGTTGCCTTCGCGTTTATGGCAATGATTGCACTCGCCCAAGTGAACGGTGTGATCGTTGACCCGAACGGGGAGCCTGTCATCGGTGCCTCTGTAAAAGTTTTAGGCAGTACCATGGGTACAGTTACCGACGTTGACGGTAACTTCACCTTGAACTGCCCGACGACCAGTACGCTGGAAATCAGCTACATCGGTTATCAGACCCAGGCTGTCGACCTGAAGGGCCGCAGCTCAGTCAGCATCGAGATGCACGAGGCCGCTAACGCGCTGAGTGAAGTCGTTGTAACTGGTATGGGTATTAAGAAAGACCAGAAGAAGCTGGGTTACGCTGTGAGCTCGGTAACTGCCGAGGAGCTCGTGAAGACGGGTGCTCCCAACTTTGCTACCGCCCTCTATGGTAAGGCAGCTGGTGTGCGCATCGCCGCCGCTCCTGGTGGTAACGTTTCGGCTGTTGCCATCAACGTTCGTGGCTTCTCGTCAATCACTGGTACCACCCAGCCGCTGATCGTCCTCGACGGTGTGCCCATCCACAATGGTGACACCAACAACAATGGTTACTGGGACAACCAGCGCATCAACTCCAACGGTCTGGTGGACATCAACCCCGACGACATCGAAAACATCTCGATCCTGAAGGGTGCCGCCGCATCAGCCCTCTACGGTTCAGAGGCTGCCAACGGCGTTGTGATGATCACCACCAAGAAGGGTGCTGCAGGTACTGGCACCACTGTCGAGTTCGGTGCTAACCTGAGCTGGGACAAGGTGGCCTATATGCCCGACATCCAGCGCGAGTTCGGTCCTGGTTATGACAACTGGGTACTGGGTGACAACAACCCCGACGCTCTGTCCGGTTTCCGTCAGACTCGCTTCGACCGTGACGGCAACAAGATCTGGACACCCAACCGTGAGACCTATTACAGCTACGGTGCCCGCTACGACGGCCGTGAGATGACCTACTTTGACGGCACCAAGCGTCCCTTCGAGCCCATCAAGGGTAACCAGTGGAACGAGGTATTCCGCACCGGTTTCAACCAGGCTTACAATGTGGCCATCACCAACGCAACTGAGAAGAACAACGTTCGTTTCTCTTACACCTACAATGACGTACAGGCTACTCAGTTCAACTCGAACAACAACAAGCACAACTTCAACTTGAGCGGTACCTTCGCTATCACCAAGAACATCAAGTTGAACTATGCTGCTACCTACATGAGCCAGTACATCAAGAACCGTCCCTATCGTATCAGCCGTATCGTCTGCAACTACTCGGGTATGTTCGGCGGCTTCACCGATGTGAAGTACATCCGTGAGCACACCATGACCAGCCTGGGTTACATGAACAGCGTTGCTGCTATCAACGGTGGTTCGTCCAACACCCTGACTCCCGACGAGCAGTTCCTCTACTCGCCCATGGGCTCTACCTCACTGATCAGCGAGTACTTCTGGAACATCATGGGTAAGGTACAGGAGGAGCGCCACAACCGTTTCATCGGTTCGGTGAACCCCACCTGGGAAATCATCCCCGGCCTGACCCTGGGCGCCCGCATCGCTACCGACTTGACCACCGACAAGATCGAGAACAAGAACTACAGTGAGAACTCTCACATGTTCTCGACCAACGGTCAATACAGCGATAGCTACGGACTCACCAACAGCAAGTATGAGATCATCTACGGTGACGTGATGTTGAGCTGGGACAAGACCTTCAACGATGTCCACAACATTACCGCTAACGTCGGTTACAACGCACGTCAGGAGAACTACTTCATGTCTAACGTAAGCACCAGCCAGGGTCTGAGCCAGGAGAACTGGTTCCACCTGAATGCTTCGGTGGGCACCAAGAACGCCCGCATGGACAAGCAGGAATTGCTCCGCACCGGTATGTTCCTGACCGCCAGCTACGGTTATGACTACTGGGCATACATCGAGGGTACCATCCGCAACGAGAAGACCTCGACCCTGAAGAAGGGCAACAACTCCTTCTGGTATCCTTCGGTAAGCGGTAGCATCCTGTTCTCCGAGATGATGAAGGACAAACGTCCCGACTGGTTTGACTATGGTAAGCTCCGCGCTTCGTTCGGTATCGTAGGTAACGCCCCCGGTATCTACAGCGCCGTTAACGCCTACAGCCAGGGTACCATCAACCGTGGTGACACCTACATCTACAACTACATTGACACCAGGGTTGGTAACGAGAGTATCCGTCCTGAGAAGAAGTACGAGTTTGAGGTTGGTCTTGAGGGCAAGTTCTTGCACGATCGTCTGGGCTTTGAGTTCTCGTTCTACAGCAACGACATCAAGGATCAGATCCTGCAAACCACCGCTGCCTACTCTATGGGTGCTGCCAGCATGCTGATGAACGTCGGTGAGCTGACCAACAAGGGTATTGAGCTCGGCATCTATGGCACTCCCGTTCAGACCGCCGACTTCCGTTGGGATCTGCGTGCCAACATCGCCTTCAACAAGAACAAAGTTAAAAAGCTTGCCGATGGTCTTGACATCCTGGCCCATCAGAACTTTGATAACGGTGCCGCTCAGCTCGAGTCTCACGTTGGTGAGCCTATGGGTGACTGGTACACCTACACCTGGAAGACCGATGACAAGGGCAACTACCTGACCAGCAACGGTCTCTACATTACCGACACCGAGACCCGTCACAAGGTGGGTAACGCTATGCCTGACGCCGTCGGTGGTTTCGGTACCAGCTTCACTTGGAAGAACTGGACCCTGGATGCAGCCTTCGACTTCCGCATCGGTGGTGACGTGCTGAACCTGCCGTGGCAGTACTACATGGACACCGGTATCATCGGCGAGGCCGTTGGTGCTCGTGATGCCCAGAGCGGCGGTCTGTTCTACTACAGCACTGTTGATGATGTAAACGACAAGTCCAGCATCGTTCAAGTTAGCGCTCCCGCTGACTACAAGCGCGGCGAGACCATGATCGACGGTCACTATGTTTGGGACAATGGTGTGATCCAGCCCGGTGTTAACGAGGATGGCACCCCCAACACGACTATCGTTACCCAGTTCGAGATCAACGACATGCAGTATGGTTGGGGTACCAGCTCCACCCAGAGCTATGCCAAGGCTATCCAGGACAACAGCTACGTTAAGTGCCGTGAGCTGAGCCTCACCTACATGTTGCCCAAGTCACTGACCAGCAAGTTCGCTTGCAACCGCCTGTCGATCTCGGCATTTGCCCGCAACCCGTTCTATGTATATCGTGCTCTCAAGATCTTTGATGCTGAGACCACCGATGGTACCAACTGGATCTATCAATCTCAGGTTGGTGGTTCAACCGCAAGTACCCGCACCTTTGGTGTATCACTGCGTGCAACCTTCTAATGTGTGAAACAGTAATAATTGCAAACAATTAAAAAGACAATATATATGAAAAAGATATTTTTATTGCTCTTTGCCGCAGTGGGTTTGATGACCGCTCTCTCATCGTGCTCGGATGACGACTTCAACGAGAAGTATGCCGATCCGTCAAAGACCACTACTGTGGGTGTGCCCCAGGTATTCACCGGCATCATGCACAATGGTAACCGCTGGATGAATCCCACCTACTGGCGCTACTACACCCAGTCCACCACGTCCGGCTGCTTCTCGGGCGTGATCGGCAACTCCAATGGCCGCGGTCGTTTCCGTGGTGCCAGCGAGGGTTACTTCAACATCCGTTGGCAGGACTACTACAAGATGCTCACCCAGTTCCGTCTGCTTGAGTATAACTACAACAACATGAACGAGACCGAGAAACCCGCCAACGAGATCTTCTATCTGCTGGGTCGCACCCTGGTAGAGGCTCAGTTGCACGAGGTACTCTCCATCTGGGGTGACGTGCCCTACAAGGGAGCAGGTACCCTGTGGATGACGGGTGACTATGACGCCGCCAAGCAGGCTGTTGCCTATGACGACGACGTTGAGCTCTACAAGATGATTCTTGCCGACCTCAAGCAGGTGGGTGACTACTTCGCTAGCGGCAACGTGAACGCTGCCGGTCTCAGCTCGCTGGCCCGTCAGGACATCTCCTGCGCCAAGGGTTCGGCCGAGATGTGGCAGAGGTATGTCAACTCGCTGCGTCTGCGCATCGCCCTGCACCTGGCCACCAACGGTGACCTCACTGGTGACGCTCGCAATGCCATCGCCGAGATCCTGAACAACCCCAGCAAGTATCCCTTGATCGAGAACAACAATCATAACATGGGTGTCGACGGCGAGACCTCGACCGACGACTACAACTATGGCAAGGGTATCGCCCAGGCTCTCGCAGGCCGCAGCGAAGGCTCTGGCTCACAGGCCATGCTCGATGCTATGAACGTTCCCGCCAACGGTATCCCCGATGAGAACACCGACCCCAGGATTGCTGCCATCTATGACTGCAACCCCGACGGTGAGTATGTTGCCTATGACAACTCCCTGACCGACGCTCAGATCAGCGATATCGCTTCTACTAAGGACGCCGAGTACAAGGAGCGTGGTATCCCCTACTGCAACTACTACTGCTACATTGACACCATCGCTATGGCTGGTTGGGCAACCTATCAGGGTAATGCCAACCTGAACGGTATCTGGATCAGCGCAGCCGAGGTTGCTCTGAGCAAGGCCGAGGCCTATCTGATGGGCTATGGTGTAGGCGCCGATGCCGCCAAGGCTAAGCAGTGCTTCATCGACGGTGTAGCCTTCTCCAACGAGTACTACTGGGACATCAAGCTGGGTTCATCGCTGGCCAAGGACGGCAACGACAGCTACAACGGCTATCGTCGTCTGGAAGTTCCCGTCTTCGACGATTTCATCGCCTATGCCAACAAGATCTGGCAGCCCACTCAGGAGTGTATTGCTACCCAGCTGTGGCTCAACTTCGGTTTCATGAATGAGCTCGAGGCTTGGAACGTTACCCGCCGCACCGGTTATCCCAACGTGAAGTTCATGAAGGACAACCAGCAGAGTGACTATCCCACTCCTCCCCATCGTCTGCCTTATCCCAGCGATGAGCTGAACTTCAACTCCACCAATGTTCAGAACGCTATCCAGACCAACTACAGCGAGTCTACTGGTTACTACACCAAGCTCTTCTGGGCAAAGGAGAACTACTATTCACTCTACTAATGAGGAATGACGTCAGTCCTGGTGACTGACTGAGATAGAATCCCTGGCAGGCAACAGCTTGCCGGGGATTTTTCTTCTCTCCAGGACTCCTGCAACACACACCATCACTTATTAAAAAAATATTAAACTGCGCCCAAAGTATTGCAAAATCTAAAAAACTGATATAAATTTGTGCATCTTTAATGACAAACTCTTTATTTATACTATTATGGGATTACTTGACGAACTTCAGAGAAAACTAGAAGAGGCCGCACGCCAGGCCCAACAGCAAGCCGGCGGCGGTGGACAAGCCTCAGGTGGCAATGAGATTCCCAATCCTTGGGACCAGACACCGCAACAGCCCCAACAGCAGGCTCCGAACTATCCTCCCGGCTATCAGCAGCCGCAACAACAGCAATACCCGACCCAGCAGCAGTATCAGCAGCAGTACCAAGCCATCATGCAGCAGATACAGCAACTGGTTCAGGAGGCCTACAAACTCGGCTACCAGTATGGCGTGCAGACCGTCCAACAGGGTGGTGTCCGCGCCGGCCTAATGGACGACCAGGAGAAATAGTCGCTAGTGTCTAGCCACTAGTCGTTTCAGACATCACCACACCACCAGCCTGCCTCCTCAACAAGGCAGCGTGGGTGGTGTGTTGTCATATCATTTCACCAATAACACCAAGACCATCACCCGATTACACAATACACAACTTTGTAATACACAACTTTGTAAAACACAATATTGTGTAAAAAATCTTACACAAACTTGTGTATTAAAAAAAGATGGCTTATCTTTGCGGTCATTAATCTCAGGGAACAATGGACAACAAAAAGAGTTTTATATTTGGCACTGCGGTAAGTGACTATAATTTCATTGGCCGCAAGGAGGAAACCCAACGGCTGATAGCCAATTTCACCGAGGGAATCAATACCATCTTAATCTCACCTCGTCGCATCGGCAAGACATCACTTGTCAAGCATGTGAAGAAGATGCTTAACTCACGGCAAGACATCATAGTGGTCTATCTTGATATGTTTGCCTGCAAGACAGAGTATGAGTTTTACAATGCGCTATCGGCAGCAGTATTAAAACAGACCGCTTCTCATGCCGAGAAATGGATGGAATATGCCAAGGAGTTTCTTGTGCGCCTGACACCAAAGCTCACTTTCTCGCCCGAGGCAAACACCGACTTTTCCCTATCGCTGGGCATCACGCCAAAAACGCATACGCCTGACGAGGTGCTGAACCTTGCCGAAGATATTGCCCGCAAGCGTGGCAAGCGCATCGTGGTTTGTATCGACGAATTCCAGCAACTTGGCGAATTGCCTGACTCCCTAACAGTGCAGAAACGCCTGCGCACAGCATGGCAACATCAGCAGTTGACCTCCTACTGCCTGTTCGGCAGCAAGCAACACCTGATGAGCAACATCTTCCAGCGTCGCAATATGCCCTTCTACCAATTCGGCGACATGATTTTCCTTGGCAAAATAGATACCGCGAGTTGGGTAGACTATATCGTAGATCATTTCGCTGACCGCAATCGCCATATCTCACAAGAGCTGGCCCAATGCCTGTGTAATCAAGTAGACAACTATTCATCCTATGTCCAGCAACTCGCATGGCTGCTCTTCTCACGCTTGAACGATGGGGACACTGCAAGCAAGGCAGATCTGAGCATGGCGGTTAACGACCTCCTCGATGCCAACGAAGCCCTGTTCATGCAACAGGTTGAACCGCTCTCTGCCTACCAGATGAACTTCCTGCGTGCCATGGCAACAGGCCTCCACAAGGGGTTTGGCGAGAGAGAGATTCGTGAAGAGTTCAATTTGGGCAGTCCGGCAAATATCACTCGCCTGAAGACTGCTCTCATCAACAAAGACCTTATCGAAGTTCAAGGGCATGGCATGCTCAACTTTACCGATCCAGTATTCCGTCTGTGGTTCAAACTCCGCATGATGTAGTATTCACTATATATTACAAAACAAATCCAGCGGGCCTTTACCAGTCCGCTGGATATTTTTCTAGAATAGTGTACCAGTAGGTCAGTTTATCCGCACTGGAAGTACTCGTTCACGAGCTGTGAAGTGCGCTTGGGATCGTGCTCAATGTCGTGACGCAGGGTGCGGTCATTGAACGAGCGCAGCTGCTCGATGATGCCATCGATCATGTGAGCGCTGAAGACGCCCTTCTCCTCGAATGCGCCACGCAGCTTCTCCAGGCAGTCGGCACTGGCGACACAGCTGTCGGGCAGACAGTCGAGTTCGTTGAGGCGGTCGGCGTTGGCAGCGTCGTGGATGTTCACGTCAACATAGGTCTTCTTGGCCAGCTCGAGGGCATTCTCCATCTCGAAGCCATGGCGGCAAGCTACGCACAGACCAGCCAGCAGCTGATAGATGTCGGCCGAGCCATCCGGCGAGCGCATCTCGACGGTCTGCTTCTGGGTCGTGTCAAAGTTGCTGGCGGGCTCCAGCGGGTTGGCAGCACGGCACATATCGGCACCGGCAGTCCAGCCCAGAGGCACGCGCACGAGCACCGAGCGGTTACGGTCGCCCCAGCATACGTTGGTGGGAGCCTCCTGGTGGGGAACCAGACGGAAGTAGGACATCGGGTTCTTGTTGCCGAAGGCGGTGATAGCGGGAGCCAACTCCATCATGCCGGCGATAGCCTTGCGGGCCTCATCGCTCAGGACGCCCTTATCGTTGATCATCATGTTGCGGCCATCCTTCATCATGCGCATGTGGATGTGCAGACCCGAGCCAGCCTTACCGGTCGTGATCTTCGGGGCGAAGGTGACGTTCAGGTCCTCACGGAAGGCCAGGTTGCGGATCACCCACTTGGCGACCATCAACTGGTCGGCAGCGTCGAGCACGGGAACGGGCAGGAACTCGATCTCGTTCTGCTCATAGACCACGCCGTCCTGCTCAAAGTTACCCACCTCGCTATGGCCGTACTTGATCTGGCCACCAGCCTTGGCGATATAGTCCATGCAGCGCTGGCGGAAACCGTTAGTCTTGGCATAGGGCATCGACTCGTGGTAGCCATGCTGGTCACGGGCAGGATAGTAAGCCACCGAGGGACGGATGACGTAGTACTCCAGCTCGCCCATCGCCTCATATTCCATACCGGTCACCTCACGGAAGGCCTGAGCGGCTTTCCTCAACGTCTGCTCGGGAGAGCTCTCCAGCGGGTTGCCGTCCTTGTCAAAGAAGGAGCACAGCAGGCACAGGGTGGGAATCTCGGCAAACGGGTCAAGGAAGGCGGTGCTGAACCTGGGCAGCACATACAGGTCACTCGAGCTGGCCTCGATGAAGCTGAACAGGCTAGAGCCGTCCACGCGCTCACCACACGACAGGATGGTGCGCAGGTAATCCTTGCTGCTGATAACAAAGTTCAGGGTTTTCAACTTGCCGTCTCCGCCGGGGTACATAAAGTTGACCATGCGGATGTTGTTCTCCTCAATGTAGCGGATGATGTCGGCCTTGGTGAACTCACGCGGTTCCTTCTGCAGGTAGGCTACTACCTGGTTGGCGTTCAACGCCAGAATTTCGTTTTCCACTTTTACTCTTTTAAGATTTTTGGCTTTCGCTAATGGCAAATAGCTTATAGCTGAAAAGCAGGTTAATGAATGGTTTTTAGTTTCGGGCAAAGGTACGCATTTTTCATCACAAAACAGTCTTTTTCACAAAGATTAATTCTTGTACCATGATGATTGAACTGAAAAGCAAAAACAATAGAACAGTATTTGCTCATGATCAATAAAAAAACTAACTTTGAACGCTCAATCAAACCCACTACTCTATATGTCAATGATGAAAAGAATTATCCTTTTACTAACGGTATTGATGGCTATTGATACCTATGCCCAGCAGTTGCCCCAGTTCGCTTACAACAACTATGAGGGATGGACCTATAACAACCCGGGGCTTGAACTCAATACCGACAATATCAGTCAGGCCAGGATCAGGCTTTATGTCGACAGTCAGGGCCTGGTTGTCACACTCACCTCGCCCGACTTCGCGTGCCAGGGCCTCGACAGCATCCGCGCCGATGTGAAATGGAGATCCAGCAGCCCGACCGTGGCATTGACCATGGCACTAGATGATTACCTGGGGACACCGCTCGACTCGGCCTCATGCCTGCCCTCGTCGGCTTCCCATGACCAGGACTTGTCCTTCACGCTGTCTATTCCGACGGGACTGGATACTGCAAGGGTGCGTTTTGTATCCTGGAATGCCGTCGCAAGCACCAGCGGAGCCATCAGGAGGATCACCATCACTGGCATCGCAGCAGCGCCTCACGACACGCCGACTGGTGACGTAGATGGTGACGGCCATGTCAATATCGCTGACGTGACGGTCCTCATCAACCTGCTACTGAATGGCAACACCGGCCCTCAAGCGGCATCTGCCGACGTAAACCATGACACCAAAATCAACATCGACGATGTGACCACCCTCATCAACATCCTGCTCAACGGATGAAACGGATGCGGGCTTACGCCCGCTGTTTAGAGTTTAGTGTTTAGAGTTTAGAGTGGTAGACGCCATGTGTTTTCTTTACGTGAATTATCGTGAATTTATCATTAATTAATTCATGATCAATTCACGGCAATTATATGTAAAAAAACGAGTGCGCCAGCCCCACAATTTTTCTTAGCGTCTTAGCGTGAAGTTTGTGTCGTGGGACGGGTGGCCACGCCAAGGCGAGGCCCTACAATGAGGATGCTTCTCTAAACTCTAAACCTTAAACTGCGAGCGCAGCGAGCACAAATACCCATACGCCATCACGACGACAAAGCACACCATAGGCACGATGAACGATAGGTTGACAGCAGGTAAGGCCTGCACATTGCTGTCGATGATCATCGCCTGTACTGCGGGCAGCAGGCTACCGCCCAAGATGGCCATAATCAGCCCTGCTGACCCCAGCTCGGCATCTTCCTGCACGTTACCCAAGGCCAGGCCGTAGATGGTGGGGAACATCAGACTCATGCAGGCCGACACAGCCACAAGACAACAGATACCTACCCTGCCGCCGACAAAAATCACGCCACACAGCAGCACAATCGCCACGGCGGCAAAGAAGGTGAGCAACCGAGCGTCCTTGAAATACTTCATCAGCCAGATGTTGACGAAGCGCATCATGCAGAACAGTATCATCGCCACAATATTGTAACGTTGGGAGAGTACCTCGGCAGCTTGCTCACTCATCCCCTCGGCCATAAAAATGCGTGTGCCATACTGGATGATAAACGTCCAGCAGGTGATCTGGGCACCCACATAGAAGAACTGTGCCACCACGCCACGGCGGTAAGCCTTGTTGCCCCATAGCCGCTTCACGGCGGGCCACAGGGGCTCATGGTTTTCACGGGCCGCCTGATGGACGGCAGGGATGCGCACGAGCTGCATCAGCACCAGCATCAGCACCAACACGATGCCCAACAGAGTATAGGGTTGGGACAGCACGGCCAGGTCGCTCTGTTTCAGTACCTCGAACTCGGCGTCACCGAGGACCGCACGCTGGGCCGTGTCGAGCGGGGAAAGCCGTGCCTGGATAAAGTTCATCGCCACAAACATGCCCGCCAGCGAGCCGATGGGGTTGAACGATTGGGCCAGGTTGAGGCGCCGCGTCGCGGTCTCACGGTCGCCCATGAGCAATATGTAGGGGTTGGCGGTCGTCTCGAGGAACGACAGGCCGCAGGTCAGGATGAAGTAGGCGACCAGAAAGGGGGCAAAACTGCCCATCGCCCGCGCTGGGATGAATAGCAGCACGCCCAGGGCATACAGGGACAGGCCCATCACGATGCCGCTCTTGAAGGAGTGACGGCGGATGAACAGCGCAGCGGGCAAAGCCATGCAGAAGTAGCCGCCATAGAAGGCCACCTGGACCAGCGTGCCATCGGTCACACTCATGCGGAAGATCTTGGAAAACGCCTTCACCATCGGGTTGGTGATGTCGTTGGCAAAGCCCCACAGGGCAAAGCAGCAGGTCACGACGATAAAGGGCAGCACATAGCTTACGCCCTCGCGCGTCACCAGCAGCCGGGATTTGTTTTCTTTATCGGTTGTCATTCTGTTTCAAATTTTTCAAACAACTTGAACAACATAAAAAAGGGTTGTTTTGGTTGTTGTCAGCTGTTCCGGTTGTTTGATTCTTTTTCAATCATTCTTTTATGGTATAAACATTAAAACGACATGTATCCATTTCCGACTTTGATGACACCACAAAGAAAGACAAGAATACAGCTGGAGTATAGATTTTATCTCCCTTGATAATTATAGGATCATGTTCTGTCGCAGGAAATGTGTGCTTCCATCCATTCGATTTATTGATAACTACCTTATCATCAATCCAAGCAAATAATCTATTTTGCTTACGTTCTAAGACATAATTGTCGGTTAAATCAATAAAATCAATAGGCGCCTTAGTTTCAATTACCCAAGTCTCTTTTGTATCAGTATCAAATACTGTATCAATAGTCAACTTTTCTTCTCCACTCTGCCATATAGCAAACAGGGTGTCTTGTATTTCCTTGTCAAGTTCTGTGAATCTTACGGTATTAGGCTCTTTTACAACCGAAGAACAAGAACTGTTAAAGACGATTACACCAATTATCAGTATACTAATCAAAAACAAAAACTTTTTCATAAACCCATATATTAATATGACCTCGATGATGAGAATGATGCCAATCTAAAATAAATCCAGGATGATTTGCCCTGATGTTTTCATCAGCAGCCTGGATTTGTTGTGATTATCAGTCTCTCTCATCACTCACTAAACCCTAAACTCTAAACTTCAAGCTTCAAGCCCTCTTGAAGCTTGAATATACGTTCCATCAGTTGCCACTTGGCGGTGGAGGGAGCGGCGGGGTCGCAGCCCTGGAATTGGGCGACATAGGCTTCCCACTCGGCTTGTCGCGGCAACGTCGCCAAGCGCGCGTTGTCTGTATCCCAGTCAAAGTCATCCACCGTGTCACAGATCATAAACAGGCGGTTTCCCAAGATGTATATCTGCATGTCCAGAATGCCCACACTGCGGATTCCAGCCTGAATCTCGGGCCACACATGGGCGTGGGCCTCTACATATTTCTCAATCATTTCGCGGTCGTCCCGCAATTCAAGAGTTTGGCAATAGCGTTTCATTGTTATCGGTTTAACTGGTTAAGGGACTCTAGGGACTCTAAGGTCTTTAAGGTCTTTAAGGTCTTTAAGGACCCTAACGTCTAATGTCTTATTTTCAAAGAAATGGCGCCCTCGGGGAAATGGGCAGGATCACGACAGACGAGGGCGAGATAGCCGCCACCGCCCGCACCGGGCATCTTCCATGCCAACACGCCATCCATGGCGCTATAGCGGTCTATGTAATCCTGCACACCAGGCTGTATCATCGCGGGGAACATCGCCACCTGAGCATCGAAGGAGGCACGATAGGCCGCAGCAAAGGCGTCAAGGTCACGGCGCTGAATCGCGTCCCAGCAGCGGTCGGCGGCACTGGCAAGGGTTTGCACCTTCTCGGGGGTGATATCCTTACCCTCCACCACGCTACAGCCAGGACGGCGCGGGAACATCGGTATCATGCATAGGTGATCCTCTAGCCAATGGAGCACCTCAGAGTCACACGTGTATTCTATCTTCTCGGGCCAGAAACTGCCGTTGTAGTAGTGCCGGGCAAGGCCAGGTACACAGATGCCGATGGCATCCTGGGCGCCACTGACGATGCCGTCGCTGCGCTCGGGGGAATTCTCGAGGCAGAAGACCAGACGAGCCAGCATTTCGGGGTCCATATCGGGCAAGCGATAGGGCCACACGCGCTTGATGATATTGCGCGTGCTCGTGGACAGCCCACAACGCTCGCGCACCTCAAACGTAGGCTCCAGCGAGATGGTCAATGCCCAACCAGGGGCATGGCACGAGACATAGGGCTGGTCAATCCAGGTGCCCGCCAGGTCCAAGCGGGTGGGCAGCTGGCAAGTCGACTGCTTGAGGTCGGTACTGCTGCGGGCATCGAGGCCCTCGGCGGGCTCACGCTTGAGCACAATGTACTCCATGCCCCGCTCACGGCACAGTTGGCGCTTCTCCTCACGGTCGCCGTCCTCGTTGACCACCAGGCAGTCAGGATGGACGATATCGAGCGTGGGCAGGAAATCGAGAAAACCGTCACCCGCGTTGATATAGGCCTCCTTGACATAGCGGATGGCACGCACCATGAACAGGCGCTCACGCTCGCTGTAAAGCGTCTTGTGACCCTTCAAATGCCTGATTGTCTTGTCACTACCGATGCCCACATACAGGTCGCCATACTGCGACGCCTGCCTGAAGAACTCCACATGGCCCGAGTGCAACAGGTCGTAGCACCCCGACACAAAAACTTTCTTATTGCTCACTGTAGTCTGAACTGTTTTACGGTTTGGACGACAAAGGTACTACTTCCAACCCACAAGTGCAGCAAGAAGGGCGGAAAAATATCTTCCGCCCAGCATCTTCTTTTTTATTTAACTTAAAAATCTATATATCATTTAGGAACACTCATTAGCGTCTGCTGGATGTCCTCGTCACTCACCCTGTGGTTCACCAGGTCGCCGTTCAGGTACTGGTCATAGGCGCTCATGTCGATCAGACCGTGCCCCGACAGGTTGAACAGGATGACCTTTTCCTCGCCAGTCTGCTTGCACTTCTCGGCCTCACGGATGGCAGCAGCAATGGCATGGCTTGACTCTGGGGCGGGAATGATGCCCTCGGTGCGGGCAAACAGCAAGCCTGCATCAAAGGACTCAAGCTGTGGGATATCCACGCCATGCATCAGGCCGTCCTTGATGAGCTGGGAGATAATCATGCCGGCACCATGGTAGCGCAACCCTCCTGCATGGATGTTGGCAGGCTTGAATGAGTGGCCCAGGGTGAACATGGGCAGCAGGGGCGTGTAGCCCGCCTCGTCACCGAAGTCATAGCGGAACTCGCCTCTTGTCAGCTTGGGGCAACTGTCGGGCTCGGCGGCGATAAACTCGGTCTTCTTGCCGTCCTTGATGTTGTGGCGCATAAATGGGAAGGCGATGCCGCCAAAGTTGGACCCGCCGCCAAAACAGGCAATCACCACATCGGGATACTCGCCGGCCATCTCCATCTGCTTCTCGGCCTCGAGTCCGATGATGGTCTGGTGCAGGCCCACATGATTCAGCACCGACCCCAGCGTGTACTTGCAGTTGGGGGTGGTCCTTGCCAGCTCTACAGCCTCGGAAATCGCCGTACCCAGTGACCCGGGATGATTGGGGTCACGAGTGATGATATCCTTGCCTGCACGGGTGGACATGGAGGGCGAGCCTGTCACTGCAGCGCCAAAGGTGCGCATGATGGACGAGCGGTAGGGTTTCTGCTGCATGGAAATTTTCACTTGATAGACAGCCGACTCCAGCCCGAATACCGACGCGGCATAGGCCAGCGCGGCACCCCATTGACCGGCTCCGGTCTCGGTCGTCACATTAGTCGTGCCTTCCTGCTTGGCATAGTAGCACTGTGGCAGGGCCGAGTTGACCTTGTGAGAACCCAGCGGGTTGACCGACTCGTTCTTGAAATAGATGTGGGCTGGCGTCTGTAGGGCTTCCTCCAGGGAATAGGCACGCACGAGCGGGGTAGAACGGTAGGCTTTGTATTTCTCCAGCACCTCCTCGGGGATGGGGATGAAGTCATGCTCGGTGTCCAGCTCCTGTACGCAGCACTCCCGCGGGAAGATCTGAGCCAGGTCATCTACGCCCAGCGGCTGCCTGGTGGCGGGGTGGATGGGCGGCATGGGCTTGGTGGGCATGTCGGCCTGGATGTTATACCATGCGGTGGGCAACTCGTTCTCCTGAAGGATAAATCTTTTCTGTCTCATTGTTGATGATGTTTTATAATTAAACTTTAAAAGGCCTGTCGCAAGTACGACAGACCTTTTACTTCTTTTTTATCATAATCCTATGATTTCACACGGTCAGGCGACTCACGACTTTTTCAATCTTGAGCTGCGCCACCACCAATATGCTGAAATCATTGCCATAATTCAATATTTATGTTGACGCGGCAAATTTATATCCACTTTTCCAAACAACCAAGCATTTTTTTGAAAAAATATCACATCGACAGCAAGAACTATGGTAACCGGTCAATATCGGCTTCCTCGCCCCAAGCTAATGAACTCATGAAAAATCATCTATTTGTGCTTTTGATTTGGATTTATTCAGGAAAAAGCCTAACTTTGTACCGACTATGGACTGAACATCATAATAACCAATAAAATACGACATCACTATGTACACTCAAGAGAACGGATTCTACATCGCCCATGGGCCTAACGGTCCCATCAGCATCCTGGGCAATATGGCCAACCGCCACGGTCTGATCGCCGGCGCCACGGGAACGGGCAAGACGGTGACCCTGCAAGTCATCGCCGAGAGTTTCTGCAAGGCAGGCGTGCCCTGCTTCATGGCCGACATGAAGGGGGACCTCTCGGGCGTCAGCCAGCCGGGCAAGCTGTCGGGCTTTATCGAGAAGAGGTTGCCTGAGTTCGGCATGAAGCAGGAGGACCTCACCTTCGAGGGCTGCCCCGTGAGGTTCTATGACGTGTTCGGCGAGCAGGGAATCCCCATGCGCGCCACCATCGGCGAGATGGGTCCCGACCTGATGGCACGCATCCTGAGCCTGAACGATACCCAGACCGGTGTGCTCAATATCCTGTACCGCATCCTCGACGAGAAGGGCATCCTGCTCGATGATGTCAAGGACCTGCGCTCGGCACTGGACTGGCTCTCCAAGCATGCCAAGGAGTACACCACCCAATATGGCAACGTCTCTACCGCCAGCATCGGCGCCATCCAGCGTGCCCTGCTGCACCTCGAGAACCAGGGTGCCGACCGATTCTTCGGCATCCCGTCGTTCGATATCCAAGACCTGATGGACACGCGTGACGGCAGGGGAGTGCTGAGCGTGCTCGCAGCCGACAAGCTGATGCTGCAACCCAAGCTGTACTCCACCTTCCTGCTTTGGCTCATCAGCGAACTCTACAGCACATTGCCCGAGGTGGGCGACCTGGAGAAGCCCAAGCTGGTCTTCTTCTTTGACGAGGCACACATGCTGTTCGAGGACACGAGCAAGGCATTGACCGACAAAATCGAGCAGGTCATCCGCCTCATCCGCAGTAAGGGCGTGGGCATCTTCTTCATTTCGCAACTGCCCACCGACATCCCCGACATCATCCTAGGGCAGCTGGGCAACAGGGTACAGCACGCCCTGCGCGCCTACACACCTCGTGACCAGAAGGCTGTCAAGGTCGCCGCCGAGACCTTCCGCGCCAACCCCCAATTCAAGACCGAGGACGCCATCCTCGAGCTAGAGACGGGCGAGGCCCTGGTATCGTTCCTCGACGAGAAGGGCGCTCCCAGCGTCGTCGAGCGCGCCAAGGTGCTCTTCCCCCTGAGCCAGATCGGCGCCATCACCGAGGGCCAGCGCCTGGACATCATGAACGCCTCCAGCGACATCAACCGCAAGTATAAAGAAGTAGCCGACCGCGAGAGCGTCTTTGAGGTGTTCGCGCGCGAGGCCGAAGCCGAGACCAAGGCTGCCGAGGAAGCCGCTGCCGCCAAGGAGGCCGAGAAAGAAGAAAAGTCCAAGAAAAAAGAGAAGACTATCTGGGACAAGGTCTGGAAATCGGTGGTCACCGCCGTGACAGGCACGCTAGCGACCATCCTGGGCAAGACCGTTGCCGACACCATCACGGGCAAGAAGAGCAAGAAGGGCACCAGCGTCAAGGATGTGGCAGGACGGGCAGCAAAGAACGCCACCAGCGCCGCCGGACGACAAATCCTGCGCGACATCCTCGGCAACTTGACCAAGTGATCATTAATCTATACTGAACACCACGACCCGTCATCCCGTCTCGAGAGGGGTGGAGAGAGTCTCATACAAGTAAATCGGTCCAGGGACATCCCCTGGACCGATTGCGTTTTTGATGGTTGGTTCGCTTTATTAGTGCTTAAATTAATGGTTGTTTATATTTCTTCCTTTGGGATGCTCACTCACAGGCTTGCCGACTGCCTCCTTACGATAGCAATGGTTTGAATTTTTCAGGTATTCGGTTATTTTATTATTAATGTGCGGCAAAAGTCGTTGTCTTAAGTGTTGGGACAGCCGGCAAAGCCAAGTGAATGAAATATCAACATTATTACATTATTATTCAATCTTACTGTTGTGCTGGTTCGAACCTCTCAAAGCGTCCATCGCTGTAGAAAACGAAGATATTGGTTACCTGGCGCTCACTATCATTCGATAATCCGCGCTTGGAGGTACGACCCACAGTGCGCATCATGTTCTGGAGGGTGGTCTCGATCGAGCTGGTAGAAGCAGCACGTTGCTGATTCTTGGGTGAAGAGGATGGACGATAGCCGTGGGCGGAATCCTCCTCAAAGGAAATCGCACGCTGACCTTTATCCTCATTTCGTGACTCATTATTATAATCACCATCCAGACCATCAGGCTGGTCCTTGGTCGATGATCCGCTGATCAGCATCTCACCGTCACCAAACATCAGCCACATGACATTAAGGGTAGGATAAGCACGATGTATCTTACCGATGACTTCGTCGCTCACTTTCTTGTTGCGTCCATTGAGCAACTGCGAAAGCGTAGGGCGAGGAATGTCACAGGTATCAGCAAACTGAGAATTGGAAATCCCGGTCTGCTCAAGAAACATTTTTAACCTCGTTACAATATCCATTTAAGAACAATTTTATTGCTTCGCTCAAACGAGCGAGAAAGCCAATTTCACACGCAGAAAATTTTCTGACTCAAAACTACGACTTGGAAAACCCTCCAAAATCGTCCCAAACTCAAAAAATCACTGTTTGCGATTTTTAATTTTGGGATTGCAAATTTAAAATGAATTTTTGAACTGACCAAATTTAAAAACGAAAATTTTAAAATTTGCAATCATAATTGTCAAAATGTGGCAATTATCACCCAATCCGGAACGTAAATAATTTTACTTATATTATTACTTTAATATATTATGTGTAATTAGCTATTATATAGCCAGTTAATAAACTATAAATAATGGAAAATTTCAGATTTACAGACACATCTCAATTATATATAGCAATACTAGAGGTTTATTGCGTAATTGGCTCGTTTTGAGTTAATTGTAGCATAGTTTAATAAATGTTAATGAGATATTTTGATGATTTTGCAAACTTTACGGCGGTAAATTCTCATTTTTTAAGTCCTAGTGGCAAATGTAAACACGCGCCAGGGGTCCGAAACTGGCGATTTCGATTTTGGATCGTTCGTTTGAAATCGCAAACATGCAGCTGTTCACAAAGCAGAATATGTCGTTGGTAAAATACCATTTTTACTTTTCTGGGGGCTCAACTCGATTTCCTTGCAAAATTTTACACCCCACCCTACAATCGTTCAAAAATCTGCATTTTAAACGATTCTAGCAAGGTCAGCAAGTTGTCAATAATTTACAACCCGCTATATTTTATAGGTGTTTTGAGAAATTTTTATCATCAAAATTTCGGTCCGTTTTTTAGTCTCAAAAAAGCCGAATTTGGCCAAAAACCGTTAGTTTTTCTGGATTTTGGAGTTTTTGGACCAAAATCAGCCAAAAAGCGACATTTAGACCAATTTTTCGTCTTTTTGACACCAGCCTTTTTTATACCTTTCTAGCCCACCCTTCAAGCGGTTAGCACCAAATTTCGGTCCGATCTTCTTGGCAGAATTATCTGATTTTTTAGCCCCCAGTTGGGTGGCGCCTACCCCCTCCTGGCGGCTTCATCCTGAAATTATCTGACCCAAAATCTGTGCAATTTTTGAAAAAACCATCTTTTGCCCTACTCTAGGCCCTAAAAAAATCACGTTCCCGGGGCTCAAAAATTGACAGAAAATTGATCCCATTTTTCTGTCATGCCACCTCAATCATTTTTTCGCATGGAAAAACCGACAGAAAAATGAGGGTCAATTGACGCAGAAAAATCATCCTCTCGAGAAGTGATTTTTTGGGCCCCTGGCATCAAGTGTCCGTGACGGGAGTGATGTGGGTGATGGCATCTATGGCACCTGATGCTGTCAAGATATCTGTCCTCCTCAGGAGGTCATCGTCTGGCTAGGATTTAGGCTTGATAAAAAAACGAGCCGCACATTCCTTCACCATCGCGCATAATGAATCTGGGGGCGCCGCTCAAAATCGCGACACCCCCAGAATTTAGGTCAGAAAAAAATGAATAATTATTGTATGAGTTCTTGCTTGAGAAAACGGCCCGTAATGGACTCGGCGGACTGTGCTACCTCCTCGGGGGTGCCGCTGGCGACGACGTGTCCTCCACCCCGCCCTCCCTCGGGTCCCATGTCAATAATGTAGTCGGCACACTTGATGACATCAAGATTGTGCTCGATCACGATGACAGTGTTGCCTTTCTCGACGAGACGATTGAGAACGCCCAGCAAGACCTTGATATCCTCGAAGTGCAGACCCGTGGTCGGCTCGTCGAGGATATAGACGGTTTTACCCGTATCCTTCTTGGCGAGTTCACAGGCCAGCTTCACGCGCTGGCACTCGCCACCCGATAAGGTGCTTGACGGCTGCCCCAGCTTGATGTAGCCCAGCCCGACATCCTGCAGGACCTTGATCTTGCGCAGGATCGACGGCACGGCATCAAAGAATTCCACGGCCTGGTTGATGGTCATGTCAAGCACATCGGCAATGGATTTGCCCTTGAACTTGACTTCCAATGTCTCGCGGTTATAGCGCTTGCCGCCACATTCCTCACAGGGCACCAGCACATCGGGCAGGAAATTCATCTCCACGGCCTTATAACCGTTGCCGTTGCATTTCTCGCAACGTCCGCCACTGGTGTTGAAGGAGAAACAGCCTGGCTTGTAGGCACGGATCTTGGACTCGGGCAGGTTGACGAACAAGTTGCGGATATCGGTAAACACTCCAGTATAGGTAGCCGCATTGGAGCGCGGCGTGCGGCCCAGCGGTGCCTGATCGACGGTCACCACCTTGTCCACATGTTCCAGACCGGTGACGCTGTCATAGGGCATCGGGGCAGTATGGGAACGATAAAGACGCTGGCTCAGGATGGGTTGCAGCGTGGCATTGACCATCGTCGACTTGCCGCTGCCACTCACTCCCGTGACACAGATGAACGTGCCCAGCGGGAACGTCACCGAAACGTCCTTGAGGTTGTTGCCACGGCAGCCGGTAAGGTGAAGGGCCTTGCCGTTGCCCTCACGACGATGCTTGGGCACCTCGATCGAGCGGGTGCCGTTCAGGTAGTCGGCTGTGAGCGTGTGCTGTTTCAACAGTTCCTGGGGCGTGCCGGAGAAGACGACGTGGCCACCCTTGCGGCCTGCCAGCGGTCCGATGTCGATGACATAGTCGGCCTGTAGCATCATCTCCTTGTCATGCTCGACGACGAGGATCGTGTTGCCGTCGTCTCGCAGGGTCTTCAACGCATCCAGCAGTCGCTGGTTGTCGCGCTGGTGAAGACCGATCGACGGCTCATCCAGGATATAAAGCACATTGACCAGTCGCGACCCGATCTGCGTGGCAAGCCTGATGCGCTGGCTCTCGCCGCCCGACAACGATGCCGAGTTGCGGTTCAGCGACATGTAATCCAGCCCGACCTCGATCAGGAAGGTGAGTCTTGAGCTGATTTCCTTGACGATTTCGCGAGCGATTTCCCATTGGGTGGCTGTCACGTGATTCTGGAGGTCTTCAATCCAGTCGCGCAGCTCGCTGATGTCCATCGCTGCCAGCTGGGCGATGTTCTTGTCATGCAGCCTGAAGTGCAACGCCTCGCGGTTGAGGCGCGCCCCACCGCACTCGGGGCACACGGCACGCGAGAAGAACTGGCCTGCCCACTTCTGTGCCGCGCTGGTGGCGGTGTCGTCCTGCTGCATCTCGATATACTTCACCAGGCCGTCAAAGGTAAGGAAGTAATTGCTGGTGGACAACGTCTCGGTGCGCAGGTTCAAGCGCTCGTTGGTGCCGTTGAGGATGTCGTTCAAGGCTTCCTCGGGCAACTCCTCGAGAGGTGTGTCAAGGGTGCAGCCATATTTTTCACAGATAGCCTGGATCTGCCAGAAAATCTGCACATTCTTGTATTTTCCCAAGGGCAAGATGCCGCCACCCCGAATGGTCTGCTTCATGTCGGGCATGATCTTGTCACGGTCGATGAGGTTGACATAGCCCAATCCCTTGCAATGGGGACAGGCACCCAAGGGTGAGTTGAACGAGAAGTTGTGCGGTGCCGGCTCCAGATAGGAGAGTCCCGTAGCGGGGTCCATGAGCGAACGGCTGTAATAAGCCACCTCGTCGGTCTCGGCGTCCAGTATCATCAGCTGTCCGTTGCCCTGCTTGAAAGCGACATCGGCAGTGTCGGCCAGACGTTTCATGTCTTTGTCGGCAACCTTGAGGCGGTCGACCACCAGTTCCACGCTATGGTTCACATAGCGGTCCAGCTTCATGCCGAAGGTAATTTCCCGCAGTGTACCGTCGACCCTAACGTTGATGTATCCCTTCTTGCGCAGGTTCTCGAACAGGTCCTTATAGTGTCCCTTGCGGTTCTTGACCAGCGGTGCTAGCACATAAATGCGATGACCCTGGTAACGCTCGAGAATCAGATTCAGAATCTTCTCGGTAGTATATTTGACCATGCGCTCACCCGACAGATAGGAATAGGCGTCGGCAGCACGGGCATAGAGCAACCTGAGGTAGTCATAGACCTCGGTGGTCGTTCCCACCGTGCTGCGGGGATTGCGGTTGACGGTCTTCTGTCCTATCGAAATGACGGGGCACAGCCCGGATATCTTGTCCACGTTGGGACGCTCGAGGATGCCGAGCATGTTGCGGGCATAGGAGGAGAACGTCTCGAGGTAACGCCGCTGCCCCTCGGCAAACACCGTGTCAAACGCCAGCGACGACTTGCCGCTGCCGCTCAGCCCTGTGATGACGGTGAGGCGATAGTGCGGAATTTCCACATCGATGTTCTTGAGGTTATGGACCCTCGCGCCCAGCACCTCGACACTATCTATTTCATGCCCGTTAATCTTCATTTCTGTTTTTCAGTTTTATAAGTTGTCGCTTTCTAGACAATCCACAACTTCTAACTTCTAACTCCTAACTCCTAACTCTAGTCAACGACCCATTCCTTGTTATAGACAGTATAGGTGCGCTTGCTGCGGTAGAGTTCGCTCTGCTTGGGGATGCGCACCCTATAGGTCTTGCCGCCTGCGTTAGTCAGCTTGGTAGAACGTATCCACGGGTTAGCCTCGCGCAACTGTGCATAGGTGAGGCCCTTACCCTTGGCCCAATCAATCCAGCTGGCGACCGGACCAGTGACTTCGACGGTTGTATAGTCCACCGGCTGCCACAGGTTCTTGCGAGAGAATCGGTAGCCGTAGCGCTTGGGGGACTCCATCAGCAGCTTGTAGGCGATGATGCGGAAGACATACCTCGATGTCTCCTGTACCAAATACAAGTCAAAGGAATTATCCACCTTCTGCTTGGATAACTCATTGCTGATCTTCTGCATGCCGGCATTGTAGCTAGCAGCGACAGTGGGCCAGTGGCCATACTTCTTGTAGGCCGATTTCAGGTACTTGCACGCTGCGACGGTCGATTTCTCGGGGTCATATCGCTCGTCCACCTCGTCGGTCACTTCAAGGCCGAAGTCGCGGCCCGTGCCAGCCAGCAGCTGCCACATGCCCGCCGCCTTGGCGCTGGAATAGGCACTGTAATCCATTGAACTCTCGGTCACTGCCAGGTAGAGGAAATCCTGGGGAACGCCCTGCTCCTTCAGAATCTTGGCCAGAGCGGGGAAATAGCGGTTGGCACGCTTGAAGCACAGCTCGGTCGTCGTTTGGCCATAGATGACACTGGTCAGTTCTCGGTCCAGACGCTCCGCCATGTCCAGGCGGTCAAAACTGATTTTCTCGCCCGCAAAGGTGACGCTCATCGGTATGTCGGGACTCGCTATCGTGCTGAACACTGGCGATGCCCCTTTCCCGGTTTTACTATACTCCGGCTTGAGTTGTGCCTGCACCATGGTAGTCGAAGCCACCAGCAGCACAGACATCAATATGATTCTCTTCATGTTATATTTCTTATCACTAATCATTAATCACTCATAGGGGCGTGTGTCATCATTCAACGCGATAATACGACCGTGCCGGCGTGCGGTAAAATGCTTGCAGTTTAATTATGGCACTGCTTCTTAATACACTACACCCGCGTCTTGACCGTTGGAGGTGCCAGCGGCGCCCTTCTTGTAGTTCAGGATTGTGATGTCACCACGCTTCTTGTATTTCACGCCGTCACTACCGGTAGCTGTCACCACATAGTAATAAACGCCGGTATCCACAAGCTTTCCACGATAGGTACCATCCCATCCGCCTCCGGGATCGGTGTACTCATACACCAGTGTTCCCCATCGGTTGAAAATCCAGCAATGGAACTCGACAAGCGACTTGTAGGATACCCTCCACACGTCATTGACGCCCTCGGTCGAACCTGGTGAGAAGGCATTGGGGCAGTCCTTCAACTCGCTCTCGCTCACATTGATGGTATAGGTGTCGCCATAGGCCTCGCACGTGCCGGACGCATTGGCTACCATATAGCGCACATAGTAGGTTCCCGACTCGTCGAAGGTATAGTCCACCTCGTCCTGGTTATATTGCAGAATAATGTTCTCAAAGTCTTGATCTGTAGCTATCTCCCACACGCGATAGACCACGGCATCGGTGGGATAGCCGGTGAACACAATGTGTACCGGGGCCGAACCGCCCAGGCCACTGTTCAAGCCAATCTCATTGCTGTTACCACGGTCCTCCTGCACGGCTGTGGTACCACAGCCCACGGCCTGGGTGTAGAAGTAATCGGCCTCGGCGCTTGTACTGATGCCCCACTGCTCAAGGAAGCGGTCGCCCGTCATATCTATCGTCGTGTTGCACAGTGGTGGCATGATCTCGAGGGCCTGGTCCAGCGCTGCGAAGTGCTCGATGACTTCCTTCTCTTGCCAATGGGTGCTGTCATCCCACTCCAGCGTGTTGTAGGTCAATTTGATGTCGCGGTCCAGCACCTGGCGGTGGCCGTTCAACGTGTAGTAGGGAATGGCATCACCATGGCCGTCGACGTTAAACGAGAGAAGGCTGCATGGCAACTCATTGTTATAGAATAAAGCATTCAGTTCCAGGTAATAGTCGGCATAGTTCACCACCCAGTAGTAATAGGTTCTGCTGCCCTCCACGATTTTGTAGCCCATGTTGGGAATGACCTGCTTGAGCGAGGTTGCCATTCCGTTCCAGCGGACATCGGGGATAGGGTTAATAACAAGACTACCGTCACGATAGGAAAAGCTTTCCCATGTCGCCGGTTCACCGGTCGAGGAGTTGAAGTCCATCCCCACCCCATCGGTATCGAAAACGACAAATATCTTATTCAAGCCGGTACTCATCTCGGGAGTCACCTCAATGACAGGGAAATCTCCGACACCGGTAAACTCCACCTGGCCGCTCGCCGACAACAAGGCCAGCGCGGCAGCCATGAGCGAAATCATTCTCTTGTTCATAGTGCGCACTTGATATTTCTTTATATATAATATATAACGTGTAGCCTCGCTGGATATTGCCCCGACCAGGCAACAATAGTGCAAGCCGAGAGGAGGGCAAAGAGAATTAATTCTTTTTCTTCCCCCGAGGCGACGCCTACTGTGCCCAAGCCCAAGGGGCAGGGAAACATGCCGGAGCAGCACGCCACGAGAGGCGCCGGATTTAGGACAGACCTCGTCTTATAATGATGGCATTGATGACGTCGTCAATGTCGGCGACGGTCACCTCGCCATCAGCGTTCACGTCAGCACGGCCTTCATAGATGTCAGGGTCGCCCAGAATGACGCCGATAACACAATTCACATCGGCGACATTCACCTCGCCGTCACCGTTCACGTCACCGTGCAGTGTATCAATGATGCCTGTGAGATAGCCGGGATTGTCTGGACCGCCGTCAATATGAGCACGGGCGGCATCCACATAGTTAGCATCAAAGACTGTGCCTTGGCCACCGACAAGATGGGTACAGCCAGCAAACATTTCACTGGATTCAGTCACATCACCTGTACCCCAGCCACGACCGACATGGATTGTCTCCAAGCGCTTGCAGCCATTGAACATGGATTCCATATTCCACACATTCCTGGTATTGAAGCGGCTCAAGTCCAGAACAGTCAAGGTGTCGCAGCCAGCGAACATGTACTCCATCTCTGTCACCCTAGAGGTATTAAAGCCGCTCAAGTCAATAGTCTCCAGCGACTTACAACCATTGAACATCCAGCCCATGTACTTCACATTGATGGTGTTGAAACCGCTTAGGTCCAGCGATGTCAATGATCGGCAACCAGTGAACATGCCCGCCATGTCCCTCACGCTATCTGTCCTGAAACTACTCAGGTCAAGCACGGCCAGGGAATCGCAGCCAGCAAACATGCGTGCCATATTGGTCACACGCGAGGTGTTGAAACCACTCAGGTCAAGCGATGCCAGGGAATCGCAGTCACTGAACATGGCCCACATATTCTTCACATTCTCGGTGTTGAAACCACTTAGGTCAAGCGACGTCAAGGATTTGCAGCCGGCGAACATCCTTCTCATATCGGTCACTGAGCTGGTATTTAAATAGTTGATTCCAGTAATGGAATCCAGCTCAGCCATTCCACTGAACCAGCCATAAGTGGAAATGGGACGAGCCGTGACAAATGTGGAGTCTAACAGCACATGGGTGACACCCTGAGCATGAGCAGACCATCCAGGGATATTGGTGCCCTTGTTCAGCGAATAGGATGTGCCGGGACGTGTTCTGCGCTCTTTGTCGCAGTAGAACGTCAGCATCGTCTCATCTGAAGACAGTACTGCATAGGTAAACTCTCTGGACGACAAATAACCGGGATTGCTCGAGCCTTCGTCGATATGGGCACGGGTGACGTCCACATGGTTCACATCATAGACTGTGCCTTGCTCACCGACAAGACTGGTGCAACCAAGAAACATTGCACTGGACGTAGTCACGGAATCTGTACGCCAATCATCGCCAACATAAATTGATTCCATGCGATTGCAGTTAAGGAACATGGAATCCATTACCCATACATTCCTGGTATCGAAACTACTCAAGTCAATGTCCGTCAGGGATCTGCATTCAGCTAGCAGTCTATACATTTGTCTTACTTTCGAGGTATTGAAACTGCTCACATCCAGGGATGCCAAGGATTGGCAGCCATCAAACATCGACGACATGTAACTTAAATTCGAGGTATTGAAACTGCTCAAGTCAAGAGATGCCAAGGATGTGCAGCCATTAAACATCAATCTCATATCTGTCACCTTCTCGGTGTTGAAGCCGCTCAAGTCAATAGCGGGCAAAGAAGTGCAGCCCATGAACATGCCATCCATGGATTCAACATTCGAGGTGTTGAAACTGCTCAGATCAAGACTTGTCAAGCCACGGCAGTCAACGAACATGCCACTCATGGATTCAACATTCGAGGTGTTGAAGCCGCTCAGGTCAATAGCGGGCAAAGAAGTGCAGCCCATGAACATGACTTGCATGGTTTCAACATTCGAGGTGTTGAAACCGCTCAGGTCAATAGAAGTCAAGGATTTACACCCCTGAAACAAGGCTGCCATATTTTTCACTTTCTCGGTGCCGAAACTACTCAGGTCAAGCGATGGCAAAGATTCGCAGCCAGCGAACATTTCACTAATGGTCAGCAAACTTGAGTTGTTGAAGCCTGTCAGGTCTAGGGATGTCAAAGATTTGCAGCCATAGAACATTTTCTCCATGCTCATGACATTCTCAGTGTCAAAACCACTCAGGTTAAGGGTTGGCAAGGCTTCGCAGTCCATGAACATGCCTCTCATGTCTGTCACACTCGACGTGTTGAAATCTCCCAGGTTAAGTGATGTCAAAGATTTGCAATTGCCGAACATACCCATCATAGTTGTCACATTGTCGGTGTTAAAACTACTCAGGTCAAGTGATGGCAAAGACCAGCAGTTAGCGAACATCTGACGCATGTTTGTCACACTCGACGTGTTGAAACCACTCAGGTCAAGAGATGGCAAAGAAGTGCAGCCACCGAACATCAATTCCATGTTTGTGACATTCGAGGTGTTGAAACTGCTCACGTCAAGGGATCGCAATGATTGACAACTAATAAACATTCTTTCCATGGTTGTCACCTTCGAGGTATTGAAACTGCTCACGTCAAGAGAAGTCAAAGAGTCGCAGGTCATGAACATGCCTCTCATGCTTGTCACATTCTCGGTTTTAAAACCACTCAGATCAAGCGATCGCAAAGACCAGCAGCCAGCGAACATCAATTCCATGTTTGTGACCTTCGAGGTGTTGAAACTACTCAGGTCTAGGGATGGCAAGAATGGGCATGCTAAAAACATGGAATCCATCGCTGTCACCTTCGAGGTGTTGAAGCCACTCACGTCGATAGATGAAATTCGGCAACCAGCGAACATCCCACCCATGTCTGTCACACTGGAGGTATTGAAACCTCTCACATCAATGGATGGCAAACGAGAACCCATGAACATGCCTCTCATGTTTGTCACACTAGAGGTATTGAAGCCACTCACGTCTAGGGATGACAAAGATTGGCAATAAGTGAACATCCCACCCATGTCTGTCACACTGGAGGTGTTGAAGCCACTCACGTCTAGGGATGACAAAGATTGGCAATAAGTGAACATGCCACCCATGTCTGTCACCGAACTGGTATTCAAATATTCGATTCCAGAAATGGAGCCAAGGCGATACATTTGGTTAAACCAATAGTGAGTGGAAGTGGGACGGGCGGCAGCAAACGAGGGGTCAAACACCACCCTAACAACACCAAACCTGTTCCCATACCAATCGGGAACGCCATCCCCGGTATTCAACGAATAGGACGTGCCCGATCGGGTACTGCGCTGCTCATCGTAGTAGAACGTCAGTGTGCTGTCGGCCTCGGTAAGAACCGAGTAGGCCTCTTGCGACAAGGCGGCTATTGACGTAAGCATCAGCAACAACATCATCAGGCAGCGGCCCAGGGATATCCTGAAATATAATGGTCGTCTCATCATCAAAACTATATGGCTGGTTAATTATTCCATTGAAACCGCAAATATAGTAATTTTCCCCCAAGATGACCAAAACTCCGCTTGTAATTAGCAAAAACCAACAGCTCAACTATGATCAAATAAATTAGGCATTGTGTTCGGGTTGAATAAACTCCTTACGTTCGACAATGAAAACAAGCTTTCATTGTTCTCGCTTAATCGGAATTTTGCACTACCTTTGCAGTAAGAAAAATCACATTATCATAAGCGTCCACTAAAAATTGGCGATTTTTGTTGTAGTTTGCTGAAAATCACTGGTTTATATTCGCATTTAGACCGAACGGATT
>JBGUJU010000233.1:0-2249 GCA_045114065.1 Sodaliphilus sp.
TAAACGCTACCGCTATGCCAACGCCGACATGGGCGAACTCGAGGAGTGCCTCAAGCAGGCCCAGGAGCAGCGCTTCCGCATCATCGCAACGGACGGTGTCTTCTCGATGGACGGTAACGTGGCTCCCATGGACAAGATCTGTGACCTGGCCGAGAAGTATGACGCCATGGTCATGGTCGATGAGTCACACTCGGCAGGTGTCGTTGGTCCGACTGGCCACGGTGTAGCCGAGCAGTTCAATATCTACGGCCGTATCGACGTCTTCACCGGCACGCTGGGTAAGGCCTTCGGCGGTGCTATGGGCGGTTTCACCACGGGTCGCAAGGAGATTATCGACATGCTGCGCCAGCGCTCACGTCCCTACCTGTTCAGCAACAGTATCGCTCCCGGCATCGTGGGTGCCAGCATCGAGATGTTCAAGATGTTGAAGGAGAGCAATGCCCTGCACGACAAGCTGGTCGACAACGTGAACTACTTCCGCGACAAGATGATCGCTGCCGGCTTCGACATCAAGCCCACCCAGAGCGCTATCTGTGCCGTGATGCTCTACGACGCCAAGCTGTCGCAGGACTTCGCTGCCGAGTTGCAGAAGGAAGGCATCTACGTTACCGGCTTCTACTATCCCGTTGTGCCCAAGGGCCAGGCCCGCATCCGCGTGCAGGTATCGGCCGGTCACGAGCGTGAGCACCTCGACAAGTGCATCAACGCCTTCATCAAGATCGGCAAGCAGATGGGAATCATCAAGTGAGACCTTAGACGTTAGACATCAGACGTTAGACTCGCCTAGCGAAGGATGTTGATGCCTTCTCATGTCTAAAGTCTAAAAACTAAAGTCTAGGAACAAAATAATGAGGCAATCATTATAACACCCGGAAAAACCTCGTTTTTAAGACGGTCGCAGGTGCATTCACCAGCGACCGTCGCTTTTTTGCCCCTCAACTATAACATGCAGGAGTGTCATCATTCAATTGATGGAATTTTAGCCGCTCTTCGGGCGGGAAATTAAACAAATTAATTATAAAATTTTAATTTAAAAATTAGCTTAACTTCCCGTGCGATAGCACGGTTATATTACCGAGTCAAAAATGATGACACACCTCTCATCTATATCGTTACATTGACTACAGGCGGGATTTCTCGTCGTTGCCAGCGCCGGTGCCTTTATACTTGCTGCGGGTGACGTTGAATTTGTAGGTCACAGTCAAGCCGATAGTGCGGTCAAAGTTGTAGCAATCCTTGGTGATATTGGTGCCGATGCCGTAGGTGGTCCATCGCTCTTGGCTTGTCTTGAAAATGTCGTCGGCATAGAGGTTGACCAGCAGCGCCTTGTTGAAGAAGGATTTGTTGATACGCGCCCCAACCGTCCAATAGTGCTTGACGCTCTGGAACTCGTCATCGGTATCACTTGCGAAGCGCACACCCAGCACTGCCGTCCATGAATGAGGAAGGACAAAGGTGTTCCTCAGTTCAAACCGCCACAGCGGCCTGTGATGGGTCAAATGAGAACCATATTGCTTGGCATCAAAGAAGACCTTGTTGAAACTCAGCGTCAACGTGGGGCGATAGACACCGAAGCGCGGTGCAGCCACCAGCGACGCGAACAAGCGCTGGGCATCGCCGTAGTTGCGTGTACACAGCAAGATGTAGCGCTTGTCCGGCTCTAACACGGGCACCCAGCACATCGTGCTCTGGCTGTAGGTGTATCGCACCTGCAGGCTCAGCCACGAGTAGATGGCCGACAACTCCAAGCGATGATTCAACTGCGGTCGCAGCAGCGGATTGCCACCCTCGTAGGTGTAACGGTTATCGTACTGGATGAAATTGCGCAACTGGAAATAGCTGGGGCGGTTGATGCGGCGGCTATAGTTCAGTTGCCAGTTCCACTTGTCCTTCTTCCAGGCGACGGAGGCATTGGGGAACCAGTCGTTGTAGGTGCGGCTGGGCTCTTCTTCATGGATGCCTGACGAATAGTAGTCGGAGTTGATGTGCTCAAAGCGCAGTCCGGCGCCAAAGGTAAAATTGCCCAGGGTGAAGTCATACTCGGCAAAGCCCGCACTATTGTTCTCGCGGATGCGCGTGTCGGATGACAAATGTGATTGATCGTCGTTGGAATAGGTGCCGTCGGTGCGGGTAAAGGTCAACTCAGTGCCGATGCTGGCGGCACCTTTCCACAGGGGGTGACTCAGGATGAGTTTGCCGGCGGTCATCTGGTTACGCTGGCGGCTCTGGGTGAGCACATGGCGGTCATC
>JBGUJU010000234.1:0-12079 GCA_045114065.1 Sodaliphilus sp.
GATGTCATCCTGGCTGTACTTGTAGGGGCAGAAAGTGATGTAACGCTCGCCGTTGCTACCCTTGAAGTGGTAGGTGATACCAGCCTCGAGCTCTACAGCTGCGTGCTCAGCGTTCATCTTGCTGGCGTTGGCGTGAGGGGTAACGACGTTGCGAACGCGGCTGTTGTAACGATAACCCATCATAACGTCACCGTTCATGTCCCAAACAACAGCGGGCTTCAGGCTGAAGGTCCAAGCACGGCTCTCACCGAAGTTGAAGTTCAGGTTAGCACCAGCCTTGGTGTACCAGCTGTCATAGTCGAGACCATAATAATCGGCAGACTCCATGCGATGGAAGGCGTGCAACCAACCGGCACCAAATACACCCTCGATCTCGAATACGCGAGGTTTGCCCTTGTAACCACCGAAGAGGTTGCTCAGGTTAACGGTACCAAACATACCAACCAGAGTGTGGTCGATGATGTTCGGGCTCTTGGGGCCCCAGAACATGGGATCCTTCTCCCAGCTGGTGGTGTTGATGGTAGCCTCACCCTCAACGCCCAGACCGAAGGTCGGGGTCAGCTGCTTCTTGATCTCCAAACCGAAGACGCCACGAGCGCTGGGCCAGAAAGCATAACCCTGGAAGGGCATGATAGCACCACCCTTCAAGGTTACCGACATGTTGTCAAAGAACTTGTTCGGCTCCAGAGACTGTGCCTGTGAAGCGAACACGCCCATCAAAAGGGCTAAAGTCAAGATAATCTTTTTCATAATAAAAAATTTATTAAACACTGTTTATTAATAATTGTTTGTAATTCGACCTAAATCATTCGGCAAAAGTAATATTTTTTTCTCATCTAGCCAAAAATTAACATTCATTAAGAATAAAAAATGCCTTAAAATCGCACTTTCTCGCGATTTTCGCCACTTTTGACGCTTAATTAGTATCGTTTTCTGGCTAACCGATAAGAAATCAAGCAAAGGTATTACTAAATATTGAAATAGACAAATATTTGTTAGATTTTGTTATCAAGGCAGGGTTCTTTTTCTGATTTTAGCGCCATTTTAATAGTTTGGGGGGCTAAAACAGTATATTTTCTCTCTTCTAACCGATAATGATATCTATTACATCGTTGATGTCGGCCAATCCCACCTCGCCATCGACGTTGACATCTGCCCGATGGCGCAGGTCAGGATCATCACTGTGTCCCAGGATCACATCTGTAATAGCATCAACATCGGCCACCGTCACCTCGCCATCCAGATTGACATCACCGCGCAGGAAAGAAGCAATCAGAATCTGACGCACCGCACCATTGCTGTTGACATCGGCCTTCCATGAAGCGAAGCGCAGGCGGGCGACATCAAGACTCTCAGGGACTATCAGTGACAAGTTGATATAATTCGTGCGGCTCACGCTATCGGGAGTATAAGTCACCGAGTCCACCACCACGCCGCTCGCATCAAGAAGTGCAGCAGTGAGCGCCACTTTACTAACGACAAAGTGTTCGTCTTTCCACTGGTCGGTAATCCACGTCACATCCATGTCAATGATTTGGCCCTCACGGCAGGCAAACTCTGGCGAGGTTAGGGTGAGGTCAAGACCAGTGCTCGTCCTGTAAAGGTAAATCTTGTTGTTCACGATATTGCTTTGATTGAGTTCGGTGATTGGATTGCTGTAAATCCATCCCTCAAAGCTTCGGGACGAGAACTGCGGCAACTGAGCGGCACCACTCAGCACCATAATAGAAAAAAGACATGTCAACAATTGTTTCTTCATCTCATGAGCGTTTTTTTAGGAGTTAACTTTGGATAATAAGCTTTTCAGATGGCAAAAATAACACAATTATCCCACATACGCCCAAGCCTCCACCCCAAAAAAACATTTGCAACATAGTGCAAAAACAGGGAGAAGCCCGGTTAAGGCTCCTCCCTGCTCTCGCAATGATTATGATGAAAAAGTCTACTTCAGCAAGCCGATGGAGCGCTTCAGGAAGCGGTCCAGACCCTCACCCTTAAGCATGTTGTTGCTCAGCAGGGCGATGTCGATGAGCTGGTGGACGCGGCTCTCGCCGGCGGCATAGGCCGTGATGAGGTTCTCCTTCTTATGGCGCAGCTCGTCGAGGTGCTTCTCGTTATCCTCGAGGTCTTTCTTCTTGTCCTCGGGCAGCTCCTTATTATCCTTCTTGAGGTCACGCAATGCATTGATGACATTCTGCGTGGCACTGATCTCCTCGTCCACGGGTTTGATCTCGGCATCGAGGGACTTCTCGGCCAACTCGACGATCTTCTGGATAAGCGGATGCTTGGTGTTGAGCACCATGCTATACATGTCGGGCATCTCGCCATAGAAACTCATTCCAGGCTGGAATCGGGCCATTTCCTTCATGCGGCGCATGTATTCGGCCTGTACGATGACAACGGGCTTGTCATCGGGCGACATGGCGGCAAAACTAACCATGAACTCCGACTTCTCAACTGGCGGAATCTGTGACTTGAACAGGGTCTGGGCGATTTCCTGCTGCTCGGGCGAGAATTGTGGCTTGTTCTCTTCCTGCTTGCGGATGAGGTTGTCGAGCACGTCACTGTCCACGCGCAGGAAACGCATCTTCTCCTTATCCAGCTTCTGTTCCAGCATACCCACGAAGGGTCCATCCAACTCGCCATTCATCATCAGCACGTCATAACCCTTGTCGGTAGCTGCCTTGATGTAGGCATACTGTGCCTCCTTATCGGTGGCATACAGGGCGATGAGGTTACCCTCCTTGTCGGTTTGTTCGCCCTCGATGAGTTTGCGGTAGTCTTCAATCTTGAAGTACTTGCCAGCGGTATTCTCGAGCAGAGCAAACTTGAGGCCCGACTCACAGAACTTCTCGTCGCTCAGCATACCGTACTCAATGAAGATCTTGATGTCATTCCACTTCTTCTCGAATTCCTCAGGCTGGTTCTTAGCAATTTCTTCCAGACGGGCGGCGACCTTCTTGGTGATATAGGTGGAGATCTTCTTCACGGCGCGGTCGCTCTGCAGGTAGCTGCGCGACACGTTCAACGGGATGTCGGGACTGTCGATGACACCCTGCAGCAGCATCAGCCAGTCGGGCACGACGCCCTCGACGCTATCGGTCACATAGACCTGGTTGCAATAGAGCTGGATACGGTCCTTGCGGATGTCCAGGTTATTCTTGATTTTCGGGAAATAGAGGATACCCGTCAGGGTGAAAGGATAATCCACATTGAGGTGAATCCAGAACAGGGGATCGTCCTGACCCGGCTCAATGGCGTGATAGAATTTCAGGTAGTCCTCGTCCTTGAGGTCGGCAGGCATGCGTGACCACAGGGGCTCCACATCATTGATGACCTTGTCCTTGTCGGTGTCCTGATACTTACCGTCCTTCCACTCCTGCTCCTTGCCGAAGATGATGGGCACGGGCAGGAAGCGACAATACTTCTTCAACAGGCCCTCGATGCGGGAGGGCTCCAGGAATTCCTTCTCATCATCGTCAAGGGTGAGAATGATATCGGTGCCGCGCTCGGCCTTGTCACACTCTTCCATCTCAAACTCAGGCGAACCGTCGCAGGTCCAGCTGACTGCCTTGGCGCCATCCTGCCAACTCAGTGTGCGGATCTCTACCTTCTTGGCTACCATGAAAGCCGAGTAGAAGCCAAGTCCGAAATGGCCGATGATGGCATTGGCTGAATCTTTGTATTTCTCGAGGAACTCCTCGGCTCCTGAGAATGCAATCTGATTGATGTACTTGTCAATTTCCTCGGCGGTCATGCCGATGCCACTGTCGCTCACCGTGAGCGTGCCAGCTTCCTTATCAACAGCGATGGTCACGCGCAGGTTCTCGGTGGAGCCTTTAAACTCGCCGGCACCCTGCAGGGTCTTCAGCTTCTGCGTGGCATCAACGGCGTTACTCACCAGCTCGCGCAGGAAAATCTCATGATCACTATACAGAAATTTCTTAATAACGGGGAAAATGTTGTTAGTCGTTACCCCAATTGTTCCTTTTGGCATAATTTATTGTGTTTTTTTGAGTTTTTGTCTACCATAGGGCCTCGCCTTGGCTTGGCCGCTCTCATCCCCACTCCATCTCAAATAATATGCCATTTATAATAATGTGACAAATCGTCACCCACAACTGACAACACTGGCACACCTACCCTCTCGCCGTTCAAGGTAATGCAAGCCCCTGGTTTATAAAAACGCAACGCGCTGACAGTGCGATCAGTGCTGTCAACGCATTCGTGCTATCTAATGTAGTAATGCTGTCAATGTGGTGCTGTCAATGTATTACAAGCTGGAAGCTTGTACAGTACCCGCCGTCCTTGCCCAGCGGCTAATCTGTAAGCAAGCGGACGTAGCCATAGAAGCCAACCTCCCGATTAATGATGCTGTAATGAGCGGGCTCGTCAATCACCTCGCAACCATCAGCATCAATGGCGTGCATGAGGCTATCCTTCAACTCATCAAACTTGTCCAGCGCTGCTGGCTCATCCTTGCAGTTGTACACGTCGCTCATCACGCCGTCTTCAGTCTGATATTCAAAAACCACCCGATACCTCATCTTAGTTTCTATGGTTTCTCTAGTATCTATAGTATCTATAGTATCTATAGCCTCTATAGCTTCTATTCTATCGGTTGCCGTACATTTCCTCGTAGTAGCGCTGATAGTCACCACTGGTGACGCTCTGTACCCAGGGCTGGTTGTCGAGGTTCCAGCGGATGGTCTTCTCGATGCCCTCGGTGAAGGGGGTCTCGGGGTACCAGCCGAGCTCACGGGCAATCTTGCTGGGGTCAATGGCATAGCGCATGTCGTGGCCGGGACGATCGGTGACGAACTCGATAAGGCCGTCGTTGATCACGTCAAGGTCACACTTGAGCAGCTGCTGGTATTCAGGCTCCTCGCGCATGATGCGGGCGATGATGGCAATGACCTGCTTGACGATGTTGATGTTGCTCTCCTCGTTGAAGCCGCCGATGTTGTAGACCTCGCCAACGGTACCCTGGCGCAACACAAGGTCAATGCCCTTGCAGTGGTCCTCAACGTAGAGCCAGTCACGCACGTTCTCACCCTTGCCATAGACGGGCAGTTTCTTGCCCTCAAGGATATTCTTGATGATCAGCGGGATGAGTTTCTCTGGGAAGTGGTAGGGACCGTAATTGTTGCTGCAACGGGTGATGTTGACGGGCAGACCGTAAGTCTCATGATAGGCCATCGTGATGAGGTCGGCACTGGTCTTGCTGGCCGAATAAGGCGAACGGGGTGCCAGCGGGGTCTCCTCGGTGAAGAAATGGCGACCGTAGGTCTTGAGATCGGTGCGGCCCTGGATGACCTCGCGCACATCGTCACTTACCTCCAACGGCTGCGGCTCGTCAAAGTCCTTACTCAGTGAACCATAAACCTCATCTGTCGAGATCTGCAGGTATTTTTTACCCGGGACATAGGTGTTGTGCCCTTGGGCATCCTTACCGGTGAACCAGGCTTCGCGGGCGCAGTCGAGCATATTCTGGGTACCCAGGATGTTTGTCTCGAGGAACAGGCGCGGATTGGTGATACTGCGGTCCACATGGCTCTCGGCAGCAAAGTTGACAATATAGTCCACATCAAAATCGCGCATGATGTCCTGGACCAGTTCGCGGTCGCCCACGTCACCACGGAAGAAAGTCACATTAGGCCGTTCCAACTCGTCCTTGATAGAGGCAAGATTACCGGCATAGGTCAAAGCATCAAGAATGATAACCTCGATGTTGTCGCCATACTTATTGAGAATGTATTTCACAAAGTTCGAGCCGATAAAACCAGCAGCTCCAGTTACGAGATAAGTCTTCATATCGCAGTAATTAAAGTTTGATTTAACTCACAAAGGTAGCAATAATTATCAAAAATCAGTACCTTTGCAAAAAAAATATTCAATATGAAGCGATTCTATGTATCTATCCTCCTGCTGCTGATAGCTGTTAGCATGATTGCCCAACAAGTAGAACCCACCAACAAAGAGCGCAAAAAGGTCGCTGTGGTATTGTGTGGTGGCGGTGCAATGGGTACCATCCACATTGGCGCCCTCAAGGTGCTTGAAGAGGCAGGCATCCCCATCGACATGGTTACCGGCACGTCAATGGGCAGCATCATCGGCGGCATGTATGCCGTGGGCTATGATGCGGCCGACATCGAGGATATCGTCAACAGCATGGACTGGGGCGACATCCTGCGCGACCGCCTGTCGATGAGAAACCAGACACTTGACGAGCGTGAGAAACAGAATATCTACCTGTTTGACTATCGCATCTTCCTGGACAAAAGCCAGGACACGCTGGCAGGAGGCTTCATCCGCGGCGTCAACGTCGAGAAGACCCTGCGCCACTACCTGCGCCAGCCCGAGGACATCGACTTCAAGAAGTTGCCCCGCCCCTTCGGCTGCATCGCTACCGACCTGGTCACCGACAGCGAGGTGGTGCTCGACCATGGCTCGCTGGCAAGGTCCATCCGCGCCAGTATGGCAGTGCCCGGCGTCTTCGCTCCCGTGAGAATGGACCCCTATATCCTGGTTGACGGCGGCACCAAGAACAACTTCCCTGCCGACCTAGCCCGCAAGATGGGCGCTGATATCGTGATCGGCATCAGGACCGACTTGGGCCTTAACAAGAATTATTACTCCACGTCCGATATTTTGGAGCGTTCGGTGGGAGCCGACATCCACAACCGCAGCGATGAGAATGACAAGTATTGCGACCTCATCATCCGCGTCCCCGTGAGGGGCTATTCGGCAGCCCATTTCTACCACTCGGCCATCAAGGAGCTGATCAGGCGAGGCGAGGAGGCGACAAGGGCCCAGATGGATTCCATCATGATATTGAAGAGGATGATCGGTGTGCCCGATGACTATAAGCCAGATTATAGCATCATCAGCCTAGACGACATCGATAACACCCAGGCAGGCAAACTCGTGAACGAGGAGAATGCCAAGAACTCCATCAAGGCAAGCGTGGGTCTGCGCTACGACAACGAGGAACTGGTGGCAGCCCAGATTGGCGCTACCTACTACTTCGGCAACAAACTGGATAAGACGCTCGACCTCACCCTCAGGCTGGGCAAGCGCACCATGGGTCGCCTGGCGTGGAACATGATACCCAAACCGCACCGAAAGTTCGGCTTGTCCTATGAGATCTGGCACGAGGACATCGACCTCTACCAAGGAACGCATCGCTCAGATAATGTGAAATTCATCTATCAGAAGGCCAACGCCACCCTGTTCTCGTTTGATGCGCTCAACCTCAACGTTGACCTGGGCATTGCCTGGGAGCACTACCACCACTATGATCACCTGACCAACCTCTTCAGCGTCAGCTACTTCAAGCCTAACGAATACTACTTCAAATACCACGCCCGCGCCCAGTACAACAGCGAGGACCACTGGTACTTCACCCATACGGGTATGCGAGCCGAGGCACGCTATGCCTACTACACCGACAACTTCGCCCAGTGGAAAGGCCACGCCGGATTCAGCGAGGTGAGCGCCCGCTGGCGCGTGACCTTCCCGTTGACCTCGACGACCCACTTGCAGCCGATGGTCTATGGCCGCCTGTTGTTCGGCAAGGACATCCCCTCGACGGCCATGAACATGATGGGTGGTAACCGCGGCGGCATCTATTATGACCAGCAGCTGCCCTTCTCAGGTTTTGGACGCTGCCATGTCATGGAAAAGAATTTGATTGTGGCTGGTTTCAAGCTACAACAGCGCCTGTTCAAGGAGCACTACATCATGGTCAAGGGACATGTCGCCAAGCAAAACTATGAGCTGGAAAACGTCTTTGACGGCAAGTCCATCTGGGGTGCCCAAGTCGGCTACGCCTACAACAGCATCCTCGGCCCCCTTGGCGGTTCACTCAGCTGGAGCAACTACACCAAGCGAGTCTACATCTACATCAACCTCGGTTACGAGTTCTAAACACCGACCCATCATTCTAAGAATTGGGGCACGCTGACGTGTTCCAGAATTCATTGTGGATTTCCCTCAATGCCTGGTTAGCATTCAGGCTCATCACCCACTCAATATAATCTGGTGTCAACCTCGACTTTGCCATAATAATATACTTTTTATGGCAAAGGTATGTAGCGTTAACCTATATAGAAAGGACTAAAAAACAAGACCCTTATTTGAGAGCCTTGCTTTTTGTTACTATCCTAAACTCGTTGATTGCATTATATATTAACGTCAACATAATCCGTATCTCCTTCCCATCCCATCGGTGGCAACGGTTCATTATCCATATTCACATTCCTGTACTTCCGCTCAATCTCCTCAAGCGTTTCACGCCGGTATTCTTCCTCCTCGCGCTCGGCCTCAGCCTTCAGCACCCTCCACCGCTTCGAGAAAATCATCATCAGTTCGGGAGACAGGTAAACGACCATTCCGGCACACAGCAGCCCAACTTCCCAGTTGACCAGCAACCCCGACAACACCATGACCAGTAAAGCCACGGGAGCCAAGATTAATCGGCTAGTAGTGTTATTTGTTTTCGTTTTCATCGTTCAGTCTCCTTTCTATCCTTTAGACTTCCAAAACCCCGTTTAGTTTACTTCAGCTCCAGCGTAGCCGGCTTACCGCAATGCGGACACGTCACGGCCTCACCGCCTTCACATTAATCATAGAAGAGTTGGGCAATGTTTTCCCTGCGAGACTAATGCTAACCACACATGACTTAACCTTGCAAATCCGAAGTACTACTCCCGATTTACAATGCAAATCCGAAGTACTACTCCTGATTTGCACAAGTTAACAACTTATTTATCAGCAAAATGTAATTTTTTCTATTAAATATTTTTTTTGAAAAATTATTTTATCTAATTTTGCCGCAAATCAAACATAACGGCTATGTATCCACGAATACTCACACTTGCAGAAATACAGGACGACAGCCTCTTTTTGTGGGGTGCCCGACAAACAGGAAAGAGCACTCTTTTAAAGGCTTTGTTCCCTAAGGCACGATATTATGACTTACTCAATGCCAACTTGTTTCGTTCCTTATCCCGCAATCCATCATTGTTGCGAGAACAACTCATGCTACTGCCCAAAGGTTCAATCGTCATCATTGACGAAGTTCAAAAGGTGCCTGAATTGCTAGACGAGGTTCATTGGCTCATACAGAATCAAGAACTGCATTTCATTTTGTGTGGTTCTAGCGCTCGCAAATTGCGGCGTAGTGGAGCAAATCTGCTTGGGGGACGAGCGTTATCCAATACGCTATTTCCACTTGTCAGTGCCGAAATTCATGACTTTGATCTCCAACGCGCACTCAACTATGGCACCATTCCCCCTCATTATCTTGCCAAGAATCCCACTCGACGTTTACAAGCCTATATTGACGACTACATCCAGCAGGAAATAGTCGCCGAATCGGTTTTGCGCAAGTTGTCAGCATTCTCACGGTTTCTCGAAGTTGCGGCACTGAGTGATACTGAAATTGTAAATTACACCAATATCGCTGCTGAATGTGGTGTGTCGGCGAAAACCGTCAAGGAATACTTCTCCATACTTGAGGAGACTCTGTTCGGTTTCATGCTGCCTGCCTATACTCATTCTGTCAAACGCAGGGTTGTGCAAAGTCCCAAATTCTATTATTTTGATGTAGGTATTCCCAACTATTTACTGAATCGTGTTCCGCTGCAGCCTGACACTGTTGATTATGGCCATGCTTTTGAACACCTGATGTGTCAAGAGTTGAGAGCCTATCTAGGATATCACAACTCACGCAAACGCATGTCATACTGGCGCACGTCAACCGGCATTGAAGTCGACTGTATCATCGGTGATGCCGAAGTGGCAATTGAGTTCAAATCTTCGACTGAAGTGCGTAATACTCAACTCAAAGGACTCCGCAGTTTTGCTCAAGAACACCCGAACGTCAAACTATACGTAGTGTCGCGCGAGACTTTTCCCCGCCTTGTTGACGGAATCGAAATCTGGCCCATACACGATTTCCTTACCAAACTTTGGAATGATGAAATAATCACCCCTTAAAACGGGGTGGATGCTACAATTATTCTATTCTTTTTTGGATAAGAGGAGATGACGTTGTATCTTTGCAAACAATAATTGAATTGATGGCCCATGAATGCGAATCAGCGACAATGTCTGGAGGCTACCTATGACTATGTGGAGCGGCTCAAGCGGGAGCATCCCCTGAAGCAACTGTTCTGGGAGTGCACCCTGCGCTGCAACATGGCGTGCCGGCACTGCGGCAGCGACTGTCTGAAGGTCTCTACCGTGCCCGATATGCCCTTGTCCGATTTCCTGCCTGTGCTCGACGAGGTGGCGGCACACTGTGATCCACGGCAAATACTGGTAAACACTGTGGGCGGCGAGCCGCTGGTGCGTCCCGACCTGATGGACTGCGGTCGCGCCATCCGAGAGCGCGGTTTCCTGTGGGGTTTTGTAACCAATGGCATTACCCTGGATCGCTCTGTCGCCCGCGAGCTGGCCCAAGCCGGCATTAACTCGCTATCCATCGATGTTGACGGCACACGCGACGACCACAACTGGCTGCGCAACTCCACCATCGGCTTTGACCGCGCCATGCGAGCCGTGGAAGCCGTGCAGACCATCCCCCACCTCACCTGGGACATCATCACCTGTGTGAACAGCCGCAACATCAACCACCTGGAAGAACTCAAACAGCTGCTCATCGAGGCTGGCGTCACCCATTGGCGCTGCTTCACCATCATCCCCATGGGTCGTGCTGCCGACGACGAGAGCCTGCAAATCACCGACGAGCAGTTCCGCGACCTGCTCAACTTCATTGTCCTCACCCGTCGTGAGGGCAAAATCGACCTGAGCTACGCTTGCGAGGGCTACCTCGGTGCTTACGAGGGACTCGTGCGCGGCTATTTCTACAACTGCCAAGCAGGGCTCACGGTGGCTAGCGTGCGTGCTGACGGAGCCATCTCGGGCTGTCTGAGCATCCGCAGCGACTACAACCAGGGCAATATCTATCGAGACAGTTTCTGGGACGTGTGGGAGAACCGCTTCGAGCAATACCGTAACCGCGAGTGGATGCGCCGCGGACCGTGTAGTGACTGTGAAGCCTTCCGTTACTGCCGTGGCAACGGGTTCCACCTGCGTGACGAGAACGGTGACCTGATGGTGTGCCACTACAATCGACTGAAGAATATCAAACTCTAAACATAACACTATTATGAAAAAGAAAAACAAGAACAATGCGCGGAAATCAATCACCGCAGTGGGCGCAGTAGTCGCCGCAGGACTCACACCAGGCATTGTCACCGGCGCACCGGTCCCAGAACCGCAGGGCACCGACATTAAGCTCACGGCTGCCGATGCAGTTTCCATCGACGGTGAAATGTACGACTTCGACGACCTGTTCGCTTTGAATCAGGCCGATCCCGTCCCTGTGGACCAGATCGTGGTTGTCTATGGCTCGCCGAAAGCCATGAAAGCCCAAAAGGAAAAGGACAAAAAGAAGAAAGAAAAGGCCAAAGAGCAGGGTGTTATCGATTCCCTCAATAATGAGATATTGATATTGCAGAACGAAATCGAAGACCTCCGCGAACAGACTCGTAATGAGGTTAAGATCCAGGAGTACATCCAACGCGCCATACGAGACAGTTATAAGCTCGTCTATGGCCCGCCCCCTCCCTTGTATCATAGTGAAGCCGACATGCTGCGCAATCTTGCTGCTAATGATAAGGATGAAGCCCTCAGCATGGTTGTGCAGAAGGTCATGGACTATTGTTCCAGGATGACTGATCCCGACAAGCCTATTGGCGCTATCACACAAAACGGGAACATTGTCCGCGACTTGAAGATGCAACCTTCGCATATGGAGGAACTGTCCAAACAGATAGAGAATCTCTATGACGTACAGATTTCGCCCGACATGATGAAACGACTCGGCACCCTGAATAACATCGCCAGATTCATCGTCGAGTCAGCCACTCCCATCAGAAAGGAGTAAGCCCTTTCCCTAGATCTCATTTTTTATTAATAACACATCATAAGCGTCCACTAAAAATTGGCGATTTTTGTTGTAGTTTGCTGAAAATCACTGGTTTATATTCGCATTTAGACCGAACGGATT
>JBGUJU010000235.1:0-6485 GCA_045114065.1 Sodaliphilus sp.
TGCCCAGCCTTGGGCTACTGGTTGATAAAGGCAATCCCGTTGGTGAGGCACTTTATGCATCAATCGGTTTTCGATATGTAAACGACAACCACTGGGGCGGTCATGACATGAAGCACCTGGTGCTATGAAGGAAAGACGGTCATGTCAAAACCCGTCAAGAGGACATTATCTGGTTATACAACAGCGAGCAGCCGGCTGTGCGGGGAGTCGGCGCGGTCAGTGAGCCTGACCAGGCACTCTCCAGCCGATAAGTCAGTCATTCGGAGCGGACGCAGACGGAGCGGAACGGCCCATCGCCAGCGGGGTTCGCGGGTGGGCCAATCGCTACAGGCGATGATTAGGATCTTGTCACAGAGATAGGCTTCCTCGTACCGCTATCAATATGGATTCGCGACACGGAGGCCTAAAGAAATGCCTGCTAAGAATATGCAAACAATGTGTCCATTATCATAGCCTTTAATGATGGCGTTAAACGCTCAGCGCTGATGGGACAAGACCCAGGCGATACGTTCGCTGGTAAAGGCATTATCTATCGCTGAATGGTGATCGCACCCCTCCAAGGGCTGGAAATTGACTTCACCACCCAAGAGCCTGATGTCGTCAATCATCTGCACATACTTGCTGTAGTTTCCTTCACGGGTTCCCTTGGTGCAAAGCAGCGGTGTGCTGCCCAAGTCGGGTACACCCATTCCACGGTAGGCGCCCGAAGCCGCCATGGCTGCTGCGAAGTAGTCAGGATAATCTTTCACGATGTGCCACACGCCATCGCCTCCCATCGATGCTCCAAAGATGTAGATCCTGTTGGGGTCGGCGCCGAAGTCCTGCACATACAGGTCGGCCAATGCTTTGACAAACGGGTTGTAGGACGGGCATTTTACCGGCCCTTGGGGACGGGGGCCTCCTGGGATGCGGCGTCCCGATCGTTTGGGCGGGGGATTATAACCAGACCATGACGATTCATCCTCGCATTGGGGAACCAAGAAATAGGCTTTGATGCCCTGCTCAGCGAGGTAGTCATAAATTTGGGCGATGCCAGGCGACCTCAGTTGCTGTTCGTTGTCACTGCCGGTCCCACTGCCGCCATGCAGGTAGATGATGATTGCGGGACGGGCGGTATCGGTCGGGGCTGTCAACGCCGCCCTATACCGGATCTTCTTCTTGTCAATTTTCACCGTTTTTTCGGCGAAAACATAGAACAGGTTGTCACCCTTGCTCCTGCCTTGTGCGCTAGCGCCAAGGTCCCATGTGACGGCAACTGCCGCCAGTATCAAAAATATCAGAATCTTTTTCATGCCGCAAGTTACTAAAAATCTTCGAAATACCCCCAAAGAATATTCAAATTCACTTTAAACAATAATTGTAGAAGAATGTGAATAATCAAGTAAGGCATCGCCATCGATGAGCGGTGGGAACAGGGTGATCTCCGCCGGGCGAAGTCGCCCAACGGCATGAGGCTGTAGCGGATGCAGCTCAATCCAGCCAGCGCAGCCGGCTGGTTGAAGTGCGGAGCGTGAAGCAGCCGAATACAACCCCGTGACCAGAGCAAGTGAATTTCCCATGCAATGATGGAATGGTGGAGGCCTTCTCAAGTGTATGCTGTCTGTCGGGGATTGTTGTTTGTCCCATTGACAAAAAATGTGGGGAGCCTTGATAGCGCCCCACACCAATCACTTAATTCAATTAAATAATTGTTCAGAAAGATTTATCCGATTCTCTCTCTTTATAGTAAGTGTGCTTTTCCAATTAAATACAGAAGGGCGTAGCCCAACACCATGCTGATGATGCCCACGATAATGCCCATGCGGCTCATATCCTTCTGGTTAACGAGGTTGGTCGAGAACGCGAGGGCATTAGGCGGTGTGCTGATAGGCAACACCATAGCGCTTGATGATGCGATGGCAATGCCGATGAGCACGGTGGCGGTACCGCCGATGGCATCCAGTTTGTCACCCATAGCGCCACAGACGATGGCAAGAATAGGCATCAGCAGGGCTGCCGTCGCCGAGTTGCTGATGAAGTTGGACAACAGGTAACAGATCAGACCGGAAAGCAGCAGTATCAGTATGGGCGAGAACGTGTTGAACGGGATGCTCTTGACGGCATTCTCGGCCAGGCCTGATGCGTTGAGGCTGTAACCCAGGGCAAAACCGCCTGCTACCATCCAGATCACGCTCCAGTTGATTTCCTCAAGATCATATTTGTTGATGACTCCTGTCATCGAGAAGACGGCAAACGGTATCAGGGCGACCGTGTTGGCGTTGATGCCCGTCAAGCTATCGGTGAGCCACAGGAGGACTGTGACGATAAACGTACAGATGACAATCTTGGTGTGCTTGGTTTTCTCCATGTTGCTCTCTATCTCAAGGTGGATGGTCTTTTGGCTGAACGGGTACATCGTCTTGAGCAGGAACCAGCCGATGAACAACAAGAGAATCACAAGCGGGAACATGAACAGCATCCATTGACCGAAGCCAAGGCCCATATTCAGGCCATCGGGGTCATTAAGGAACTTCATTGCGATGGTGTTGGGCGGTGTGCCGATGGGCGTTCCCATACCTCCCAGGTTGGCAGCGAGAGGGATAGCCAGCGTCAAGGCAATACGCCCCTTGCCTTCGGGCGGCAGCTGTTTGAATACGGGGGCAAGGAAGGTGAGCATCATTGCCGCGGTAGCCGTGTTGCTGACAAACATCGAGAAAAAGCCCGTGATGAGGATAAATCCCAACAGGACATTCTCGCTCTTGGTGCCAAACGGCTTTAACAGCACATGTGCCAGATGAGTATCAAGACCTGTCTTGGATGCCGCAATGGCAAGAATAAAACCACCGATGAACAGCATGATGACCGGATCGGCAAAACTGGACATGATGTCCTTGTAACTGAGCAGTTGCCCCACCTGCTCCTCATTGACCATGGGTTTGATACCGCTGTTCGAGGTGAAGAGCAACAAGAACACCATGATGAAGATGGAGGTGGCCCATGAGGGAACGACCTCGGTTATCCACATCAGCGTTGCCAGAATAAAGATGGCGATGATGCGTTGCTGGATGACTGTCAGACCATCGATGCCGAACACACCGGCAGGGAGGTTCCAGATGATTAACGTGATCACCGACAGAATGAGCGCGATAATAATGCGCTTGTTCACCGATGACTCCTGACTGCGGTTTTCTCTCTTGTTCTTGTGATAGGCTTCAACCAGGTGGAAGCCATGAAATATCTTAAACATAATTTGATTGGTATTATTTATTGGTTAATGGCATCACACAACATGGCTTCAATGTCGTTGGCTGTGTGTTTGATTTCGTGCATTTCGGTTACGCAATCTGCCGCTTCAATAAGCCATTGAGGGGCATCGGCGCCGGTAATGATGACTTCGGTATGTGCAGGACGCTGCGACAGCATTTCCATCACCTGTTCACAGGTCAACAACCCATAATGGATGGCGACACACAACTCGTCCATCACTATCATGTCATACATGCCGCTTGCCATCAGCGTCTTGCAGCGGTCAAGCCCGGCAAGAGCCGCAGCACGGTCATCTTCGTTGGGAGCACGGTCCTCAAAACCTCCAAATCCCAATTGCTCGATATGGAGGCTGTCATACTGGTGGCCCAGCAGGCTCTCTTCGTCAAGCTCGTTCTTGATGAATTGCCCCACATAGACCGATTTTCCTTCAGACAACGCTTTGACGGCCATTCCCATGGCTGTCGTCGTCTTACCCTGGCCGTTGCCGGTATACACGCGCAAAAGGCCTTTCTCGTTTGTAATCATTTCAATTACTCGTTTAGTTCAGTTTTGCAGTCATGCCGCAGATTGGCAGAAAAAGGTTGAGCGGCATGACTGCGCCACCGAAAAGGTTACTATATACATACACTTATTGTTTCATGCCACGAGGCATTACACAATCAAAATCCATAAAGTGACCTTGACAATGGGCATAGACGTGAATAAATCGGATGGATTGACTGCCTGCAGGCAGCCACACACGCGAGTTTCCTCACCCAGGAGGATGACTGGTGTCTTGATTGTCCAACTCTATTACCACGAGAGTCAAAGCAACTTATGTCCAACTTGGCAGGTCTTCTGGCTTATCCCATTGTCACACGGCCTTCCCATCCTTGGCGGACAGTGACTCTGTCTGTGTGACAACTTGGTCGGGACTTACAGCAGCGGGTCTGCTCAGGATTCTCACCTGATTCCCTTTTAATCTGCGACACATCACGGCGTGATGCCCACAGCACCAAATTTTCAGCTGCAAAATTACTACTTTTTTTAATATAACAAATAATCCAGCATATAATTTAAAGCCAGCAGGCTCTCTAATTGCGAGCACTCTCGGATACGGATTGAAGTTATAAAAGCTGGGCTGTGGGACACCCTAATCCATCGATGAGCGGTGGGAACAGGGAAATTGCCGCCGGGCGAAGTCGCCCAGCGGCATGAGGCTGTAACGGAGCAGCTCAATCCAGCCGGCTATGATGGCTGGATTGAAGTGCGGAGCGTAAAGCAGCCGAATACAGCCCTGTGACCATAGCGAATGTAATCCCCTGGTGCTTGCGGGCCATGTCGCCAACTACGGTTCCTTGGGTGGCAGGCTTTGGAAGTTTCGTGTTGCCCACACTTGAAGGAGAAACACGATGCTGAAAACGGCACCCACCTTATACGGGCCGAGGATGTCTTCGACTCCGAATAGTGCCCTGGATAACGGCATCACGATGAGGGGCGACACAAATTGCCCCAGGTATAGGGCTGCGGACAGCAGCGGCATGACCGTTGTGGCGGAGTCTCGACCGCCCTTGATGCTGGCAATGGTATTCAGATAGGGTACCCCTATTCCAGTAGCGATGCCGATAAAGGCTGATCCAAGAATGGCCATCGGTATGGCGGGAACAAGATAAGCCGCATAACCTGATAGGAAAAATAAGGGAGCAAAGTATTTGATGGACATCCTGAACCTGCTCATCAGCGTTCCGAAGGCAAGTCCTACAAAGAACGCTACGACATCAAGTCCCACCATGATCATCGTTATCGCCTCGGGCGATAGCCCTGTCTGCCGGCTGGCGATGATGGCGAAGTTGGTGGGAAAGATGAAGAACAGGATCATCAGCAGCAACATGCCAGTGACCGAGGGATGAAACTTCAGCAGTTGACTGGGCTTGAAAGGTGTACCGTGCTGGTTAGATGAGCCTAACTGCGCATCGGGCAGCCATAACCAAACCATCACCACTGCAATCAAGCCGATCAGATAAACCAGGAAAGCATAATTCCATTGTATTGTCGCAAGCAGGCCAGCCAGCAACGTGGCAATCACGCCGCCCATCTGGTTCATGGCTGCCGACAACCCCATGAGCCTTGCTTGCCGCTCAGGAGGGAAATAATAAGCAAGCAGGCCCGTTGACAACGGCATGATGAGGCCGACACTGATACCCAGAAAGGCTCGCATCAGCAGCAACACATGAATCTCGTCAACGAAGAAGCACCCTGCACCCGCAGCGACATAGAGCAACAGTCCTATTGTGGCTATGGTTCGAGTGCGGACCCTTCGGACAAGTTGCAGGAAAAAGATGTTGGTGATGATAATCAGCAAGGCGGGCATGCTGACGATGAGTTGCACCAGCAGGTCGGGTGCCGAAGCGAAATGAGCCTTAATGATGCCCAGCGCCGGGGCGATGGCGGCTCCTGCCATCACGGTGAGCAGCGACATCGAAAGGATGGTAGCCGTCACCCGTTTAGAGACGTTTTTCTGTTCCATTAAAATTATCGGGAGTTTCAGCTCTACCAAGCTTTTTTTGTCGTTAGAAATCGATTCACGGTTTCAGCAAATCGGGCGCAAAATTACTAAAAACAGTGATATAAACTGATTAGACGACTTGTTAAAAAATCAAAAAACATGCCTATATACAGCGTTCACTAAAAAGGCTTTTTTTGTTAATTTTGCCATGACAACTCTATCAATAATAAACACTTAATACATCAAGAACATGTCAAAAACTGTAGAAATCCAGATTGAGAAATGCCGCAGCCTCGTTGAGGGTTTGCGCAAACATTTGAACGGTAATGGCGCCGGTGTCACCACCGATGAAATTACCGCTATGAAAAAGGCCATGGAAGAACTCGAGGCAGCCAACACCGAGGTCGAAAGGCTGCGCGAGGAACTGGCGCCCAAAGTGAAGCACACCAATGAGCTTTTTGAACAAGTGAAAAACGCTTATTTGGAAAAGAAAGCATTAATCAAGGGGACTTATCCGCAAGAGAAATGGCTCGAATACGGAGTCCCCGACAAGCGTTAGCCTATCGTATATTCGCCAAGAAGTCGCTGGAGCGCGCTGATGCGTTTCGGCGACTTCACTATTTGTCGGCGATAATGTCGGCAGGGCCATCGATGAGCGGTGGGAGCGGGTTCTTACTGCTCCGTCAGTTGCTTGCACTTACCGACGGGTGGTTCGGTCAATGTGATACGAACCACGGCTGTCCGTTCGAGGCTG
>JBGUJU010000236.1:0-2217 GCA_045114065.1 Sodaliphilus sp.
GATGGCCCTGGTGATGAAGTCAAACTACGAGTACTTCGGTCTGCCGTACAACGGCAAGAACCGCCGCGCCAACAGCATGGTGTCCACCGATCCGTGGGACGGCAGTGAGTTCGGCCAGCTGCCGGACGGCCCGCGCTATTACTGCATGCCGGGGAACGCTGACGAGACGGTGACGGGTGGCGAAGGCGGCCCCTCGGGCGCCCCCCGCCGTGCCAAGAAGGTCAATGGCGACGGCAAGTTCTACTACTACCACAGCGACCACCTGGGCAGTTCCTCTCTGATCACAGACAGCGTGGGAAACATCACTCAGCAGCTGGAGTACCTGCCCTACGGCGAGGTGTTCCTGGAGAAGCGCAACGAAGACGTGGGTGCCGACTACTTCACGCCGTACAAGTTCAACGGCAAGGAGCTGGACGAGGAGACGGGACTGTACTACTACGGAGCGCGATACCTGAACCCGAGACTCTCCATCTGGTATGGGACTGACCCGATGCAAGAGAAATACCCGAATGTATCAACATATACATATTGTAATGGTAATTCTGTTGCTTTTATTGATGATGACGGTGATACACCCACAATCGTATCTGGTTTAATTGGAGCTGGAGTTGGGGCGATAATTGGTGGTGGAATTGAAATGGGCACACAGTTATATAAACATGGTAAGGTTGCGAACTGGAAAGCAATAAAAGGAGCTACTGCTCAAGGTGCTATTACAGGTGGTGTAGCTGGACTAACTGGTGGTGCTAGTCTCTTTGTATCTTCAATGGCAACAGGTACTGCAAATGTTGCTGGCGGATATGTGAATAGAGAAATACAAGGACAATCTACCAGCTCAAAAGACATTGTTACTGATTTTGTAGTTGGTGCAACTTTTGGTGCCGGAGGTAGAATTGTAGAGCAAAGTACTGTTGCTAAATTATTTGCATCAAAATTAACAAAACAAGCAAATATAGCAATTCATAAGGTAACAGAAATGGGATTAAAACCAGGATCTGTTTATGGGACAAAAGCACATAAGTTTTTTGCTGATGCTGTTAGAGGAATGGAATCAAATGGATATACAATTAAAACAGAAGTATCCTATTTAAATGGTAGAATTGTTCCATATGGTACAAAAGGTTCGGCAAGAATAGATGCTGGTGTCTATGATAAATCGGGAAACTTGGTACATGTTTTTGATTTAAAAACAGGTAATGCTAAACTCACTGCAGAACAAATTAAGCATATTCAAACCCAAACCCGTACAAAAGTTCAAGTAACAGTTATTAGAGGTAAATAGAGTTATGAAACAAAAAGATAAACAAAAGATTATAAATAATCTTAAGCTGCCTGATTCATTTCTAAAGCAGAATTGTTGTGCATATCAAGTTATAAAGCATGAATCCGGTTGTGCTATTATCAATGGGTTTTACATTGATTCCACAGACATGAAAGATGCATTCTTTTTGCAATACTTCACTCAATGTCTTTTTATACCTTTTGTTACATTTTCGTTTAATTTGGGAGATAGGATTGGTTCGTATTGGACATTGAATTCTCTTCAGAGATTACAATCAGAGATTGAAAGTTTTACTGTTTTTGATCATTTGTTATCTTTTGAAGACTTCATTCGCTATGCAACAAAACATAATTATTATGGTAATAAGGTTGCAAAATATGAAGATCTTGCTTGCTCATTGTTTGCCATTGATAAAATGTATGATGCAAAAACTTATTTGTTAAAAATGATGCATATTATCAATAAATCAAATGAAAATTGGTATGATGCAGAAAAAGAGCGCGCTCAGTTTTTGCTTCAACAAATTCAAACAGAAAACCGTATAAGTGGAATAGAAAAACTTCTTTTATGGCAAGAAACTACAATTAATAATCTGGGAATTATCATTTGATTATCTTATAATAGTAAATAAGTCATAAGTCAATCTTGGTATTATAGATGGAGATATGCGTTTCGAGAAATTTATATGATTTGATTATTCTATGGGAGGTAATATACATATCTGCTACATATTTCTGCTGCTTCTGTTGGCGTCGTCCGTCGACGCCACGGCGACGGACGACAGGGTTGTTGTGACAAGCGGCCGGGTGGTGTACGACGCTTTCGGCCGCGCGGTGGCGGTGTACCATCCGACAGTTGACCGCCGTGCAGGCGTGACGGTGTACAGCGACACCGTTGACACCGAGCCCCCGACGAGGACTGTGTACGACGTTCTT
>JBGUJU010000237.1:0-5572 GCA_045114065.1 Sodaliphilus sp.
GAGGAGGAATAAGATATGGCAATTAAAAGTAAAAGTCGTCAGAAAAAGTTCGATACCCGTATCGACTTCACTCCTATGGTTGACATGAACATGCTGTTGATCACCTTCTTTATGTTGTGTACCACCATGATCAAGAGCCAGACGCTCCAGATCGCGCTGCCTACCAATGAGAAGGTTGATAAAGAGCAACAGAACAAGGTAAAGGAGTCCGAGGCTATCACCATCATCATCGACGGTAAAATCGATGAGAAGACCGGTAAGGCATTGCCCGAAGAGGGTATGCTTTACTACTATGAAGGTAAGCCCGAGACCGCTAATCTCGCTCAAGGCGAAAGCAACATGAAGCAGGCCGAGTTCGGCTCGACTAAGGGTGCTTATGATGCCATCCGCGGGATTCTACAAGAACGCAACAAGGAAGTTGTCCTGAAAGTAGCTGAACTCAAGAAGAAGTGGAAGGCTGAGGAATTCTCCAACGTCAAGGAGAAGAACGACTCCCTCTACCAGGTTGAGCGTAAGAAAGTCATGAACGACTCCACCTTGAAGCGTCCGGTTGTAATTATCAAGGCTACGCCTCACGCCAGCTATGCTAACGTCGTTAGTGTGCTCGACGAGATGCAGATCAATAGCATCAACCGCTACCAGATCGACCGTATCAATGAGGTCGACTCGGCGATGATGATTATGGTCAAGGCCAAGAATGAAAGAAAGTGATGATTGGATTGATGGATTTGTTTAACTATTAAAAAGAGAAATCAATTATGGCAAAAGAAGTTGATCTTTCATCGCGTGAATGGTGTGACCTGGTGTTTGAAGGAAAGAATAAGGACTTCGGTGCTTATGTAATCCGTACAGAATCACCCAAGCGTCATAATATGGCCGTCATCTGGACTCTTATCGGTGCTGTCCTTGTTGCAGCCCTCGCATTTGGTTTGGTGAAAGCCACCCAGATCCTCGAGGAGAGGCGTCTTGCCAATGCTCAGGATCAGACCGAGGTGCTCATCGACATGTCTCAGGAGGCTGAGGAACCCGAACCCGAACAGCAGCGCGTAGAACCCGAGAAGCCCGAGGTGCTTCCCGAGGAGGTGCTCAAGTCGGTGAAGGTGACCGAGCTCCAGATCGTCGAGGACGAGAAGGTAAAGAAAGAGGACGAGATTAAGACTCAGGACGAGCTGAAGGAAACTGAGACCGCATTCGGTCAGAAGGATAACAAGGAAGGTACTGAGGACCGTAACGTTACCCGCACTCTGAAGGATGAGGTTGTCGTTGAGAAGCCCGTTGAGAAGCCCAAGGAGGTTAAGGAGGAAGTCTTCCGCTCTGTAGAGCAGATGCCCCAGTTCCCTGGTGGTGAAGCTGCTCTGATGAAGTACCTCCAGTCTCACATCAACTACCCGCCCATGGCCGCCGAGAACAATGTTCAGGGTCGTGTCGTTGTGCAGTTCGTTGTTGACAAGACTGGTAAGGTTGGTGAAGTTAAGGTTGTCCGCTCGGTGGATAAGGATCTTGACAAGGAGGCCGTTCGCGTCTGCAAGTCACTGCCCAAGTTCACTCCGGGTCGCCAGAATGGTCAGGCCGTATCTGTATGGTACACCCTGCCCGTTACCTTCAAGCTCCAGGGTACCAACTAATCGAATTTCGGTTAATCCCGTATTGTAAAATGAGGGTGTGTCAGTATTCTGACACATCCTCTTTTTTTATAACATGCTGTAAAACGTATAGCAAAGCCTCTGCTTGGGAAAGCTGAGGCTTTGCTCTGTCAAGAGGATTTGTTGACGTTCATTGGCGTCTGGGAAAAACACAATGCTGTAAGGTACCGAAGCCTGACATTATCACCATCAATTGCTTTCTATACTTCGTTAAAGGACAAGGTCATCATGGACTTTGCCTTCTACGAAATCAGTCTCAACATCAATAAAATGGGGTCATTATCTATACCCAAAATTCCGAATTACCCTCAAATGACCTTTTTGTTTTGTAAAATACTGATAATCAGTATACTATACTTTGAAGTATGACCATCAAATGCTCGCTGTTTTTCTTTGATCTATTGTAATTTTGCAAGTGAGAGTTAGCCCGTTTTATTAACCAGAATAATGTTTTGATTTATGATGGTTACAGTTGGTGAAATCGATTTTATAACAGATTAGCGTGAGTGTCTGAAAAGGTATCACGACTGAATAAATACTGGTTAAAGGACATTTGTTAAACTTTTAAATCAAAGAATTATGGCACAATCAGTTAATCTTTCATCGCGTGAATGGTGTGACTTGGTGTTTGAAGGGAAGAATAAGGACTTCGGTGCTTATGTCATCCGGACAGATTCACCCATGCGTCACAACAAAGCTGTCCTGTGGACCCTTATTGGCTCTATTCTCTTCGGTCTGATTGCCTTCGGTTACATGAAGGCCAACCAGTACCTTGAAGAGAGGAGGCTCATCGGAAAAGGTGAACAGGTAGAAGTGCTCATCGACATGACTCAAAAAGCCGAAGAGCCCGAACCCGTACAGGAACGTCTCGAACAGGAGAAGCCTGAGGTTCTCCCCGAGGAGGTCCTGAATACTATTAAGGTTACCGAACTCGCGATCGTCGAGGACGACAAAGTTAACAAGGAGGACGAAATCAAGACTCAAGAAGAACAGATAGAATCATTGCATTCTGCCGGAAGTATTGATTTCGATAAAGGAACGGATGACAAGTCCGTCATTCAAGAAGCCAAGGATAAGATTGTCGTTGAGGCGCCCGTTGAGAGACCCAAGGAGGCTGTGGAGGAAGTTTTCACCGTAGTAGAGCAGATGCCCCAGTTCCCTGGTGGCGAGCAAGCTCTGATGAAGTACCTCCAGTCTCACATCAACTATCCGCCCATGGCCGCCGAGAATGGTGTTCAGGGTCGCGTCGTTATTCAGTTTGTTGTTGACAAGACCGGTAGGGTAGGTGAAGTGAAGGTTGTCCGTAACGTGGACAAGGATCTCGACCGTGAGGCCATTCGCGTCTGCCAGTCGCTGCCCAAGTTCACCCCCGGTCGCCAGAATGGCCATCCCGTGTCGGTATGGTACACGCTGCCCGTCCAATTCAAGCTCCAGGGTACCAACTAATCGTTTATTCGGTTAAAACCTAGCATCAAAAACGGCACCGCCCTTTGCGGTGCCGTTTTTGTGCCTGTCAGTATGGTTCCCTCGTCCCACCCTCGGTCGTGGCCAGTGGTCAACTGGTGGTAGTGCTACATGCCGGATAAATGCGCTGTGCTACATACTGGCGTGCTGGACTTGCTCCGTGAAGACCCGTTCCCGGGAATACCGCAGTCCCTTGCGGTGCCGATGATGAAGGTTTCAGTTCGCCCCACTACCCACAACCTACAATTCCTGTATATGTGTTCTAGATTAATTCGGTAGAGAAGTTGATGGACTGGATCTCGATGTCCAGCTGGCGCAGTTGAGCCGACAGTTTGTCTATCTGCTTGCGCAAGGCCTTGACGTCAACTGTAGTGACATACTTGATCTCGCTGCGGGAGTAGCGTTCGCTTGATGATGATGCGGCCTGGTTGAAGACGTCTTGCATCACGCTCAAGCGCTTGGTGAGCACGTCGCGCTCAGCCATCAGTTGGGTGAGCGACTTGTCGCCTCTCATGGTGCGCATGTTGGTCACATTGATCCGGTAGATATACTCCTCCAGCTGCTTTAGGCAGCTGTCTAGCTCCTTGAGCAGGTCCTTGGGGTCCTCGGCGGGTTCGTCACCTTCTTGAATTTTCACATTGTTCACCAGGCGCGTTTTTAAGTCATTGACGCGCGTCTGCAGGTCCTTGCGGATGCTTAATGCTTCGGCTAGTTTCATGTTATCTTCTTTTTAATTGGTTACCTGCTGCAAAGATAAACATTTTTCTGAACTTGTCATTGTGGCCAAATAAAAACCTGTGGCCCGATATTTGGACCACAGGTTTTGTCGGTTAAGCTGTATCTATTGCTTATTTGTTAACCTGGAAGCGGTTCCAACCGTCCTTCAGGTGGGCTACCACCTGGTTGGCGGCGGCAAGGCCGGCGTTGATGTTAGCCTCGGCGGTCTGGGCACCCATCTTCTTGGGGGTGAACAGCACGCGCTCGGGATACTTGGCTTCAAGTTCCTCGGCGTTGGCAGGCTTCACGTCAGCTACATAGCGGAAGTCGGGACGGCTCTCCATGGCCTCGGCCAGACCAGCCTCGTCGATAACTTCCTTGCGGGCAGCGTTGATGAGCACACCGTTCTTGGGCAGCATCTCGATGAGCTTCTTGCCGACCGAACCACGGGTCTCGTCGGTTGCGGGGATGTGCAGGCTGACGTACTGGTTCTCGCTGTAGAGCTCCTCTACACTGTGAACGGGGTGGATGCCGTCGGCCTCCATTACCTCGTCCTTCACCCAGGGGTCGAGGGCGCTGATCTTCATGCCGAAGCCCTTGGCAATGCGTGCTACGCAGCGACCAACGGCGCCATAGGCATGGATACCCAGCGTCTTGCCCAGCAGCTCGGTGCCGCTGGTGCCATTGTAACGGTTGCGGATCAGAGTCACCAGCATACCCATAACGAGCTCGGCAACAGCGTTGCTGTTCTGGCCCGGAGTGTTCATCACGCATACGCCGTGGGCGGTAGCCTCGGCCAGGTCGATGTTGTCATAGCCTGCACCGGCGCGAACAACCACCTTCAGTTGGGGAGCGGCGTCAAACACTTCCTTGTCCACCTTATCGCTGCGGACGATCAGACCAGCGCAGTCGGCGATGGCATTGATCATGTCCTGGCGGGTGCCTTTCTCAACCAGTACCAGCTCGTGGCCAGCACCTTCGATCACCTCACGGATGCCCTGTACGGCTACGGGAGCAAAGGGCTTCTCGGTTGCAACTAAAATCTTCATGATTCTCGTTTGTGTGATAATATTATAATGTGGAATTAATGGTTGTTCTCAAACTCCTTCATGGCGTTAACGAGCACCTTCACGCTCTCCAGGGGAAGGGCGTTGTAGAGCGATGCGCGATAGCCGCCCACCGAACGGTGACCCTTGATGCCGACGATGCCCTTGGTGCCTGCGAAGTCCAGGAAGTCCTTCTCCAGCTCCTTGTACTCGGGCTTCATCACGAAGCATACGTTCATGATCGAGCGGTCCTCGGGCTTAACGGTGCCGACGAACATCTTGCTTGAGTCGATGGCATCATACAGGTAGGCTGCCTTCTCCTCGTCGATGCGCTGCAGCTCCTTCACGCCACCCAGCTCCTTGTACCACTTCAGGGTCTGCAGGGCTGCATAGATGGGGAATACAGGAGGAGTGTTGAACATCGAACCCTTGTCAACGTGGGTCTTGTAATTTACCATCGTGGGAAGAACGCGGTCAACCTGGCCCAGGACGTCTTCCTTAACGATAACGAAGGTAACACCAGCAGGAGCAATGTTCTTCTGGGCACCGCCGTAGATGAGGTCATACTTCGACACGTCAACGGGACGTGAGAAGATGTCGGATGACATATCGGCTACCATGCGTACGGGCACGTCATAGTCCTCGCGGATCTCGGTACCGTAGATGGTGTTGTTGGTCGTGATGTGGAAATAGTCAACATCG
>JBGUJU010000238.1:0-3731 GCA_045114065.1 Sodaliphilus sp.
TCACAATTTGAGCGACGATTACATGGTTATCAGCACATCGGCTTTGCCTGACTGTGAGATTGACACTGTGGTGAGCATCTATGCTGAGGTTTTTAATACGCCATTTCTCGCTTGGGGCAAGTACCGGCATAGACTCTTCAAGACAGTGCTCCCCATTTCGTTCCAGTTCCATCATGCGCAGATGGATGGTTTAGAAGCAGCGCATTTCCTCAATGATTTACAAGCCGAATTTAAAAAAATAAGCATCTAAAAGACTGTACCTTAGCGCTTGTTGACTCCTTTAATCTCATGCAGATATCTTTATCTCACGCAGATGAGATAAATTGCCTGAACATAGCTCCGCTAAATTGATTGGTGACTCCGCTAAGCCGTAGCGCACCCAGCGAGAAGGAGCCACCGCAGGTGGCTTTTGCTTTGCCCATGCCGCAACTAAACGAAAAGTCAACGGTGCAAGATGAGAGTTTCGTTGAAAGAAAGACGCAGTACATTGAAAAGCCAGTAGGGCTACACACAGATATCGTATTTTGTTACGTTAAATAGATAGACATCCGCCGATAGGCGCATATAGTTTCAGGTTCAACACATTTACATTAAGAAAGGGCAAGACGATGAAGACAACAAGGTATTTAATCACAGTATTGCTGGTCGCAGGTCTCCTGTCGTGTGCAGAGGAATCCCCCTTTGAACCCGATTTCAATCCGAATGGCGAGGTCCCTTCCTCTCAAAGTGGAGGCTCCACTGCTTCTATAGGGGAACTGACCTCATTCACGATCGCGGTCGACAGCACCGCGCTCAACGAGAGCGAGACCATAGACTCCAGCGATGAGGACTACATTGAGAACAACACATTCGACAAGGAGATTCAGATCCGCTACAACGGCACCCAGGACGACACGGTCAATGGCGAGGTAACGGGCGTGAGCGTCGCCGTCAGCGGTGGCCACGTCACAGTGGTGTCAACGGTCAAGGGCGTGCGCTATACCCTGAGCGGCACGACAGGCGACGGCTCATTCAAGCTCTATGGCGAGAGCAAGTATGCCTTGCGGCTCAACGGAGTGAGTATCACTAACCCCACTGGTGCTGCCATCAACAGCCAATGCAAGAAGCGTGGCTATATTGAACTGGCCGACGGCACATGGAACACGCTGCAGGACGGCAGCAGCTATGACACGCCAGCCGACGAGGATATGAAGGCGACACTTTTCAGCGAGGGCAAACTACTCTTCAGCGGCAGTGGCCATCTCAAGGTGCTGGCCAACTGCAAGGGCGGCATCACAAGCGATGACTACATCCTGTTCCGACCTGGCAACAACATCTACGTCAAGAACACTGCCAGCAACGGCATCAAGGCCAATGACGCCATCCTGATGCGTGGCGGTGTCATCAACGTGGAGTGCAGGGGTGTGGCAGCCAAGGGCATGAAGAGTGAGGGTATCATCCAGATCGATGGGGGACGCTTCACGGCCATCACCACGGGCACCGGCGAGTGGGACAGCGACGATAATGACGTAAACGGCAGTGCCGGCATCAAGTGCGACAGCACCTTCACCATCAGCGGCGGAATGCTGTGCCTGAAGAGCACCGGCCAGGGTGGCAAGGGTATCAGTTGCGACCAGGCCATGCACTTCGATGGCGGCACTGTTAAGGTCATCACCACAGGCTCGTTCTATAGCTATGGACGCTATAGCACGTTGCCCAAGGGCATCAAGGGCGACGGAGACATCTATCTGGCGGGCAGCGACATCATGGTGCGGGCAACAGGTGGCGAAAACAGCGAGGGCATCGAGAGTAAAGGCAAACTCTACATCACTGATGGCAAGGTGCAGGTCTTTGCCTACGACGACGCCATCAATGCCAAGGGCAACATCGCCATCAGTGGCGGCCAGGTGTTTGCCTATGCCATCAACAACGACGGTATCGACAGCAACGGTAACATCACCATCAGCGGAGGCACGGTTGTCGCTTGCGGCACCACCTCGCCCGAGGAAGGCATCGACTGTGACCAGAACACCTTTACCATCACCGGCGGCACCGTCCTGGGTATTGGCGGAACGACCTCGACACCCAGCACAAGCGGCACGACCCAGCCCGTGGCCATTGTCGGCGGCAGCAGCCTGACAAGTGGCACCTACATCGCCCTTGCCGGCAATGACGGCAGCAATATCTTTGCTTTTGCCGTGCCACGCGGTTACAGCAGTTACACACTGCTGGTGAGCGCACTAGGCATGACCAAGGGCGGCAAGTGCACTTTGGCGACAGGAGCAACCGTCAGCGGAGGCAGCAATTTTGACGGCTTGGTAACCGGCGCTAGCGTCACTGGCGGCTCAACGCTTGCCTCACTCACGCTGAGCAACATGATCACCACCTATAAATTCACCAACACCCAACCCGGAGGCGGCGGTGGTCATTGGTGAAACAAAACAAACCATCATCTTTTTTCATAGCTACAAATTAGTTTGCCGGGCGCAATCCATCAAAAGGGTGTGCTCGGCTTTGAATTCTATGCAACATTTCAAAGGTTTTCATTTACATCTCTTGCTCTCGGGTGAATGACCGTTCTTTTTGATAAGCAGTCTTTTTGGGCCTCAATATTAGCATATAATAGAGAAAAATAGGTATTTTTGCACCACTATATAAAGCTGTACAATATGAAGAAGAAAACCAACTCAAAAGGACTGATTGCTCGTATTTTGGGAGAACAGCCTACACCAGACCAGAAAACCGTTGTCCAGATGATGTTTCTAGCGCTGTTATTTTGGCCGATAGGTTTCTATATGTCCGCATTCTTCTGGGATGCGCCAACCCAATCCTCTATCGACGAGATTTGCCGTCGGGGTGCAACGTACACCATCTGGCTTTACCCGATCTATCTGATCCCATTAATATGGTTGTGGTTTAAACTTTCCAAAAAACTGGGAAGGACATGGCTGTTCAATTTGTGCCCATTCATACCTGTGGCTGTTTTCTTCCTGTTTCTGACACTCGCATCAAGTTCATCCTCCGAAAGTAAACCTGAAGGTTATGATCCTTCGACCTATAAACGCCTAAACGAATTGTATACATTCGATGTTAACCATGTTTATTATAGGTTTAATTCAAGCTATAAGATATTGGAAGGGGCTGACCCAAGTACATTCAAAGTCCTGAGCGATGATTATGCAGCCGATATGCACCATGTGTGGTTTCATTACAATATGATAGAAGGAGCAGATCCTGCCACTTTTGTCTTACCAGATGGCGATATTTTATCTCTTGGTTATGCTCTTGCTCATGACGCACACGATTACTACATGGGAGACCTGCCTCTCCATGTGGCAAATATGGGAAGTTTCAGACTGATTGACAGTAATTGGGCTTTAGATAGCCTTCAGGTCTATTATCTCGGTATCGTTGGCAATACATATAATAGAGCTGTGTCTGCAGGTGATTACCGCACGTTTAAGGTTTTAAATGAATTCTATGCAGTTGATTCCAAGTGTGTCTATTACAAAAACAACATAGTAGAGGGAGCAGACCCAGCGTCTTTCGCTGTATTGAAGGGGGAAGATCTCTATGGCCAAGACAAGCACCATGTGTATTATGAGGGAACACGAGATCGACTACGTGAAAAATCGCGTCAAGGCAAATATAAAGTTAGTAAATAAGTAAATTCCAATTTAACAAACAAGAACAGTATAATCATTCATTTGAAAGGTCTTGGCAGAGACCAGAGCCGCGACTCGAAACACTCC
>JBGUJU010000239.1:0-25997 GCA_045114065.1 Sodaliphilus sp.
GGTCACGCTGGGCGAGAAGGCGATGGTGGTGTTGCCTTTCTCGATGGCGGTCTGGGTCCACATGTCGTCCCAGCTGTCGGCATCATAGTCGCTCACATAGCCCACATAGTCCTTGATGCGGTTGCGGCTCAGCGTGGCGTTCACCTGCCAGTTCAGCCAGTCGGTGAAGTGCATGCCTGCCAGCAGCTCGACACCCATGCGGTAGCTCTTGTCCACGTTCTCGGCCATCAGCTCGCCAATCTCGTTGATCTTGCCGTTGAGCACGAGCTGGTCCTTGTAGTTCATGTAGTACAGGTTGGCACTGAACAGGTAACGGCCCGAACGGAACTCGTAACCCGCCTCCCAGTCATAGAGCTTCTCGCTCGTGGGATGTTCGAGGAAGAGGCCGTCGGTGTAGTTGTTGCGCGTGGGCTCCTTCTGGGCAACGGCAAACGAGGCATAGGCTCGGTGCTTGGGGGCAATCTGCCAGTTCAGACCGGCCTTGGGGTTGAAGAAGTTGAACGGTTCGTCGATGTCGAGGGCCTGCAGGCGCTCGGGGTCGGCGGTCCAGTCCCACTTGTCGTTGTTGCCCGTGATGCGGTAGCCGATGTGGCGGTACTGCAGGTCGGCATAGGCGCTCAAGCCGCCGACAATCACGTAGTTGCCCTTGGCGTAGATGTTGAAGTCGGTCTTGCGGCCGTTGTTGCGGTAATACTCATGGTCGGGCGCCAGCGGGCTGGTGTAGTTCTCGACCCAGATGACCTGGCCATAGTGGTCGTTGCTGTAGCGGTTGATGCCGCCACCCAGCGTGGCTGCCAGGCGGTCGCCGCTGTACTGCAACGAGAACACACCGCCGCCGAAGCCGCTATCGACGCATTTCTTCCTTACCAGGCTGGCCTTCTTGACGGTACCCTCGGCTGTCATCACGGGCAGCAGACCGTATTCCTTGAGCGTGCGGGCGTTCTTGTACTCCTGGTAGTAGCCGTAGCCGTCGGTGTAGTGCAGCGCCACGTTGAGTTTCCACTCGGGGTTGAAGGTCTGGTTCCAGATCAGCTGGTAATGGGTCTGGCGGTAGATGTCCTTCTGGTCCTTGTAGAAGCCCGTCACCTTGCCATCGTGCTTGATTTCGCCGTTGGGGTTGTAGGTGCGGCACTCCGTCAGGTCGTCGCGGCTGATGCCGTCCCAGGCATGGTAGGTGTCTTCCTTGCCGCCAAAGATGATGAACCTCAATGACGTCTTGTCGTTGAAGTAGCCCACCTGGCCGAAGTAGCTCACCAACTCGCTACTGGCGCGGTCGCGGTAGCCGTCACTACTGATGTGAGACAGACGCGCCTCGATGGCCCAGTGGTCGCCCAGCATGCCGGTGCCCACGCGCAGGGTCTCCTTGTTGGTATTAAAGGAGCCATAGCTGCCCGACACCTCGGCATAGGCGTCGCGCGAGAAACTCTGGGTCCTCATGTTCACACTGCCACCGAAGGCGCCCGAGCCGTTGGTCGAGGTGCCCGCGCCGCGCTGCACCTGGATGTCGCGCACGCTCGAGGCAAAGTCGGGCGTGTTCACCCAGTAGATGCTGTGGCTCTCGGCATCGTTCAGCGGGATGTCGTTTACCGTGATGTTGATGCGGGTGGCATCGGTGCCGCGCACGCGCATCGACGTGTAACCCACGCCGGCACCCGCGTCGCTGGTGGTGATCACGCTCGGCGTCATCGTCAACAGGAACGGGATGTCCAGGCCATGGTTCTCGGCAGCCAGTTGCTGGCTTGTCAAGTTCGTATACGCTACAGGAGTGTTTGCACTCGCACGAGTGCCCAGCACCTCTACCTCGCTCAGGGCGACGGAAGGCACCGTGTCGGTCACGGCAGTCTGTGCCACCGCAACGAGGCCAGCCAGCATCGTGGCAGCCGTCAGAAAGATCTTCTTCATGCAATAATTCGTTTTCTCAAGCTTCGCAACGGATTGCGAAACTTGAATCAATAAATGTTCTCTACGCCGGCATTATCCGGATCAGATTCCATGGGTATGTTCTCAGCCCCTGATACAAATGGGGCACCCCAAACTCATTGAATCGGACTGCAAAGGTAGTGCAAGGTGAACACAATAGCAAGAAAAAAGGATTTTTTCTTAGCATTGTTGAGCCGCAGCCTACCTTCGCCGAAAGGCGTTAGCTTGAAGGCAACATTAGTGCAAGGTGAACACAATAGCAAATTTATTTGAGTTTTGTTGAGGCGCAGCCTAATTTGCGCGAGCCTTGAGCGAGTAAACGGTAGAGCATAGCGGACACCATGGCAAATAAAACGGTAATTACTGCCATTGTCGAGGCCTCAAGACAATTACAACCCCAATTATGGGAAAACAAGAAATACAATCAAAACAATGCTATCCAGGGAGTGAGAGATAACAAGGAAGAAATAAGTATAGTATTTATTACTTATTGTTTTCTTTTTCTTTTGTTGTGTGGGCTGGTTTTTGAGGAATTTTTCAGTATATTTGCAACCTAGATTACAATGGGTTACTACTAGAATTCAAGAATTAACTAAACAGGATAGATATGGGCAACAAGAAATCGGACATGAATCGCCGTCAGTTCCTGCACAAGCTGGGACTGGGCGCCGCCGTAATGGCAACGAATCCGCTGGGCGTGCTGGCGGGAGAGACAGGCAGGCCACAGGCCAATGGTGATGGCAACACAGCGAACCAGATGACCTACCGGGTGCAGCATCGCTCGGGTGACAAGGTGTCGCTGCTGGGCTTCGGAATGATGCGCCTACCCGACGATCAGGACGAAGTGAACCGTCTGGTCGACTATGCCATCGCGCATGGTGTGAACTACTTTGACACGGCGCCGATGTACAAGGGCGGAAATAGCGAACCCATGACGGGCATCGCGCTGAGCCGTCATCCGCGCGAGAAGTATTTTGTCGCCACCAAGCTGTCAAACCAACGTGAGACCCTGTGGTCAAGGGAGGACGGAATCAAGATGTATGAGCAGTCCTTTGAGCGGATCAAGGTGGATTACATCGACTACTACCTGCTGCACAGCGTGGGAGGCGGTGGCGTGGAGACCCTGAAGAAGCGCTTCATGGACAATGGCTTGCTGGAGTTCCTGCTGAAGGAGCGCGAGGCCGGCCGCATCCGTCACTTGGGCTTCTCCTACCACGGCGACGTGAGCGTGTTTGATTACTTGCTCGACCACCAGGATGAATACCATTGGGACTTCGTCCAGATCCAGATGAACTACCTCGACTGGCGACATGCCTCACTCAACAAGTCGGGGTGGAAAAAGGATGCCGATGCCGAGTACCTGTATGACAAATTGCAGAAGACCGGCGTGCAGACGGTGGTGATGGAGCCGCTGAGGGGCGGTGCGCTTGCCAGCCTGAACGAAGACCTCGTCCAGCGACTCGCTGCCCTGCGTCCCGATGACTCGCCTGCCAGATGGGCGTTCCGTTGGGTGGGCTCTCACCCCAATATCCTCACGACGCTGAGCGGCATGAACCAGATGAGCCACATGGAGGAGAACATCAGCACCTTCTCGCCCCTGGAGCCGATGACCGATGCCGAGAACAAAGTCCTGGAGGAGATTGCCGACGTGATGGCGGGATTCCCCACCATTCCCTGTACCACCTGCAGCTACTGCATGCCTTGCCCCTATGGCGTCGACATCCCCGGCAACTTCGCCTATTACAACGAGGCGGTCAATCAAGGAATACTGCCCCTGCCCGACAAGCAGGCAGCCGATTACATGGACCGCAAGCAGCAATTTGCCGACGGCCTGCGCCAAGCGCTTCCCGACGCATCAACCTGGGCCACACAGTGCGTCGACTGTGAGACCTGCCTGAAAAAATGTCCCCAGCAGATACGCATTCCCAATCAGATGGCGCGCATCGTCGAGACATTAAGAAGAAGGTAAAAAAGAATGATTTCGTTTGATCGTGTTCTGTGGGCCGTGGCTCTGCCACGGTCAATAGAATCGTTGTCAACAAACCAAAAGCTAAAGGCTAATGGCTAAAAGCTAACAGCTTACTTATAGCGGTCGCGGATGTTGTAGATGGCCTTGAAGATATCGCGGTCAACCTCGGTCAAGGGAATATTGCGGCGTGCCATGACACGCTCGGCAATGGTGTAGAAAGTCTCGAGGGGGACATCCTTGAAGCCGGCAGTGGCACTGCCCTCCTGGAAGGAAGCGACAAAGTTGCGGGGGAAGCCCGCACCGTGGATGTTGACACCGACGCCGATGACGGTGGCCGTGTTGATCATGCCATTAACACCAATCTTGCTGTGGTCGCCCATGAAGAGACCGCAGAACTGCAGCCCCGTGCGCTCGAAGCGCTTGCTGGCATAGTTCCAGAGCTTGATCTCGCCGTAGTCGTTCTTGAGGTTGCTGGCAGTGGTACCGCCGCCGATATTGCACCACTCGCCGATGACAGCATCGCCCAGGAAGCCGTCGTGAGCCTTGTTGCTGTAACCGATAAAGACGGTGTTCTCGACCTCGCCGCCGATCTTGACGTGAGGCCCCAGGGTGGTCGCGCCATAGACCTTGGCGCCGATGCGCACCTTGGCGTCATGGCAAGCGGCAAAGCCTCCACGGATGCATGCGCCCTCCATCACCTCGACGTTGGGACCGATGTAGATGGGGCCGCCGTTGGTGTTGAGCATCGCACCCTCGACATAGGCACCCTGCTCGACAAAGATGCGGGCGGGGTCGCCGATGACAGTATTGGTCGCCGACAACGGCTGCGAGTCGCGACCTGCCGTGAGACGGTTAAAATCCTGCTCCAGCACCGTCCCGTTGAATTCAAAGATATCATACAAGTGATGCACGGTGAGAGGGATATCCTTGGCAAAATGCACACGGGTATAATGACGGGCATCATAATCATGGGCAGTGCCGTTGAAGGCGATGAGTTCCTCACCCACCATCAGGGCCTCGCCCTCCTGCAGGGCAAGCACCTGCTCGGCGAGTTCAGGCGTGGGAATGACATGGCCGGCTACCATGAGGTTGGTTGTGCGGCGCACATGCAGCGGGAACTTCTTCTTGAGGTAACGCACGGTGAGGTAACTATAGGTGGCATCGTCACCGAGCATCGCCTGCCACTTCTCGCTAATGGTGGTGATACCCACGCGAAGCAGGGCCGTGGGACGTGTATAGGTAAACGGCATCAAATGCTTACGTACCTCGTTGTCGTCAAAGAAAATGACGTTGCGTGCAGTCTTCTTCATAACTCAAGTCTTTTTATAAACCGAGGGGCAAAAGTACTCGTTTTTCTTGAATTATGTTGCTTCTGCGGTCAAAAATGGCTAACTTTGCCCCATAATTCATCAATAATGACTTGATATGACATTTATTGAACAGGACATCAAGGGCGTATGGGTGATCGAGCCCAAGCGCTTCGGTGACAAACGGGGATACTTCAGCGAGGTGTTTAAGATGGCGGAGTTTGATGCCCATGTGGGGCATGTGGACTTCGTGCAGGATAACGAGTCGTTCTCAAGCAAGGGCGTACTGCGCGGCCTTCACTTCCAACGCGGCGAGTGGAGCCAGGCCAAGCTGGTTCGCGTCTCTCAGGGCACGGTACTAGACGTGGCTGTGGACCTGCGCCACGGCAGCCCCACGTGGGGACGCCACGTCGCCATCGAACTGAGTGCCGACACTGGCCGTCAGCTGTTCATCCCCCGAGGCTTCGCCCACGGCTTTGTAGTGCTGAGCGACTTCGCCCAGTTTCAATACAAGGTGGACAACATCTACGCCCCGCAGAGCGAAGCGACACTGCGCTTTGATGACCCCGCACTGGACATTGACTGGCGCATCGCTCCCGTGGATATGCTCCTGAGCGACAAGGATCTCAAGGGTCACCCCCTGTCCGAAATGACCCCTGACTTCCTCGGTTTCTAAAACAAAAGGAGGAGACCTAAAGGGGCCAAACAAACAAAAAATAAAAACCGCGGGCAGCAGCACTTTGACTGTTGCCCGCGATTTTTGTGTAATAGCATCCGCCTTAGTTCTTGAAGACCAATTCATTGCCGTCGGCATCGATGATGATGGGTCGGTCACGGTTGACCTTGGAGGCGATGATGTCCTTGCTCAACTGATTGAGCACCATGCTCTGGATGGCTCGCTTAACAGGCCTTGCTCCGAACTCGGGGTCATAGCCCGCTCTGCCGAGCAAACGGATGGCAGCATCAGTTGCCTCGAGGGTGATACCATTCTTGGCAAGCATCTTCTTGACACCGGCAAGCTGCATGGCAACAATCTGGCGGATCTGCTCCTCGTCAAGCGGCGTGAACATGATGATCTCGTCGATACGGTTCAGGAACTCGGGACGGATGGTCTGTTTGAGCATGCCCATCACGTCATCGCGAGTGCGGCCGATGACCTCATCGCGGTTGGCTTCGGTCATGTGTTCAAAGCGCTCACGGATGAGGCTAGAGCCCAAGTTGCTCGTCATGATGATGATCGTGTTCTTGAAGTTGACGGTGCGACCCTTGTTATCGGTCAAGCGGCCATCGTCAAGCACCTGGAGCAAGACATTGAACACATCAGGATTGGCCTTCTCGATCTCGTCGAAGAGGACGACCGAATAGGGCTTGCGGCGAACGGCCTCGGTCAACTGTCCACCCTCGTCATAGCCTACATAGCCGGGAGGCGAACCAATAAGCCTGGTGACAGAGAACTTCTCCTGATACTCGCTCATGTCGATGCGCGTCATCATGTTCTCGTCGTTGAACATATAGTCTGCCAGCGCCTTAGCCAGCTCGGTCTTGCCGACGCCAGTGGTGCCCAAGAAGATGAACGAGCCGATGGGTCGGCGCGGATCGTTCAGGCCGGCACGGCTGCGGCGGACGGCATCGCTGATGGCCTTGATTGCATCATCCTGGCCAACGACACGCTTGTGCAGTTCAGCCTCGAGATGGAGCAGTTTCTCCTTCTCGCTCTGGAGCATCTTGGTCACGGGAATCCCAGTCCAGCGTGAAACGATCTCGGCGATATCATCGCTATCGACCTCTTCCTTGATGAGGGCCTTGTCGCCCTGCATATCGCGCAAGCGGTCCTGAATCTGACGGTTCTCGTCCTCCTTCTGCTTGATGAGCGAGTAGCGGATTTCGGCCACGCGACCGTAGTCACCATTGCGCTCGGCACGCTCAGCCTCAAAGTTGAGCTGCTCGATGTCGATCTTGTTCTGCTGGATCTTGTTAATCAGCTCTTTCTCGCTCTTCCACTTGGCATTATAGTCGCTCTCACGGTCCTTGAGTTCGGCAATCTGCTTGTCAAGGTCCGCAATGCGTGCCTCGTCACCGTCACGCTTGATAGCGGCACGCTCAATCTCCAGCTGCGAGATCTTGCGGGAGATCTCATCAAGGCCTTGTGGCACACTGTCCATCTCGATACGCAGCTTGGCGGCAGCCTCATCAATCAGGTCAATGGCCTTATCGGGCAAGAAGCGATCGCTGATGTAACGTTGACTCAGTTGCACGGCAGCGATGATAGCATCGTCCTTGATACGCACCTTGTGGTGGTTCTCGTATTTCTCCTTCAGTCCTCGCAGGATAGCAATACTGCTTTCCTCGTCGGGCTCATCGACCATGACAATCTGGAAACGACGCTCCAGCGCCTTGTCCTTCTCAAAATACTTCTGGTACTCGTCGAGGGTTGTGGCACCGATACTGCGCAGGTCACCGCGTGCAAGAGCCGGCTTGAGGATGTTGGCAGCATCCATTGCCCCACTGCTCTTTCCGGCACCCACAAGGGTGTGAATCTCGTCAATGAACAAGATAATTTCGCCTTGGGCCTGAGTAATCTCGTTGATGACCGATTTAAGACGCTCTTCAAACTCGCCTTGGTACTTGGCTCCAGCAATCAATGCGCCCATGTCGAGCGAATAGACTTGCTTCATCTTCAAGTTCTCGGGCACGTCACCGCGCACGATACGCTGTGCCAGTCCCTCGACAATGGCGGTCTTGCCGGTTCCCGGCTCACCGATGAGGATGGGGTTGTTCTTGGTGCGACGGCTCAAGATCTGCAGCACTCGACGTATCTCGTCATCACGACCGATAACCGGGTCGAGTTTGCCTTGACGTGCACGCTCATTGAGGTTGACAGCATACTTGCTCAGGGCATTGTACTGCTCCTCTGCACTCTGGGAAGTGGCATTCTTGCCCTTACGCAACTCGTCGATGGCGACCTTGAGGTCATCGCGAGTCATTCCTGCATCCTTGAGGATGGTAGACACCGTTGACTTGACCTCGAACAGCGCCATCAACAGCGCCTCGACGGTTACATACTGGTCACCGCTCTTGCTGGCAATGTCGTTGGCCTTGTCCAAAACCTGACTTGCAGTATTGCTCAGGTAAGGCTCTCCTCCACTGACATGCGGCAGATGTTGAAGAGCGGCATCGAGGGACCGTTCCACATTAGCGGAATTGATGTCCAGCTTCTGGAAAATGAAGCGTACCACAGCATCGCCCTCGGTCAAAACAGCCTTGAGCAGATGCTCAGGTTCCACAGCCTGGTTGCCGCCGACACGAGTTAGCTGCACGGCTTTCTGGATAACCTCTTGTGCTTTGATTGTAAAATTGTTAAAATTCATATAGTTGTTTCTCCTTTCTTATGCTTTTTGGATATACTTTGTTCATCTCAAGAACCTCAACACTTGTGCCAAGGAAAGAAAAACTGACAAAATGGCAGTTTATAAAAACGGTCCCTCCAAGCATGGAAGGACCGTCATCCTAAGCGGTATATCAAACAGCTTATTTCTTAGCTAACACAGTAATGAAAGTAATCAGTGACATCGCCGTGCCCATCATACCAAGACCAAATGAGAACGTGGGTGCGACACTCCAAATACTGCGTTTCTTATACTTATTGGGCTCCACATAGAGGATATCATTCTGCTGGAGCTGGTATTCAGGTAAACTGAAGAAGTTTGCGTCATTGAGATTGATGCGCTTCACTGTGCGCTGACCATTGACATCAGTGCGGACAAGCAATAATCTGTCACGCAATCCCGTACTGGCCAGGTCTCCACTCATGGCAATCGCCTCAATGAGATTGAGACGGCCATTCTCGGCCTGAACGACACCCGTATGGTTGAAATCACCAAGGCAGAATACGCGGAAATTCTGGATACGGCACTCTACATTAGGAACCTCAATCAGATATTTAGGATGGATGAGAGAAGTAATGTATTCCTCCACTTTCTGCTTTGTCATGCCCGAAACATGTAATCTGCCCAAAATCGGAAAATCAATGTTCCCTTGGTCGTCAACAAGGTAATAGATAGTAGAACGATCACCATAACTATAGGTTGTCGAACTGATGTTAGAGATATACTGAACCTTGTTAAACGGCTTGATAGCGTCCTCATTGGAACCAGACACGTTGATGAGCAACAGGTCACCAGGTTTAATGGTGAAGTCACCTGCCTGGACAGTAGCAGCTGCCAAAGCAGAAGACGGAACCTGGTCGATATTAGACATGAGGGTGATATCCTCGGTAGGATTGCACGCCGCAAGCATCAGCGATGCGACTGCCAGCAAAAATAAATTACGGATTTTCATATTCTTTCGTTTTTATTGTTTGATATTCTAATCCGCAAAGTTAGTAAAAATTGCGATACTCCATATTTTTTTTGATAAAAACATCGACTAGACGGCGTTTTTTGTTTAATTTTGCTGATATGAACAATCATCAACCGACATTAGAACGCCATCCCTGGCCTCCCTATATCCCAAACGGAGCTCGATACCTATTCCTAGGCACATTTCCGCCCAAACCTGAACGCTGGTCCATGCCGTTCTTTTATCCCAACAAGATCAACGACTTCTGGCGCATCATGGGTATCATTTTCTTTGAGGGCAATCGTGACGCATTATGGGACAAGCAATTACAGCGCTTTGATTTAGAAGCAATCAAAAGTTTCCTGGACAAGGAGGGCATTGCATTGTGGGATACAGCGATGGCGGTGAGACGCCTCAGGGACAATGCCAGCGACAAGTTCCTTGATATTGTTGAGCCGATTGACCTGGCGGCGCTGTTAGAAAGCCACCCCACTATCACCACGGTAGTCACTACCGGAGAGAAGGCAACTGGCATTATTGCCGAGCAGGCTGGCATCGGCATCCCTGCTATCGGCATCCCTGTAGCGTGCCAGATAGACCATCACCAATTTACCCTTTGGCGTATGCCTTCCTCATCTCGGGCCTACCCTCTCGCCCTTGATAAAAAGGCAGACGCCTATCGCAAAGTATTCGGTCGGTGACTTAGCTCCGAGAGCCATGTTAATAACTTTTTCAATGCAATTTCAAGGCAAATATTTTGCCGATGCCACGAAAAAGTGTACTTTTGTGTGATGTTTTCGATTATTGAACATATAGATTATCTGATGACGCGACACGATTGTGTCGCCATCCCCGGTTGGGGTGCATTCATCGCCAACTATGATCCTTCCCACTTTGACGAGGGTCAAGAAGTGATGGAGCATCCTCGCCGTTCCATCGGCTTCAATGCCAGCGCTGCCCATAACGATGGCCTGCTCGCCCAATCAATCATGCGACGCGAAGGGCTGGATTATGATGAGGCCATGCGCTTCATTACCGACAGCGTAGCGACATTCCGCCAGCAGTTGACAATGGGCTGCGAGGTGTCGATGGGTCGTCTGGGGTTCTTCAAACTCAATGAAGGACAACACATCGAGTTTGTGCCGTTTGTGGACGATAACGCATGTAACCGTTTCTACGGACTTCGCGATCTGGACATCAAAACGGTGAGTGTTCTTGAGCAGGAACGCCAAGAGGAAGAATCGGCAGCAGCCGTCATCGTACCCAAGCAGCGCAACCTGTTCTCGCGCAAGGCTGGCCAGATTGCAGCTTCGGTAGCTGTATTGATCGGTCTGGGTGTGATGCTTACAACCCCCATTATCGTGGACCGCAATCACAATATGGCAAGCATATCGCCCGAAGTCAGTGCCCCACAATCCCAGCAGTTGGGTAGCATGACCGTTCAGCAGGGCGTGGTTTCACAGGCCATTGAGATGGTCGAAAGCCATCCGGCTATTGCCAAGGTGGGCAACGCATCCGGCAAATACTTTATGGTAATTGCTACGTTACGCAACCAGCAGGAACTTGACGCATTCAAGGTCAAGTATGCCTCACTGGTTCCCTATATGAAGATGCTTGATTACAAGGGCTACACCTGCGTGTATGTCGCTCGCAGCGATGACTATAACACGTTAATGGACCTCCGCGGCGAACTGCCTGAGAGCCTTCGTGACGTCTGGATTTACAACTGACATCGGCAACATCAGGCAAGTATAACGCTTGCCTTTGAGCATCAACAACAACGCATCATCTTTCTCAATGATAGTACGCACGTCACCCCACTGGATGACGTGCGTTTTCATTCGCTCATCAGTAAAATGCAATGTGATACTCTGGCCATCAACAGTTGCTGATTTCTCCATGATGGACCAGCGTGCCTCGGGTGAGAAGCCATAGTAGAAATAAAGCAATGCCAACAGCATGGGCATAACGACAAACAGCACCATCAAGGCCACGATGACAAAACGCACATCAATCCACACTGCTAACACAGCGCAGACGGCAACAGGCGCCACCATCCACAGCCAGTTGTCGGCCAGGAACATCATGCACAAATGGCGCATATAGGTGCCCGCCGTGACGCTGCAATTCTCAATGGTCATCACCGCTATGGACTACCTGCTAATTCTTACGTTTCTTAGATTTGCTGTATAGGGCTCGACGGCGAGCAATTTCCTCATAACCGCGCTTGTAGGCCTGGCGGTTCTTCAGGGTAAGCGTCTGGCAATAACCTGTGCCCTCATTGTTATAGAGTTTGGAGAGGTTCAGGTATTGTTTGCCGTTGCCACGCACGATAGGGAAGACCTCTGCTTTGCGTTTGTTCACCTTGTCGCACTGCACCGAGTGATTCTCGGCAGTCGTACCAGTCAATTCAGGAGCTACACCGTCCTCCCCTACCCACACGGGATAGACCTCGGCACAGGGGGGATAGCCCAAGGCAATCCACATCGTCGTCAAGAGCGGGCTCTCGCTGGGCAGGACACCCTCGATGACCACGCTGGCGCTGGAAATGCGACGCGGAATGAAATCCTGGTCCACAATCCAGTTGTCCCCGCTGCGGGTGTAGTCTTTACCGATCAGCGAGTTATAGAACGTGCGGGACAATTCCTCGGTGAACACTGCAGGGGTGATGTCCTGAGCTAAAATGTGCGGTTCGAGCAGGTGCTTCTCGTTTTTCTCACGCACGTAGCCCATGCCCTTGTCATTCTCACCACTGTAGGAATAGTTCGTACGCATCAGGATGCCACTCGTCGCATCGGCGAGGTCAAACTTGACGTATTTATAATTACCTGTCTCGAAGTAGGCACCGTTACCCTGTGCATCGATAACGCCGAAGTTGGCTTCAACGCCCAATGGTTTGGGCAAGGTCTTCAAGAGGTTCTCAAAATCATCCACCGTCTTGCAGCGCTCTAGGGCATAGCGCATCAGCTCCCCCTCACGGTCCATATTCTTCACTCCGTCGTTGCCGTTCAGGTTATAGGACGCCGTGTTCATAATGGCGAAGCCTGCCTCGTTAAAGCCCATCCAAGCCGCCGTATCTTGCAGGTCACGAGCATCAAACAGGGCGACAAACTCCATCAGTCCGTCGTGACGGACGATGCGTTCCACACGGTTATTCAGGTCGTTGGTGTCGCGGTTCTTCCACATCAGCGGACGCCCATTAGCCGTCAACCGACCGCTCACGATGGCCGAGGTGCATGCGTCTGCTGCAACGAAACACCCCAACAGAGTGATGATCGCAATTAACAATCTCTTTCTCATATCTTTACAATTTTAGTTATGTTTCTGACGCAAAGGTAGTGATAAGTTTTCAGTTGTCTGTTATCAGTTGTCAGTTTTATTTGTCCTCTGGTGAGCATCAGCTTTCCTGGATAGGCAGGAGATGAGATAGATAAGACTTGAGGAGTCTTGACGGTTGCTCGATGGCCGAGGCTGAGCCTCGGCACAAGGAACCTCGAGACGGGACCGGGAAGAAAGCCAAAATCCTCCTATTAGAAGCCTTTCCAGGATTGGAGCCAGAAGGTGTGGGCCATCTGTTGCCAGCGATAGGCGGCGGCGCCGAGCATGTCGGCGGTATAGTCGTTGAGGTACTGGGCGGCACGCTTGCTGTCCTGGGCATTGAGGTCTTGCCAGGCCTTTTCTACCATGGGGAGCTCGCGCAGGCCCTTGTCAAGGAAATGGTCACGGGCGGGCTCGAGGGTCTTGCGATAGACGCCCCAACGAAGGGAGGCGAGGCGGTTAGCCTTGCGGAACTGCCACAGAGCGGTGTTGGCGTTCTCGGCGCTGTGTCCACAGAGCTTCATCGAGGCGGGCAGGTCGGTATTGCCACAGAAGACGGGGAATCGGGGACTCTGACCGGGATTGTCAAAGGCGATCCACGCCACGCCACCGATCTCGTCGGGCAGCCACGAGCGCAGTTGGATGACGGTGCTGTAGGAGCACCAAGGGACGCTGACGGTGCGTGTCCACTTCATTGCCGAATCGCCCATGGCATAGAACATCGCCAATTGCTCGTTGGTAATCCAGGGGTTGGCGACGGGTGAGACGATGCTGTCGGGCTCGTTTTCGACGAGGTTGCCCTGCTTATCCTTGCGTTTAGGGTTGGGAATCTTGTGACGAGCGCTCAGGTCGAGCGGCGAGCCCTCATAGTAGCTGCCCAGCAGACGCGAGACGTCCTCGACGCTCACCTTCTTGTCAGGCTTGACACTCACGGGCAGATTCTCGATGCTTTCATTCAACCCTAATGAAGGGGCAAGCTGCTGCATGATATAAAGTTCGCGGGTGCTGTAATTCTTTACTTCCTTCTTGTAGTTGGTGCCGCTGTAAGCCTTCCAGAAGCAGAAAGGCTCCTTGCCGTCCCACAGTTTCAGCTTGCGGGCGACATCAAACACATTATCCGATGCCATGTAGTGGTCAGGGTCGCTGAGGTCCAGCACGCCAATACGCGAAATGTTGGCCGACACAGCAATCTCATCATCGGGGATGCGCACGGCAGCCCAGACGCCACCCACCTTCTTGGGACCCTCGCCGAAGACCTCAAACAGCCAGGCCTCGTTCTTGTCGGCAATGGTGAGGCACTCGCCGCTGTCGCCGTAGCCGTATTTCTTGACCAACTCACCCATCAGGCGGATGGCCTCACGGGCGGTAGTGCAACGCTCCAGAGCGATGCGTGCCAGTTCCTCGATCATGAAAATGCCCTCCTTGTTGCGCAGCGTGTCACGACCCGAGATAGTCGTCTCGCCCATCGCCAACTGCTTCTCGTTAAGGCAGGGATAGGCGGTATCCAGGAAACGATAGGTGTGGCGCACTTGGGGTATCGTTCCCGTCTGCACCATCCCCGTCACGTCGGATGGCGAACCGGTGTGGAAACGGTCACGATAGACGGCAGTGACCGTGTCACGCTCATAGTCACGTGCCGGCGTCATGGTCATCCATGTGCGGTAACGTGCGTCACAGGTGTGTGAGGTAATGACCGAGCCATCGGTGCTGGCGGCCTTGCCCACCATGATGCTGGTGCAAGATTCTGTCATGCGATCCAGGTCGTCCTGGGCGTTAATTGCAGTTGAAAAAGCCATCATCAGGAGGATGGCAATAAAGGATTTCTTCATATCTCAATCGGATTGTTAATGGTCATGATGCAAAGGTAGTAAAAAGATTTTATTCGCAGAGTAATGGGGACGGAAATAACGGAAAAGGCAGAGTGCATTGATACTAAAAAAAGCAGCCCCGCTTGAAGCGGAGCTGCCATGAAAGTTAAATTGCTCTATCGGAGAATTACTTCACCATATACTTCTTACCATTGTGGATGTAGATGCCGGGCTCGGTGGGAGCAACGACACGACGACCATCGATGGTGTACCATGCACCCTCCTGCTTGTCAACGGCTACCTCGTTGATGCCAGTGGGATCACCGTAGATTACGATAGGACCATAGGCAGCATCGGTAATACCATAGTAGTAGTCGGTCTCGGGCACATTGACGATGATGAGATATGAACCAATCTCAACAGGAGCATCGGTGAGAACAGAGCCATCAGCGGTGTTCACATAGGTCACAACGGCCTGAGCATCACCAGTGGTCACAGTAGCAGTTGCGCCATGAGGATTGCCGTCCCACTTCACCGGAGTTACATAATCAACAGTAACAGTGGCCTGACCCTTGGTAACAAAGTACTCAACGGTGTTGATACCGATGGTGTTGGTATCAAACTGACCCCAAATGCTCTGTGAATAGTTGCCGGGCAAGGTGTAAGCGCCATCAGCGCCGAGGGTGTACTCGTCAACACCACCAACAGTTACCACAAAGATCTTGGGCGTGCCATCGTAAGCCTGCGATACGGGATCAACAGTCAGGCTGATGGTGCGGATGTCCTCCCACTCCAGGCCATTCAGCTCGGTGTAGTTACCCAGACCGTCGGTGAAGCGCAGCTCCAGGGTGTGGAGTACATCCTCGTCGGGGTTGAAGAACATGTCGAAGGGCAGGTCATAGCTCTCAGCACCGGAAATCAGCGGCTCCTCGATGCGGGTCCACTCGCCGCGACCTTCGCCATCAACGCGATACTCGATGTAGCCAATCTGGCCGTAGGGGTGCTCATACGTACCCCAGATGTGAGCGGGATGGGCAACGGTCAGGTCATTCCAAGGATCGTCAATGTTCTCGTCACCGATGTTGTAGGCCTCAACATGATAGGTAAAGATGTCCTGACCGGGCTGATCGGGATCGGGGATGGGCTCCTCAAAATCAACCTCACCAACGGCTACGAGATAAGACAGCTCGATGCTCTCACCAGCGGGGATGGTGCGGTCATTCCAGCAGAAACCCATACCGCTGTCGTAGGTACCGTCCGCTTCCTCCCAGTGCTCAGCATAGGACTGGTCATAAGATTCGGTACCGGTGTTATAAATGGTCCTGGTATAGTTACCAACCATCTCATCGGCATGCCAGTTGGAGCTGTAGAAACCGAACCAGTGCTGATCGCAAGGAGTTACACCGGTCACGCCCTCGCCAAAGAGTACCGACATGATGGGGTAGATGCCATACTGCTGCTTACCCTTAAGCCTCAAACCATAGGGTTCGCCATCGTGCTCCATGTATTTCAGGCCTGCTTCGTCATCATTACCAATCATGATGTCGGCATACACACCCACCTGAACGGTCACTTCCCTGTCGAGGTTGTTGGTCAAGGTGTAAATAATCCTGGCAGCCACCTCACCCTGACCCTGAACATCGGTTTTCAGGGTCACACCATATCCACTGTCAAAGAGAGTTGCACTGTTCACATAGGCAGCCGGGTTTTGGTCCACCTGGAGAGCAGCAAGGAAACCACCACCGCGTCCGTCATCGCCTTGAAAATAGTCGTATTTACCATAGGTGGATGAGTAATACCTGCTGTTGATCTCACCGAGAAGGCATACAGCACGCTGGTACTCAGGACCGGCAATACGACGACGATCAATGTGGTAATACATGTGATTACCGTCACCCAGAGAGTGGAAATAACTGGGAATACTGTTATAAGAATCTGAGCGCATAGGGTCGGGGATGTCAGGACCATTCTTAGCGCTAAGCTGTACACTGCACAAAGCAGTAACGGCTAACAACAAAAGAACTGTAATTTTTCTCATGTCAAAATACCTTTAAAAAATTAATAAATGTTTGTTATAAAGTTAATAAATTTACACTTTTGGTTCCTATCGCACCTCATTGCCAAACATCCATCAGCAATCACGCATGATTATTTGTCACGCAAAGATACAATAAAACACAAAAACAATAGGCAATCCAATTGTTAATTAAATATAATAATCAGATTGCCTATCAATGACGGCAAAAAACGACGAGCTACAGAACAGCCGTGGGACTTCGTGAGTTCCCTTTATTTATCGCAGTTCGAGCTCCAGAATGGTGTCCACGCCCCGGGGTACCTCGGGCAGCATGACCGTGATGCCGTCACCGGCCGCGACATAACGCAGACGGCTCTTGTCGGTGAACATCGACGCGCGCTTGACCTGCTTGCCGCTCAAGGGCAGGTACAGGGCGTTGTCCTTGAGGTTGAGAATATGTATATATAATGTATTTCCGCGCTGTGTCGTCACGCCCCAGTCGTGCGGGGGGATGATGCCGCCACGGGTGCCGTAGATGCTCTCGCCGTTGACGCGCATCCACTCGCCCAGGGCGTGCAGGCGCTCCACAGCCTCGACGGGGAGACAACCATCGGGACGCGGCCCCACGTTGATGAGCAGGTTGCCATTGCGTCCTGCAGCACGAACGAGGGTACGGATAATCTCATCGCCACTCTTGTAATTTTTGTCGGTGATGCGATATCCCCAGGCGTGATTCATGGTCATACACGTCTCCAACGGTAATTGGCTGATGCCATTCTCTCCTGAGTAGCCCGCCGTGTTCTCGCCAGGGACGTCCTGCTCAAAGATCTGGATATCCTCGCCCGGGAAAGGCACCTCATGGTGGTTGTTGCCTACGAGGCATGCGGGCTGCAAGCGGTGGATGAGGGCATATTGCTCGTCCAGTTGCCAGTCAAATGGCGTGGGATCAGTATCATGTTCCCACTTGCCGTCAAACCAGATGGCGCCCACGGGGCCGTAGTTGGTCAGCAGTTCGGTCAACTGATCGTTCATGAACTTGTAGTACTGGGGCCAGTTGGTGGTCGCCGGATCGTGGGGCAACTCTTGCTGGTGTCGGCCTAGCGGATAGTCCAGACGGTGCCAGTCGAGGTGGGAATAGTAGAAGTGCAGTTTGATGCCATGCCGCTGGCAGGCATCGGCGAGTTCTTTCAAGACATCGCGCTTGAAGGGCGTGGCATCGACGATGTCATAATCGGTGACCGCGCTCTTGAACATCGAGAAGCCGTCATGGTGCCGCGATGTGATGGTGATGTAACGGGCACCGGCATCCTTGATGGCACGCACCCATTCATCGGCATTGAAACGTGAGGGATAAAAACCAGCAGGCAACTGGGCATACTCGTCGCGGTTGATGTGCTTGTTAAGCATGACCCACTCGCCGTCGGCAAGCATGGAATAGACGCCCCAATGGATGAAGACACCGAGCTTGTTGTCCTGGAACTCTTCACGGGCACGCAGGTTCTCTTCACTAGGGGTGTAAGCAGTTGGCTGGGCAGCAACAGCAAGCCATGAGGCAGCTATTGCAAGTAATAATGTTATCTTTTTCATTTTCATATTGTTAATTATTTTTTCTCTTAAAAAATCGACGGATGCGGATAATGATCCATGTGAGCAACAGCAGAGCGGCGACCAGCGCACCGATAGCAACGCCCAGATACCAGGGCGCCTTGTCGAGCAGATCACTGAACACGGGAGAAATATACTCACGCATGAGCGGCGCAATGAAACGCCGTTGCTCGGGCAAGGGATCATTCACCAACTTGATCTCGTCGCCCAGCACCATTGTCGCGCGCTGAGTGCTCTCATAGGCAGGCCAGTAATGGAGCGATGTGCTGGGATTGCCGGTCTTGGCGAAGTTCACCCACATCTGCTGCACCTCACTGGCGAGGGCAGGATTGTGATTGTCACCACCCTTGATCTGGCGCCCCGTGTTGAGGATATAGGAGACCTCAGAGCCATGGCAGGCACCATAAATTGAGTCCTTCAAAGACTTGTTCCAATAATACATATAGGTCCTGCCGCCCGATGCGGCATGGCGCTGTGCCATCTCGATAGCGGGTCCGCGGAACATCAGGTCATTAAGCAGTTCGGCTACAGGCCAGGGTTTGTCCTCTGGCACAACTTTCAGGAAACGGCTAGCACTCTCACGCTGGGCGCTGTCAAGTGACATCGCGATATAGCGATACCACAGCTGTGTAGCCATGTCGAAGTTCTCCTCGCCGCCCATGGCATCGATCCAGTAATTTGCTTCGTCGGCATTGCTGCCGATGAGCATATCGATACTGGCATTGAAGCCATCAAATCGGCTATAAGGATCCTCGCTGAGGAATTTTCCGTCACGCTCAGGGAAGCGGAAGAATTCACCCACCTCATCGTTGAGGGCAATGATGTCGTCGGTAGAGAGAGCCTGCAGGTCTGAGACTGTTTTGGCGCCCGTAGCATCGAGGACACGCTTGGTGAGACTCTGGCAATCATCCTGACTGCTGGTCAACGCCACGCTGCCACTCATCATGATGGCGCGACGGAACAGGCCCTGCGCCTCATCGATACTGGCAAGAATGGCCACACTCCCCGCCCCTGCCGAATGACCGATGATGGTCACGTTATCAGGATCGCCTCCAAAAGCTGCGATGTTGCGTTTTATCCACCTGAGGGCCTCAACCTGGTCCAGAATGCCCAAGTTGCCGCTCCGGGAGAAGGCTTTCCCGTCGGGCAGGGATGACAAGTCAAGAAAGCCTAATAAACCCAGACGGTAATTGACCGAGACCATGACGACATCGGGGTGCGCCTTGACAAAGGCGTTGCCCCAATCGCGAGGATTGGCTGTGCCATTGCACACATAGGAGCCACCATGTATCCACACCATCACGGGGCGATGGTCTCGACGCATCCCGTCGGCAGCAGTCCAGACATTGAGCGTCAAGCAATCCTCGCCCTGCGGGTAGAGCGAGGCGGCATTGCCCTCGCTACGGGACTGGATAGAGGAGTGGCCAAAATATTTAGCCTCTCGCACGAGGCGGCTGTCGGGTTCGGGCTTGGCCACCTGCCAGCGACGGTCGCCCGTAGGCTGCACGGCATAGGGTATGCCCTTGAAGGCGAGCAGAGAGCTGTCGCGTTGTCCGACAAACACACCGTTGGCAGTCGTGACTGCCAACGAATCGGGATAGTCGCCCTCGATGACCTTGTTCTCGCCATAGAGTGCAGTCATCTCTTGCTCCAGCGCCGAAGGTCCTTCGGGCTGCGCCTCCTGCTTGGAACCACAGGCAACCAGCAATACAGCCAATATCGACAATAATGCAATTTGTCTCATGTTCATTTTGAATTAGATGAGCACAAAGGTAGTGAAAGTTGTGTAGAACAGCAAAAAATGAGCCCTGTGAATAAAAAACCGAAAGAAATGTTGTACCTTTGTACCCAAATATCAAAAAACGAAAAGAAGAATATGGGACTGTTCAAGAAATTATTCTCCCGTGAGAAGAAAGAAACGCTCGACAAGGGTCTGGAAAAAACCAAACAGGGCGTATTTGAGAAAATCAAACATGCGGTAGCCGGCAAATCCACCGTCGATGACGATGTGCTCGACAACCTCGAGGAAGTGTTCGTTACCAGCGATGTGGGCGTTGACACTACCGTCAAAATTATTGATCGCCTGCAGGCGCGCGTAGCGCGTGACAAATATGTGGGCACCGAGGAACTGAACGAGCTGCTGTGTGACGAGATTTCACAGATGCTTGCCGACAACAATAATGCCGAGCTCGAGGACTTCACCGTCCCCGAGGACATGAAGCCCTACGTCATCATGGTCGTGGGTGTGAATGGTGTGGGCAAGACCACCACCATCGGCAAACTCGCCTATCAGTTCAAGCAGGCAGGCAACAAGGTCGTGCTGGGCGCTGCCGATACCTATCGCGCCGCTGCCGACGAGCAGCTGGAGATCTGGGGCAATCGCGTGGGCGTTCCCGTCATCAAGCACAAGATGGGTACCGATCCCGCTGCCGTGGCCTATGATGCCGTACAGAGCGCCAAGGCCCAGAATGCCGATGTCGTCATCATTGACACCGCTGGCCGCCTCCACAACAACGTGAGCCTCATGAACCAGCTCACCAAGATCAAGAACACCATGCGCAAGGTGTTGCCCGACGCTCCACAGGAAGTGCTGCTCGTGCTTGACGGTTCAACAGGTCAGAACGCCTTTGAGCAGGCCAAGCAGTTCTCGGCAGCTACCGAGGTCAATGCCCTGGCTATCACCAAGCTGGACGGCACAGCCAAGGGTGGCGTGGTCATCGGTGTGAGCGACCAGTTCCAGATTCCCGTCAAGTACATCGGTCTGGGCGAGCAGATGACCGACTTGCAGATCTTCAACAAGCGAGAGTTTGTGAAGTCGCTGTTTGGGGTGACAGAGGAGTAAACATTATAGTAACTATAGTGACTATAGAAACTATAGAGGCTATTATTTATAACAACGATGAGGAGGAATAAGATAGATATCATCTCGCTGGGTTGCTCCAAGAATCTGGTTGACAGCGAGCGGTTGCTGCGGCAACTCCAAGCGGCAGGTTATAGTGTCGCCCACAATGCTGACCATATCGACGGCGAGACTGTTGTGGTCAACACTTGCGGCTTTATCGCCGATGCCCAGCAGGAGTCTATCGACACCATCCTCTCGCTGGGCGAGGCCAAGCGCCAAGGCAAGATCCGCAACCTGTTCGTCATGGGTTGCCTGGCCGAGCGATTCCGCGCCGACCTCATCGAAGCGTTGCCCGAGGTGGACCGCTTCTATGGCAAGTTTGACTGGAAAACGATGCTCAATGACTTGGGGCATGCCTACCGCAATGATCTGGCCCGCGAGCGTTGCCTGACGACCCCACCCCATTATTGTTACCTGAAGATTTCGGAAGGCTGCAACCGTTTCTGCGCCTTCTGTGCCATCCCGTTGATTACAGGCCGCCACACGTCGGTACCCATCGAGGACCTGCTCGACGAAGTGCGCCAACTGACGCAGCGCGGGGTGAAGGAGTTCAATGTCATTGCCCAGGACCTGTCCTCCTATGGCATGGATCTGGAAAATCGCATGATGTTGCCCGAGCTCATCGACCGCATGGCCGATATCAAGGGCGTGGAATGGATACGCCTGCACTATGCCTACCCTGCCCAATTCCCCTATGATCTGCTGCCCGTGATGGCCAGCCACAGCAACGTGTGCAACTATCTGGACATCGCCATGCAGCACATCAGCGACCCCGTGCTGACCAACATGCGTCGCCACATCAACCGCCAGGAGACCCTCGACCTGCTGGCACGCCTGCGCCGCGAGGTGCCGGGCATCCACATCCGCACCACCCTGATGGTGGGATTCCCCGGCGAGGGAGAGAAGGAGTTCCAAGAGCTGATGGACTTTGTGCGCGAGGCACGCTTTGAGCGCATGGGAGCATTTGCCTACAGTGAGGAAAACGGCACCTGGGCTGCCCAGAACCTCACTGATGACATTCCCCAAGAAGTGAAGCAGGACCGCCTGCAACAACTCATGGCGTTGCAGGAGAAAATTTCCCTCGACATCCAGGAGCAGAAGGTGGGCCAGACCCTACGTGTCATCGTTGACCGCGAGGAGGAGGATTATTACATCGGCCGCACCGAGTGGGACAGTCCAGAGGTCGATCCCGAAGTCCTGATCAACAAGGACAAAACACTCGCTATCGGCGAGTTCACCGATGTACGCATCACCGGGGCTTTACCCTTTGAATTGATGGGAGCCCCTATTTAATACACCCTGAGCCGTGGCGGGAGCCACAGCTCAGACAATCCTGAGGACAACAGCAATTCTTTTTCACATGGAAGTGGCGGCAGTGATGACCTGTCGCTACGTAATCGTTTGCACTGATAATCAGTTAAAAAAATGGTTTTTATTATAATGTGTTTGTTTAAAAAAATAGTAATTTTGAGCAACTTTAAAAAGTTTCAGGTATCAGAACAAACCAACTTTATTTTTAGTTTAACTTAATAAATCATTTAGTTCTATTATGAAGAAATTATCTTTAGTTTTATTTGTGATGCTTGCACTCGTTGGCCTGAAGGCTAACGCAGCGATGTACATCGTGGGTAACGTTCCCTTCGGCAACTGGAACCCCGGTGCAGGTGTCGAGATGATCGACAATGGCGACGGCACCTATTCTTACACCGCCACGATTAATGGTACGGTGTACTTTGTTTTCGGCGACGGTCTGAACAACGACTGGGACATTTTCAATCCCGATTACCGCTACGGTCCCACCAATGGTAACGAGGAAGTTACTACAGGTAACTGGAAGGCCACCCAGAAGGCTGGCGACCATGGTTCATACTTCTTCACCGGTACTGGTGACGAGTATGTGTTCACCTTTGACGAGATCAATTCTCAGTTCAAGGTAGAAGGCTATGTTGAGCCCATCAACCCGCTGACCGGTGAATTATTTGCACTGGGTCAGGTCAACGGTAACAACTGGGACCCCTCGGCTGGTATCGCTATGGCTACCACCGACGAGAACGTCTTCACGCTTACCGATGCCGAGATCACCGACAGCGGTGAGGGCTACGGCTTCTTCAGCTTCACTTCCAAGCTCGGTGAGCACAACGAGGACTGGAGCATTGCTCCCTATCGCCGTGGCGCAAAAGCCGATGGCACGCTCGTTGAGGACGGCATTGCTGCTGATCTTGCTGGCTGGGGTAGCACCTTTGCCTTTAAGGTTGTCCCCGGTAAATATGACATCGAAGTTAACCTGAGCGAGAACACTGTCCTGCTGACCCGCAAGGGTGGTGATGTTCCTCCTCCCGTAGAGATCACTGTTTACACCGTTGCCGGTCCTGAGACCATCTTCGGCAGCGACTGGGATGCCACCGATGAGAACAACGACATGACCGAGGGTGTTGATGGCATCTACACCTGGACCAAGGACAATGTCGCCCTGTACGGTAACTTTGAGTTCAAGGTTGCTGGTAACCACAGCTTCTCAGTCTATGAGTGGCCGATCGGCATGAACAACTGGGTTGCCCACGTAGCCGAGGAAGGCATCTACACCATCGAGATTACCTTCGATCCCGAGGCTGCTGACAGCCTGAGAATCGCCTGCAACCTGACCAAGACCGGTGACGTAGGTCCCATCAATCACACCTACACTGTTGCCGGTACCCAGAACGTATTCGGCAGCGACTGGAATCCCGCTGACGAGGCCAACGACATGGTTCTGGGCGAGGACGGTATCTACACTTGGACCAAGAAGGGTGTTGTACTCGCTGTTGATGAAGAAGTGAAGTTCAAGGTTGCTCAAGACCACGCTTGGACTTATGCTTGGCCCTCAAGCGACTGGTACTACAAGTGCACCGAGGCTGGCACCTACGACATCGTGATCACCTTCGATCCTAAGGCCGAAGACGCGAACAAGATCAACTTCACTGCAACGCTTGTTCCCGAATACGTTCGTGGTGATGTTGACATGGACGATTTCGTAAAGATCAGTGACGTTACCGCCCTGGTTAACTACCTGCTCAGTGGCAATAGCGAGGGTATCAATCTGAAGGCTGCCGACTGTGATGAGGATGGTTTCATCAAGATTAGCGATGTTACCACACTGATCAACTTCCTGCTGACTGGCCAATGGCCCATTTTGTAGAAGTTGAGCACGTTTACACCGTTGCCGGTACTTACAACCTGTTTGGTGAAGACTGGGACCCCAACTTTGAGGTCAACAACATGGTTAAGGGTGACGACGGTATCTACCGTTTGAACAAGGCCGGTTGGTTCGAGGAGGGTACCGACATCAGGTTCAAGGTCGTTGAAGATCACAATTGGGCCCATGCATGGCCTGCCGATGACTTTGCAATTGGCGTTTACAAGACTGGTGCCTTCAACTTTGAGATCGTCTTCAATCCCTACAATAACGACGAAGACAAGGTTCACGTCGTTATTACCGAGATCTTCTAAGTGAGTCATCTATTGAACTGATTCTTTTATAGAGTCCTAATAAGACGGGATCCCAAATCGATGGGGTCCCGTCTTTACTTGTTGCATGCTCGGGAGGCTGGCGCTAAGATGTAGATAAGGTACGGCACTGATATGTGTTCCTTTGATCTGGGAAGACTGTGTTACCAAATCAGCCCTTGATTGAAATTTTTATTAAAAAAACACCTTGGAATATAAATTTGTAAAAAAAAGATGTATCTTTGAGCGACTTTTTAAAAGTTTCAGGTAAAGAAGAAAAACCAACTTTTATTCACATGTTTAATTAATAACCAATATTGCTTGTATGAGGAAATTATCTTTAATTTTTTCTTTGTTGATTGCTCTCGTTGGCTTTAATGCCAACGCAGCAATGTACCTTGTTGGGGAAGCCCCCCTAGGAAAGGGCTGGGATCCTAGCAAGGGAAACGAGATGACCGACAACAATGATGGCACTTACAGCTATGTCGCCACCATTAACGGTACGGTTTACTTCTGCTTTGCAGATGCCCTTGGTGAGAACAGTAATGATTGGGACAACTTCAACAGTAATCATCGCTATGGCCCTTTGAGCGGCGACCAGAACGTACAAGCCGGCAGCTGGATCACGACCCAGAGGGGAAGTGGTGCCTACATGTTCACCGGCACCAATCAAGAGTATGAAATTACCTTTGACGCCAATCAGAATAAGTTCAAGATCGATGGTTATGTTGCTCCCATCAATCCCTATACCGGTAAATTATTTATTCTGGGACAGGTGAATGGCAACAACTGGAATCCCACGACTGGAGTCGAGATGGAACCCGTTGATGAGCTCCTCGAGAACATTTTCGAGCTCGAGGATGTAACCGTTACTGATAGCGGTGACGGCTATGGCTACTTCAGTTTCACCACTAAGTTGGGTGAGAACGCTGATGACTGGAGTTTCCTGCCTTATCGTCGCGGCGCTGTTGCAGATGGTACACTTGTCGAGAATGACCAGAAAACCGCTATGGGAGACTGGGGCACCGCCAATGCATTCAAGGTACTTCCCGGCACCTATGACTTTTCCGTTTCCATCAAGGAGGGTGAAAGTGCCTATGTGAAAGTCGTCAAGAAGGCCGATCCCACACCCACTGTTGATGATGTTTACATCCTGGGTGAGGTGAACGGCAACGGATGGGCTGCCGACAAGGGCGTCAAGATGACCCTGAACGAGGGCGTTTACACCGCCAGCATTACCACAGCCGGTGAGAACGACGGCAAGAGCTACTTCAGCTTCACCAAGCAGCTCGCCGACAGCGCCAATGGCTGGAATGACATCGCTGCCTAC
>JBGUJU010000240.1:0-23231 GCA_045114065.1 Sodaliphilus sp.
TAAAAGGAAAGAGCCCGGTGCAATACCGAACTCTTTACTCTTAAATCAATAATGTTTAACCCGTCCAACTTTTTGGGGTCACTTCATCACGGCGGATGCCACTCTTAAATTATTAACTTTTAACTTGATATATATATTCTATTGGGCGTGCGCCCAATGGAATTAATACTTGTGGTCGGTCTCGTTCAACTCGTCGGTGGTGAGTTTCTTGTGGTCCATCTTGTACCAGCAGTAGGCGATATAGGCCAGGACGAAGGGTACGAGGACGCTCACGACACTCATCACGGTGAGGGTGAACTCGCTTGACGAGCTATTGCGCAGCGTCAACGAACTCTGCACGTCGAGCAGCGAGGGCAGGTAGGCCGTGTTGTTGTAGCCCATGACCCAGAACAGGGTCATCACCACCAGCACGGTGCCGAGGCCTGCAGGCCATATGCCCTGCTTGTAATCACCCTTCATCAACGACTTGCCGACGCCGAACAGTACCATCACCACGCCAGCGAGCAGGATAACCAGTGCCCACCACATCGACAAGAAATTGTGCAGGTACTTGTAGGCTATCCACTGGGCATTGCCACCGTCATCATAGCCCACACCCGGGGAGGTGAGAATCACCACTACGACAGCGAGGAACAAGGGCACGAACACGCCTGCATTGATCAGTAGCAGGTGGCGCTGGCTGGCATTGACCTCCTCATCATCGATGTTGTTGATGAAGTAGAGCGATGCCAGGGTCCTTGCCAGGAAGAACACCATCACACCGAAGAGCAGATTCTTCCAGCAGAAGATGGCCTCAATGCCGTGCTTGGGACCCCACTGCGAGATAGATGAGCCCTGCACGTTGAGGATGTTGCTCTTGGTCACCGTGAACTCGGCGCCGAAGAACATCGTCGCTACTGCCACACCCAGCAGGACCGGGCCCAGGATGCCGTTGATCAACAACAGCGTGTCATAGAAACGCGAGCCGTAGATGTTGCCGGGCTTGGAGCGGTATTCATAGCTGATCGCCTGGATGACGAAGCTGAAGAGGATGAGCATCCACAGCCAGTAGGCACCGCCGAAGCTCGTGCTATAGAACAACGGGAACGAAGCAAAGAAGGCACCGCCAAAGGTCACCAGCGTCGTGTAGGTCAACTCCCACTTGCGGCCCATCGAGTTGATGAGCAGCGCGCGCTTGTCGGGCTTGGTGTAATGGATGAGCATCGATTGGCCACCCTGCACCATGAGCAGGAACACCAGCAGTGCGCCCAACACCGACATGATGAGCCACCAGTAATTCTGCAATAAATGATATGTAGTCATGACTTGGGTCCTCCTTTCATTTAATCGTTAACGGTGTCTAAATCGGTCTGCGATTTCTTGGAAATCTGCTTGCAGATGATGCCGATGTCGGCAATCAGCAGGGCGGTGAATACCACAGCAAAGATCCAGAAGGTCACCTGCACGTAGCCAGCACTCAGGTCGCTGATAGCTACCTTGTTAGGCATCAGGTCCTGGATGGTCCAGGGCTGGCGTCCCACCTCGGCGACAATCCATCCGCTGGCGCTGCACAGGTAGGTCAAGGGAATGGTGATGATGGCGAGACGATGCCACCAGTTGGCCCATTTGGCCTTGTTCAGGATGTTGGGCTTGTAGACAAACAACAGAGCCAGCAACAGGAACAGCAGCAGGTAGCCGCCCACCGTCACCATGAAGTGGAAGGTGTAGAACGTCAGGGGCACGTTGGGGATAGCCTCCTCGGGCTTGTCGAGATAGGCGTAGCCGAAGTGCTTGAAGTCGGCATTGATGGCACTCTTGAGGCTGTCCTGCATGAGCGTGTTGCCGCTGGTCATTGCTGAACCGTACTGCGAGAGCATCTCCTGCAACTGGCGGCCGCGCTCGATGCGGTCGGCATAGGAAACAGTATTGATTTCGTTGCCTTCGTTGTCATAGCTCTTACCATTGATAATATCCTCGATACCAGGGACAAAAGCCTTGAAATCGTGGGTGGCGAGGAACGACAGGCCGTAGGGGATGCTGATGTCGAACAGGTAGGGATCCTGGTCGTCAAAGGCATGCTTCGACGGGTTCAGGATACCGAATGCAACGATAGCCTGCTCGTGGTTACCCTTGTAGAGACCCTCCATTGCTGCCAGCTTCATGGGCTGGTACTTGGCAACGGTCACGGCGCTCGTGTCACCCGTGATCATCGTGAGCACGATGCCGATGACACCCACCCAGGCGCCTACCTTGAGGCTACGCCAGCAGTGGTCGATGTTGCGCTTCTTGAGCATCATCCAGCCGCACACGCCGCACACGAACACACCGCCCAGCGTCCATGCGCTCAACACGGTGTGGAAAAACTTGCTCATCGCCATGGGCGAGAGGGCTACAGCGGCAAAGCTCGTCATCTCGTTGCGCATGGTGGCAGGGTTGAACTCACATCCCGTGGGATACTGCATCCAGGCGTTGGCAACGAGAATCCACAGTGCCGACAGACTGGCACCGATGGCGGTCAACCAGGTAGCGGCAAGGTGGAACTTGGGACTTACTTTTTTCCAGCCGAAGAACATCACGGCGATGAATGTCGATTCCATGAAGAAGGCCAGGATGCCCTCCACTGCCAACGGGGCGCCGAAGATGTCGCCCACAAACCAGCTGTAGTTGGACCAGTTGGTGCCGAACTCAAACTCCAGGATGATACCTGTGGCGACACCGATGGCGAAGTTCACGCCGAAGATCGTCATCCAGAACTTGGTTGTCGCGAGCCACTTCTCGCTCTTGGTCTTGAGGTATATCGTCTCCATGACGGCGACGATAATGCCCAGACCCAGCGTCAATGGCACGAACAGCCAATGGTAGATGGCCGTCAGCGCAAATTGCGCCCGCGACCAGTCAACAACATTGATTAATTCTTCCATATCACATCGTTTAAAGTTGTTAGTTATTAGTCGGTAGTATATGGGTCGGGCCTCGCATGGGCGTGGCCGTGATTAGCGGTCCGTCAGTTGATGGCGGACGTATTCGGTCTTTTCCTGTTCGGTATCACACTTGGAATTCAGGAAATTAGGGAAGAAAAGCAACTTGATGATGACAAAGAAGATGAACAGCTTGATGCCGATGATGAGCCACAGCGTCTTGCCCACGGTCATGCTGCGGAATCCATCGTAGTACAGATGGAACACGCGTGACCAGAAACCCTGTCTGTTCTCTCGGTTGTCATTCATAGGCCCAAATGTTTAACAACTTACAAAATTAGTGAAAATAATTAAATTCACAAATTTTACCCTCAAAAAATTACAACTTTGATGTAGAATCAGCATTTTGTTCCCATTTTTTTGCTTCATAGGATAATTCTGATTAAATTTGCGCTATAATAACCAACACAAATTAATACTTTTGACTTATGAAGAAAATAATTTACTTCAAGACATTGGCCGCCATCGTGGCGTGTCTTGCGCTGGCATTGCCGGCTAGCGCCTACGACTTCGAGAAAGACGGCATCTACTACACGGTCAATGGCACCAATGCCACAGTGACCTACAAGGACGCGAACTACAACACTTACAGCGGCACGGTGATCATTCCCGCCACAGTGACCAATGGAGGCACGACCTACACTGTAAAAAGCATTGGCCCGTCGGCATTCCAGGGGTGTTACGGTTTAACGCGAGTGGTGATCCCCAACTCGGTACAGTACATCATGAACTATGCGTTCTTGAATTGTTTCAACTTGCCCAATATCACCATTCCTGCCTCAGTATATACGATTTACAATCAGGTGTTTGTCGGTTGCTCGGGATTGAGGTCGGTCATCTGTTTGAGAAGCGTTCCGGGTTCATGGAAAGATAACATCTTTGATGAAAATACTTTTTCATCTGCGACGCTCTATGTTCCTCAGGGCAGCGCCGATGCCTACCAGCCCACCGCGGGTACCTGGAATCGATTCAACAGAGTCGTGGAGTTGGAGTGTGATTTTGTCCAGGACGCCATCTTCTATAAGGATTTGGGTAATAACCGGGCTGCAGTCACTAGCGTTGCATACTGTCAGCCAAGTTACAGTGGAGATATCGTTATTCCCTCAACGGTGACTAACGGTGGTATCACCTACACTGTGACAGCTGTTGCATTTGGAGCATTTTATGAAGGTGATAAGATGACCAGCATCGCTCTTCCTAACACGATCAATGAGATTGACTACTATGCTTTCTATGGTTGCTGCCACCTGACGAGTGTGAGCATTCCCGAAGGTGTGCCCCGACTGCGATACTGCACGTTCGGTGAATGCTTTTCCTTAACAGAAATCACCATTCCATCGACCGTCACCTACATTGAAGAAGGCACTTTCTTTGAATGCACTGGTCTGGAAACCATCACCTGCCGTGCTGCCACTCCACCTGAATGTCCTAGTGCCGACAGTTTCCATTCCACCAATTATGCAACTGCAACACTGCGTGTTCCCGCCACATCGCTCAATGCTTACCGCTCGGCAACGGCATGGAAGGAATTCTCCAACATAGAGGGGTATTACTATGACTTTGTTGAGAATGGCATCTATTACATCATCACCGGGCCCAACACTGCGAGTGTGACTTTCAAGGACCGCAGCTACAATAGCTATAGTGGTGACGTGAATGTGCCTGCCACTGTTGTTCATGAAGGATTCACCTATACTGTGACAGCCGTTGGTCGTGGCGCATTCTATAATTGCCCAGGACTGACTTCGGTACATTTGCCCAATACGGTGACTGACATCGGTTATGCTGCTTTCTATAATTGTACTGCTCTGACGTCAATTAATATACCCAGTGGTGTGACCACCCTGGGCGACTTCTGTTTCCAGAATTGCTCGTCTCTGATAAGTCTCACACTGCCCAATGGCCTTGTCGGGATTCCCATACAGTGTTTCACCAATTGCAGATCATTGACATCTATCAACATACCGGGCACTGTCAAGGAGATAGCAAACTTTGCATTCTATGGCTGTATAAACTTGGTGAATGTGAGCATCCAGAATGGTGTTGAGATCATTGAGCTAGATGCTTTCGGTGCATGTACCTCGTTGCCGACGATCACTTTGCCCGCTAGCGTATCGGAGATTGAAGTACCCGCGTTTGATGAGTGCCACTCGTTATACGAGATTAACGTCAATAGCGCCAACACGAATTACTGCTCGAGAGATGGCGTGCTTTTCACTGCACAGTTGGAGACCCTGGTAAGGTATCCTGAAGGCAAGTCCTTGACATCCTATCAGGTTCCTGATGGCGTGCAAGTCATCGAATATTTCGGTTTCAAGGACTGTGATTATCTGCAATCAGTGACTCTTCCCGAGGGGCTCCAGGTTATCAACCTTGGAGGTTTCTATGATTGCTCCGCTCTAGAGGGCATCGATGTGCCTCATGGCGTGACAACTATCGGCAGGAGTGCTTTCTACAATTGCTCGTCGATGACCTATGCCGACTTGCCATCGACTCTTACCACCCTGGACTTTTATGCATTCCATGATGTGCCTGATCTGACAACAATTACCGTTAGGGCTACGACACCGCCCGAATGTCTGACCTTTACTGATGAGGATAGTGGCGAAGTGATTGAACCTTTCATGGAAGATCAATACAGCTATGTTGATCTGGTGGTGCCTCAAGGTTGCGCACAGGCTTACCGTCAAGCCAATATCTGGAAAAAGTTTACCAATATATCCGAGACCGACTTCCCCACTGAGTTCACTCGTGGTGATGTAAATGGCGACGGTAAAATCAGCATTACCGACGTGTCTGCCCTGATCAACTATCTGCTCAGCGGTAATGGCGCGGCTGTAAACCTGGAAGCTGCCGACGTGAACGAGGATGGCAAGGTAACCATCACCGACGTGACTGCCCTGATCAATTATCTGCTCAGTGGCAGTTGGCCAGCACCGGAACCCATGGATATGTGGTACTTGATGGGCAGCAGTGTTGGTAGCACCCCATGGATTAATTTTGAGAATAGTGTCGGTAGTGGCCTGATTCCACTGTACCCTGTCGGCGAGTTTAACAGCCAAGGCCGTGGCGTGCTCACCTACACGGGTTATTTCGGAGCAACAGATGCATTCGTCCTGGTGCACACGCCTGGCAATTGGACGGACGGTTGGGTCCGAGACAATAACGGAAATTATATTCATGGTAGTATCGGAGGCGACAACAGTACCTTCTGTATGGAAATCAGCGGTTATTATACCATCACCTTGAATACCCAGACCGATGAACTCAGCATTACACCCTATGATGGCTCGAGTGCAGGAGTTTATGAATCAATTATTATTGTTGGCCCTCACTGTTACTGGGACGTGACTGATCAGGGATACAATATGACGGATTTGAATCCCAATAAGGAAAACCATGACTGGCTTTTCAAGAATTTCACCGTTACTGCTGATGAAGAAATCAAATTTGCAGCCGACAATAATTGGGACTTCAACTGGGGTGCCCAACAATTCCCATGGGGCAGGGGAGTTCAGGGTGGCATGAATGTACCGGTCAAGAAGGGCACCTATGACGTCTATTTCAACGACATCACGGGCGACTTCAACTTCATTCCCGTCAACTGAAAACCATAATTCATCCAAACGGCCCCTACGCTAAGGCGCCAAGATGCTAAGTTTTTAATATATGTTTGATGAGAACATATTTTGACCATAGATATAATAGATATAAATGGCTATAAAATAAATTCTTAGCGTCTTAGCGCGAGGCCAATCCACAAAAGACTGAAGATATGAAACTCAAGGAAGCTATAGAACAACTCAAGAACGGCCTCGCCGGCGTGGCTGAGCCCGATGAGGTGCAGGCGATGATACGCATCATCTGCGAGGATGTGTTCAACTATGATCAGGTGGATGTTGCGCTGCGGCAGGAGAGTGAACTGCCCGCCTTTGCCCCCGAGCGTATTGCCGACATCATTGCCCGCCTGCGCCGTCACGAGCCGTTGCAGTATGTTGTGGGGCACGCACGTTTCCATGGACACCAATTCAAGGTGACGCCCGCGGTGCTGATTCCGCGCCCCGAGACCGAGCAGCTCGTGGACCTCATCATCGACGAGAATCCGGGCAGTGACCTGCGGGTGCTGGACATGGGTACCGGCAGCGGCTGTATCGCCATCTCGCTGGCGAGGGCACTGAAGTTTGCCCAGGTCGATGCCCTCGATGTCTCGCGCGATGCCCTTGCTGTCGCACGCGAGAATGCCGCGGCATTGAAGGACAAGGTGCGCTTTTTTGAGAGTGATATGCTCTCGCCGCAACCTCCTGGCCGCTATGACATTATCGTGAGCAACCCGCCCTACGTGTGCTGGAGCGAGCGCGAGGCCATGGACCGCAATGTCAAGGACTACGAACCCGGCCAGGCCCTGTTCGTCCCCGACAACGACCCGTTGCTGTTCTATAAGGCGATAGTCCCCTATGCCGCCCAGTCGCTGGAGCGTGGAGGGCACTTGTATCTGGAAATCAACCAGCGCTTCGGCAACGAGGTGAGACAACTGCTGCAGGCGGGCGGCTTTGACGAGGTCCGCATCATCGATGATTCCTACGGCAAGGTGCGCTTCGCCGCCGCAATCGCTCCCTAATGACCTTAGTGACCTTAAAGTCTTTAAAGTCTTTAAGGTCCTCACATTCAAGCACTCATGATAGTAGACGAGAAATACATGCGGCGGGCGCTGCAGCTGGCGCGCCTGGGGGCGGGACACACCTCGCCCAACCCCATGGTGGGGGCGGTGATTGTCGCTCCCGATGGCACTATCATCGGCGAGGGGTGGCACCGCCAGTGCGGCGAGGCCCATGCCGAGGTCAATGCCGTTGCCAGCGTCGCAGACCCTGCCCTGCTGCGGGACAGCACCATCTATGTCACCCTGGAACCCTGTTCCCACTATGGGAAGACACCGCCGTGTGCCAACATGCTCATCGAGCGGGGCATTCCGCGTGTCGTGGTGGGCTGCCTGGACCCTTTTGTCAAGGTGGCAGGACGCGGCGTGAAGCTATTGCAAGAGGCTGGGGTAGAGGTGGTTGTTGGCATGCTTGAAGAGGAATGCCGTGCATTGAACGAGCGCTTCATGACTGCCCACACTAACGGTCGCCCGTGGGTGCAGCTCAAGTGGGCGCAGACTGCCGACGGGTTCATCGCCCTGCCGCCCGAGGCCGGCGAGAATCCCTTGCACATGTCCACCCCCGTGACCATGCGGCTGATGCACCGCCAGCGAGCCCTGTGCGATGCCATCCTGATCGGTGCCAACACTGCCCGCATCGACAACCCATCGCTCACCACGCGCTACTGGCCTGGCAAGTCGCCACTGCGCGTGATTCTATCGTATGATTTGTCAATTCCCGGCAACCTTAATCTGCTCACTGACGGCTTGCCCACCATCGTCTATAACACCATGAGAAATGAGACCGTCGGCCCCGTGGAATACGTCAAGCTGGACACTGACGACCCCCAGTGCTGGCTAGAGGACCTGTACCGCCGCGGCGTGACCAGCGTCATGGTCGAGGGCGGCACGAGAGTGCTTCAAGGACTGATTGATGCAGTGGTCTGGGACGAAGCTCGCATTGAGGTCAGTCCCCGCAGGGTGGGGCAGGGCGTTACTGCCCCGGTCATCGACGGTCGCACCGTAGCCCGCCATCTCATCGACGGCAACATCATCACCCGCCTGGTGCCGTCGGACAAGGTGAATTGTTCGGCTGAATAGTTACCAATCGGGGTTTTTGTTCGTTAAAAAGGTGTAAAAAGCACCGAAATCCGTTTATTATCTTTAACGGGAGCCTCCCGTGTGGCGTTGTTGTAGTATCTTTACGGCCCGAAAAATGTGGGTCCCATACATTATTAATTGCAAAAATCGGCTTGGGACCGAAATTTTTGTGTAATTTTGCCGTTTGTAATAAAAAGAAAGAACGAACAACAAAGATAATGATCAAACGAAACCCGTTATACCTTGTCCTGACAATGGCTGTGTTGCTGTTGTCACTTCCCGCATTTATCTCGTGCAATAAAGATAAGGACGACGATAGTACTTTCCACTACAGCACCAGCACACAGACGACTCTTGTCACAGGCTTTGCGTTACAGACCGATAATAATGTGCTTGCCAACTTAGATTCGGTACACTTCACTGTGGATTATGATAACGGCTTGATTTATAATGCTGACTCGTTGCCTGTCGGCACCGATATCACCAAACTCAAGGTGACGGTCGAGTTCCTGAATACCGTCAACTCGGCAGTCTTCTCCATCACTGGAGCGACCGTTCAAGCCGACACAACCATCAATTACACCACCTCAATGACCAAGAGCCTGGACTTTACCGGCAAGACGCTGCTCACCGTGACGTCGGCCGACAAGTCGCAGGTTAAGGTCTATGATGTCAAGGTGTTGGTCCACAAGGTCAATCCCGACCTGCTCGTCTGGCCGATGTCATGGCGTCGTGACCTGCCTGGCAGTGACAATGGAGCCATTGCCCAGAAGACCGTGCTGCAGGACGATCTGTACCGCACTCTGGTCTATGACGGAACCGACGTCACGCTGTTGACCGCCACATCACCCTCTCAGGGCACTTGGGAGTCTCAGGCTTGCAATATTCCCTTCACGCCCAATGTGGCCTCGTTTACCGCTGCCGATGACAATACCCTGTGCCTGCTCTCTACCACCGGTCAGCTCTACTTATCGCCCGATGGTGTTGAATGGACCGCTACCGACGTGGTTTGGCACAGCCTGCTGGGCGTGTATGATGGCCGCCTGCTGGGTATCGCCAAGGAGGACGGCGTCTATTATCATGACGAGTATCCTCGTCCTGAGGATTTTGAGCCCACCCTTGTTGAGGATGGCTTCCCCGTTGCCCACGCATCGGATATGATTGTGACCAGCAACAAGTGGACCTTCTCACAGCAAGCCATTATCGTCGGCGGCATTGACAGTGAAGGAGAGGCGCTGAACAACGTGTGGGGCTATGACGGCCTCAACTGGGGCAAGATTAACAACGGTCACGGCACCGAGTTGCCCGCCATGAGCGATGCCACGCTCTTCCCCTATTACACTTACCGCACGCTTTCAGGTGTTCGCCATTACGGCCTGCAGCGGACATGGTATCTTATGGGTGGTCGTCTTGCCGATGGCGAGCTCAACCGTAACATTTACCTCTCTTCGACCCAAGGCATCACCTGGTCGATGGGCGATTCCACCATCTGCCAGCCCGAACACATGCCGGCGTTCTACGGTGCACAGGCATTTGTGAACCATGAGACGCTGCGTGCCGCCAACCCGGCTCCTCGTCGTGTCAGTTCCTTTGATCTGATGTGGGATTGCCCGTTCATCTACCTCTTCGGTGGCTATAACGAGCAGGGCACGTTGCTGACCAATGTGTGGCGCGGCGTGTATATCCGCATGACCAATACTCCTGTCTATTAAGCCCAGATGAAGAAATCATTGTTCATAGCGCTTATCCTGTTGCTTGCTGTCCTGCCCGCGACGGCACAGCAATACAAGTATGAGGCCGGCCCTACGTTGGGCATGACCGGTTACTTGGGTGAGGGCAACAACGGCAATCTGTTCAAGCATCCGAGTTTTACCGTCGGCGGCATCTTCCGCTATATCCACAACAGCCGCTGGGCGTTCAAGGCCAACTTGAACTATGCCAACATCCGTGGCGACAGTAAGTATGACGAGACACAGTATCCCGATGGCGCCAACTACAAGTTTACATCCAACTTGATAGACCTGGGACTGACTGCCGAGTTCAATTTCCTGAACTTCGGCCGTGGTCCCCAATATAAAAAACTCAAGCCTATTTCCCCCTATATGGTGGCAGGTGTGGGCTTTGTGTTCGCCATCTGTGACGGTCACAACCAGGCATCGTTCACAATTCCCTTTGGCATCGGTGTGAAATACAAGTTCAAGGAGAAGATGAACGTGGCCTTTGAATTCACCATGCGCAAGGAGTTCAGTGACCGCATTGACGGATTAAGCGACTTGTTCGGCATCAAGCACGGCTTTGCCAAGAACACCGACTGGTATTCGTTTGCCATGTTCTCGGTGAGCTACGAGTTCGGCAAGCGCTGCATCAAGTGTAACTATATAGAATAATATACGCTATGTCATCACTCAGTGACAAAATACAGCAATTGGATCAGACGCGCATCCCTCGCCACGTCGCCATCATCATGGACGGCAACGGGCGTTGGGCCAAGCAGCACGGTCAGGAACGCAGTTTCGGCCACGAGAACGGTGTCGACACCGTTCGCCAGGTGACCGAGATTGCCAGCGAGGTGGGCGTTAAGTTCTTGACGCTCTATACCTTCTCGACCGAGAACTGGGACCGCCCACAGGATGAAGTGGATGCCCTGATGAACCTCATCGTGGTGAGCATCGAGAAGCAGACGCCCGACCTGATCAAGAACAACGTGCGGTTGACGACCATCGGCGACATGGGACGTATGCCCGAGTTTGCCGCCAATCGACTGCGCAAGTGTATGCAGGACACGGGACATTGTACCGGACTCGTGCTGTGTCTGGCCTTGAGTTACTCGTCGCGATGGGAAATCGTCGAGGCGTGCCGTAGCATGGCGCGTGAGGCAGCCCAGGGCAAACTGGACCCCGATGCCATCGACGATGCCCTGCTGTCGGCCCACCTGGCAACAGCCGACATGCCTGATCCTGACCTGCTCATCCGCACGGGTGGTGACCTGCGCGTGAGCAACTATCTGTTGTGGCAGATAGCCTATAGCGAACTTTACTTCACATCAAAATACTGGCCCGACTTCACCAAGGAAGACTTTGTTGAGGCGATTGCCGACTTCCAGGCGCGTGAGCGCCGCTACGGTAAGACGAGCGAACAGGTTAATCAAGAACATGCAGAGTAAATTGTCAATGAAGAGCATCAAACATATGTTATTGGCCGCGCTGGCGATGCTGTCGATGGCTCCTGCCGCGATGCAAGCCCAGGAAACCTATACGTCCAATGACACCATCTATAATCCCAAGGTCATCTTCACGGGTACGCCGTCACAATATGTGATTGCGGGCATCCGTGTCGAGGGAGTAGAAAACTACGACGAGAATATCATCATCGGTTATTCGGGTCTGGCAGTAGGCCAGCGGATTGATATCCCGGGTGATGATATCAAGGCAGCCGCCAAGCGTTTCTGGCGTCAAGCCCTGTTCTCTAAGGTGCAGATTCAGGTCGAGAAGATCTATCAGGACCAGGCTTGGCTCGTCTTCAACCTGCGTCAGCAGCCCCGTGTCTCCCAGGTGAATTATAACGGCATGAAGAGCGGTGAGAAGAAAGACCTCATCGAGCGCCTGAGTTTCCAACCTGGTAGCCAGATGACTCCCAATATCGCCGACCGCATCAAGATCATCGTTGAGAAGTATTATGCCAATAAGGGCTTCGGCCAGGCCACTTGCGAGGTGGTACAAGTGCCTGACCTCAGCAAGCAGAATGAGGTCATCGTCAATATCAATGTCGATAAGCACGAGAAGATCAAGGTTCACAAGATCTATATCGACGGCAACGAGGTGCTGAGCGACCGCAAGCTCAAGCGCACCATGAAGAAGACCAACGAGAAGAAGGATATCTGGAAGATTTTCTCGCAGAAGAAATTCGTCAAGAGCGACTATGAGGCTGACAAGCAGCTCATCATCGACAAGTATAACGAGAAGGGTTACCGCGATGCCGTCATCGTGAGCGACAGCGTGGTCCCCTATGACGAGAAGAGCGTTGACGTTTACCTCAAGGTGGACGAGGGCAAGAAGTACTATATCTCGGACATCACTTGGGTGGGTAACACCGTTTATCCCTCGGTAATCCTCAATGATGTGCTCGGTATCAAGAAGGGCGATGTCTATAACCAGAAACTCTTGAACAAGCGCACCCAGGAGGATGACGATGCCGTGTCCAACCTCTACCTCAACAATGGTTACCTGTTCTATCGCCTCATCCCCATCGAGACCAAGATCGAGGGCGACAGCATTGACCTCGAGCTGCGCATGTTCGAGGGCAAGCAGGCCCGCATCAACAAGGTGGTCATCAATGGTAACGACCGCCTGTATGAGAAGGTGGTGCGCCGCGAGCTGCGTGTGCGCCCCGGCGACCTGTTCTCCAAGGAGGACCTGATGCGTTCGGCACGTGAGATTGCCCAGACCGGTCACTTCGACCCCGAGAAGATGGACATCCGCCCCGAACCCAATGAGGACAACGGTACCGTGGACATCATCCTCAACCTCGAGAGCAAGGCCAACGACCAAGTCGAGCTGAGTGCCGGTTGGGGTCAGACGGGTGTCATCCTCAAGGCATCGCTCAAGTTCACCAACTTCTCGATCCAGAACCTGCTGCACCCGTCGTCCTATAAGGGATTGATTCCGCAGGGCGAGGGCCAGACATTCACCATCAGCGCCCAGACCAACGCCAAGTACTACCAGGCCTACAGTGTTTCGTTCCTCGACCCGTGGTTCGGTGGCAAGCGCCCCAACTCGTTGTCGGTATCGGCCTTCTATAGCCGTCAGACGGGTATTAACTCGTCCTACTACAGCCAGTTGTACCAGAATGCAATGTACAACTATGCCAACTCGATGTATGGCTACGGCGGTTACGGTTACGGCTATGGCTACGGTGGTTATGGCGGTTACAACTACTATGAGAACGCCTACGACCCCAACAAGTACCTGCAGATGGCGGGTGTGACCGTGGGCTTCGGTAAGCGCCTGAAGTGGCCCGATGACTACTTCACCTTTATGGCCAGCTTGAGCTATCAGTGGTACAGCCTCAAGAATTGGGAGTACCTCTATTATATGAAGAATGGTGTGTCCAACTCTATCGTGCTGGGTCTGACCCTGTCGCGCAACAGTATCGACAACCCGCTCTATACCCGTCGAGGCAGCACCTTCACGCTGTCGTTCAACGCCACGCCTCCTGCCAGCCTGTTCGGCAAGAAGAACTGGCGAGCCTTGAGCCAAAGCACCACCGAGGCTTCCAAGAAGGAACTCTACAAGTGGATCGAGTACTGGAAACTCAAGTTCCAGGCTAAGACCTACACGCCGCTCACCGATCCCGACGGCCGATGGACCCTCGTGCTGATGACCCGTGCCGACTTCGGTCTGCTGGGCAGCTGGAACAAGTGGCTGAAGTCGCCGTTCGAGACCTTCTATGTCGGCGGTGACGGTATGTCAGGTTCCTATACCTATGCTACAGAGACTATCGCCCTGCGTGGTTATGAGAACGGTGCGTTCACGCCCTATGGCTCTGAGGGTTATGCCTATGACCGCTTTGCTATCGAGCTGCACTTCCCGCTGATGTTGTCCCAGAGTGCGACTATCTATCCGCTCGTGTTTGTCGAGGGTGGTAACGCCTGGACCAGTGTGAAAGACTTTAACCCGTTCAACATCAAGCGTTCGGCTGGTGTGGGTGCCCGCATCTTCCTGCCGATGATCGGTATGATGGGTATTGACTGGGGCTACGGTTTCGATACAGTCTTTGGCCAGAAGGGTGGCAGCAACTTCCACTTCGTCCTCGGTCAGGAATTTTAACGAAATTAAGTTAACCGAGAATAAACGATTTGAACGAATCGCAGTCTAAAAGTCGAATTTTATCAACCAAAAATAGAAAAAGAGATATGAAAAGAATCGCATTAATTGCAGTGGCGCTTGTTGCCGGCTTCATGGCCGCCAACGCGCAGAAGTTTGCGCTCGTTGACATGGAATATGTGTTGAAGAACATTCCCGCCTATGAAATGGCCAATGAGCAATTGAACCAGGTGTCGCAACGCTGGCAACGCGAGGTGGATGAGCTCAAGAAGGAAGCCGACACCATGTACAAGAACTATCAGTCCGACATGGTCTTCTTGACCGACGATCAGAAGAAGAAGAAAGAGGCCGAGATCACCGAGAAGGAGAAAGAGGCCCAGCAGCTGCAGTACAAGTACTTTGGCCCGCAGGGTGAGCTGTTCAAGAAGCGTCAGTCGCTCATCAAGCCCATTCAGGACGATGTCTATAATGCTTGCAAGAAGGTGTGTGAGGAGCGTGGCCTGCAGGTCATCTTCGACCGTGCCAGCAGCCAGAGCATTATCTTTGCATCGCCGCGCATCGATGTGAGCAATGAGGTGCTCGAGAAGATGGGGTATAAGTAATTAGGTTTTAGGTTTTAGGTTTTAGACGTTAGGTTTTAGACGTTAGACTTCAGACGTTAGACTTCAGACGTTAGACATTAGACGTTTAGTCTTGAGATAGTGTATTATTAAGAAAAAGAACAATTATAATAACAACGAAAATTTTTTTAGACATGTTTAAAAGATTTATGCTCTTAGCCATTACGGCTACTATGATGTGCTTTGCTGCACAAGCTCAGAAGTTCGGTTACGTTAACACCAGCGAGATTTTCAACGTGATGCCTGAGAAGGCCACGGCCGAGAATACCCTCAAGTCGGTGAGCGACAAGTATGAGACCGAATTCAAGAACCTGCAGGATGCTTTCCAGAAGAAGATGGCCGACTATGAGGCTGCCGACAAGGACGCAACCACTCCCCAAGCGATCAAGGATCGCCACAACCAGGAACTGCAGGATGACTACGTGAAGATTCAGAACTTCCAGCAGACCGCTGCTCAGGACTTGCAGCGCCAGCAGGAAACCTTGCTTGCTCCCATTACCCAGAAGCTCCAGAATGCCATCCAGGCAGTGGGCGCCGAGGGCGGTTACACCTTCATCTTTGACCAGGCTGCTGGTGCCATCATCTACACCGGTACCAATGCCGAGGACGTGAGCGCCAAGGTAAAGACCAAGTTGGGTATCAAGTAATACAAGCTATTAGCTAATTGAGACAGGCTGCCGCCAGTGTGGATCCCCCGCACCGGCGGCAGTTTAGTTTGATGCGTTGATCAGGGAAATTGAATGTCAACAAAATCAAAAAAAATTTGATTTTGTCTTCGGCTTGCACTACCTTTGCAGTCTTAGAAACTATTAATCCTGCGCAAAGGCCGAGTGCCGCGCACAAAACCATTTCACAACATAATATGAACAGATTTCTTACACTTGCTCTGGCAATAGGCCTCGCCTTTGCTGGCTCAGCACAAGACCGTTCTCAGGGTGGTATCAGCCCCGACATGATGCGCCAAATCGTCGCCACCTCGGCAGCCAACCAAAACAAGGCCATTAGCAATGCCATGGCGACCAATGCCATCGATGATCTTGCCAAAAACTACCGCAACGACAAAATTACTGACACTTACTTCAGCGTCGAGACGCCCAAACAATCGATTCACAACCAGCGACAGAGCGGGCGATGCTGGATGTACTCCAGTTTCAACGTGCTGCGCGCCAATTTCGCCCGTCGTCACGCTGACTCTATTGCCGTGGAGTTCTCTCACGACTACCTCTTCTTCTATGACCAGCTCGAGAAGGCCAACCTCATGCTGCAAGGCGTGATTGATTGCGCCGACAAGCCCATCGACGACATCCGCGTGCAGTTCTTCTTCCACCATCCCATGAACGATGGCGGCACTTTCTGTGGCGCTGCCGATCTTGCTGAGAAATACGGCCTCGTGCCTGTCGAGGCACAGCCCGAGACCTATTCGGCAGAGCGCACCTCACGCATGAGCCAACTCGTCGCATCCAAGCTGCGTGAATTCGGACTGGAGCTGCGACAGATGGTCGCTGACAAAAAGGGCAAAAAAGCCATCAACCAGCGCAAGACCGAGATGCTCGGCACCATCTATTCCATGCTCTCGCTCACGCTGGGTGAGCCCATCAAGTCGTTTACCTATGCTTTCCGCGACAAGAACGGCAAGGCCGTAGGCCCGGCCCGCACCTACACCCCGCAGGAATTCTACCGCGAGACGGTGGGAGGTCCCATCAACGGCACGTTCATCATGGCGATGAACGACCCTCGCAGGGAATACTACAAGACCTACGAAGTGGAATATGACCGCCACACCTACGACGGTCACAACTGGCGCTACGTCAACCTCCCCATGGAGGACATCGCAGCCATGGCCATCGCTTCGCTCAAGGATTCCACCAAGCTCTATGCGAGCTTCGACGTGGGCAAACAGCTCAACCGCGCCAACGGATACCTTGCACTTGACAACTTTGACTATGCCACCCTGTTTGGCACCACGTTCCCCATGGACAAGGCCCAGCGTATTGCCACCTTTGACAGCGGCTCGACCCACGCCATGACGCTCTGTGCCGTCGATCTTGACGAGAACGGCAATCCCATCAAGTGGAAAGTGGAGAACTCGTGGGGTGGCGACAGCGGACACAAGGGATACATCATCATGACCAATGAGTGGTTCAACGAGTACTCCTTCCGCCTTGTCGTGGACAAGAAATACGTGCCGCAGCACATCCTCAAGGCTGCCGAAACCAAGCCTGTGATGGTCATGCCCGAAGATCCCCTCTTCGGCACCGATGATTGATCATTATCTTGAGAATGCGCAGGTCCTCGAATGGCTAACTCATGAAGTGACAGTTGCTGTTTTCATTGGACTCACGTCATTTTAACAGCTAAACTCCTGCCAGCATGATTGCCGGCAGGAGTTTTCGCTGCAATAACCTGTCGTATCCCTTGCTGTTATTGGAAAAAATGCTACCTTTGCTGCCTGATAACGAACTACTAAATTGATTGAACAATGAAAAGAATTCTCATGATAGCTATTGCGCTGATGCCGCTCGTGCTCATGGCGCAGGCCAGGATAGGGATTGTAAACTCACAGCAATTGTTTGACCTCTTGCCCGAGAAGGCCGAAGCCGAGGCTCAACTCAAGATTTTGAGCGACAAGTATCATGCCGAGTATGAACTGTTGCAGAAGGACTTTGACAAGAAATATGCCGACTACCAGACGGTAGCAGCCGATGCCTCGATGCCCGAGACCATCAAGGAACGCCGCGTGCAGGAATTGCAGGAAGGTGACAAGAAGATGCGCGAGTTTGAGCGCCGTGCTGCCGCCGATATCGCAGCCCGTCGCGAGGCGCTGACCAAGCCGCTCACCGACAAGATTCAGGCTGCCATCCGCCAGGCCGGTGAGCAGGGCGCATTTGACCTGATTCTTGACACTGCCGTCACTCCGATCGCCTACACTGGTCCTGCTACCATCGACCTTACACCGATGGTCAAGGCCATCCTCGGCCTCGAGTATTAGTGGCTTCGTGATTGAAACATAAAAAGAAAGCCCGAATCGCATGAGCGACTCAGGCTTTCTTTTTATTCACTTTAGGGTGGATAATGGGGCTCGAACCCACGACCTTCGGAACCACAATCCGACGCTCTAACCAGCTGAGCTACATCCACCATATAAGGCATTCTTTTTCAAATGCGGGTGCAAAGATATAGCCAATTTTGTTACTGTGCAAGAATATTGTCAAAAAAATTTTCAACGTGTTCATTTTCCAATCCACCAATGATGGATATCTTGGCGCGGGTTTGATGACAATAAAGTGCTGATAAACAATCCATAATAGCTTGAAGAGACGCAAAATCTTGCGTCTCAAGGTCAGCATTCTGTGATGCCTAGCGAGGGGAGACGCAAGATTTTGCGTCTCTACATTGCTAAGCGCCTTAGTGTGAAGTGGTGTGGGTGGAAGTTATCGTTTCTCGATGATAGCGGGGGCAATGCGGTCGCTGCCCTTGACGAACTCACCCAACGAGAACACGCCGCGCAGGTTGATGTCATCGTCGAGCAGCAGCACGTCGGCGTCCTTGCCGCGCTGCAAGGAACCCTTGCGGTCATAGATGCCCATGATTCTTGCTGGTGTCTCGCTCGCCATGCGCACGGCATCGTTCAGTGGCACATCCACGACGCGGACCATCGTCTTGATGAGGCGGTCCATGGTGGCGATGCTACCTGCCAGAGCGCTACGGTCCGAGAGTTTGCAGACGCCGTCCTCGATGATGACGCGGGGGTCAAAGGCGTGCTCGCTGTCGCTGTCGGTAACGGCGAGGGCATCGGTACACAAGGCGGTGCGCTCGACTCCCTTCATGTGATAGACCAGGTTGAGCAGGGTAGAGGGAACGTGGATGCCGTCGGCAATGACCTCGACTGCCATGTCCTCGAGCAGATAGACGCTCTCGACGGTGCCGGCAATCTTGAACTCGCGCACGTTGTGGAATCCAGGCATCGCATTATAGAAGTGGGTCGCCAGGGTGTAGCCGGCGTCCCAGGCTTTCTTGACTTCGGGATACTCGGCTGCAGTGTGGCCGATGGCAGCAATAACACCCTTGCCGGTGATATATTTGCCCATCTCGACGGCTCCAGGCAGTTCAGGGGCTGTGGACCAGCGCCTCATGCAGTCAAAGTCCTCGATGATGTGGCGGTACTCATTGGCATCGGGAATACGGATCACCTCAGGCATCTGGGCTCCTGCCTTGCTGGGGTTGAAGTAAGGACCCTCCATGTGCATGCCCATGATGGTTGAGCGGGGCTCACACATCATTTCGTCACAGGTCTGGCATGCACGCTCCATCATGTCGAGCGGTGATGAGGATAGCGTGGCATAGAGGGCGGTTGTGCCATGCTTGAGGTGGGTGTTGGCTACGGTAGTAAAAGCCTCGCGGGTACACTCCTGGAAGTCGCAGCCTCCACCTCCATGGCAATGCAGGTCAACACCACCGGGCACCACAAACATATCGTGGGCATCGATGCTCTTGTCCATGCCCTCGAGTTGCCGGCTGCTCTTGCTCACTTCCTTGATGCGGGTGTCCTCGATGATGACCGAGCCCCCCTTGATCCAGCCCTCGGGAGTGAGTATCTGACCGTTATAAATCTGAGTCAACATTCCCAATCTTTTTTATCCTTACCGAATTGCAAATTTACGGAGTTTTTCAATAGGTTGTACGCGCTGATTACATTTTTTTTGATTTCTTGACAAGAATTTTGTGCTATGTTGCCGGCAGGTGCGTTGAACTGACGTTCTTTTTGTCTTGATGATTGGGGTGTTTGTCAATATGATTAGTTGATTGGTCACGAAGTGATGATTTGGTGTTTTTCTGTTTGAAAAATTATATATTCCTTTGTAACCGAGATATTGATTTCATGTGAATCAATGTGAATCTTTTAATTAATACAAATCATTTTTTAAAACACCACAACAATGAGAATGAAGAAGATTGTTTTAGCATTGACCGTTGTCCTGATGGGCACGATCGTGATGAACGCACAACCGCCCCGTCGCGTGAACATGAATCCGGAGCAGATGGTGGAAAAGCGAGTAGAGCGTCTGGACAAGCATCTGAGCTTGACCACCGAACAAAAGGCCGAAATCACCCGAATTTATACCGAGGAGATGAAGGCCCGACCTGAGCGGATGGAGAAGGGCGAAAGGCCCGACGAAGCTACAATGAAGGCGCATCATGAGCAGATGAAGGCTCAACGTGAGTCCACCGATGCCAAGATTGAGGCATTGCTGACGCCCGAGCAGGCTGCCATGTTTGCCAAGATGAAGACAGAACACGGCAAGCGTGGCCACGGCAGACCTCACATGGCCCCTCGAGGTGGCGCCGACAAGGCTCCCCGCAATGACGGCGGTTGCAACAACAACTGCACTTGTAAGGACAAGTGAAACTATCAAGAGTAAAATGACTTAATCGTGTGTGTGTTTTGAAAGGGGGGAGGTGTTCCTGTTTGAAGGAAGTGCCTTCCCTTTCTTTTTGCTACCAGCTCTCGCTATTGACTGGCCGAGAATAATATAGTCCCCTGGGCCCGTTATGTGTTCCGAAAAAGACTTAGAAGATGTTAAAAAAGGACCTTTTTTACTTAAAAATGCCCTACAGGGGATGAGAAAATGGGGTGAAAAAGAAAAAAAATGACTATCTTTGCATTTAAATTAAAGACGAAATCAACATGGATGTAAAGAAAATCTTGTTCATATCGCAAGAGATAGAACCATACGTGCCTGAGCGACGATTGTCACAGATTGGCAGACTGTTACCACAGGGTATCAAGGAACAGGGCATCGAGGAACGCACGTTCATGCCCAAGTATGGTATGATAGCCGAGCGCAGCAACCAGCTGCACGAGATGATCCGCTTGTCCGGCATGAATGTCATCATCGATGATACCGATCACCCGTTGATCATCAAGGTGGCAACCCTGCAGCAAGCCCATTTCCAGGTCTATTTCATCTATAACGAGGATTATTTTGCCAGCAGTCGCATCGATGAGCTGGAGATGAACTGCTCGCCTGATGACAATGACGAGCGCAGCATGTTCTTTGTGCGTGCCGTCATCGAGTCGATCCGCAAGATGCGTTGGGTGCCTGACATCATTCAGTGCACGGGATGGATTTCGGCGCTGGCCCCTGTTTACATCCGCACCCTCTATGGCGATGACCCCTCCTTCCGCGACGCCAAGATCGTCACGGCATTGTTCAACGAGTCGATCCCTGCACCACTGAGCAGCCGCCTCGCCGAGAAGATGCATCAGGACGGCATTCCCAAGAATGCCCTCAAGCCCATTAACGGCAAGGAGTTGACCTATGAGAGCCTGATGTCCTATTCACTGCGCTATGCCGACGGCATCATTGAGTGTGAGGAAGGCGTGAACGAGCAGGTGCTTGAAGCTGCGGCATCGTTGCCCAAGCTGCAATTCCTCGGTGACAATGACGATGTCACCCAGGTAACGCAGTTCTATGGGTCGCTGTTCGACTGACGTCTGTCTCCCGCATTTTCTATATTCTTAAATCGTTTATTTCATTTCGAGAATATGAAACATCTTTTCTATGTGATACTGGCAGCGAGCATGCTGCTCGGCCTGTACGCATGCACCGACGAGACCATCGGCGTGAGCATTACCGATAGCGTCTCGTCAATCATTGAAGATTCATCATTTGTCATCACGGGTCACTCGGTGCGCAATGACCGCGTGCAGATGCGCACCAGCACCAAGATGCTGGGCTCGTTGCAGGCCGACGGATTCGGCAAGCTGTATGCCGAGGCGGTGACATCATGGATGCCTGCCATCAGTATTGATACCACTGGTGTGCGTGCCGAATTGATTGACTCGTGCCGACTGAAGCTGCGTATGCCTTATCGCGCAGGTTTCACTGGCGACTCCCTGGCTCCCATGCGACTGAACGTCTATCGCCTGAACAGGACTTTGCCTAGTCCCATCTATAGTGACTTTGATCCGACTGGATACTATGACAGCGGCGACTTGCTCGCCAGCGAGTCCTACTCGCCCATGTCGGGCTGGATGGAGATATCCACGTCCTATGTGACCGGTAGCGCTCAGTATGACACGGTGCGCGTCATCTCGGTTCCCATGCCTGTGGAACTGGGCCGTGAACTGTTCACTGCTTATAAGAATGACCCGTCCACGTTCTCCAGTCCCAAACGTTTCAGTGACATCTTCCCTGGCATCTATATCAACAATAGCTATGGAAGCGGCCATGTGGTAAACCTCAAGGCTATCGAGCTGGACGTGTACTATCGCCAGCGCGAACAACTGACTGAAGAAAAGGATACGGTTTATTCCAAGGCGCAGTCCTATCTGGCCTCTACTCCCGAGGTGATTTCCAACAATATCATCCACTATGATATCGATGACGCCATCACCTCGATGGTTGCCCAGGGACAGGCGCTCGTCGTTGCTCCTGCAGGCTATGAGGTCCAGTTGCGTTTCCCCATCCAGGATATCATCGACAAGTACAAGTCCAACATCGGCAACAACCAGTCCATTATCAACACGGTGACCCTGACATTGCCAGTGAGTGTGCCTCTGACCGAGTACAATATCCAGCCGCCCACCTATCTGCTCATGGTCAAGACGTCCAAGAAGGACAACTTTATCAATGGCGACAGTCTTGCCAACAACAAGGACTCGTTCTACGCTGTCTATAACAGGTATAGTAAGGAATATGTCTTTACCGGACTGCGTGACTATGTCATCAACATCATCAAGAATCAGGGCGGCATCGCCACCGAGGACGACTTTAATTTCACCATCACACCCGTTGACGTGACCGATTACACTTACCAGTCTTCCTATTACTATGGAGGTGGCTCAACCAATGTGGTGACCAAGATTTCGCCCATGGTGTCGCGGCCCGCGATTGCTCGACTATTGCTGGATAAGACCAAAATCAAAATGACCTACAGCAAACAAATTGTTGATTAAAGTTTGTGGGATTGAAAAAATAGTGCTACCTTTGCACCCGCATTGCAAATTATCGCAGTGCACCAAGCCGCAATAGCTCAGTCGGTAGAGCATTTCATTCGTAACGAAAAGGTCGCGGGTTCGAGTCCCGCTCGCGGC
>JBGUJU010000241.1:0-1757 GCA_045114065.1 Sodaliphilus sp.
ATTAACCTGTATCAGCACTTCGGCGACGAGAGCGCGCTGCAAAAGGCGCTGCACTGCTGGCAATACATCAAGGACAACCTCATCGACCGCGAGGGCGGCGAATGGTTCTGGAGCCGCGATGCCCAGGGCAACATCAACCGCCGCGACGACAAGGCGGGTTTCTGGAAATGCCCTTATCACAACTCGCGCATGTGTCTTGAAATCATGGAACGCAATTTCGAACAATAATTATAAGATATGGATAACAAAAGATACGGTCACTTTGACGACCAACACCGCGAATATGTCATCACCGACCCGCAGACGCCGTGGCCCTGGATCAACTACCTGGGCAACGAGGATTTCTTCTCACTGATTTCCAACACGGCGGGCGGCTATTCCTTCTATAAGGATGCCAAGTTCCGCCGCTTGACACGCTACCGCTACAACGGCGTGCCTATGGACAACGGCGGCCGCTACTTCTACATCAACGATGGCGGCACCGTGTGGAATCCGGGATGGAAGCCCTGCAAGACGCCGCTCGACAGCTACGAGTGTCGTCATGGCATGAACTACACCCGCATCACGGGCAGCAAGAACGGTGTCGAGGCATCGGTGCTATTCTTTGTGCCCCTGCACACATGGGCCGAGGTGCAGAAGCTCACGCTCACCAACAATAGCAATGAGGTGAAGCGCCTCAAATTGTTCTCCTTTGCCGAGTGGTGCCTGTGGAATGCAGCGACCGACATGGAGAACTTCCAGCGCAACTTCTCGACCGGTGAGGTCGAAATCGAGGGCTCGGTGATCTACCACAAGACCGAATACCGCGAGCGCCGCAATCACTACGCATTCTACGGTGTGAACGTCCCAATCCAAGGCTTTGACACCGACCGTGAGACGTTCGTCGGCCTCTATAATGAGTTTGCCAATCCTGATGCCGTCATCGAAGGCCGTCCGCGCAACAGCCATGCCCACGGCTGGAGCCCCATCGCTTCGCACTACATCGAGGTGGAACTGCAGCCCAGCGAAAGCCGTGACTTTATCTTCCTGTTGGGCTATGTCGAGAACAAGCAAGAGGAGAAATTCATCGCTCCGCAGGTCATCAACAAGACTCAGGCCAAGGCAATGATGGCACGCTTCGACACCAGCGAAAAGGTGGATGCTGCTTTTGCCGAGCTGTGCAACTATTGGGACAACCTGCTCAATATCTACACAGCACGCACCGGGAACGATAAACTCGACCGCATGGTCAATATTTGGAACCAATATCAGTGCATGGTCACCTTCTGCATGTCACGCTCAGCCTCTTTCTTCGAGAGCGGCATCGGTCGCGGCATGGGATTCCGCGACAGCAACCAGGACCTCGTGGGCTTTGTACACCTCATCCCCGAGCGTGCCCGTGAGCGCATCATCGACATCGCCTCGACACAGTTTCCCGACGGCGGCTGCTATCATCAGTATCAGCCATTGACTAAGCGCGGCAACAACGACATCGGCGGCGGCTTCAATGATGATCCCTGCTGGCTCATCTTCGGCACCGTGGCCTATATCAAAGAAACGGGTGACTTCTCGATTCTCGACGAGATGGTTCCGTTTGACAACCAGCCGGGCACCGAGGTCACGCTGTTTGAACACCTGCAGGTGTCATTCAACCACGTGGTCAATAACCTAGGGCCCCACAGTCTGCCCCTCATCGGCCGCGCCGACTGGAACGACTGCCTGAATCTGAACTGCTTCTCCTGGGACCCCAACGAGAGTTTCCAGACCACTGAGAACAA